>NZ_JBVHMN010000007.1:189322-406137 GCF_055558435.1 Streptomyces sp. NPDC025784
GTTCCCCGCGCCCCTGAGGGGGCCCGGCCGGGGGCGGCGGTTCGTGGGTGGGGCTGTGCCTGGTTCCGGTCCGTGGTGTGCCGCGGGTGGGTGGGGGCTGGTCGCGCAGTTCCCCGCGCCCCTGAGGGGGCCCGGCCGGGGGCGCGAGGAACTGCGCGCCGAGCCACGGGGCACCCACGCAGGACCGCGAGGCCTCAGCCGCATACCCCCAGGGGCGCGGGGAACTGCGCGCCGAGCCACGACGTGCCGGGGCTGGATCGCGAGGCCTCAGCCGCATACCCCCCAGGGGCGCGGGGAACTGCGCGACCGGCCCCCACCCACCCGCACAGGACCCGGCTCCCGACCACGTCCCCCCCGGGGGTCGCGGGGGACTGCGCGCCCAGCCCGCATCGGCCCGCGCAGGGCGACGGACCCGGGGGCTTCCTGGGCGCCGCCGCCCCGGGACGAGGGACGGCGGGGCCAGGACCCTCCCCGTCGCGCGGTACCTTCGTGCCGCGACCGGGCGCGGCGCAGCACTCGCGGTCGCGCCAGCCGAGAGGGAGAGTGAACCGTGAGCAAGTTCGTGCGGCCGGCAGCCGAGGGCGCGGACCCGTTCGGGACGGCGCGCCTGCGACGGGGCGTACTGGACGCCTGGGCGACGAGCCCGGCCCGGTTCCGGGAGGACGCCAACGCGGAGGAGGACCTGGTCCTCGGCGGTTACCGCGACCGGCTCGTGGTGGAGCTCGCGCAGAACGCGGCGGACGCGGCGGCCCGGGCGGGCGTACCCGGCCGCCTGCGGCTGACCCTCCGCGACGGCGTGCTCGTCGCCGCCAACACGGGAGCCCCTCTCGACGCGGCGGGCGTGGAGTCGCTGTCGACGCTGCGCGCGTCCGCGAAGCGGGACGCCCCCGACACGGCGGTCGGCCGGTTCGGCGTCGGCTTCGCGGCCGTCCTCGCGGTGACCGACGAGCCCGCCGTGGTGGGCCGGCACGGCGGTGTCCGCTGGGCCCTCGCGGAGGCCCGGGAACTGGCCGCCGACACGGCCCGGCACAGCCCCGGACTGGGCGACGAGATCCGCCGCCGGGACGGCCATGTGCCCCTGCTGCGCCTCCCGTTCGCGGCGGAGGGCACCGCTCCGGACCCGTACGACACGGTCGTGATCCTGCCGTTGCGGGACCCGGCGGCCGAGGCTCTCGCCGAGCGGCTGCTGAAGAACGTCGACGACGCCCTGCTGCTGGCCCTGCCGGGCCTGGAGGAGGTGGTCGTCGAGGCCGGGGCCGAGGAGGTCCGCACCTTGCGGCGGCGCGCCGAGGGCGACGGTGTCGTGGTCGAGGACTCCCGGGACGGCACCAGCCGCTACCGCACCGTCTCCCGCCAGGGCCCGCTGGAGGCGTCGCTGCTCGCCGACCGCCCGGTCGAGGAGCGGCTGCGCCCGTACTGGTCGGTGACCTGGGCGGTGCCGGTCGACGGCGACGGTTCGCCGGCCCGCCCCCGCACCAGCCCGGTCGTGCACGCGCCCACGCCCAGCGACGAGCCGCTGGGGGTTCCCGCGCTGCTGATCGCCTCGCTCCCGCTGGACACGACCCGGCGCCACGCGGCGCCGGGCCCGCTCACCGACTTCCTGGTGCAGCGCGCGGCGGACGCGTACGCGGAGCTGCTCGCGGCCTGGCGGCCGGTGGACACCGGGATCATCGATCTGGTGCCCGGCCCGCTGGGCAAGGGCGAACTGGACGGGGCGCTGCGCCAGGCGATCCTGGACCGGCTGCCGCGCACCGCGTTCCTGCCGCCGGCGGCCCCGCTCGACCAGGCACCCGAGGTTCCGGCCGACTGGCCGGAGGGCGCGGCGGTGGAGAATCCGGCCGCGCTGCGGCCCCGGGACGCCGAGGTGGTCGAGGGAGCGGGCGCGGAGACCGTCCGGGTGCTCGCCGAGGTGCTGCCCAGTCTGCTTCCCGCCGGGCTCGAACGCCGGGTGGAGCTGCGGACCCTGGGCGTCGCCCGGGTGCCGCTGACGGAGGCGGTGGACCGGCTGGCGGGCCTGGAGAAGGACCCGGCGTGGTGGCACCGGCTCTACGACAGCCTCGCGGGCGTGGACCCGGACCGGCTCTCCGGACTGCCCGTGCCGCTCGCCGACGGCCGGACGACGATCGGACCCCGGCAGATCCTGCTGCCCACCCCCGACGGCACGGGGTCCGCCGCTCCGGACGCCCTCGCCCGGCTCGGCCTGAAGGTCGCCCACCCGGATGCCGCCCATCCGCTGTTGGAGAAGCTGGGCGCCCTCCCGGCGACCCCGCGTGCCGTGCTCACGACCCCGCAGGTGCGGGCCGCCGTCGCCACCTCGCTCGACGACGAGGGCGTGGCGTGGGACGAGGACGCGCCGGACGCGGAGGAGCTGGCGGACACCGTGCTCGCGCTGGTCCGCGACGCCGGTCTCGAACCGGGCGACGAGCCCTGGCTGGGCGCGCTCGCCCTCCCGGACGACGAGGGGGAGCCGGCGCCCGCCGGTGAGCTGGTGCTGCCCGGCAGTCCGTTCGCGCAGGTCATGCGTGAGGGTGAAGTCGGCTTCGTGGACGCCGAGTTGGCGGAGCGCTGGGGCGAGCAGCCGCTGGCGGCCTGTGGCGTGCTGGCCGACTTCGCGCTCGTGCGTGCCACCGACGTCGTCCTCGACCCGGACGAACTGGAGCCGCGCGACGGGGACTTCGCCGAGCCCGACGACGCGGGACTGCTCGACGCCGTCGACGTGTGGTGCGAGGACGTCCTCGACCGGCTGCCCGACACGCCCGTGCCGCCGGTGGCCACGGAGATCGTCGCCGTGCGGGATCTGGACCTGGTGGACGACGAGCGGTGGCCGCAGGCACTCGCCCTGCTCTCGCAGCCGCCGCTGCGGGACGCGCTGACGCAGCCGGTGCGCATCCTGCTGCCGGACGGGACGCACGAGATCGTCCGGCCCTACACGGCGTGGTGGCTGCGCGGGCACCCCGTCCTGGACGGACGGCGCCCTGCCGGACTGCGGGCCGCCGGCGGCGATCCGCTGCTGCACGGCCTGTACGACGAGGCCGACGCCACCGGATTCGACGACGAACAGGTGCTGCGGGCGCTGGGTGTCCGTACCTCGGTGGCCGCCCTCCTCGACGAGCCCGGCGGTGCCGCGGAGCTGCTCGACCGGCTCGCCGACCCGGACCGCGAGGTCTCCGGCTCCCAGCTGCATGCCCTGTACGGCGCGCTGGCGGATCTCGATCCCGAACAGGTGACGCTGCCGGACGAGCTGCGGGCCGTCGTGGACGGGGAGGTGCGGGTCGTGGACGCGGCCGACGCCGTGGTCGTCGACTCGCCCGACCTGCTGCCCTTCACGGACGGTGTCCCGCTGCTGCCGGTACGGCCGTCGCGGGCCGCCGATCTCGCCGAGCTGTTCCAGGTGCGGCGGCTCAGCGAGTCGGTGACGGGCGAGGTGACGTCCGAGGGTGCCGAGCACGAGGTGCCGGCGTCCGTGCGGGTCCTGCTGGGGCCGTCGGTGCCCACCTCGTACGTCGAGCACGAGGAGCTCGTCGTCGACGGTGTCGAGCTCGACTGGCGGCGGACACGGGACGGGGTGCTGCACGCCTCCACCCTGGAGGGCGTGGCGGCCGGGCTGGCCTGGGCGGCCGGTCAGTGGCCGCGCCGCTTCGAGGTGGCGGCCCTGCTGGAGGACCCCTTGCGCACCGAAGAGCTCGCGCGGGACCGCTGGTTCGACTGAGCCGACGCGGCCGGGACGGGGAAGCGCCGAGGGGCGTTTCCCCACGCGTCGCCATGGCGTTGGTAATACGCGCACAAAGTCTTCATCTGCCGTACAACCTTTCGCCGCGGTCGCAGATCTGATCTTCGAGTCAACAGACTCCACGATCACTTGGGCCCCGTGTGAAGACGAGCCGTACGGAACGAAAGCCGTCGGGGCCCCTTTCTCCACTTGGGGAACGCATGCGCATACGAGCCACCGTGGCCGCCGTCTCCGGCGCCCTGGCCCTCACCGCCTTCGCCGTCCCGGGCGCCCACGCCACCGACTCCGCGCCGTCCTACCGCGCGGGTGTCACCAAGGCGCAGGAAGCCGCCCGCGCGGACGGCAAGGCCGCGTTCAGCACCTCCGCCGCAGCCGACACCGGCACGCCGTACGCCCTCGACGCCACCTTCTCCAACATCAAGGTGAACGGCGGCAAGGCGATCGCCGTCGGCATCAGCAACCACGTCACCGTCCCGGTCACCTACACCATGACCCACGGTGCCGACGTCGACATCGACGCCGTCGACTTCCTGACCGGCCCCTACATTTACAAGGGCTCGTTCGACATGCCGGACAACATGCTGTTCGGCGACGACCCGGCGAGCTGCACCGCCACCTCGTCGACCGTCGCCACCTGCAAGGGCGACATCGACATCTACCCGGCCGAGGGCGAGCTGCTCAACTCGGACGCCGGCAGCTGGCACGCCGCGGCGCTGGCCATCGCCTACAACGGCGAGGACTGGACCAGCGACGACATCAACTGGGACAACGTCGGCATCGCCGACCAGGGCGGCTTCGCCTCCCCGAACGTCCAGCGCTACTCCAAGCTGACGGTCAACGCCTCGCCGGAGCCGGTGAAGAAGGGCAAGACCATCACGGTCACGGGCAAGCTGTCCCGCGCCAACTGGGAGGACAACCTCTACCACGGCTACACGGGCCAGTCGGTGCAGCTGCAGTTCCGCAAGAAGGGCAGCGACACCTACACCACCGTCAAGACCATCAAGACGGACAGCACGGGCAACCTGAAGACGACCACGACGGCCTCCGTCGACGGTTACTACCGCTACAGCTTCGCGGGCACCTCGACCACCCCGGCCGTCAAGGCCACGGGTGACTACGTCGACGTCCAGTAGTCGCTCGTCCGGTGTCCCCGCGCCTCGTCACGAGGCGCGGGGACACCGCATTTCCGGATCGTGACGTCCCGGCGGCGCCGTGGGGAGCGCCGCCCGGATTCATGGCGTGCAGCCGGCGTACTGCGGTGCGGCTCCAGTTCCGCAAGAAGAGCAGCAGCACGTACACCACGCTCAAGACGGTCAGGACCGACAGCACGGGCAACCTGAGGACGACCACCACGGCCACGGTCGACGGTTGCTACCGCTACAGCTGCGCGGGCACCACCACGACCCCCGCCGTCAACGCCACGGGTGACGGCGTGGACGTGCGGCAGACGGCTCGCGGGACGCACACCCGGATCACGCGGGGAAGCGGCGGTCGACCCACTTCCACAGGAATTCCAGGGCGGCCGCCGCCACCACCGAGATGCCCACCGCGAGCCACGGCATCGTGGTGCCGACCAGTTTCAGCGCGAAGAAGTGCTGCAGCCCCGGCACCATGAGCACCAGCAGGAACGCCCCGCCCATCGCGGCGACGAGGCAGATCCGCCACCAGGTGTAGGGCCGGGCGATGATCGCGAGGACCCACATCGAGATCAGGAAGAGCGTCAGCGTCGCGGCGCTCGTCTCCGCATCCAGCGAGCCCTCGCCCGTGTAGTGGTGGCGGGCCAGCAGATAGGTGATGAAGGTGGCCACCGCGGCGACCGTGCCGCCCGGGATCGAGTACCGCATCACCCGCCGCACGAAGTTGGGCCTGGCCCGCTCCTTGTTGGGGGCGAGCGCGAGGAAGAACGCCGGGACGCCGATGGTGAGCGTGGACAGCAGGGTCAGGTGGCGGGGCAGGAACGGGTACTCGACCTGCCAGCACACCACCAGCACGGCCAGCAGGACCGAGTAGACCGTCTTCACGAGGAAGAGGGTCGCCACCCTGGTGATGTTGCCGATGACCCGCCGGCCCTCGCCGACCACCGAGGGCAGCGTGGAGAAGCTGTTGTTGAGGAGGACGATCTGGGCGACGGCCCGGGTCGCCTCCGAGCCCGAGCCCATCGACACACCGATGTCGGCGTCCTTGAGCGCGAGGACGTCGTTCACGCCGTCGCCCGTCATCGCGACCGTGTGCCCGCGTGACTGGAGGGCGCCCACCATGTCCCGCTTCTGCTGCGGGGTGACCCGCCCGAACACCGTGCCCTTCTCCAGCGACTTCGCCATCTCCTCCTTCTCGTCGGGGAGGTGGCGTGCGTCCACGACCGAACCGGTCAGGCCGAGCTTTCCGGCCACCGCGCCCACCGACACCGCGTTGTCGCCGGAGATGACCTTGGCCCTGACGTCCTGCTCGGAGAAGTAGCGCAGGGTGTCCGCCGCGTCCGGGCGCAGCCGCTGCTCCAGGACGACCAGGGCGGTGGGCCGGGTGCCGGCCGCGACCTGCGGATCGTCGAGGTCCTTGGTGGCGCGGGCGAGCAGCAGCACCCGCAGCCCCGCCTCGTTGAGCCGCTCCGTCTCGGCGAGCGCCGGGTCCCCCTCGGGCAGCAGGACGTCGGGGGCTCCGAGGAGCCAGGTGCTGGACTCGCCGTTGCCCTCGCTGAAGGAGGCGCCGCTGTACTTGCGGGCCGAGGAGAAGGGCAGCGACTCGGTGCAGCGCCACTCCTCGCTGTCCGGGTAGGCGGCGATGACCGCCTGGAGGGAGGCGTTCGGCCGGGGGTCCGATTCGCCGAGCGCGCCGAGCGCCTTGCGCGCGTACGCCTCGTCGGCGTCCTGGAGGGTCCGCAGCTCGGTGACGTCCATGCCGCCCTCGGTGAGGGTGCCCGTCTTGTCGAGGCAGACGGTGTCGATGCGGGCGAGTCCCTCGATCGCCGGAAGCTCCTGCACGAGGCACTGTTTCCGGCCGAGCCGGATCACACCGATGGCGAAGGCGACGGAGGTGAGCAGGACCAGGCCCTCGGGGACCATCGGGACGATGCCGCCGACGGTCCGCGCGACGGAGTCCTTGAAGCCGTGCTGCTTGACGACGAGCTGGCTGATGACGAGGCCGATCGCGGTCGGGATCATCATCCACGTCACGTACTTCAGGATCGTGGAGATGCCGCTGCGCAGTTCGGAGTGGACGAGGGTGAAGCGTGACGCCTCTTCGGCGAGCTGGGCCGCGTAGGCCTCCCGGCCCACCTTCGTGGCGGTGAAGGCGCCGCCGCCCGCGACGACGAAGCTGCCCGACATCACCTCGTCGCCGGGGTGCTTGACCACGGGGTCGGCCTCACCGGTGAGCAGCGACTCGTCGATCTCCAGGCCGTCGGCCTCGGCGCAGGAGCCGTCGACGACGATCTTGTCGCCCGGCCCGATCTCGATCAGATCCCCGAGCACGATCTCCGACGTGCTGACCTCGGCGGCCACTCCGTCCCTGCGGACGGTGGGTTTCACCTCGCCGATCACGGCGAGCGAGTCGAGGGTCTTCTTGGCCCGCCACTCCTGGATGATGCCGATCCCGGTGTTGGCGATGATCACGTACCCGAACAGGCTGTCCTGGAAGGGCGCCACGACGAGCATGATCAGCCAGAGCGCACCGATGATCGCGTTGAACCGGGTGAAGACGTTGGCGCGGACGATCTCCCCGAGGGAGCGGCTGCTGCGCACGGGGACGTCGTTGACCTCGCCGCGGGCGACCCGCTCGGCCACTTCGGCGGCGGACAGCCCGTCCGCCCGCCTGGAGACGGGTATGGGCACGGGGTGAACGGGGTCGAGTTCGGCGCCCGCGTCGATGTGCGTCATGCATTCGACGGTACGTGCGGATATACGGCTTCACCCGCTGAGCGCCCCAAAGATCCGACCAGGGGAGGACGGGCGGAGCGGGTGTGTGATGCCGTGGGTGTAGGTGGGGATGCAGGCGTGGGGAGGGCCGCCGTCACTCCGCGGCGGTGGCGCCGGTTGCTCCGGTCGTCGCGGCGGAGGCGTCCCGGCCGGCGGCGTCCCGTTTGATCGCGGCGTCGCGCTTGCGGACGTACCAGATGCCGATGAGCCCGAGTCCCGCGCCGGCCAGGCACGTCCACAGCCACCAGAGGTGTCCGTGGTCCTCGAACCAGCCGTAGAAGGGCAGCTGCACCAGGAAGAGGACGAACCAGAGGATCGTGCCGCCGGTGATGGTGGCGACGACGGGGCCCTCCAGGGGCTCCGGCGCCTCGTGCTTGGGGGTCCACTTCGCCATGTGCACAGCTTACGAGGCCGTGCCGCGAGCGTCGCCGGAGCCCGGGTGTGGCCTTGCGCGGCAACGGTCTACGCGCGGAGATAGCGATTTCGGACTCATATGTTCATACTGAAACGGTCTGAGTCTGGCTCTTTCTCTTCGTATGAAACACCAACAGAAGCCTCGAAGAAGCTGCTGGTGATCACTGGAGGGCCGGACTCGATCAGGTTCCCAGCCCGGCGCCTCTCCCCAGCTCTCGGTCCGTCCGAGCGCGGGACCCCCCGATCGCCCGGCGCCCGTAAAGGCCACCAAGGCCCCCGTCCTCATGAGGTCACGCATGTCCACCTCGGCCGTCACCAAGGCCCCCACCCCGGAGCAGCCGGAGCCCCGCCCCGCGCAGGGTGCCCTGGACCGCTACTTCAAGATCTCCGAGCGGGGCTCCAGCGTCCCGCGCGAGATCCGCGGCGGTTTCGCCACCTTCTTCGCGATGGCCTACATCATCGTGCTGAACCCGATCATCCTGGGCAGCGCGAAGGACATGTACGGGAACCACCTGGACAACGGCCAGCTGGTCACCGCCACGGCTCTCACGGCGGCCTTCACGACGCTCCTCATGGGCGTCATCGGCAACGTCCCGATCGCGCTGGCGGCCGGGCTCGGCGTGAACACCGTCGTCGCCCTCCAGCTCGCCCCCCGGATGTCGTGGCCCGACGCCATGGGCATGGTGGTGCTGGCCGGCTTCGTGGTGATGCTGCTGGTCGCCACCGGCCTGCGCGAGCGCGTCATGAACGCCGTGCCGCTGGGCCTGCGCAAGGGCATCGCGATCGGCATCGGCCTGTTCATCATGCTGATCGGTCTGGTCGACTCCGGCTTCGTCTCCCGTATCCCGGACGCCGCCCAGACCACGGTCCCGCTCCAGCTCGGCGCCGACGGTCACCTCAACGGCTGGCCCGTCCTGGTCTTCATCCTCGGCACGCTGCTCACCCTCGCGCTGATCGTGCGCAAGGTGCCGGGCGCGATCCTGATCTCGATCGTCGCGATGACGGTCGTCGCGGTGATCATCAACTCCGTCGCGACGATCCCGTCCTGGGGTCTGACCACCCCGAAGTGGCCGGGCAACCCGCTCGCCACCCCGGACTTCGGCCTGGTCGGCAAGGTCAGCCTGTTCGGCGGCTTCGAGAAGGTCGGCGTGCTGACCGGCGTGCTCTTCGTCTTCACGGTCCTGCTGTCGTGCTTCTTCGACGCGATGGGCACGATCATGGGCATCAGCGACGAGGCCAAGCTGACCGACGCGCAGGGCAACATGCCCGGCATCAACAAGGTCCTCTTCGTCGACGGCATCGCGGTCGCCGCGGGCGGTGCCACCTCCTCCTCGGCCACCACCTGCTTCGTGGAGTCCACGGCGGGCGTCGGCGAGGGTGCGCGCACCGGTTTCGCGAACGTCGTCACGGGCGCGCTGTTCGCCGTGGCCCTGTTCCTGACGCCCGTCGCCACGATGGTCCCGTCCCAGGCCGCCACGCCCGCGCTCCTCGCGGTCGGCTTCCTGATCATGTCCGGCTCGGTCAAGGAGATCGACTGGGCGGACTACACGATCGCCGTCCCCGCCTTCGTGACGATGCTGATGATGCCGTTCACCTACTCGATCACCAACGGCATCGGCATGGGCTTCATCACCTTCGTGGTGCTGCGCCTGGCCGCGGGCCGCGGCCGCGAGGTCCCGGTCGCGATGTACGTGGTGTCGGCGGTCTTCGCCTTCTACTACCTGATGCCGGCGCTGGGCCTGACATAGGCGTCCGCGGTGCGAGGCCCGCCGGGCCGCGTACCGTCGTGCGGGGGCTCATGTGACCCCGTAGAACTTCTCCGTCTCCTCGACCGCGGTCTGGAACCGCTCGTCGAAGTCATCGCGAATGAGCGTCCGGACGACATAGTCCTGGACGCTCATTCCGCGTTTGGCGGCGTGATGCCGGAGCCGGTTGAGCAGCTCCCCGTCCATCCGCAGGCTGAGCACGCTGGTCCCCATGCCGTCGAGAGTCGCGGCAGCCGGGCGGGCGACGGGTCACTTTCCGCGGCGGGCTCACTCATATGAGTGATGTCGTGATTCAGTGGCGCGGTTCACGGGCACCCCGGTGGTCCTTAGCGAGAGTAATGAGTTACGCTAAAGAACATGCCTGACCTCACCCATGGCGACGACGAAGCCGCCGTGAACGCCTTGCGCTCCGCAGTGATGCGCCTGTCGCGTCGACTCAAGCACCAGCGGGTCGACGAGTCGCTGAGCCCCACCGAGATGTCGGTGCTCGGCACCCTCGCCCGCTGTGGCACCGCCACGCCCGGCGAGCTCGCCCGCAAGGAGCACGTGCAGCCGCCCTCGATGACCCGCATCGTCGCGCTGCTCGAAGCGAAGGGGCTGGTCAGGCTGGAGCCGCACCCCGAGGACCGGCGCCAGAAGGTCGTGACGCAGACCGACAAGGCGGAGACGATGCTCGAAGAGAGCCGCCGCAAGCGGAACGCGTTCCTGGCCCGGCTGGTCGAGTCCCTCGACGAGGACGAGTGGGCCAAGCTCCGCGAGGCCGCCCCCGTGCTGGAAAAGCTCGCACATCTGTGACCATCCGCGGCCCTCCTCCGGGAGGGCCGCTCCCGAGAGACCGCCGACGCCCTCCCGTGACGCCGACGTCCACGAATGCCGAGGAGGCGAGCCCTTTTGAGTACGGGATCCGGAGCAGACTCCGCCCCCGCACCAGCCACCCACGACTCCCCGTCCACCCCCCACAGCGACGCGTCCGGCACCTTGGACCGGGCCACCGCGCAGAACCCGGCCGGCCCGAGGAACACGCCCGCCGAGCAGCGCCCTTCCGGGGCCCGGCGCACCTCCCGTTCCTCCATGTTCAGCTCGCTGAGGATCCGCAACTACCGGCTCTTCTTCCTGGGCCAGGTCGTCTCCAACACCGGCACCTGGATGCAGCGCATCGCCCAGGACTGGCTGGTGCTCAGCCTGACCGGCTCGTCCGCCGCGGTCGGCATCACGACCGCCCTGCAGTTCCTGCCGATGCTGCTGTTCGGGCTGTACGGCGGTGTCCTCGTCGACCGGCTGCCCAAGCGTCCGACGCTCCTCGCCACCCAGACCGCCATGGGCCTCACCGGCCTCGCGCTGGCCTTCCTGACCCTCTCCGGCCACGTCCAGGTCTGGCACGTCTACCTCGCGGCCTTCGCCGTCGGTCTCGCCACGGTCGTCGACAACCCGGCCCGGCAGTCCTTCGTCTCGGAGATGGTCGGCCCGGGCCAGCTCCAGAACGCGGTCAGCCTGAACTCGGCGAACTTCCAGTCGGCCCGTCTGGTCGGCCCCGCCGTCGCGGGCGTGCTGATCACCGGGGTCGGCACGGGCTGGGCGTTCCTCTTCAACGGCCTGTCGTTCGTGGCGCCCATCGTCGGCCTGCTGCTGATGCGGGCCCGTGAACTGCACATGGTCGAGCGGGCGCCGCGCGGCAAGGGCCAGCTCCGCGAGGGGCTGAACTACGTCGCCGGCCGCCCCGAGCTGATCTGGCCGATCGTCCTCGTCGGCTTCATCGGCACCTTCGGCTTCAACTTCCCGGTGTGGCTCTCGGCGTACGCGGACGACGTCTTCCACGCGGGCGCCGGAGCGTACAGCCTGTTCAACACGCTGATGGCGATCGGCTCGCTGGCCGGAGCGCTGCTCGCCGCCCGCCGCGGCACGGCCCGGCTGCGCGTCCTGATCGCGGCGGCCATCGGCTTCGGCGCCCTGGAGGTGGTCGCGGCGACGGCGCCGTCCCTGTGGCTCTTCGCGCTCCTCATGGTCCCGATCGGCATCTTCGGCCTCACCGTGAACGTCACCGCGAACACCTCGGTCCAGATGGCCACCGACCCCGCCATGCGCGGCCGGGTCATGGCGCTGTTCATGATGGTCTTCATGGGCGGCTCACCGCTGGGCGCGCCGCTGGTCGGATGGGTCACCGACGCCTACGGCCCGCGCGTCGGCTTCGCCCTCGGCGGCCTGGTGTCCGTGGCGGCCGCGACCACGATCGGGCTGATCCTCGCCCGGATCGGCGGCCTGCGCCTCGCCCTCGGCTGGCACCACGGCCACCCCCGGGTCCGCTTCGTGCCGAAGGAGCGCACGGAGCAGCGCGAGGAACAACTGGCCACGGCGGCCTGACACCGCCTCCGTCGCCCTTCCGGGGAGGGTCGCCCGATGATCCGTTCCCTGGGAGGGTGACGGCATGAGACTTTTTGCGGCGGTACTGCCTCCGGAGCAAGTGATCCGCGAACTCGCCGTCGAAGTGGACGAGTTGGAGCGGATGGCCGGGGCGGACGCCCTGCGCTGGACGGGCCGGCCCGGCTGGCACTTCACCCTCGCGTTCTACGGCGAGGTGGCCGAGAAGACCGTCCCCGACCTGTCGGAACGGCTGGCGCGGGCGGCCCGCCGCACCGGCCCCTTCCCGCTGTCCCTGCACGGCGGCGGCCACTTCGGCGGGCGCGCCCTGTGGGTGGGAGTGGCGGGCGACCTGCGGACCATGCGGCTGCTGGCCGACCGGTCGGAGGCGGCGGCGCGCCGGGCGGGCATCTCCATGGACGAGCACCGCCCCTACCACCCGCACCTGACGGTGGCCCGCAGCCGCACCTCCGCGCGCTTCGCGCCGTACGTCACCGCCCTGGACGGCTTCGCCGGGCGGGAGTGGACGGTGGGTGAGCTGTGTCTCGTCCGCAGCAATCTGCCGACGTCGGGAGTGCCCGGTGAGCAGCCACGTTATGAGACGGTGGCGAGCTGGCCGCTGGGGGTGGGCGACGGGACCGGGGACGAGGCCGGTTAATCTCGAATGCGTGGACCCGAAGACCCGTAACCGGATCATGGCCGGTGTGCTCGTGCTGATGTTCGTCGTGGTGGCGCTGTCGGCGGCGGTCAGGTAGCCGACCGCCGCCGCGCGCCGCCGTGCCCTCGCCGGCTACCAGGCGAACGCCTCCGGGGACGGCCCCGGACCCGGGAAGATCTCGTCGAGCGAGGCGAGGACCTCCTCCGACAGTTCCAGCTCGACGGCGCGCAGCGCCGACTCCAGCTGCTGTGCGGTGCGCGGGCCGACGATGGGGCCCGTGACGCCGGGCCGGGTCAGCAGCCACGCCAGCGCCGCCTCGCCGGGCTCCAGGCCGTGCTTGTCGAGCAGATCCTCGTACGCCTGGATCTGGGCGCGCACGGTGGTGTCGGCGAGGGCGTCGGCGGACCGGCCGCTCGCCCGGCGGCCGCCCTCGACCTCCTTCTTGATCACACCGCCCAGCAGGCCGCCGTGCAGCGGCGACCAGGGGATGACCCCGAGCCCGTACTCCTGCGCGGCCGGGATGACCTCCATCTCGGCGCGCCGCTCGGCCAGGTTGTAGAGGCACTGCTCGCTGACGAGGCCGATCGTGCCGCCGCGCCGGGCGGCGGCCTCGTTGGCCTGGGCGATCTTGTATCCGGGGAAGTTGCTGGACCCGGCGTAGAGGATCTTGCCCTGCTGGACCAGCACGTCGATCGCCTGCCAGATCTCCTCGAAGGGAGTGGAGCGGTCGATGTGGTGGAACTGGTAGACGTCGATGTAGTCGGTCTGCAGGCGCTTGAGGCTGGCGTCGACCGCGCGCCGGATGTTGAGCGCGGAGAGCTTGTCGTGGTTGGGCCACACCTCGCCGTCGGCGGCCATGTTCCCGTACACCTTGGTGGCGAGGACGACCTTGTCGCGGCGGTCGCCGCCGCCGGCGAACCAGTTCCCGATGATCTCCTCGGTACGGCCCTTGTTCTCGCCCCAGCCGTACACGTTCGCCGTGTCGAAATAGTTGATCCCCGCGTCCAGTGCCGCGTCCATGATGGCGTGGCTCGCGGTCTCGTCGGTCTGCGGACCGAAGTTCATGGTGCCGAGGACGAGGCGGCTGACCTTGAGTCCCGTGCGTCCGAGCTGCGTGTACTCCATGACTGCCTAGCCAACGGCGTGGAGTGCGCTCTAGGCAAGGGCGGCGTGGCCGCCCACGCCCGGAAGGGGCTGCCGGCCGGTGCGGCGAGAGTGCGTGCCGGGCGTCGCGACGGGGCGAACGTTGCCTGCCGCGGCACTAGTCGCGCGGGAACTCCCCGGTCCTGACGGTGAGTCCGACGGGCGTGTTCGTCATGTCGACGTCGCCGCCGAAGGCGACGGTCGTCTCGGTGACGTAGTCGCCGTCCTTGGGCTGGGTGAACAGATGGCACTTGCCCTGGTAGGGGTCGGCGACGAGATAGACGGGCACCTCGGCGTTCGCGTACGCGGTCTTCTTGGGGCCGTAGTCGTTGACCGCCGTGGCTTTCGAGATCACTTCGGCCACGAACTCGACGTCCTGGCAGCTCCACAGGCCTTTCGAGTCCTTCTCGGCCTGTTCCGACATGAGGGTCACGTCGGTGGCGAACCCGTTGAGGTGGCCCGGGTAGTCGATGCGCACGTCGGACTTCACGCGCCTGCGCGGGTACTTGGTACGCAGCTGGTCGTAGATGTCCGCGATGATTTCCCAGTGGGTGTCCCGCTGCGGCGACATGAAGACGGCCCCCTCGACGATCTCGACCTTGTATCCCTCGGGGGTGGTCCGCTCGAGCGACCCGAACAGGGCGTCCAGAGTCAGCTCGCCGTTGTCGTCGGCCATCTCGATCCTGTCTTCGAGGACGGTCATCGTGGCGCTCCTCCGCGGCCGCGCCCCGGTCGAGCGCAGCCGCGCGGTTCAACGATACGCACGGTGACCGGGATGCGCCCGGAATCGGTCAGGCGGATTCCGCCAGGTAGGGGGAGCCCAGGTCCCAGGCCTGGTACATGGCCTCCGCGAAGGCCTCGGCGATCTTGTGCTCGCCGCTCGCGTTCGGGTGGGTGCCGTCGTACGTGTCGAGGTGGATGTCGTACGAGGCGGGCGGCGAGGCCAGCAGGAGCGGCGAGCGGGGTTCGTCGAGGTCGGCGACGGCCTTGGCGAGGAGTTCGTTGAAGGCGGCGACGTCGGCGGCGAACGGGGCGTCGGACTCGGCGCGGACGTTCGGGATGACCGGGAGCAGGGCCATCCGTATGCGGGGGTTGGCGGCGCGGGCCTCGGCGACGAAGGTGCGGGCGTTGGCGGCCGTCTGGGCCGCGTTCGTGTAGAAGCCCAGGTCGATCAGGCCCAGCGACACCAGCAGCACGTCGGCCCGGTGCGCACGGACCGTCTCGCGGATCACGGGGGCCATGTGCTGCCAGCCCTCGCCCCAGCCGGCCAGGTGCGCGCGGGGGAAGTCCGGGTCCGCGTACTCGTACGAGTCGGGCGAGCCCGTCGCCTTGTCGTAGAGCGTCTCGCGCGGACCGACGATCTGGAACGGGCCCCCGTACGTCGCGCGCAGGTGCTGCCACATTCGGTAACGCCATGTGTGTTCGCCCGCGCTACCGATCGTCATGGAGTCGCCGACGGGCATGAACCTGAGCATCCGCTCATCATGGACGATCGGCGGGGCCGCCACGGGCCGTGCGGGTGTGAGGCTGGACACGCCGTCCCGGACGCCCGGCGGTGGTGCCGACGGCCCTGAACCGCCCGCCGGGATGGCAGGCTTGGGACCATGCGCCGATCGCTTCCGTTCCTCGCCGGAGCCGCCCTCGTCGTCGTGCTGTCGGCGCCGGCCGTCGCCGACAGCGGTGGCGACGGCGGGTTCACGATCAAGGACCCCCGGATCACCGAGTCCAGCGGCCTCGCCGCCTCGCACCGGCACCCGGGCGTCTACTGGACCCACAACGACAGCGACGACGGGGCGTACCTGTACGCGGTCGACAGCAGGACGGGACGGACCGTCGCCACCGTCACCATGACGGGGGTGGGCGCTCCCCGGGACGTCGAGGCGATCTCCATCGGGCCCGACGGCGACCTCTACGTCGGCGACATCGGCGACAACCTCGGCGGCAAGTGGGACCACGTGTGGATCTACCGGCTGCCCGAGCCGAAGGTGCTGAAGGACCAGACGGTCCGCGCCACGCAGTACGTCGTGAAGTACGCGGACGGTCCCCGCAACGCGGAGGCGCTGATGGTGCACCCGAAGACCGGGCGGGTCTACATCGTCGACAAGAACGAGGACGGCGGTCACCTCTACGAGGGCCCCTCCCGGCTCTCCGCGTCCGGCACGAACGTGTTCCGGCCCGTCGCCCCCGTCGACCTGTGGGCCACCGACGCCGCCTTCTCGCCCGACGGCCGGCAGCTCGCCGTACGCGGGTACTTCGGCGGGATCGCGTACGAGTGGAACGGCGGGAAGATCAAGCGTCAGGGCCGGCTGAACGTCCCCCTCCAGGGGCAGGGCGAGTCGGTCACGTACAGCCCGGACGGTTCGAAACTCATGTACGGCAGCGAGGGCGCGGACAGCGCCGTGCAGCCGGAGGACGCGCCGGGCTCCGCCGATTCCGATGGCAAGTCTCCGTCGAACGGCGGGGGTTCGTCCGCCGACGGGGGTGACGGCGGCGGGTTGAGCGGCGGCTTCAAGGTCGGCGCCCTCGCGGTCGCGGCGGCCTGCGCGGTGCTCTTCGGGTTCAGGCGGCTGCTGCGCCGCAGCTGAGCGGCTCGGCGGGCCGCCGCCCCGTCGTATCTATTGACGTGTCCATGGTCTATCCGTTCCATGGAGGGTGCGCGGTGCATGGGAGCGCTCCCATTCTGTTCCGGGGCCGCGCCTCCCCCGAGAGGACCCATCCCTATGTTCCGCAGCCTGCGAAGAGCGCTGTGCGCCGTGACGGCCGCACTGCTGTTACCGCTGGCGGGTGCGCAGACCGCCCGCGCGGCGGACCCCGGCGCCGGGTACTGGCACACCAGCGGCCGGCAGATCCTCGACTCCGCCGACCGGCCCGTCCGGATCGCCGGGATCAACTGGTTCGGCTTCGAGACCGGCAACCACGTCGTGCACGGCCTCTGGTCGCGCGACTACAAGAGCATGATCGACCAGATGAAGTCGCTGGGCTACAACACCATCAGGCTCCCCTACAGCGACGACCTGTTCAAGGGCACCCTGCCCGACAGCATCGACTTCTCCGGCGGCAAGAACGCCGACCTCCAGGGGCTCGACTCCCTCCAGGTCATGGACAGGATCGTGACGTACGCCGGCCGGGACGGCCTCAAGGTGATCCTCGACCGGCACCGGCCCGACTCGGGAGGGCAGTCCGCCCTCTGGTACACCCCGGCCGTCCCCGAGTCGACGTGGATCGCCGACCTCAAGGCACTGGCGGCGCGGTACGCGGGTCAGGACACCGTCATCGGGATCGACCTGCACAACGAGCCGCACGATCCGGCCTGCTGGGGCTGCGGCGACACGGCCGTCGACTGGCGGCTGGCCGCACAGCGGGCCGGGAACGCGGTCCTGTCCGTCAACTCGCGGCTGCTGGTCTTCGTGGAGGGCGTACAGACGTACAACGGCGTCTCGGGCTGGTGGGGCGGCAACCTGATGGGGGCCGGGCAGTACCCGGTCCAGCTGGACGTGGCGAACCGGGTCGTCTACTCCGCCCACGACTACGCCACCAGCGTGGCCCAGCAGAGCTGGTTCGGCGACCCGTCCTTCCCGGCCAACATGCCCGGGGTGTGGGACAAGTACTGGGGCTACCTCTTCAAGCAGAACATCGCGCCCGTGTGGGTCGGCGAGTTCGGTACGACGCTCCAGTCGTCGGTGGACCAGAAGTGGCTGGCGGCGCTCGTCTCCTACCTGCGGCCGACCGCCACCTACGGCGCCGACAGCATCTCCTGGACCTTCTGGTCCTGGAACCCCAACTCCGGTGACACGGGCGGCATCCTCAAGGACGACTGGACGACCGTGGACACCGTGAAGGACGGCTACCTCGCGAGCGTCAAGGCGCCGGGATTCCCGTCGACCGGGGACGGCGGCGGTGGCGGCGGTGGCGGCGGCACGGCCGCCTGCGCCGCCGCCTACACGGTCAGCAGCGACTGGGGCGGCGGCTTCAACGCCGACGTCAAGGTGACCAACACCGGCACCACCGCACTCACGTCCTGGAAGGTGACCTGGACATGGAGCGGCAGCCAGCGGGTCACCAGCATGTGGAACGCCACGTACACACAGAGCGGGGCCACCGTGAGTGCCGTCAACGCGGCCCACAACGGGGCTGTCCCGGTGGGCGGTTCGGCGGGCTTCGGCTTCGGCGGGGCGCCGGGAGGCGGTGGCACGCCCGCGGTCACGTGCACGGCGGCCTGAAGGCGCGGCGGCACCCCTCCACGGACCCGGGGCACGACGGCGTGACCGGCGCGCCGTCGTGACCGCGGACGAGAAGGAGCCCGGCGCGGTCCACCGCGCCGGGCTCCCTGTCCGCTCACGGGCGGGAAGCGGTCAGAGCTTCTCGATGACGTAGTCGATGCACTTCGTCAGCGCCTCGACGTCCGCCGGGTCGATCGCCGGGAACATCGCGATGCGCAGCTGGTTGCGGCCGAGCTTGCGGTAGGGCTCGGTGTCGACGATGCCGTTGGCGCGCAGGACCTTGGCGACGGCGGCGGCGTCGATCTCGTCGGCGAAGTCGATCGTGCCGATGACCTGGGACCGCTTGGCCGCGTCGGTGACGAACGGCGTCGCGTACTTGGACTCCTCGGCCCAGCCGTACAGGCGGGTCGACGAGTCCTTGGTGCGGGCCGTGGACCAGGCGAGACCGCCCTGGCCGTTGATCCACTCCAGCTGCTCGTTGAGCAGGAAGAGCGTGGCGAGGGCCGGGGTGTTGTACGTCTGGTTCTTGCGGGAGTTGTCGATCGCCGTGGGCAGCGAGAAGAACTCCGGGACGTGGCGGCCGGAGGCGTGGATCCGCTCGGCGCGCTCGATCGCGGCCGGGGAGAAGACGCCGATCCACAGGCCGCCGTCGGAGGCGAAGGACTTCTGCGGGGCGAAGTAGTAGACGTCGGTCTCGGCGATGTCGACCGGGAGGCCGCCGGCGCCGGAGGTGGCGTCCACCAGGACGAGGGAGCCCTCGTCGGCGCCCTGCACCCGGCGGACCGGGGCGGCGACACCGGTGGAGGTCTCGTTGTGGGTGAAGGCGTACACGTCGACGCCCGCCTCGGCCTGCGGCTCCGGGTGGGTGCCCGGGTCGCTCGCGATGACGGTCGGCTCGGCCAGCCAGGGAGCGAGCTTGGCGGCCTTGGCGAACTTCGAGCTGAACTCGCCGAAGTTGAGGTGCTGCGACTTGTTCTCGATCAGACCGTGGGTCGCGACGTCCCAGAACGCGGTGGAGCCGCCGTTGCCGAGGACGACCTCGTACCCGTCGGGGAGGGAGAACAGCTCGCGCACGCCTTCGCGCACCTTGCCGACCAGGTTCTTGACCGGGGCCTGGCGGTGGGACGTGCCGAGCAGGGAGCTGCCGGTCGCGGCCAGCGCGTCCAGCGCCTCCGTACGCACCTTGGAGGGGCCCGCGCCGAATCGTCCGTCGGCGGGCTTGATGTCAGCGGGGATCTGGATGTCAGCCACGAGCCGGAGCGTATCCCTTCGGAGAAACCGGACGGAAACGTGTCCGTTCGATGAGACGACCCCGTCGGCCCGCGGACTTGTCAAGACCTACGAGACGGCCCGGCCCCGCGCGGTCGTGCGGGGCCGGGACCACGGGGTCTACGGGTTCAGCCGCACCGGCAGCTCGAACAGGTCGTTCTGGGTGACCACCGGCTTGTTGCGCAGGTCGGCGGCGGGGACGGCCAGGTCGAGGGACGGGAAACGGGCGTACAGGGCGGGCAGGGCGACGCCCGCCTCCAGACGGGACAGGGCCGCTCCGGGGCATACGTGCGGGCCGTGGCCGAAGGAGATGTGCCGGTTCTGGACCGTGCGGGTGATGTCGAAGTCGCCCGCCGTCGGACCGTGGGCCTGCTCGTCGCGGCCGAGAGCGCCGTAGGAGACGATCAGCGCGTCCCCGGCCGGGATGACCTTGTCGCCGACCGGGACGTCCTCCGTGGCGAAGCGGATCAGGACGTGAGAGGTCGGGGTGGACCAGCGGAGCGTCTCCTCGACGACCGCCGACCAGTCGGCCTCACCCGACAGGACGAGGGCGCGCTGCTCCGGGTGGGTGGAGAGGTTGACCACCGCGTTGACGATGAGCGAGATCGTCGTCTCGTGGCCGGCCGCGACCATCAGCTGGAGCGTGGAGACGATCTCCTCGTCGGTGAGGTGGTCACCGTCCTCGGAGGCGAGGATCAGCGCCGAGGTGAGGTCGTCGCCCGGCTCGGCGCGCTTCGCGGCGACCGTCTCCGCCATGATCCCGGCCAGCTCGGTGAGTGTGGCGATGACCTCCGCGGGCGGGGTCTGCGTCGAGAAGAACTTCTCGAAGAGCTCCTTCAGGCGCGGCAGCCGGTCCTCCGCGATGCCCATGAGGTCGGCCACGACGTACATCGGCAGCGGGTAGGCGAAGTCGGCCTTGAGGTCGACGACCTCGCCCTCCAGGCCGTCGAGCAGCCCTTCGGTCAGCTTGGTGATCCGCTCCCGCATCTGCTCCACGCGGCGCGGGGTGAGGGCCTGCGCGACCAGCGTGCGCATCCGCCGGTGGTCGGCGCCGTCCACGGTGAGCATCGAACGGCCCGGGTTGGCGAGCCCGATCAGCGGCCAGTCCGGGGCGATCTCGCCGCGCTGCCAGGCACCCCAGACGTTGATGTCCTTCACGAGCCGGGGATCGGTCAGCAGCTTCTTGGCCTCGGCGTGGTGCGTGACCGCCCACACCGGTACGCCGCCGGGCAGTTCGACGGCGGCGAGCGGGCCCGCGGCGCGCAGCGCGGCGCTCTCGGCCTCCAGGTCGGTGACGAAGGGGTCCAGGGCTATGCGGGTCTCTTCGGTGCCGGTGGTCATGCGGGGGTGCCTCCAAGGGCGGGGTGGGATGCGGTGGGTGCCCGGGGGCAGCCCCCGGACCCCGGCCGGACGGAGCAGGCCGGCCGGGTGCGCGCGAGGTGTCAGCGCGCGGGTACGGGGGTGAACGTCACCGGCAGTCCGGTCAGGCCCCGCAGCCACGGGGAGGGACGCCTGGTCAGCGACTCGGCGGGTACGGCCAGGTCGATGTCCGGCAGCCGGTCCAGCACGACCTCGATGCCGGTCCGCGCGATGACCTCGGCGACCTCCTGAGCCGGGAACGGGCAGCGGTGCTCGCCGTGGCCGAAGGAGAAGTGGGCGCTGTTGCCGCCGGTGAGGGCGGAGCCGTCGGTGCGGACCTGGGGGTCGGCGTTGGCGCCCTGGAGGCCGAGCAGCAGCAGGTCGCCGGCGCGGACCCGGCGCCCGCCGAGCTGGGTGTCGCGGGAGGCCCAGCGGCCCGCCACGTTCTGGGTCGGGGTGTCCTCCCACAGGACCTCGTTCATGGCCTCGCCGACGCTGTGCCGGCCGCCGAACAGGGAGGCGGCGAACCGTTCGTCCGTGAGCATCAGACGCAGCGAGTTGCCGATCCAGTCGGCGGTCGGCTGGTGGCCCGCGGCCATCATGACCATGAGGTCCTGGACGATCTCCTCGTCCGTGAAGCCGGACGGGTCGGCGAGCATGCGGGAGACGACGTCGTCCGCGGGCTCGTCCTTCCGGTCGGCCAGCAGCTGTGCCATCGACGTGGCCAGGTGCTGCTGTCCGGCGAGTGCGCCCTCACGTCCGTTGACCATGTCGTTGAGGGCGGTGACGAGGCCGGGGCCCTGTTCGTCGGAGAAGCCGTAGAGGCGCGCGAGGACGCGTACCGGCAGCAGGGCCGCGTAGTCCTCGACGATGTCGGTCTCGCCCTTCGTGCACACCGCGTCGATGAGCTCGTCGGCGAACTTCTCCGCGTGGCTGCGCAGTTCGAAGGCGTCGACGGTTTCGAGCGCGTTGCTGATCATCGCGGCGCGTTCACGATGGCGCTCGCCGACGGTGTACAGGATGGAGGGCTGCCTGCGGCCGATCATCGGGAGCAGCGGCCAGTCGTCGGGGATGCGGTCCCACTGGTTCCACAGCTCGGAGTCCCGGCTGAACAGCTGCGGGTCGCCGGTGACCTGGTGCAGTTCGCGGTAGCCCAGCACCAGCCATGCCGGGATGTCGCCGTCGAGCACCACGGGTACGACCGCGCCGTGGTCGCGCCGCATCTCCCGGTACAGCTCGGCCGGTTCGGTCTGGAACCGGGGGCCGCTCAGCGGCACGGGGGCGGGGGTCACAGTGCCGGCTCCGGTGAGTTCGGGGCGCCGTGCGCGGCGGCGCCGTGAGGGGCGTACAGGGAGGCGAGGTGCTCGACCAGGGTGATCAGCACCCGCTTGGCGGACTCCCGGGAGCGGGCGTCGCAGTCGATCAGCGGCACGTGCGGATCGAGGTCGAGTGCCTCGCGGATCTGCGCGGGGGTGTGCGTGGGCCCGCCGAAGTCGTTGCAGGCCACGATGAACGGGGTGCCGTGGTGCTCCAGCCGGTCGATGGCGTACCAGGAGTCGTCGATGCGCCGGGTGTCGACGAGGACGACCGCGCCGAGCGTGCCGGAGAACAGCCGGTCCCAGAGGAACCAGAAGCGCTCCTGCCCGGGCGCGCCGAACAGGTACAGCACATTGTGGGCGTCCAGGGTGATGCGGCCGAAGTCGAAGGCGACGGTGGTGGCGGACTTGCCGCGCACCTCGCTGATGTCGTCCACGGCGGCACCGGCCTGCGTCATCGTCTCCTCGGTGTTGAGAGGACGGATCTCGCTGACGGAGCGGACCAGGGTCGTCTTGCCGACGCCGAAGCCGCCGACGATCACGATCTTCAGGCCGTTGTCGGCCGACGCCTGAAGGGGGGTACGGGCGCTCGCGGGCGCGAGGGCGTCAGAGGTTACGGAGTCCAACGAGCACCTGCTCCAGGATGTCGGGATCGGGGAGACCTGAGGGGACCGCCGCGTGCGGATGGCGGGCGCTGACCCGGCCCGCGGCGAGCAGGTCGGCGAGCAGGATGCGGGTGATGGACACCGGCAGCCGCAGCTCGGCGGCGATCTCGACGACCGCCGTCGGCCGCTCGCACAGCCGCAGGATCGCGGCGTGCTCGGACTGCATGCCCGCCACCGGGTCGCACTCGGCGACCACCAGGGTCACGAGGTCGAAGGGGGTGTCGGGCCCGGACCGGCTGCGCCCTCCCGTGAGGGTGTACAGCCGGTCCGGCGCGTCGTCCCTGCCCGGTCGGCTCATGACGTACGGGGCTGCGCGCTCAGGTGTTCGCCGAGTTGCTCCACGAGTTCGCTCATGTTGTGCCCGACCAGACCCGCGTCGGCGTCCTCGGCGGTGACCACGGCGAGGTGCGCGCCGTCGCCCGCCTCCACGATGAACAGGACCCCGCCGTAGAACTCGGCCATCGCCGAGCGCACGCCGCCGCTGCCGTCGCCGAACTCGACGGACGCCCCGTGGGACAGCGACTGGATGCCGGCGGCGATCGCGGCGAGCTGGTCGGCCTGGTCGACCGAGAGCTCGGGGGTGCGGCACAGCTTCAGGCCGTCGCGGGAGAGCACGAGCGCGTGCCGCGCGCCCGGGGTGCGCTCAAGGAGGCCCTCGATGAGCCAGGAGAGCTTCTCGTCGGCGGTGGTGGTGCCGGTCATGGGGTGGTGTCGCCTTCCGGGTGCGAGTGCGGGGTCGGGTGGATGCTGGGGGACGCCGTCGGTGCGACCGTCTCGTCGCGCGCGGCGTTCTCGGGCCCGTCGGGCGGTACGTCGGCCGCGGGGGCCTGCTGCCGAGCGGCCTCCGCGGCGCCGGCCGCCGCGCCGCGCACCGCGTCGCGGAAGCTGCCGAAGCGGGCGACGGCCCGTGCCTTCGCCTCGTCGGGGGTGCGGGGCTTCGGCTCGGCGGCCGGGGGCGTGGCGTGCGAGCGGCTGCGCTCGGCGTGCGCGAGGGTCCGGCCGCGGCGGCGCTTGGGCAGGCCGCCGGTCGACGGGGCCGCCGCTTCGTGCCGGGGCGAGTCGTGGGAGGGGACCGGGTCCGGGTCGAGGTCCTCGACGGCGCGGGCGGCGGCGTACGACACCTCGGTGCGCGCGCTGACGGCGGGGCGCGATGCCGGGGCGGGGTCGGCGGACAGCGGTGCGGACGGCTGGGTCAGCAGGTCCTGGGGGATGAGCACCAGGACGCCGGTGCCGCCGCGCGCGGAGGGCCGGAAGGACACCGTCAGGCCGTGCTTGCGGGCGAGCCGGCCGACCACGGCGAGGCCGAGCCGGGTACCGGTGAGGCCGCCGAGCTCGGCGACGTCGCCGGACACGGCCCGTTCGGCGCGGCGCAGTTGGACGTCGCCCATGACCAGGCCGCTGTCCTCGACGGAGACGATGACGCCGGCCGGGACCTCCTCCACGTACACGTGGACCTCTGCGGTCGGCGGCGAGAAGTTCGCCGCGTTGTCGAGGAGTTCGGCGAGCGCGTGCATCACGCCCTCGGCGGCGTGTCCGGCGACGGCGGCCTCGCTGGCGGAGTGCACGCGCACCCGCTGGTAGCCGCTGATGCGGCCCATCGCGCCGCGCAGGATCGACTCCATGACGATCGGGCGGGCCCAGCGGCGGCCGGAGCGCGCGCCGGTCAGGACGGCGACCGAGTCGGCGAGCCGGCCCGCCTGCGCGGTGCGGTGGTCGAGGTGGAGGAGATCGGCGAGGACGTCCTCGTCGGAGTGCCTCTCCTCCATGCCGCGCAGGTCGGCGAGCATGCCGGTGGCCAGCGCCTGCATGCGGCCCGCCGCGTTGGCGGTCGCCGAGAGCGCGGCGGCCCGGTCGCCCGAGGCCTGCCGGGCGCGCTGCGCCTGCCGCGCGTTCTCCTCGGTGAGACGGTCCCGTTCGCGGGTGAGCCGTTCCTGCTCCTCGGCCAGTTGCCGCCGCTCCGCGGCGAACTGCTCGGTGAGTTGCTCGCGTTCCGACGCGAACTCCTCGGTCAGCCGGACGCGTTCGCGGGCGGCTGCCTCGGTGAGACGGGTCCGCTCGCGTGCGGCGTCGTCGGCGAGGCGGGCCCGTTCCTGGTTGAACTCCTCGGTCAGCCGGGCCCTTTCCTGGAGGAGCCGTCCGGCGTCCTCGGTCACGGTGTCGAGGCGGCGGCGCGCCAGTTTCACGCTCTGCACGGCGTGCGCGGCCACCGCGACGGCCGCGCAGAGCAGGATCGCGGCGGCGCCCGTGCCCCAGGCGAGCGGTGCGCGCGCCGAGTCGGGAGCCAGGGCGACCGCGCAGGTCACCGCGAGGGCGGCCGGGACGGCGGTGATCAGCGGAGCGGGCGCGACGGCGCGGAAGGTGGGTCGTTCGCCGTGGGGGAGAGGCGGGGTCATCAATCGGTCCTCGGTCGTCTTCTGGGGCGAGAACGTGTCCTCGGTCGTGTCCTGGGCGAGAAGCGACACCCGGTGCTCAACTTGCGATCACTATATGAGAGTTCGTGATCGCATTGGGAAGGTTCTGGGAGCGGTTTCAGGACCCGGGCGCGAAACGGGATGCGCGGAGCACCGGTGGCACCGACGCACGGCGGCATCCTGGGAGGCATGACGGATCTCGGGAAGCAGGGGACACCGGTACCGGCGACCGACGCCCGGGCACTGCGGGAAGGGCTGCGCCGGGCGGTCCGCGGCGAGGTCGACTTCGGCACCACCGCGCGGGCACTGACCACCATGGACGCGTCCAACTACCGCCGCGTCCCGCTCGGCGTCGTGTCCCCGCGCGACGCCGACGACGTGGCGGCGGCGCTCGCCGTCTGCCGCGCGCACGGCGTGCCCGTCGTGGCCCGCGGCGGTGGCACGTCGATCGCCGGGCAGGCCACGGGCACCGGCGTCGTCCTCGACTTCACCCGGCACATGAACGCCATCGTCTCGCTCGACCCGGACTCCCGGACCGCCGTGGTCCAGCCCGGCGTCGTCCTCGACCGCCTCCAGGAGGCCGCCGCCCCGCACGGCCTGCGCTTCGGCCCGGACCCGTCGACGCACGGCCGCTGCACGCTCGGCGGAATGATCGGCAACAACTCGTGCGGATCGCACTCGGTGGCCTGGGGCACGACCGCGGACAGCGTGCGGGACCTGTCGGTGGTCACCGCGCGGGGCGCGCGCCTGAGGCTGGGCCGGGACTGGGCGGGCGAGCCGGCCGGGCTCCGCGACCTGGTGGACGGTGAACTCGCGCGCCTGCGCACCGGCTTCCCGGACCTGCCGCGCCGCATCTCCGGCTACGCGCTCGACGCCCTCCTGCCGGAGCGCGGCGCGGACGTCGCCCGCGCCTTCTGCGGCTCCGAGGGCACCTGGGGGGTACTGACGGAAGCCGTCGTACGGCTCGTGCAGGACCCGCCCGCCCGGGCACTGGCCGTGCTCGCCTACCCGGACGAGAGCGCGGCCGCACAGGCGGCGGCCGGGCTGCTGCCGCACGGGCCGCTGACCGTGGAGGGGATGGCCGCCGATCTGGTGCCGGCCGGGGCCGGGCTGCCGCGCGGCGGGGCCTGGCTGTTCGTGGAGACGGGCGGGGTGTCCGGCGGCGAGGCCCGCGCGCGTGCGGACGCGATCGTGCGGGCCGCCGACGTGACGGACGCCGTCGTGGTCACCGACCCGGCCGGGCAGCGCGCCCTGTGGCGCATCCGCGAGGACGCCAGCGGCACCGCGACCCGGATGCCGGACGGCAGCGAGGCCTGGCCCGGTTGGGAGGACTGCGCGGTGCCGCCCGCCCGGCTCGGGGCGTACCTGCGCGACTTCCGCGCCCTGCTGACGTCGTACGGCCTGCGCGGCACGCCGTACGGGCACTTCGGCGACGGCTGCATCCATGTGCGCATCGACTTCGACCTCGTCAGCACGGCGGGGGTGGCCCGCTTCCGGAGCTTCTCGCAGGAACTGGCCGAGGTGGTCGTCTCGCACGGCGGTTCCCTCTCCGGCGAGCACGGCGACGGACAGGCGCGGGCGGAGCTGCTGCCCCGGATGTACGGCGCCGGCATGGTCGGCCTCTTCGAGCGGGCGAAGGACCTCTGGGACCCCGACCACCTGCTCAACCCCGGCATGCTCGTACGGCCGCACCGCCTCGACGAGAACCTGCGGTTCGCGGCGCTGCCGGGCCGGCCCGTGGACGTGGAGTTCGGGTATCCGGCGGACGGCGGGGACTTCTCGGCGGCGGTGCGCCGCTGTGTGGGCGTCGCCAAATGCCGTACGACCGGGGCGTCGGCGACCGGCGTGATGTGCCCCTCCTTCCGGGCGACCGGCGAGGAGGAGCACTCGACGCGTGGGCGCGCCCGGCTGCTGCACGAGATGCTCGCGGGCGAGGTCGTGACCGACGGATGGCGTTCCACGGAGGTCCGCGACGCGCTGGACCTGTGCCTGTCCTGCAAGGGCTGCCGGTCGGACTGCCCGGTCGGCGTCGACATGGCCACGTACAAGGCGGAGTTCCTCCACCACCACTACGCCGGGCGTCGCCGGCCCGCCGCGCACTACGCGATGGGCCGGCTGCCCGTGTGGCTCGCCGCGGTGTCCCGGACACGTTCCGCCCGGCTGGTCAACGGCCTCGCCTCCGTACGCCCGTTGGCCGCCGTCGCCAAGCGGCTGGCCGGGATCGCGCCGGAGCGGGAGATCCCGCGGCTGGCGGCGGAGACGTTCAGCCGCTGGTGGACCCGCCGGTTCCGGGACCGGGTGAAGGCGTTCGTGCGCGCGCGGCGGCGGCCGGGGCCGCGACCGGCCTTCCCGGGGTTCGGCGGCACCGTCGTGGTGCTCTGGCCGGACACCTTCACCGAGCACCTGTCGCCGTCCGTGGGGCGGGCGGCCGTCCGCGTCCTGGAGGCGGCCGGGCTGACGGTCCTGCTGCCGGCGACGAAGCGGATGACTCCCGGTCCGGCCGGGAAGCGCCGGCCGCCGCGGCCGGACGCGGGCGGTCGGCCCAGGGGACCGGGGACCGGGGCGTCCGACGGGAGCGACCGGATCGGCCCGGGGACCGCGGAGGAGAACGGAGGCCGGCCGCGGGCCGGGGGCTCCGACGGGACCGGAGACGGGCTCCGGACCCGGTGGGGGCCGGTCGGCGACGGGGTGACGCGCGGGCCGGCCGGTCTCTCGCTGCTTCTCGCGCGCCGCCGCAGCCGCGTCTGCTGCGGGCTGACGTACGTCTCCACCGGACAGCTCGACCGGGCCCGTGCCGTGATGCGCCGCTCGCTCGATCTGATGGAGCCCTACCTGGAGGCGGAGGGCATTCCGGTCGTCGTCCTGGAGCCCAGTTGCGCCGCCGCCCTGCGCACCGACCTCCCGGAGCTGCTGCACGACGACCCCCGCGCGGCGCGGCTCGCGGCGGCGGTGATGACGTTCGCCGAGGCCCTGGAGCGCCACGCCCCGGACTGGACCCCGCCCCGGCTGGACCGCCCGGTCGCCGGCCAGACCCACTGCCATCAGCACGCGGTGCTCGGCGACGCCGCCGACCGCCGGCTGCGCGAGGCGGCCGGACTGACCGGCACCCTCGCGGGCGGCTGCTGCGGTCTGGCCGGGAACTTCGGCTTCGAGAAGGGCCACTACGAGGTGTCCAGGGCCTGCGCGGAGGAACAGCTCCTCCCGGCGGTGCGCGCGGCCACGGACGACACGCTGCTCCTCGCGGACGGCTTCTCCTGCCGCACCCAGCTGGCCCAACTGGCCGACAGCGGGGCACGGCACCTCGCCGAGGCGCTGGCGGACGCACTGCCCGACCCCGGCCGAGATCCCGCGGTCGCAGCCGTTCCGCCAGACCGGGGCGGGCCGGGGGCCGACGCGGGTCGGCCGTAACCCGGCCCGGGCGCCCGGGATCCGACGCGGGTCGTCCGGGCTGCGACGGGGGTCGGCCGGGACCCGGTGCGGCATGCCCGGCACGCGACGCGAGGTGGGCCGCTCGGGACCCGGTGCGGCATGCCCGGCACGCGAGGTGGGCCGCTCGGAACCCGGTGCGGGCCGCCGGGCCCGACGCGGATCGGCCGGGATCCGGCGCTGGTCGCGGGGACCCGGCCCGGGCCACCGCGGATCCGACCAGGGCGGCCGGGGTCCGGCGGAACGGCGTCGGCCGGGATCCGGTCCTGTCCACCCGAAATCCCGTGCGGGCCGCCCGGGTCGCGACCCGAGTCGGCCTGATCCCGCTGCGAGCCGCCCGGGTTCCCGACCCGGGCCGCCCGGCACTCGCCCCGGTGGCCCGGCCCCGGCACCTCCGAATCCGCCCCAGGCCGCCCCGGACCGGACGGTGGCCGGGGCCCGGCCGGGGTCCGGGCGGGCATGGCCCGGGGCCCGGCGAGGGGGGCCGGCGGGCGTCGCCGTCCGCACCGTGGGACAGTTCCGTCATGGGTTCACACGCCTGACCAAGTCCATTACTCTGGACTGACAAGTGCAGCATGGTGAACGAATCCCGCGTCGATCCCCTGGAAGGTCCCGTGAACACCCCCAGCGCCGTCCCGTCCTCCCCGGCCTCGGTCGCCCCCGCGATGGCTCCCGCCCCCGCGCCGGGCGCGCCCACGGCGGGCGGACCGGGCCGACGGGGCGCTCTCGGGCCCGTGGGGCTGGTCCTCGCCGGCGGCATCTCCGTGCAGTTCGGCGGCGCCCTCGCGGTGAGTCTGATGCCGCGGGCCGGCGCGCTCGGCGTGGTGACCCTCCGGCTGCTGGTGGCGGCGGTCGTGCTGCTCGCGGTCTGCCGCCCCAGGATGCGCGGGCACTCGCGCGCCGACTGGGGCACCGTCGTCGTCTTCGGTCTGACGATGGCCGCGATGAACGGCCTCTTCTATCAGGCGGTCGACCGGATCCCGCTGGGTCCCGCCGTCACGCTCGAAGTGCTCGGCCCCCTCGCGCTCTCGGTGCTCGCCTCCCGGCGCGCCGTGAACCTGGTCTGGGCCGGCCTCGCGCTCGGCGGCGTCTTCCTGCTCGGCGGCGGAGGGTTCAGCAGCCTCGACCCGGCCGGTGTGGCCTTCGCGCTCGGCGCCGGCGCCATGTGGGCGGCGTACATCGTCTTCAGCGCCCGTACGGGCAGGCGCTTCCCCCAGGCCGACGGGCTCGCCCTCGCCATGGTGGTCGCGGCGGTGGCCTTCCTGCCGCTGGGTATCGCCGAGTCCGGATCGAAGCTCCTCGTCCCCACCACGGTGGTGCTGGGCGCGGCGGTGGCCGTCCTCTCCTCGGTCCTGCCCTACACCCTCGAACTCCTCGCCCTGCGGCGGCTGCCCGCCTCCACCTTCGCCATCCTCATGAGCCTCGAACCGGCCGTCGCCGCCACCGCGGGCTTCCTCGTCCTCGGCCAGGCGCTGTCCGTCACCCAGGCCCTGGCGATCGCCCTGGTCATCGCGGCGAGCATGGGGGCGGTGCGGACGCAGGTGGGCCGCGGCAGGGCCAAGGGCCTGGAGCAGGAGCCGCTGCCGGCGGCCGGGGATTCCGCGGGCTGACGTCCCGCGGTGCCCCGGTTCAGCTCGTGCGCTGCACCGGACCGGGACGGCCGTACGGCCGCTCGTGCTCGCCGAACCACAGGTGCGGCGCCCGCGCATGGGCCGACGCGGCCAGTTCGCGTCCCCATCGGCGGCCGGAGTACGTCGGGATCCCGATCCGGTAGCGGCGATCGGGCAGCCCGGGGCGCAGCGGCTCGTCCCGGACGACCAGCGGCCGGAGCACGGGGTCGTCGGCGTCGACGTCGCCGTACGGGCACAGTTCGAGGCTCATGACCTTCCGGCCCGCCCTCGCGCTGCCCTTGTGCGCCCAGTGGAGGCCGACGCCGGCGAGCGACTGCCACGGCACCGCCGCGTAACGCTCGGGGCCGTGCCACCACCACACGCCGTACGCGTCGAAGGCGAGCAGGGTCCGGCGCCCCGCCCACAGCGCATAGGACATCAGCGCCCCCAGTCCGCCCCAGAACAGCAGCCACACCACGGCGAAGGCCCACCGTCCGGCGCCCACTCCGTGCTGCGCCGCGCTGACGGCCAGGGGGAGCGGGGCGAGGCAGAGGGCGATCAGTGTGCCGGGCAGTCCGGTCCGCAGCCGCCGCATGCCGAAGCGGTGGACGGTGGCGTCGGGACCGGGACGGGAGGGGGTCGGAAGCATGGCGGCAGAGCCTATCCGGGTGACCTGATCACGACAAAGTCCCCGCTTCGTGCCGGATTCCCGCGCACCTTCCGCCCGCCCGCCCGCCGTGGCCACGAGAATTAATGCAAGCATGCTTGCTTGTTTCTGCGGTCGCTGACATGCTCCGGGGCACACAACGTCGTGCCCCGAGGGAGCGCATCGTGTCCGACGCGTCGTCAGTGATCGACGATCTGCAGCAGGAGAGCGAGGAACTCGACCGGCTGGTCGCGGAGTTGGAAACAGGCCGGTGGGCGCTCAGCACACCCGCCGCAGGGTGGACCGTCGCCCACCAGATCGCCCACCTCGCCTGGACCGACCACTCCGCACTGCTCGCCGTCACGGACGCGGACGCCTTCCACGCCCTGGTCGAGAAGGCGCTCGCGGCCCCCGACTCGTTCGTGGACCAGGGGGCCGAGGACGGCGCCCGGCTCGCGCCCGCCGACCTGCTCGCACGGTGGCGGGACGGGCGGACCGCGCTCGACCGCGCCCTGCGCGAGGCCCCGGCCGGCGCCCGCTTCCCCTGGTACGGGCCGCCCATGTCCACCGCCTCCATGGCCACCGGCCGGCTCATGGAGACCTGGGCCCACGGCCAGGACGTCGCCGACGCGCTCGGCGTGGTCCGCGCCCCCACCGACCGGCTGCGGCACGTGGTCCGCATCGGCGTCCGGGCACGGAACTTCGCGTTCGGCGCCCACGGACTCCCCGCACCCGCCGAGGAGTTCCGGGTGGAAGTCACCGCCCCCTCCGGCGCCCTGTGGACCTACGGCCCCGAGGACGCGGCCCAGCGCGTCACCGGTCCCGCGCTCGACTTCTGCCTCCTGGTCACCCAGCGCGCCCACCGCGCCGACCTCGCCGTGCGCGCCGACGGCACCGACGCCGACCGCTGGCTCGACATCGCCCAGGCCTTCGCGGGCCCGCCCGGCACCGGCCGCGTGCCGCGGGAGACGGCCCGGTGAGCGCCCCGGCAGCCCCGCTCCGCATCGGCAACGCCTCCGGCTTCTACGGCGACCGCTTCGACGCCGTGCGCGAGATGCTCACCGGCGGCGAACTGGACGTCCTGACCGGCGACTACCTCGCCGAGCTGACCATGCTCATCCTGGGCAGGGACCGCCTCAAGGACCCTGCCGCCGGCTACGCCCGCACGTTCCTGCGGCAGTTGGAGGACTGCCTCGGCCTCGCCCACGAGCGCGGCGTGCGCATCGTCACCAACGCCGGGGGGCTCAACCCCGCCGGACTCGCCGCCGCCGTAAGGAGACTGGCGGAACGGCTCGGCATCCCGGTGCGCGTCGCCCATGTCGAGGGCGACGACCTCACCGCGGATCATCCCGGCAGTCTGGCCGCGCACGCCTACCTCGGCGGCTTCGGCATCACCGCCTGCCTGCGGCAGGGCGCGGACGTCGTGGTCACCGGACGGGTGACCGACGCGGCCCTGGTCACCGGGCCCGCCGCCGCCCACTTCGGCTGGGGGCCCACGGACCACGACCGGCTCGCGGGCGCCGTCGTCGCCGGTCACGTACTGGAGTGCGGGACCCAGGCCACCGGCGGCAACTACGCGTTCTTCCGGGACGGCGACGTGCGCCGGCCCGGCTTCCCGCTGGCGGAACTCCACGAGGACGGCAGCTGCGTCATCACCAAGCACGACGGCACCGGCGGCTTCGTCGACGTCGGCACGGTCACCGCGCAACTGCTCTACGAGACGGGCGGCGCCCGGTACGCGGGACCCGACGTCACGGCCCGGCTGGACACCGTACGGCTCGGCCGTCAGGGCCCCGACCGCGTCCGGATCGAGGGCGTGCGCGGCGAGGCGCCGCCACCGACGCTCAAGGTCGGCCTCAACAGGCTCGGCGGCTTCCGCAACGAGGTCGTCTTCGTCCTCACCGGACTCGACGTCGAGGACAAGGCCGCGCTCGTCCGCGAGCAGATGACGGACGCGCTCGCCAAGTCGCCACCCGCCGAGGTGCGGTGGGAACTGGCCCGCACCGACCGGTCCGACGCGGACACCGAGGAGACGGCGAGCGCGCTGCTGCGGCTCGTCGTGCGGGATCCCGACCAGCAGACCGTCGGGCGCGCGCTGAGCGGGGCGGCCATCGAGCTGGCGCTCGCCAGCTACCCCGGCTTCCACGTGGTGGCGCCCCCCGGCAAGGGCGCGCCCTACGGCGTCTTCGAGGCCGTGCACGTCCCCCAGGCAGCTGTCGCCCACGCGGCCGTCCTGGACGACGGACGCAGGATCCCGGTGCCCGGGGCGCCGGACACCCGCGTCCTCGACGACGCCCCGGACCCCGTCCTGCCCGACCCGCTGCCGCCGGGGCCGACGCGCCGCGTACCGCTCGGCCGGGTCGCCGGCGCCCGCAGCGGGGACAAGGGCGGGAACGCCAACGTGGGTGTGTGGGCGCGCACGGACGACGCCTGGCGCTGGCTGGCCCACGAGCTGACGGCCGACCGGTTCCGGGAGCTGATGCCCGAGAGCGCCCCGCTGACCGTCGTCCGGCACGTGCTGCCCAACCTGCGCGCCCTCAATTTCGTCGTCGAGGGGATCCTCGGCGAGGGCGTCGCCTCCCAGGCCCGCTTCGACCCCCAGGCCAAGGCCCTGGGCGAATGGCTCCGCTCCCGTCACCTGGACATTCCGGAGAGCCTCCTGTGACCGTCCTTCCCACCGCGCTCGACACCGAGAGCCCCGAGTACGCGGCCCACCGCGAGACGATGGCCGCCAAGCTCGCCGAACTGGAGGGCGAGCACGCCAAGGCCCTCGCGGGCGGGGGCGAGAAGTACGTGGCCCGACACCGCGCGCGCGGCAAGCTGCTCGCACGCGAACGCATCGAACTGCTGCTGGACCCGGACACGCCCTTCCTGGAGCTGTCGCCGCTGGCGGCCTGGGGCAGCGAGTACACCGTCGGCGCCTCCCTCGTCACCGGCATCGGCGTGGTCGAGGGGGTCGAGTGTCTGATCACGGCGAACGACCCGACCGTGCGCGGCGGCGCCAGCAACCCGTGGAGCCTGAAGAAGGCCCTGCGGGCCAACGACATCGCGCTCGCCAACCGGCTGCCCTGCATCAGCCTCGTCGAGTCGGGCGGCGCCGATCTGCCGTCGCAGAAGGAGATCTTCATCCCCGGGGGCGCGATCTTCCGCGACCTCACCCGGCTGTCGGCGGCGGGGATCCCCACCGTGGCGGTCGTCTTCGGCAACTCCACCGCGGGCGGCGCGTACGTCCCGGGCATGTCCGACCACGTGATCATGGTCAAGGAGCGGGCCAAGGTCTTCCTCGGCGGGCCGCCGCTGGTGAAGATGGCCACGGGCGAGGAGAGCGACGACGAGTCGCTGGGCGGCGCCGACATGCACGCGCGCGTTTCGGGACTCGCGGACTACTTCGCCGTCGACGAGGAGGACGCGCTGCGGCAGGCCCGGCGCGTGGTCGCCCGCCTCAACCACCGCAAGGCGTACGGCGATCCTGGCCCGGCCGCCCCGCCCAAGTACGACGAGGACGAACTGCTCGGGATCGTCCCCGGCGACCTCAAGCACCCCTTCGACCCGCGCGAGGTGATCGCCCGGATCGTCGACGGCTCGGACTTCGACGAGTTCAAGCCCCGCTACGGGACCAGCCTGACGACCGGCTGGGCCGCCCTGCACGGGTACCCCGTCGGCATCCTCGCCAACGCCCAGGGCGTGCTCTTCAGCGCCGAGTCCCAGAAGGCCGCCCAGTTCATCCAGCTCGCCAACCAGCGCGACATCCCGCTGCTGTTCCTGCACAACACCACCGGCTACATGGTGGGCAAGGAGTACGAGCAGGGCGGCATCATCAAGCACGGCGCCATGATGATCAACGCGGTGAGCAACTCCCGGGTCCCGCACCTGTCGGTGCTCATGGGGGCGTCGTACGGAGCCGGGCACTACGGCATGTGCGGGCGCGCCTACGACCCGCGCTTCCTGTTCGCCTGGCCGAGCGCCAAGTCGGCGGTCATGGGCCCGCAGCAGCTCGCGGGCGTCCTGTCCATCGTCGCCCGGCAGTCGGCCGCGGCGAAGGGACGGCCCTACGACGACGAGGCCGACGCCGCGCTGCGCGCCATGGTGGAGCAGCAGATCGAGTCCGAGTCGCTGCCGATGTTCCTGTCCGGCCGGCTGTACGACGACGGGGTCATCGACCCGCGCGACACCCGCACCGTCCTCGGCATGTGCCTGTCCGCGATCCACACGGCGCCCTACGAGGGCGTGCGCGGTGGCTTCGGCGTCTTCCGGATGTGAGGTCCCTCCAGTGATCAGCTCAGTCCTTGTCGCCAACCGGGGCGAGATCGCCTGCCGTGTCTTCCGCACCTGCGGGGAACTCGGGATCCGGACCGTCGCCGTGTACTCGGACGCCGACGAGAACGCCCTGCACACCCGCATGGCGGAGGCGGCGGTGCGGCTGCCGGGCGCGGCCCCGGCGGAGACCTATCTGCGCGCCGACCTGATCGTGAAGGCGGCGCTGAACGCGGGCGCGGACGCCGTGCACCCCGGCTACGGCTTCCTCTCCGAGAACGCCGACTTCGCACGCGCCGTCCTCGACGCCGGCCTCGTGTGGATCGGGCCGCCGCCCGGGGCGATCGAGGCGATGGCCTCCAAGACCCGCGCCAAGCAGCTGATGGGCATCGAACCCCTCGCGTCGGTGACGGACGGCGACCTGCCCGTGCTGGTGAAGGCCGCCGCGGGCGGCGGCGGACGCGGCATGCGGATCGTGCGGGACCTGGCCGACCTGGACGGGGAGCTGGCGGCGGCGCGCGCCGAGGCGCTGAGCGCGTTCGGCGACGGCGAGGTCTTCGTCGAGCCGTACGTGGAAGGCGGCCGGCACGTCGAGGTGCAGGTCCTCGCCGACACGCACGGCACGGTGTGGGCGCTCGGCACCCGCGACTGCTCCCTCCAGCGCCGTCACCAAAAGGTCGTCGAGGAGGCGCCGGCGCCTGGCCTGGGCGACGAGCTCGCCGCCGAGCTGCACGCCTCGGCCGTGCGCGCCGCCCGCGCCGTCGACTACGTGGGCGCCGGGACGGTCGAGTTCCTGGTCGCGGACGGCCGGGCGCACTTCCTGGAGATGAACACCCGCCTGCAGGTGGAACACCCGGTGACGGAGGCCGTGTTCGGCATCGACCTGGTGGCGCTGCAGATCCGGGTCGCCGAGGGCGGCACCCTGGAGGACGAGCCGCCCCGGGCGCGGGGACACGCGGTCGAGGCCCGCCTGTACGCGGAGGACCCGGCACGCTCCTGGGCCCCGCAGACCGGGGTCCTGCACCGCCTCGCCGTCCCGGACGGCATCCGCCTGGACACCGGGTACGCCGACGGCGCCGAGATCGGCATCCACTACGACCCGATGCTCGCCAAGGCGGTCGCCCACGCCCCCACGCGCGCCGAGGCGGTGCGGAAACTGGCGGGCGCCCTGGAGCGGGCGACCGTGCACGGCCCGGTCACCAACCGGGACCTCCTCGTCCGCTCCCTGCGGCACCCGGAGTTCGCCGAGGCCCGCATGGACACCGGGTTCTACGACCGTCACCTGGACGAGCTGACCGAGCCCGCCCCCGACCCGTACGCGCCGCTGGCCGCGGCCCTCGCCGACGCGCACGGCCGGTCCAGGTTTGGCGGCTGGCGCAACGTGGCCTCGCAGCCGCAGGTCAAGCGCTACCTGATGGCCGGCACCGAGCACGAGGCGCGCTACCGCCACACCCGCGAGGGCCTCGCGGCCGAGGGGGTGCGCGTGGTGCGCGCCGACGACTCTCTCGTGGTCCTCGAAGTCGACGGCGTACGACGCGACTTCGCGATCGCGCGCCACGGCGACCAGGTCTTCGTGAACGCCACCGCGCTGACCGCGCTGCCGCGCTTCGGCGACCCCACCGCCCAGCAGGACCCGGGCTCGCTGCTCGCACCCATGCCCGGAACCGTCGTACGCGTCGCCGAGGGCCTGGCCGTCGGCGCCTTCGTACGGGCCGGGGAACCGCTGCTGTGGCTGGAGGCGATGAAGATGGAGCACCGGATCTCCGCGCCCGCCGCGGGCACGCTCACGGCCCTGCACGCGGCCCCCGGCCGGCAGGTCGAGGTGGGCGCGCTGCTCGCGGTCGTGCAGCCGGCCCCGCACGACGACACCCCGTAACGCCCCGGTGCGGCGGCCCGCGCCGCCGCACCGCGCGCGCGACCCGGCCGGACCGCGCGACCCGTCATGAACCAGCCGTACTTTCCGTCTTCAGGAGGCTCCATGAGTTCCGCCGTCGAGACCGAAGAGCACAAGGCACTCCGTTCCGCCGTGGCCGCCCTGGGCGCGCGCTACGGCCGCGACTACCTCGCCAAGGTCGTCGCCGACGGGGGGCACCCGGACGAACTCTGGTCCGAGGCGGCCAAGCTCGGCTACCTCGGCGTGAACCTGCCCGAGGAGTACGGCGGCGGAGGCGGTGGCATAGCCGAACTCTCCATCGTTCTGGAGGAGCTGGGCGCCGCCGGCTGCCCCCTGCTGATGATGGTCGTCTCGCCCGCCATCTGCGGCACCGTCATCGCACGGTTCGGCACCGAGGAGCAGAAGCGGCAGTGGCTGCCCGGACTCGCCGACGGCACCCGCACGATGGCCTTCGGCATCACCGAGCCCGACGCGGGCTCCAACTCGCACCGGATCACCACCACGGCCCGCCGGGACGGCACCGACTGGGTCCTCACCGGCCGGAAGGTGTTCATCTCGGGCGTCGACATCGCCGACGCGACGCTCATCGTGGGCCGCACGGAGGACGCGCGGACGGGCAGCCTGAAGCCCTGCCTGTTCATCGTGGAGCGGGACGCCGAGGGCTTCGGCCGCCGTCCCATCGACATGGAACTGCACGGCGCGGAGAAGCAGTTCGAGCTGACCCTGGACGACGTGCGGCTGCCCGCCGACGCACTCGTCGGCGACGAGGACGCCGGCCTGCTCCAGCTCTTCGCCGGCCTCAACCCCGAACGGGTGATGACGGCCGCGTTCGCGATCGGCATGGGCCGGTACGCCCTCGCCAAGGCCGTCGGCTACGCCCGCGAGCGCACCGTGTGGAAGGCGCCCATCGGCGCCCACCAGGCCATCGCGCACCCCCTGGCGCAGTCCCACATCGAACTCGAACTGGCCCGCCTGATGATGCAGAAGGCGGCCCACCTCTACGACCGCGGGGACGACGTGGCGGCCGGAGAGGCGGCGAACATGGCCAAGTACGCCGCCGGTGAGGCCTGCGTACGGGCCGTCGACCAGGCCGTGCACACCCTCGGCGGCAACGGCCTCACCCGTGAGTTCGGCCTCGCCTCCCTGATTACGGCCTCGCGCGTGTCTCGTATCGCGCCGGTGAGCAGGGAGATGATTCTCAACTACGTCTCCCACCAGACCCTGGGTCTGCCCAAGTCGTACTAGGACCTGGCGAGCCGCTCTAGGAGGAACCGTGTTCCGCAGCGAGTACGCAGACGTCCCGGCCGTCGAGCAACCCATCCACGAGGCCGTCCTCGGCGGTGCCGCCGAGCGCGGCGACACGCCCGCGCTCGTCGACGGCGTCGACGGCACCACGCTCACCTACGGCCAACTCGACCACTTCCACCGCCGGCTGGCCGCCGCGTTCGCCGAGGCCGGCGTCCGCAAGGGCGACGTGCTGGCCCTGCACAGCCCCAACACCATCGCCTTCCCCACGGCGTTCTACGCGGCCACGCGCGCCGGGGCCTCGGTCACCACGGTGCACCCGCTCGCCACGGCCGAGGAGTTCGCCAAGCAGCTGCGCGACAGCGCGGCGAGCTGGATCGTGACCGTGTCGCCGCTTCTGGAGACCGCCCGCCAGGCGGCCGAACTCGCGGGCGGGGTACGGGAGATCTTCGTCTGCGACCAGGCGCCGGGGCACCGTTCGCTGATCGAGCTGCTCGGCAGCACGGCGCCCGAGCCCGAGGTGGACATCGACCCCGTCGAGGACGTCGCGGCACTGCCGTACTCCTCGGGCACGACGGGTGTCCCCAAGGGCGTGATGCTCACCCACCGGTCCATCGCCACCAACCTCGCACAGCTCTCGCCGTGCATGCCGATGGGCACCGGCGACCGCATCCTCGCCGTGCTGCCCTTCTTCCACATCTACGGGCTCACCGCCCTCATGAACGCGCCCCTGAGGCAGGGCGCCACCGTCGTCGTGCTGCCGCGCTTCGACCTGGACACCTTCCTCGCGGCCATCCAGAAGCACCACATCACCGGTCTGTACGTGGCCCCGCCGATCGTCCTGGCCCTCGCCAAGCACCCGGCCGTAGCGCAGTACGACCTGTCGTCCCTGAAATACATCATCTGCTCGGCCGCGCCGCTGGACGCCGCCCTGGCCGCCGCCTGTTCGCAGCGGCTCGGACTGCCGCCCGTCGGCCAGGCGTACGGCATGACGGAACTGTCGCCCGGCACGCACGTCGTCCCCCTGGACGCCGAGAACCCGCCGCCCGGGACCGTCGGCAAGCTGATAGCCGGCACCGAGATGCGGATCGTCTCCCTGGACGACCCCGCCAAGGACCTGGGCGTCGGCGAGGCCGGCGAGATCACCATCCGCGGACCCCAGGTCATGAAGGGCTACCTCGGGCACCCCGACGCCACCGCCGCGATGATCGACGCGGACGGCTGGCTGCACACCGGGGACGTCGGCCATGTCGACGCCGACGGCTGGCTCTTCGTCGTCGACCGCGTCAAGGAACTCATCAAGTACAAGGGCTTCCAGGTCGCGCCCGCCGAACTGGAGGCGCTGCTGCTCACCCACCCCTGCATCGCCGATGCCGCCGTCATAGGGGTCTACAACGAAGACAACAACGAAGTCCCGCACGCCTTCGTGGTGCGCCAGCCGTCCGCACCGGACCTCACCGAGGGCGAGGTCATGATGCACGTCGCCGAACGCGTCGCCCCGTACAAGCGGGTCCGCATGGTCACCTTCGTCGACGGGGTCCCCCGGGCCGCGTCCGGGAAGATCCTGCGCCGTCAGCTGCGGAGCCTCTCATGACCGTCGTGCACGCGGCACACGACCGCGCCGTCACCACGCTGACCCTCGACTCGCCCGCCAACCGCAACGCCCTGTCGGCCGTCCTCGTGGGCGAACTCGCCGACGCGCTCACCCGGTGCGGCAAGGACGACGGCGTGCGCGCCGTCGTCCTCACCCACACCGGGAACACCTTCTGCGCGGGCGCCGACCTGCGCGACCCGCCGCACCCGGACGCCCTCGTCGCACTGCTGCGGCAGATCGTCGAGCTGCCCAAGCCCGTGGTGGCCCGGGTGACCGGCCATGTGCGGGCGGGCGGGCTCGGCCTGCTCGGCGCCTGCGACATCGCGGTCGCGGGAGAGGGGGCGAGCTTCGCCTTCACGGAGGTGCGCATCGGCGTCGCACCCGCCGTGATCTCCCTCACCCTGCTGCCCCGCACCGACCCGCGCGCCCTCGCCCGTCACTACCTCACCGGCGAACGCTTCGACGCCGCCGAGGCGGTCCGCACCGGTCTGCTGACGGCCGCCGGCCCCGACGCCGACGAGGTGCTCGCCCCGGTCCTCGACGGTCTGCGCCGGTCCTCGCCCCAGGCTCTCGCCGAGACCAAGGCGCTGCTCACGGCTAAGGTGCTGGAGACCTTCGACCGGGACGCGGGCGGGCTGACCGCGCTCTCGGCCCGGCTGTTCTCCTCCGCGCAGGCCGCCGAGGGGATGACCGCCTTCCTCGAACGACGGGATGCCGCATGGGTGGTGTGAGCACGACGGAACACGTCGGGCGTCTTCCGCATGTCCCCAAGCAGGACCGCAGCCGGGCCACCCGGCAGCGGCTCCTGGAAGCCGCCGTGGCCTGCCTCGCCGAACACGGCTGGGCGGGCTCCACGGTCTCCGTCGTCGCCGAGCGCGCCGGTGTCTCCCGGGGCGCCGCCCAGCACCACTTCCCCACCCGCGAGGACCTGTTCACCGCGGCCGTCGAGTACGTCGCCGAGGAGCGTTCCACCGCCCTGCGCGCCCTCTTCCCGGACGGCGCCGTCGACCGCCGCGTCGTGGTGGCAGCCCTCGTCGACCTCTACACCGGGCCGCTCTTCCGCGCCGCCCTGCATCTGTGGGTCGCCGCGTCGAACGAGGACCAGCTGCGGACGCGGGTCACCGAGCTGGAGGCCCGCGTCGGCCGGGAGAGCCATCGCATCGCGGTCGACCTGCTGGGCGCCGACGAGTCCCGGCCGGGCGTGCGCGAGACGGTGCAGGGCCTGCTCGACATGGCCCGCGGTCTCGGCCTCGCCAACCTCCTCACCGACGACGGGGCGCGGCGGGCGCGGGTGGTGGAGCAGTGGGGAGCACTGATGGAGCAGGCGCTGGACTGAGGCCGCGGGCCGGAGCCCCGGGCCCCGGCCCGTCCCTCAGGGGCTGAGGCGCTCCACCCGCCAGCTGCCGTCCGCTTCGGCCACGTAGCGGAGCCGGTCGTGGAGCCGGTTCTCACGGCCCTGCCAGAACTCGACGGCCTGCGGGGCGACGCGGAAACCGCCCCAGTTCGGCGGCACCGGGACCTGCTCGCCCTCCGGGTACCGGGCGCTCAACTGCGCGTAAGAGGACTCCAGTTCGTCCCGCGAGGCGATGACCGAGGACTGCTCGCTGGCCCAGGCGCCCAGCTGCGAGCCGTGCGGGCGGGTGCGGAAGTACGCCGCGGTCTCGTCCCGGGCGGTGCGCCGCGCGGTGCCGGTGACGATCACCTGCCGGGCCATGGGGTGCCACGGGAAGAGCAGCGACACGTACGGGTTCTCGGCCAGCTCGCGGGCCTTGCGCGAGCCGTAGTTGGTGTAGAAGACGAAGCCCTGCTCGTCGTACTGCTTGAGCAGCACGGTGCGGGAGCTCGGCCGGCCGTCGGCGTCCGCCGTCGCGACGACCATCGCGTTCGGTTCGTGCACGAAGCCGTGCACCGCCGCCTGCGCGGCCTGCCGGAACCAGTGGCCGAACTGATCCATGGGGTGTGCCGCGACATCGTCCTCGGTGAGGCCCTCGGCGCGGTAGTGCGCGCGCATCGCGGCGGGGTCGACGGCCAGCTCCTCCTCGGAGGCGTCCGCGGCTTCGGCGGCACGCTGGACGAGGGGTTCGGCGGCGGAGTCGTCCGGGAAACGATCGTTCACGCGGTCATCTTGCCGTATACGCGGCCCTCCCCGGGAAGGAGTGTGGTTCATCACTGCGTGGCACTGAGTGCCGCACACCCTCCCCAAAGGTGGCACCCGGGGATATCGTGCTGCTGCCGTTCCGGTTGGATGACCGCCAGCCGCACGGGGCATCACCGGGGTGAGACCGCTTCGGACCGCGAGTCGCAGAGGGCTGTTCGGACGACTTCCGAGATCTTTCGGGAATCGCCCGGAGTCTTCGCCGCCGACCGTGGAACCGGACCGGCCGGTCGAACGACCATCGACCGTCGCCCTGTCGTCCACGCCTGACACATGGTCGCGCGAACCCACGTACACCCCGTACGTGCCGTACACCCCCACACCGCCATCTGTCGCACACGTCACGAGGAGCCGCCTGATGTCCGACTTCGTACCCGGACTCGAAGGAGTCGTCGCGTTCGAAACGGAGATCGCCGAACCGGACAAGGAGGGCGGCGCACTCCGGTACCGGGGCGTCGACATCGAGGACCTGGTCGGCCACGTCTCGTTCGGGAACGTGTGGGGTCTCCTCGTCGACGGCGCCTTCAACCCCGGCCTGCCGCCCGCCGAGCCGTTCCCCATCCCCGTCCACTCCGGCGACATCCGCGTCGACGTGCAGTCCGCACTCGCGATGCTCGCCCCCGTCTGGGGCCTCAAACCCCTCCTCGACATCGACGAGGAGCAGGCCCGCGACGACCTCGCCCGCGCCGCCGTCATGGCGCTGTCGTACGTCGCCCAGTCCGCCCGCGGCCAGGGCCTGCCCATGGTCCCGCAGAGCGAGATCGACAAGGCCCACTCCGTGGTCGAACGGTTCATGATCCGTTGGCGCGGCGAGCCCGACCCCAAGCACGTCGCTGCCGTGGACGCCTACTGGACGTCGGCGGCGGAGCACGGCATGAACGCCTCCACCTTCACGGCCCGCGTCATCGCGTCCACCGGCGCGGACGTGGCGGCGGCGCTCTCCGGGGCGGTCGGCGCGATGTCCGGGCCGCTGCACGGCGGCGCGCCCTCCCGCGTCCTCGGCATGATCGAGGAGATCGAACGCACCGGGGACGCCGAGGCCTACGTCAAGCAGGCCCTCGACAAGGGCGAGCGCCTGATGGGCTTCGGCCACCGGGTGTACCGCGCCGAGGACCCCCGCGCGCGGGTGCTCCGGCGTACCGCCCGCGACCTCGGTGCCCCGCGCTTCGAGATCGCCGAGGCCCTGGAGAAGGCGGCCCTGGCCGAGCTCCACGCCCGCCGCCCGGACCGCGTCCTGGCGACGAACGTCGAGTTCTGGGCCGCCATCATGCTCGACTTCGCCGAGGTCCCGGCGCACATGTTCACCTCGATGTTCACGTGCGCCCGCACCGCCGGCTGGTCGGCGCACATCCTGGAGCAGAAGCGCACGGGCCGCCTGGTGCGCCCCTCCGCGCGCTACGTGGGCCCCGCCGCGCGCGGCCCGCAGGAGATCGTCGGCTACGAGGACATCGCGCACTGAGGGGCTCCGGGCCCCACTCGCACGCCGGTCGTCACGCGGGGGTGAGCAGCTCCGCGTGATGACGGGCGGCGACCAGCGGGTGGGCGCGCAGCTTCCCCTTCAGCTCGTTGAAGCCGTACTCCGCGAAGAGCGGGTTGTCCGGGTCCGTCGTCACACCGGGGGCGGCGGACGCGTACGGGAAGGGCAGCGGCTCGACCCGGGCGTCCAGCCGGGGGTTGTAGAAGAACGGCACCGAGAACCGCTCGGTGGCCCCGGCGGGACTCACCACCCGGTGGTTGGTGGCCAGCAGGTACCCGTTCGTGGCCACCTCCAGCAGCTCGCCCAGGTTGACGACGAACGCGCCCGGCAGCGGCGGCACGTCGTGGAACAGCCCGTCCTCCCGCTGCACCTGGAGCCCGCCGACCTGGTCCTGGAGCAGCAGCGTCAGGAAGCCGTAGTCCTTGTGCGCGCCGACCCCCTGATCGGCGCCGTCCCCGGCGCTCCCGGGGTAGCGCACGAGCTTCAGGTGCGGGTGCGCCCGCTCCCCGAAGACCGGGTCGTAGAAGCCGGCCGGAGCCCCGATCGCGGTCAGCAGCTCGCGCAGCAGCCGCTCGGCGACCGAGCTCAGCCGGTCGATCCAGGCGAGCGCCGCGGTGCGCAGCTCGGGCAGGGCCGCGGGCCACTGGTTCGGGCCCTGGAGCCACCAGTAGGCGGGCTCGCCGGGGCCCGGCACGTGCGGGGCCCGCTCGGCCCCTATGTCCAGCTGGTCGCGCCAGTCCCGGCTGCCGCCCGTGCGCTCGTCGCCGGTGCGGGTGTAGCCGCGGAAATGCGGCGAGTTCACGTTGTCGAGGGCGAGCCGGTCGGCTTCGGGGAGGGCGAAGAACCGGTGCATCGCCCGCAGCAGCGCGCCGGTCTCCTCCTCGCTCACCCCGTGCCCGACGAGCTGGAAGAAGCCCACGTCGTGGGCTGCGCTGTGCAGCTGCGCGTGCAGCAGGGCACGGGCCTGGGGTCCGCGCTCGGCCGCGGACAGATCGATGATCGGAAGCTGCCGGGAGCCGTGCTGCGGCCCGGGCAGGCGGTGGTTCGGGGAAGACGTGTACGTCGTCATGGGTGCGTCCGCAGGGTGTACGGGTGCCCGGGCGGCCGCCGGGGGTGGGGCGGGGGCCACGGGTGCCAAATGGAAGAGGAGGCCGTGCGAAGAGGGGCTGGGTCAGGCAGAGCGCCGACAGCCCATGCTCGTGACGCGCACGAAGTCCACGTGGCGGCGTCGAACGAGCATCGGAAGCATGGCCCAAGAGTACTGCGGGCCTTCGGATACGGGTGTGTCCCGCCTCACACGCCGTGAAATCGCCCGGGGCGGGCGTGGAGCGCGGCTCCGGCGGCACCGCGGACGCGGGTGCCGGGCGCGGAACGCCCCGTGGAACGCAGACGACCTGTGGGCTCGGGTCCCTCCGCCTCGCGGCGGAGGAGCCGGCCGGACGTACCGGCGAGCCCACAGGTCGGGTGACTGCTTGGGATTGGGGCCGGCTGCACGCTCGATTCACGTGCTGGTCCGGCACCGCACTGGATGTGGTGACGGGCCGCTAGCCCGCAGCCACCTCACGCGTCCGGTTTCCATACATCTGCCGAACCACCTCCCTTCTCGTGTGCACCACACACTAGGAACCGATCCCGCACGCTTCAACCGTTTTTTTGGAAAGTGTCCGCGGCGCCCGTGCGGGACGTTCCCGCAGGCCCGGTGCGGTGGCCGGGAAAGTCATGGGTTTCCGGGGCGGGCGGGACGGAAATCCGGCGTACAACGATTTCGTCCAATCTTTGGGGAAGGCGATGTGGGCTGGGTCACGTTCGAGTTGAATGATTGCCAGTGAGTGAACTGTCGCGCCGTACGTGCGGACACACAGCCTGCAGGGGGTCCAGGTGAGTGCTTCCCGGCGTAGTGGGACCACCGACGAGCTGGGGCCCGACGAGCCCGAGCGGGACGGTTCGGATCTGCTTGCCGCGCTGTTGGACGGGATGGACGCGGCGCTGTGTGCCTTCGACGCCGACGGCGTCGTCACCCATTGGAACCGTGAGGCCGAGCGCATCCTGGGCTGGACCGCCGCCGAGGCCGTCGGCCGGCACGGGTTCGCCGGATGGGCGGTGCGCACCGCGGACGCCGAGGAGGTCGAGGCGCGGCTGCTGTCCGCCATGCAGGCACCCGGACGGCAGGTCCACGAGTTCGCCCTGCTGACCAAGGAGGGCGGCCGGGTGCTGGTGCGCACCCAGTCCGCCGCCGTGCGCGGACCGGACGGCAAGCCCGCCGGCGTGTACTGCGCCTTCAGCGAGGTGCACGCCCAGATCGACCTCGAACGGTCCATCGCGCTCAGCGAGGCGCTGTTCGAGGACGCCAGCTGGGGCGTCGTCCTCGTCGACGCCGACCTGCGGCCCGCCGTCGTCAACGCCCACGCCGCGCGAGCCCTCGGGACCGGCCGTACGTCCCTGCTCGGCCGCCCCCTCGGAGAGCTGCTCTCCCAGGGCGTCGAGGACCTGGAGGGCGCGCTCACCCATGTGCTCGCCGAGGGCGCCCCGCCCGCGCCCGCGGAGATGTGGGTGAGCCTGCGGACCCCGGAGGGCGAGAAGCGGCGCTGCTGGCGCAGCGGCTTCCTGCGCCTCGCCTCGCCGCTCGCCGAGGAGCCCGTACCGCTCGGCGTGGGATGGCTCTTCCAGGACGTGACGGAGGCCAAGCAGGCCGAGCAGGAGGCGGCTCAGCTGCGCTTCCGCGCCATCCAGCTGCACCGGGCGGCGCGGGCCGCCGCCGAGTGCGAGGACCCGGCGGAGGCCGCCACCGTCCACCTCGACTTCGCGCTCGCCGGCTTCGCCGACCACGCGCTGATCGACCGGGTGGCGGGCGGCTCGCTGCGCGACGGGGAAGGCCCCGTCCGGCTCGTCAGGGCCGCGGCCACGCCCTCGGGGGCACCTGGTCCGAGCATGCCGACCGGCAAGGCGGGACTGCCCGTGCGCTACGGGGACGGGCATCCCGCGCTCCAGTGCGTGGACCGCGCCGGGTCCGTACGGGCCAGCGCGGGTGCCGCCGGGACCGAGCAGGCACGCGAGTGGGCCGTGGCCCGCCAGTGGCCGCCGGACTCGGTGCACGCGCTGTGCGTGGTGCTGCGCAGCCGGGGACGGACCCTGGGCGTCGTGACGTTCCTGCGGGGCGCGGGACGCAGCCAGTTCGAGCGCGCGGACGCCACGTACGCGGAGGACGTGGCCGTACGGATCGCGATGGCGCTGGACCTGGAGGGACTGCTGGGGAGCGCCGGTCCCGTGGGGAGCGAGTAGGGCCCGGTCCCGCCGCCCGTGCGCGCCCGCAGGAGACGGGTCCTGGAACTGCCGGGAGGCTCCCAGGGCTGCCGGGCCCGCCTCGGGACCGCCCGCCCACGGCCCGGCGGCCGCCGGGCCGCGGCGGTACCCGTGGCGGGCCGTCCCGGGGCTCCGGCGGGCCGGGTCAGCGCCGGTAGAAGATCCGGTCCCCGTACTCCGTCATCACCCGGTTGTTCCAGTCGTGGCCGCCGTCCACGTTGCCCGAGCGCAGCAGGGGCGGCTCGATGCCGCGGCCGGCCAGGGTGCCCGCCGCCGTCGCCATGACGGCCTGGAGCAGGGCCGTGGTCACCACGGTGGACGCGGGGGCGAAGGGGGCCTCGATCGCGTCGAGGGCGAGTTCCGCGTCACCGACCGCGATCTTCGAGTCGAGGACCACGTCGCAGTGGTCCTTCAGATAGGTGCCCGAGACGTGCCGTGACGTCGTCTCGGTGGCGTAGGCGACCGAGGTGACGCCGATGACCTTCACCCCCAGCGCGCGGGCGTTCATGGCCATCTCCACCGGGAGCGCGTTGCGGCCGGACAGCGAGATGATCACGAGCAGGTCGCCGGAGCGCAGCGGGCTGCAGTCGAGGACCGCGCTCGCCAGCCCGTCGACCCGCTCCAGGGCGGAGCCGAGCGTGGCGGGCATGACGTCGACGCCCACGACCCCCGGCACGGTGAGCAGGTTCATCAGGGCGAGGCCGCCCGCGCGGTACACGACGTCCTGCGCGGCGAGCGAGGAGTGCCCGGCTCCGAAGGCGAACAGCCGCCCGCCGTCCGCGACGGTGTCGGCGATCAGGGTGCCGGCCGCCTCGATGTCCGCGGCGTCCTCGTCCCGTACCCGCTGGAGCAGGCCGATCGCGGCGTCGAAGAACTGCCCGGCCAACTTGCTGTCGCTCATCGGCGAAGCCCTTTCCACGTCTCGTCGTATCGTCGGGGTCGACGCGCACGGCCGAAGGGCGGCTGAACCGGAGTCCCGGTACGGCCGTACTCCTGTCGTGTCGCGGATCACGTTGCGGTCTGGACCACTGCGCTGTCAACAACGCCCGCCCGTCCGGGCGGGTTCGTCGCTCCGGCCCGTTCCGTGTCCGCACGGCCGCTGCGGGCAGGCTCGACCGCCCGGTTTCGACGGCCGGGCACGGTTGTCAGTGGTATGCGTCAGAATTGAGTTCAGGGCCAGCGCACACGCCGGTGGGCCGTCGAGTCTCCGGCAGAGCTAATCGAGGGGCACGAATGTCCGGACTGATCGACACCACGGAGATGTATCTCCGCACCATCCTCGAACTCGAGGAGGAAGGCGTGGTCCCCATGCGCGCCCGGATCGCGGAGCGGCTCGACCAGAGCGGCCCCACGGTCAGCCAGACGGTGGCGCGCATGGAGCGCGACGGCCTGGTGGCGGTCGCCAGCGACCGCCATCTGGAACTCACCGAGGAAGGGCGGCGGCTGGCCACCCGGGTGATGCGCAAGCACCGTCTCGCGGAGTGCCTGCTCGTCGACGTGATCGGTCTGGAGTGGGAGCAGGTGCACGCCGAGGCGTGTCGCTGGGAACACGTGATGAGCGAGGCCGTCGAGCGGCGCGTCCTGGAACTGCTGCGCCACCCGACCGAGTCGCCGTACGGCAACCCGATCCCCGGCCTGGAGGAGCTCGGCGAGAAGGACGGCGCAGACCCGTTCCTGGACGAGGGCATGGTGTCCCTGTCCGAGCTCGACCCGGGCATGGACGGCAAGACCGTGGTGGTCCGCCGGATCGGCGAGCCGATCCAGACGGACGCGCAGCTGATGTACACGCTGCGGCGCGCGGGCGTGCAGCCCGGCTCCGTGGTGAGCGTGACCGAGTCGGCGGGCGGGGTCCTCGTGGGCAGCGGCGGTGAGGCCGCCGAGCTGGAGGCGGACGTCGCCTCCCACGTGTTCGTCGCCAAGCGCTAGCGCCCGCGTCCTGGGCGGCGCTCCGGGGCCCGTGCCCGTGACGGGCCGCCCGCGCCGCCCACCGCAGGCGCCGGCGCGACCGGTACCCGCGAGGGGCAGCTCCCGGGGGCCGGCGCGGGGACGGCATCGGCCGGTCCCGCGCCGGTTCCCGGGCGCACGCCGTCCCGTGTACCGCGCATTCCGGCCGATCCGCTTGGGACATGTCAACTTCCGCGGTACCAGGGGCAGTTGTGGCGTCTCCGCGATCCCACCGAAACCAAGATTCAGTGTGCGGAATCGCAGCGGCGGGACCGTATGCGTGCGAGGCTGTCGCGTGAGGCATATGACCTGAGGGCTCTTGACCGTGTCCGAGAGCGATGGTGCGCGGTCGGGGAGGGGGCGCAAGGATGTGCCGTAGTCGTGGAGAGGGCCCCGGCGCCGCATGGCGCCGGGGCCTGTCCTCCCCTGTGCTGACCCGGAGCCCCGAGCTCTCAGGGTCAATCCCCTCGGACCGGTTTCCCCGAGCGGTCCGCCTCCCGCTGAAGATCTCCCCTCGGCGGCGGCGGTCAATCCTGGGACATGGTCACTCGAATGAGGGGTGTTGCAGCCAGGAGGCCCATTTTCGAAACCCCATTCGATAACGTGGCGGTGCGTCAGGGGTACATGTAGAGCAGCACACCAGCAGGAAGCGGTACGAGTGGACCGGCCGGTTCGAGCGGGAGTGAGCCGGTCCGAGCGAGCTAGGGGGGTGCCCGATGGTGCGGCGCATCGACGTGAGGGGAACGGGCGGCGTACGCCTCGCCGCCTGGGAGTTCGCCGACCCGCCGAAGACAGACCCGCCCAGGGCTTCGGAGGAGTCGCCCGGCGTGCTGTTACTGCACGGCCTCATGGGCCGTGCCTCGCACTGGGCGTCCACCGCCCGCTGGCTCTCCGAGCGGCACCGTGCCGTCGCGCTCGACCAGCGCGGCCACGGTCAGAGCGACAAGCCGCCGGAGGCGGAGTACACCCGCGAGGCCTATGTGGAGGACGCCGAGGCCGCTCTCGAACAGCTCGGTCTCGCCCCCGCCGTCCTGATCGGCCATGCCATGGGCGCGCTGACCGCCTGGCAGCTCGCCGCCAAGCGCCCCGACCTCGTCCGCGGAGTGATCATCTGCGACATGCGGGCCTCCGCGCTCGGGGCCGCGTCCCAGCGCGAGTGGGAGGACTGGTTCAAGGCCTGGCCCGTGCCCTTCGCGACCCTCGCCGACGTGCGGAAGTGGTTCGGTGAGGACGACCCCTGGGTGGAGCGCCCCAACCCGTCCCGCGGCGAGTTCTACGCCGAAGTGATGCATGAGTCCCCGGAGGGCTGGCGCCCGGTCTTCGAACCGGAGCAGATGCTCAAGTCCCGCCAGACCTGGGTGTACGACGCCCACTGGGAGGAGCTCGCGCAGGTCCGGTGCCCCGCCCTGGTCGTCCGGGGCCTCGACGGCGAACTGGGCCGGGCCGAGTCCCAGGAGATGGTCCGTGTCCTGCCGCGCGGCCAGTACGCGGAGGTGGCCGACGCCGGGCACCTCGTGCACTACGACCAGCCGGAGGCCTGGCGCGCGGCCATCGAGCCGTTCCTCGACGGCGTCCTCACCGTCTAGGTCCCGCGCCGGCTCGTTGTCCGGCGCCGCCGTCCGGGTCCGCCGTCCGGGTCCGCCGTCCGGGGTGGGCGGGGCCCCTTCCGGATGCCTGGCGCCGGCCCGCCGCCAGGTCCCCGCGACGGTCCCTGATCCGCGGGATCCGTAGCCGGGACCGGCCCGTGGCTCAGCCCTTGCTGACCGCCGCCAGTATCTCCGGCAGTCGCCCTGCCGTCCGCGGTGCCGCCATCCGCAGTCCCAGCTCCGTGACAAGGGCCCCGTATCCGGCGCCCAGCGGCAGCACCAGCCAGCTCCAGTCGTCGCCGCCCGACGTCACGTTCAGCCAGATGGTGAGCGCGATGACGGGGGCCGCGAGCAGCGCCGCCGAGACCATGCCGCCGACGACGGAGATCCAGGCGAGGCCCGCCTGCCCCGGGGCCACGTTCTTGTAGCCCTCCTGCGGGATCGAGTACGGGAAGCGCGCCGAGGACCACGCGCCGGTCGCCAGCATCGCGCCGAGCAGCGCGAAGGACAGACCGAGCACCTCCGGCAGCTTCGGCCAGTCGCCGAGCATCGCCGTCGTCAGGACGGTCACGAGCGTCGCGTACGGCAGGGTGATCACCAGCAGCGCCAGCGCACGCCCGCGCAGCTCGACGTACGCGTCCCGGGTGGACGAGATCGTCATCGCGACGATCCAGAACGCGGACGTGTCCTGCCCGAACTGGTTGTACATCTGGATGCCGAGCATCCCCGCGGCGAAGCACGCGAAGTAGATCGAACCGGTGCCCTGGAGAGCGTTGAACACCGGCACGATCAGCCCGATGGCCAGCGACGTCACCCATGCCGCCTTGGTCTTCGGATCGCGCCACACATAACGCAGGCTGCGCTCCATGACGGTCCCGGTGCGCCCGGACGGCAGCAGTCGGGCCGCTCCCGACCCCCCCTTCTCCCGCGCGGCCGGCTCGGCCGCCCGGAGGGTCGAACCGTCCGGCGAGGTCATCAGACGGGTCAGATGCCGGGACCACAGTGCCAGCAGCCCCGCCAAGGCGGCCACAGCCAGCAGCAGTTGGACCATGCCGGTCGCGTACGATCCGTCGCTCACCGAGTCCACCGCGCCGATCGCGGAGGCGGGCGGCACCCAGCGCAGTACGTCCGCCACGGGGTCGAGCTGCGACAGACCGCCCGCCGAACCGAGCCGCTGCGCACCGAAGTTGACCAGCTGCGCGCCGACCGCGACCACCAGACCGCTGAGCACCGCCAGATCACGGCCCTTGCGGCTGGACAGCAGCCGGATGTTGGCGGCGGCGACGGCCCGTGCGAGGGCCACGGAGACGAGGAGGGCGACGGCCACGGCGACGACGGCGGTGACGTACGCCGCCGCGCCGTGCGCGACGGAGAGCACCGAGCCGAGCAGCAGACAGAGCGTGAAGAGGGGCCCGACGCCGACCAGGGAGGCCGCCAGCAACGCCCGTACCAGCGGGCGCGGACGCAGCGGCAGCATCACCAGGCGCGTCGGGTCGAGGGTCTCGTCGCCGCTGGGGAAGAACAGCGGCATCACGGCCCAGCCGAGCGCGAGCAGCGCCACCAGCAGCAGGGCGACGGCGAGGGCGTGCGCGTTGCCGCGCAGCGCGATCAGGCCGATCAGCTGAAGGGCGGCGAAGAGCAGGACGAGGACGACCGAGGAGATGTACGCGGCCCGCCGGCCGGCCGACTGGCGCAGCCCGTTGCGCAGCAGCGACAGCTTCAGCCGTACGACGACGGGGGTGATCGACGCGGACGGGACACCCGTGGCGGCGCTCATCGTGCCCCGCCGCCCAGCCAGTCCAGATCGGCTCCGGCGGTGCGGCCCTGCGCGCCGACCAGTTCGAGGAAGGCTTCCTGGAGGGAGGGCGCGCCGCCGCGGACCTCGGTGAGCGGGCCGTGCGCGCGGATGCGCCCCGCGGCCATCACGGCGACCCAGTCGCACAGCGACTCCACCAGCTCCATCACATGGGAGGAGAACACGACTGTGGCGCCGGAGCCGGTGTAGCGCTCCAGGACACCGCGGATCGTCTGCGCGGAGACGGGGTCGACGCCCTCGAACGGCTCGTCGAGGAAGAGGATCTCCGGGTTGTGCAGGAGGGCGCAGGCCAGGCCGATCTTCTTGCGCATGCCGGTCGAGTAGTCGACGACGAGTTTGTGCTGGGAGCCCGCGAGGTCGAGCACGTCGAGGAGCTGGGTGGCGCGCTTGTCGACCTCGGCGCCGGGCAGACCGCGCAGCCGGCCCGTGTAGGCGAGGAGTTCGCGCCCCGAGAGCCGTTCGAACAGCCGCAGCCCCTCGGGCAGCACGCCGATGCGCGCCTTCACCTCCACCGGGTCGCGCCACACGTCGTGGCCGACGACCTCGACGGTGCCCTGGTCAGGCCTGAGCAGCCCGGTCACCATGGACAGCGTGGTGGTCTTGCCGGCCCCGTTCGGGCCGACGAGCCCGATGAACCGGCCCGCGGGCAGCTCCAGATCGATCCCCGCGACGGCGATCTGTTCCCCGAACCGTTTCCAGAGCCCCTGTACGCGTACGGCGGGCACACCGGCCCCTGCTCCCTCGGTCATGCGAGAACCCTACGTGGGTGAGGCGACCGCGGACGGCCGTGCGCCCGCCGACGCCGAACGGCGGTGGCGGGCAAGGCGGTCGGCGGTGCTACCGGTCCCGTCCGCACGCGTACGTCAGGGGCGAGATGAGCTCCTCCGCGTCCGGGAGCCACCGGTTGGCGGGCGTGGGGCGGCGGGCCCACTGCACGGCGCCGCGGGAACCGAAACGGGTGGGCGGTGCGGGCACGTACGAGCCCTCGCCGAGCGCCAGCAGATCGAGGGAGGCGGCCGGCCAGCCCAGCTTCCGCACCAGGTCGGGGACCTTCGCGGCGGCACCCGGGAGCACGAAGAAATGCATGCGGCGGTCCGGGGTGCAGGTGACCGGACCGAGGGTCAGCTCCATGCGCTCCATGCGGGCCAGGGCGAGGAAACCGGCCGTCTCCGGGACGTCGATCGCGTCGAACGTCCGCCCCGTGGGCAGCAGGATCGAGGCCGTCGGCTGCTTCGACCACAGTCGGCGCGCGACGGTCGCACTGCCCGTCGCCTGAGTCGCCCAGTCCTCGCGCGCCGGGTGCGCGCCGGGTGAGGCGCACGCGGGCTCGCCGCAGGAGCAGTGCTGCACCCCGTCGACGGCTTCCAGCCAGGTGCCCGGGACCACGTCCCAGTGGCGTTCATCGGCATAGCGCATGGCGGTTTCCTGCAGCGTTTCGCCACGCTGCTGGGGGATGTGTGCGGACTCGGTGCCTGCCATGGTCTTTTCCACGTGGAACTCAACTCCCGGGTCCACCTCGGGTTACGGGGGACACACGCGCGGGGGAGGAGCATCGATTCCGCGTCTGGGGCGCATGGATGCACGTGTGGGGGCGCGCGGGAGGAACGACCGCGGGGAGTGGGTAGGCAGCGGTGGGGTCGGCAACCGCCTTTACCCCGGCAAACCTCACATGTCTCGCATCTTCGGCATGTCTGCGGGGCATTGATCTTCCTGGCCGACTTCTTTCGGTGCGGTCGGCCGCTGAAGACACGTCAAGTCGGTGCGTGGGCAGGCACCGCAGCCACGGGCGGGTGAGTCGAAGGGGCGTGCCGGTGCGAGGGGCGACGCGCAAGGGCCCGCGGGGCCCGCGCGCGATCGCCCACTCGGCACCGGTCGGCACGCTCCGGAGGCGAACCGCCGGAGAGCAGGGGGTACGCCATGGCCGCAAGGCCTCTCATCGCCAGGCAGCCGAACGAACGGCTCCAGGCGCTCATCCAGGAAGCGGGCTGTTCCAATGCGGGGCTCGCGCGCCGGGTCAACATGTGCGGCGCGGAACACGGTCTCGATCTGCGCTACGACAAGACGTCCGTGGCGCGCTGGCTGCGCGGACAGCAGCCGCGCGGGAGGGCCCCGGCGATCATCGCGGAAGCGCTCGGACGCAAGCTGGGCCGCACGGTCACGATCGACGAGATCGGCATGGCCAACGGCAAGAACCTCGCGTCCGGCGTGGGCCTCCAGTTCTCGCCGACCGTACTGGGCGCCATCGAGCAGGTCTGCGAACTGTGGCGCAGCGACGTGGGACGACGGGACTTCCTGTCCGGCTCCTCGGTCGCCGCCTCCGCGCTCGTCGAACCGAGCCGGGACTGGCTGATCTCCGCGCCGGACGCGCAGGTGGCGCGTTCGGCGGGCCCGCGGGTCGGGCTCTCGGACGTGGCGGCGGTCCGTGCGATGACCCAGGCGCTCGTCGACCTGGACCACCAGTACGGCAGCGGGCATGTGCGCCCGGTGGTCGTGCACTACCTCAACAGCGTGGTGTCCGGACTGCTCGCCGGCTCCTACCGGGAGGCGGTCGGGCGCGACCTGTTCGCCGCGGTCTCACGGCTGACGGAACTCGCCGGGTACATGGCCGTCGACACCGGCCAGCCGGGGCTCGCCCAGCGCTACTACATCCAGGCCCTGCGACTCGCCCAGGCGGCAGGCGACCGCGGGTACGGCGGCTATGTGCTCGCCGCGTCCATGAGCCATCTGGCCGCACAGCTCGGCAATCCGCGTGAGATCGCGCAGCTGGCGCGCGCCGCGCAGGAGGGCGCGCGGGGGCGGGTGACGCCCCGCGCCGAGTCGATGTTCCACGCCGCGGAGGCGCGCGGGCACGCGCTGATGGGCGACGCGCGCGCCGCTCAGCTGGCGTCCGGGCGCGCGGTGACCGCACTGGAGGGTGCGGACGCGGCCTCCGGGGACGACCCGACATGGATCGCGCACTTCGACGAGGCCTATCTCGCCGACGAGCTGGCGCACTGCCACCGCGACCTGGGGCAGGCGGAGGCGGCGGCGCGGTGCGCGGAGGAGTCCCTCGCCGGGCACCCCGAGTCGCGGGCCCGGCGCAGGGCGATCGGCTATGTGCTGCTCGCCACGGCGCAGGTGCAGCAGCGCGAGGTGGAGCAGGCCTGCCACACCGGGATGCGCGCCGTGGAGCTGCTGGGCACGCTGCGTTCCAACCGGGGTGCGGAGTATCTCGACGACCTCCAGCAGCGGCTGGAGCCGTACCGGGACGAGCCGGTGGTGCGGGAGTTCGGCGCGCGCATGGACCTCCAGGCCGCGGCCTGAGCCCGGGGGCGGGGCGTGCGGACGACATGAACGCACGGTCCGCACGGGCGTGAACGGTGGGGAAACGGACGCGGCGGTGAAGAAGGGAGCCGTAAACAGCGCCGCGCGGGACGGATTCGTTACCCGGGTCACAGGGGGCGGGCGTCACGTCCCGTGCTGCGTGGCACCGGGTTGTGGGGACCCGGTAGCGTGAGCCGACGATTCCGAAGGTCCCCCATTCGTAGGAGTCCCGGTGACGCAGAGCGGACAGGGCGAGGAGCCCTCGGCGCGGCCCGCGCGCGAAGGCATCGTGCTGCCCTCCGACGGCGGCGCGCCCCTGCTGCCCGGTACGGCGGGCGACGCCGCGACCCCGGCGGGCGGTCAGGCCTGGGGCCGGCCATGGGGCCCGGACCAGTCGGCCGCGCCCGCGCCGGGCAGCGCCGAGGGCTGGGGGGCGCCCGAGGGCGACGCCCGGGCATGGGGAGCCGCCGAGCCGCCGGCACCGTCCGCGCCCGCCTCCGGCTGGGGCACATCCGACTCCTCCCAGGGCTGGGCCGCCTCCGGCGCGCACGCGGCTCAGCAGCCGCACGGATTCACGCCGCAGCCGCCGGCCGATGCGGGCCCGCTGCCGCCCGAGGGCGCGCAGGCCCCCTTCGGAGTGCCGGGCGGCGCCGCTCCGCAGGTGCCGGGCGCGCACGCGGGCAGCGGGTACGGTTACCCGCCCCCGGTGCAGCACCCCGGCACCGCCCTCCCGCAGGAAACGGGCGGGTACGGCAACCCCGGCGCGGCTCTCCCGCAGCAAACGGGCGGGTACGGCAACCCCGGCGCCGCTCTCCCGCAGGCCACGGATGGCTACGGCACCCCCGGGGCTCCGGCCTCCGCGCCGCTGCTGCCGGCTGCCATGGACGGCGCCACGCAGTACATACCTCACATGCCGCCCGCCCCGGCCGGTGACGAGGGAGCGACCCAGTTCATCCCGCCCGTCCCCGCCACGCCCGACGAGGGCGCCACCCAGTTCATCCCGCCGGTCGCCCCGGGGGCACTGCCGCCCGAGATGCCGGCCGGCGACGCCACGCAGTTCCTCGGCCGGGCGCCGCAGGGCGGCCCCGCCGGGCCGCTGCCCACCGGTGGACACCCGGACGCCGAGGCCACCCAGTTCATCGCCCCCGTTCCCGCACAGCCCGGGTCGGAGCCGTACGGCATACGCCCGGGCGGGCCGGAGGACCGGCAGCCCCCGGCGGAGTTCGACAACCTCTTCCGCAGCGAGCCGGAGGGGTCGGCGTCGACGCAGCAGATGCCGCGCTTCGACCCCTCCGCCCAGCGGGCCCCGTACGGCGCGCAGGCCCCGTACGCGTCACCCGCCCCGGGCGGCCGGGCCGCCGCGCGGCGCGGCGGCACCCCCGACGTCGAGGAGGGCGGCGGCCGCGGCGGGCGCAGCGGCTCGCGCATCCCGGTGATCGCGGCCATCGGCATCGGCATCGCCGTGCTCGGTGTCGGCGCCGGTGCGCTGCTCAGCGGGGGCGGGGACTCCGACACCAAGGACGACGGCAGCAAGACCGTGTCGGCGACGGCTCCCGCCACGCAGCAATCGGCGTCGCCGGCCGCGGACCCGGTCAAGGCGCAGGCCGTCGAGCTGGACAAGCTCCTCGCGGACAGCAGCAACAGCCGTGACTCGGTGATCAAGGCCGTGGCGAACGTGCGGGCGTGCAACAACCTGGACCAGGCGGCCAGCGACCTGCGCGACGCGGCCAAGCAGCGGGGCGAGCTGGTCACCCGGCTCGGCGCGCTGTCCATGGACAAGCTCCCGAACCACGCCGCGCTGTCCACCGCGCTCACCAACGCCTGGAAGGCCTCCCAGTCGGCCGACAGCCACTACGCGGCCTGGGCCGACCAGGTGGCCGGCAAGAAGGGCTGCCGCAAGGGCCATGCCCGCGAGACCGGGCAGACCCAGGCGGCCACCCGGGCCAGCGGCACGGCCTCCGCGGAGAAGGAGAAGGCCGCCCGGCTGTGGAACTCCATCGCCTCCAAGTACGGACTGACGCAGCGGACGCGGATCCAGCTGTGAGCCGTCCCTGATCGTGGGAGGGCGCGGGTGATCTCAGTCCGCGTTCTCCAGCGTCCGGGACACGTTCACGAACCCGCGCCGCTCCGGGGTCAGCAGACCCTGGCGTACCACCTGGAAGGTGACGTCGGCGTTGACCAGGCGCGGGAAGTCGACGGCCGCGATCAGGTCCTCGAAGCGCCAGCTGAGCGTCGGGGTGAGCCCGCCCGTGGTCACCTTCAGTCCGTTGTCGAGGGCGCGCCGGACGGCCAGTGAGGTCACCTTCTCGTCGCCGAGCGACGCGATGACCGCCTTCAGCACGGTGTACGCGATCCAGGTGGTCTGCACTCCGGCGTCCGCGGGGTCGATCCGGTTGTCGCCGAAGGCCTGCTCCTTGATCACGGAGCGCATCTGGTCCCAGCGGGAGTCGTTCGAGGTCGGGTACCAGCCGGTGACGTAGGAGCCCTCGTACGGGCCGGACCTGCCGCCCGTGGCGTCGATCAGCGACTGGTCGACGCTGCCGAGCACCGTGCCCGTGCTCACCTTCGGATAGTTCTGGCGGTCGCGCCGGAAGGAGTCCATGAAGGTGTCCGTGCGGTCGCCGAGCGCGGGCACCACACAGCCCCGCTCGCCGGGGTCGGAGGTGGCGTGGGTGAGCGCCTGCTGCGTCTGCCGTGCGTACTCCGTCGCGTCCTCGGCGGCCCGCTGGTCCGCCGCGGCCGAGTGGGCCCGCGACTTCAGGCCCGAGTCGAGCAGCACCGGGAGCTGGTCGCCGGCGATGGTGTCGGGACGGATCAGCGCGACCGGACCGCAGTTCTTGGCGAGCTGTTCGCCGAGCCCGGCCAGCAGCGCGGGCTCGCCACCGTTGACGGGGTAGGACAGCGGGCTGGTGAACTCGTCGTCGGTGACGCCGTAGCCGCCGATGTACGGGATGCCCGCGCTCTCCAGCGGAGCGAGGAAGTCCCGGCTGTGCTGGCTGTAGGAGCCGACGACCGCGACGACGTTCTCCTCCGCCGCGCGCTGCGCGCACTGCGCGGCGAACACGGCGTCGTTGTGGTCGTTGCAGGTGAGGACCTTGAGCGGGTGGCCGTTGATCCCGCCGTGCGCGTTGACCCAGCGGGCGTAGGCCTTCGCCATGGCGGGCATGCCGGGTTTGTTGGTCGCCGAGGTCTTCTCGGGCGCCCAGGTCATGACGGTGACGGAGTCGTCCCCGGAACCCCCCGTGGCACCAGGGATGACCCCGCATCCGACGGCGATCGACGCACACGCGGCCAGCGCGCCCGCGGACAGCAGCGTGGCCCTCAGGGGCCGGGGGAGGACGGAGGAGCTGGTGCGCGTACGCCGACTGCCGGTCATGGACACGCACGATTCCGTCACATCACTAACCCTCGAGTGACCCGTGGTCAACGAAAGGTGACGCAGAGGTGAATTACGGGGGCCGGTGATCCGGATTTCGCGGGGAACGTACGATCGATGACCGTGCAAGGTTCGGAGAACTCTTCCCGTCGCGGCCGTCGCTCATCCACCATGGGCGGCATGCCACTCAACGACATGCCGTGGTGGCGCTGGCGCAGCAATGTGCGCTCCGCGCTGCACATGCTCTCCGACCCCGCCTTCCAGCGTGACGTCTGGCTCGCGGGCATCGACGGGTACGGGGACGTCACCGACGCCGTGTACCGCCTGGTCGAGGACACCTGGCTGGACAACTGGTCCGCCGAGAAGTACGTCGGCACGATATTCCGGGACTCCCAGGAGGCGGCCCTCGTCGACACCGCGGTGCTGCGCGTGCTGCGGATCATGCACCAGGTCGGGCCCGACGCGCCGGTCTCCGCGTACCTCGACCACCACGCGTGGCCGGAGGCCGTCCGCGCCGCGCGCGACGCGCACGTGCGGCTGGCGGCGAGCGACGGCGAGGACCCCGACACCCCGCCGCGCACGCTCGAGGTGCTGCGCATCCTGACGCGCTCGGCCTAGCGCCCGCCACGTCCCGACGGCGTCCGTGTGGCGGGACGGCTGCCCGTTCCGGGGGTCTGATATGGGACCCTGTGCTGCATGAATGAGCAGTCCGTCCGCGGGGCCGCACCCGCCGCCGAGCAGTACGTCCTGATCCTCTCCTGCCCGGACAAGCAGGGGATCGTGCACGCCGTGTCGAGCTATCTGTTCATGACCGGCTGCAACATCGAGGACAGCCAGCAGTTCGGCGACCACGACACGGGGCTGTTCTTCATGCGGGTCCACTTCTCTGCCGAGGCGCCGGTGACCGTGGACAAACTGCGGGCGAGTTTCGCGGCGATCGGTGACTCCTTCCACATGGACTGGCAGATCCACCGTGCCGAGGACCGGATGCGGGTCGTCCTCATGGTCAGCAAGTTCGGCCACTGCCTGAACGACCTGCTGTTCCGCGCACGGATCGGCGCACTGCCCGTCGACATCGCCGCCGTGGTCTCCAACCACACCGATTTCGCCGAGCTCGTGGCGTCGTACGACGTCCCCTTCCACCACATCCCGGTGACCAAGGACACGAAGGCGGAGGCCGAGGCGCAGCTCCTCGAACTGGTCCGCGGCGAGAACGTCGAACTCGTCGTGCTGGCCCGCTACATGCAGGTCCTCTCCGACGATCTGTGCAAGCAGCTCAGCGGGCGGATCATCAACATCCACCACTCCTTCCTGCCGAGCTTCAAGGGCGCGAAGCCCTACCACCAGGCCCACGCCCGGGGCGTCAAGCTCATCGGCGCGACCGCGCACTACGTCACCGCCGACCTCGACGAGGGCCCGATCATCGAGCAGGAGGTCGAGCGGGTCGGCCACGACGTGACGCCCGACCAGCTGGTCGCCATCGGCCGCGACGTGGAGTGCCAGGCGCTGGCGCGGGCCGTCAAGTGGCACGCGGAGCGCAGGATCCTGCTGAACGGGCGCCGGACGGTGGTCTTCGCCTAGGGGCGTCCCGGGCCGGATGCAAGGGGTCTCACCCCCTGCATCCGGCTCGGCGACTACATCCGGCTCAGTGACGCCGCGGCGAAGAGCACGTCCCTGATCGCCTCGCGGTCGCCGTCCTGACCGGCGGCGGCCTCCTGCGGGGAGACATGGCCCGCGGCGAGGCGGCAGAACTCCACGCCGTCCAGCGCGACATGGGCCACCTCCCGCTCCGCGGAACCGACCGCGCCCGGTGAGTCGAGCGGGATCATCCACTCACCGCCCCCGGACCCCTCGATCTCCAGGCGCAGGCTGCGCCCCGGCGCCCCCGCGGCGACCAGATGACGGGCCGGGGCCCCGGACAGCCCCGCCCGCCGCCGCCCCGCGAGTGTGGCGGGCAGCATTCGCGCGGCCAGGTCGATCATCTTGTGCAGGTGCCGGGGGGCGGGCGGCTCGTACGGGTAGTCGACGGCCTCCGCGATGTCGCCCGCGTGGACCCAGCACTCGAAGGCCCGGTCCAGCATCGCGTCGCTCAGCGGCAGCCCGAAGCCGCCGTACGCCACGGTGAGACCGCCCGAGCCGGTCCCGGCCTCGCCCGCCGACGCCCCCTCGACGGCGAACGACACCGTACGGACGAGGTGGTGGCTCTGCTCCCGCCAGGGCAGGCGCACGGCCCGGGTGGGCGGGAAGTGCGAGGCACGCCAGTACGCCTCGGTGCGGCCCTCCGGGGTGGCGGGGTCCGTGGACTCCGGGACGGCCGGGCCGAGCGGGTCCTCCAGACCGAGCGCCGTCGCGACGAGCCCGTCGACGCTCAGCAGGTGCGCGATGACCCCGGCGACCGTCGTACGGCGGCTCACCGGCCGGTCGGCGGCGAACCAGCGCAGCCGCACCGGCGCGTGCCACTCGGCGCCCCCGATGTCCTGGAGCAGTGCGTCGAGCCGGGCGGTCTCGGCGTCGTACGGAGCCGCCCAGTCGGGCACCGGGATGCGCGGCGGGCGCCGGTCGAGGCAGCTCTCCAGGACACGGGTGCGCAGCGTCGGATCGAGGTCGAGGCTCTCGGGCGGGTGCAGCAGCCCGACCGCCTCGCGCAGCCGCAGCGCCTCGTCGGCGCAGGAGCCGCAGTCCCCGAGATGCTCCTCGACGGCCACTGTCTCGTCCGCCGAGCAGGCGGCCAGCGCCCATGCGCCGAGCAGGGACTTCAGCACCCGGTGGTCGAGGACGAGCGGCGCCGGGGCGGTGGCGGTGGCGGGGTCGGGCAGCGGGAGTCCGGTGTCCTCGACGGAGGAGCGGGGCAGCGGTATGCGCGGGGGCCCGCCCGGTTGTCCGGAGGCTTCGCCGTGCTCCGGGGAGCCGGGGCCGCCCGGACCGTCGGAGCCGCCGCCCGCGGGGGAGCCGGGCCCGTCGTGCGCCGGCGCCCCGGCGTCCGTGCCGGGCCCGGCGTCCGTCCGCTCGTCGGGCGTGTCCTCCCAGGGACTGCTGTCGGGGGCCTCTTCCCGGTCGTCGCCTCCGTCGTGTGCGGCGTGCGCTTCGAGCGCGTCGTGTCCGTCGCGTCCGTCGTGCCCGTATGCGTCGGGCCCGTGGGCTTCGTGCTCGTCGAAGGCCTCGAACCGGTCGGCTCGTCCGTTCACCGCGCACCCCCGTATTCGGGCGGGGCGCCGGTGGGGCCGGCGTCGTGGGCGGTGGACAGGAGCTGGAGCCCGAGACGGAGCCTGCGGCGGGCCTCGTCCTCGGTGACGCCCAGGTCGGCGGCGGCCTGGCGATAGTCCCGGCGCTGGAAGTACGCGAGCTCCAGCGCGGCCCGCAGCGGGGCCGGCATGGACGTCACGATGTAGTCCGCGCGGGCCGCGACGGACGCGCTGCGCACCTTCCGCTCCAGCTCCTCGGTGGTGCCGTGACCGCCCCGGGCGAGGGCGGCGGTCTCGTTCACCCGCAGTCGCTGGACGGCGAGGCGGTGGGTGAGCGTGGCCACCCAGGAGCGCAGCGGGCCCTGTCCGGGGTCGTACGTCTCGGGGTTCTCCCAGACGTGGGTGAAGACCTCGCGGGTGATCGCGTCGGCCGCGCGCTCGTCTCCGAGTACGCGGTGGGCCAGACCGTGCACGAGCGAAGCGAACCGGTCGTAGAGCTCACCGAGCGCCGCGGCCTCCCCGCGTGCGAGCCGCTGCTGCATCTTGCGGTCCCAGCGGGGCGGTGTGTCCCTCTTGGTCATGCGGCCCCCTCACCCCTGGTCGTGCCGGCGCCCGTCCCTGTCGCCCGTGCGTGTGCCTGTGTGCGTCCTGCTCCCGTCCAGCCTGTGTGCACGGCTGTCTTGAATGTAGTCGGCACGTCTTGCGGCGCACGCCCCTTTGCGTCAATACGCGCCCCTGGACAGGCCGCAGATGGTAGAAGCCCGTCACCTTCCCCATCGAATCCGATCAAAACGCGACCGAAGCAGACCGTAGTCGTCCGAAAAAGCGCGCTCGGCTGACATTTTCGACCGTGGACCGGCGTTTCTTCCTGTGCGGACCGGTGTTTCATGGAACGACGGCTGGGCAGCCGCGCTGGAAGGAAGCGAAGCGACTGCTTCCGTTTCTGTTGGGCGAGGCGAGCGAGAGGCGTGGCGGTGACGCTCAAGGTGACCGACGGCGTACAGGGCGAGTGGGCCGTGCTCCGGGTGTCGGGCGAGCTGGATCTCCTCACGTCACCGGTCCTGCGCCAGCGGGTGCACGACGCGGTGGCCGAGGGCCGGCGCAGTCTCGTCCTCGACCTCTCCGAGGTCTTCTTCTGCGACTCCAGCGGTGTCGGCGTCCTCATCGCCACCCGCCGGCTCATCCGCTCCTGCCGGGGCCGGCTGAGACTGATCCTGCCCGCGCGCGGCGCGCTCGACGGCTCCCACGTCAACCGGGTCCTCGGCGCCCTCGGCGTGCGCCGGCTCTTCGACGTCTACCCGGACGTCACCTCCGCCGTCGACGAGGAGTCCAGCCCCCTGTCGGCGTGACGTGTTCCACCCCGCGGTCCTCCGGTGCCACACAGTTGTCCCAGAATTCCCGCGGTCTTGGTACAACCGTCGTTTTCCCGTGCCCGCGGCGGGTCCGGCGTCGTACGCTCCGTCCCAGATGAACCCCAGTCCGGTCAGACAGGAGACCGGCTGAGATGTAAGGCGGTCCGAACACACCATGGTCAGTACCGAGTACGAACGCAGGATTGCCGACCGGTTCGCCGGCTTCGACCAGGACGGCAACGGCTACATCGACCGTGAGGACTTCAACGCCGCGACCAAGGCGGTCCTCGCCGAATTCGGTACGACGGCCCGGTCGGACAAGGGCCAGGCCCTGTACGGCGGCGCCGAGGCGTTCTGGCAGGGCATGGCGGGGATAGCGGACCGGGACGGCGACCAGCGCATCACCCGCGAGGAGTTCGTCAGCGGTGCGGTCAAGCGGCTGCGCGACAACCCCGAGCGGTTCGCGGAGATCGCCCGTCCCTTCCTGCACGCGGCCCTCGCCGTCGCGGACTCCGACGGGGACGGCGCGGCGACGGTCGAGGAGGCCGAGCGCGTCCTCAAGGCGCTCGGCGTGCGCGACGAGGTCGCCGCCGTGGCCGCGGCCGCCCTCGACACGGACTCCGACGGCCGGATCGGCGAGGCGGAGGTCGTGACCGCGTTCGCCGGCTACTTCACGGTGCCGGAGTAGCGCCGTCCCGAGCCGCCGGGTCCCCGCCCGGCTCGGACGGTGCCGAATACCGCTCCCTGAGCTTGTACTTGAGCACCTTGCGCAGTGTGTCGTTGCGTGGAAGGGCGTCCACCACCTCCAGTTGCTCCGGCAGCTTGTGCACGGACAGCCCTTCCCCGCGCAGGTGGGCGGTCACCGCGTCCAGGGTCAGCACGTCCGCGCCCGGCGGCTGTTCGACCACCGCGCAGACGCGTTCGCCGCGTTCGACGTCCGGCAGCCCGATCACCGCGGCGTCGGCGACGCCGGGGTGCCGGTGCAGCAGGTCCTCGATCTCCTTGGCGGAGATGTTCTCGCCCTTGCGGATGATGATGTCCTTCAGGCGTCCGGTGAGGACGAGATGTCCGCTCTCCGTCAGATGCCCGACGTCCCCGGTGACCAGGAACCCGTCCGCGTCGAACGCGGTGGCGGTCTGCGCGCCGTCCAGGTACCCCTGGCAGACGGCCTCGCCGCGCAGCCGCACCTCGCCGTCCACGATCCGTATCTCCATGCCTTCCGGGGGCCTGCCCTCGGTGGTCGCCAGGTTCTCGGCGGTGTCGTCCGGCGCGCCCATCGTGATCATCGGGACCTCCGTCATCCCGTATCCGTGAGTGAGCTGCACCCCCATCTCCCGTACGACGGCGTGGTAGACCTCGGGCGGCTTGGGCGCGCCGCCGCCCGCGAGGAGCCGCAGGGTGGGGACGACGGGCACCCCGGGCTGCTTGCGCTGCTCGGCGAGGAACATCGAGTAGAAGGCCGTGGAGCCGCCGGCCACCGTCACCCCGTGCCGGCGGTAGTCCTCCAGGGCGGCGGGCAGCGCGAAGTGCTCGAACATCACGGCCGGGAAGCCGTACAGCAGCAGCATCACCGTGTAGTCGGGCCCTGCGATGTGCGCGTAGGGGAACGCCATCGAGCCCACGTCGTCGGCCGTCAGACGCAGCGCGTGCGCGAGGCACGAGCCGCCCGCGATCAGCGAACGGTCCGTGTGCAGGACGCCCTTGGGGTCGGAGGTCGTGCCGGAGGTCCAGTAGATCCAGCGCACCGAGGTGCCGTCGGCGGGCGGCGGCGGGAGTACCGCCGGATCGCCGTCCGGCAGCGCGTCGTACGCCTCGAAGACACCCTTGGCGCCGAGCCGCCGTGCCATCGCGGAGTGGTCGAAGCCCCGCCACTCGCCCGGCACCGCGAAGAACTCCGCCCTGGACTCGCGCAGGGCGAAGCCCACCTCGCGGTCGCGGTAGAAGGGGATGACCGGGGACTGCACGGCGCCGAGGCGGGCCAGCGCGAAGGACAGCAGCGCCGTCTCGATGCGGGTGGGCAGCTGCCAGGCCACCACGGTGCCGGGGCGTACGCCCATGTCGTACAGGCCCGCCGCCACCCGCTCGGCGCGGTCGCGCAGCGCGCCGAAGCTCAGCGACCGGTCGCCCTGGAGGAGGACGGGCCGGTCGGGGGTGAGCGCGGCGCGGCGGTCCACCAGTTCCCAGAGCGTGCGCGCGGAACCCAGGGCGTGTGCGGTGTCGTTCACGTCGGCCCTCCTTCGGCCGGATCTCGCCGGCCCGGCTTCAGCTGACGGTCAGTCAGATCCTGGCAGAGCGTAGGGCTCGCCGCCTTGTCGGTCCATAGGCGCGGGGCTAGCCTGCTTGTGTCGAGAGATCTGACGGGTCATCAGATAAGTTCGCCAGGCGGAGGGGAACCATGACCGAACTGCCCCGCATCATCAGCGTCGACGACCACGTGATCGAGCCCGCGCACCTCTTCGAGACCTGGCTGCCGCGGAAGTACCACGACCGGGGACCGAAGCCGCTGACCGCCGGCATCGGCGAACTCGCCTACGTGGGAGGCAAGTACCAGATCACGATGGACCCGGACGGCCCGCCCACCGACTGGTGGATCTACGAGGACCTCAAGTTCCCGTACAAGCGCAACATCGCCGCCGTCGGCTTCGACCGCGACGAGATGACGCTGGAGGGCATCACCCGCGCGGAGATGAGGCGCGGCTGCTGGGACCCCGCCGAACGGCTCCGGGACATGGACCTCAACCACGTCGAGGCCAGCCTCTGCTTCCCGACCTTCCCGCGCTTCTGCGGGCAGACCTTCGCCGAGGCGTACGACAAGGAGGTGGCCCTGGCCTGCGTGCGCGCCTACAACGACTGGATGGTCGACGAGTGGTGCGGCGACAGCGGCGGCCGGCTCATCCCGCTCTGCCTGATCCCGCTGTGGGACGTCGGCCTCGCGGTCGCCGAGATCCGGCGCAACGCCGCCCGCGGCGTGAAGGCCGTGACCTTCTCCGAGATCCCCACCTACCTGGGACTGCCGTCCATCCACTCCGGCTACTGGGACCCGTTCTTCGCCGTCTGCCAGGAGACCGGCACGGTCGTGAACATGCACATCGGGTCGAGCAGCCAGATGCCCGCCGCGTCCCCGGACGCCCCGCCCGCCGTGCAGGCCTCGCTGTCCTTCAACAACGCGATGGCCTCGATGATGGACTTCCTCTTCTCCGGGGTCCTCGTCAAGTTCCCGCAGCTCAAACTCGCCTACTCCGAGGGCCAGATGGGCTGGATCCCGTACGCCCTGGAACGCGCCGACGACGTCTGGGAGGAACACCGCGCCTGGGGCGGCGTCCGGGACACGATCCCGGAACCCCCGTCGACGTACTACTACCGGCAGATCTTCTGCTGCTTCTTCCGCGACAAGCACGGAGTCGCGTCCCTGGACGTCGTCGGACGGGACAACGCCACCTTCGAGACCGACTACCCGCACGTCGACTCGACCTTCCCGCACACCAAGGAGGTCGCCCTCGACCACGTGAAGGGTCTGGACGACGAGACGATCCACAAGCTGATGCGCGGCAACGCGATCCGCATGCTCGGCCTGGACCTGTAGTGGACCTGGACCACACTCCCGAGGAGGAGGAGTTCCGGGCCCGGCTGCGCGAGTGGCTCGCCAAGGCGCTCCCGACCCTGCCTCCCAAGCCGTCCCCCGACGACTGGCCGGGCAGACGGGCCTACGACCTCGGCTGGCAGCGGATGCTGTACGACGCCGGGTACGCCGGACTGCACTGGCCCGTCGACGCCGGCGGCCGGGGCGCCACCCCGACACAGCACCTCATCTACCTGGAGGAGACGGAGAAGGCGGGCGCCCCCTATGTGGGGGCCAACTTCGTCGGACTGCTGCACGCCGGCCCGACCATCGTCTCCGAGGGCACCGCCGAGCAGCGGGCGCGCTGGCTGCCGCCCGTGCTGCGCGGCGAGGAGGTCTGGTGCCAGGGCTTCAGCGAGCCGGACGCGGGCTCCGATCTCGCGGCACTGCGCACCCGTGCGTGGCGCGACGGCGACGAGTACGTGGTGAGCGGGTCCAAGATCTGGACCTCTCACGCGGAGGTCGCGGACTGGTGCGAGCTGCTCGTCCGCACGGACCCCGACGCCCCCAGGCACCGGGGCATCACCTGGCTCGCCCTGCCCATGGACGCGCCGGGCATCACCGTCCGGCCGCTGCGGACCCTCGCGGGCTCCACCGAGTTCGCCGAGGTCTTCCTCGACGAGGTGCGCGTCCCGGTCGGCCACCGCGTCGGCGCCGAGAACGACGGCTGGCGGGTCACCATGGTGACGCTGTCCTACGAGCGGGGCACCGCCTTCGTCGGGGAGGTCGTCGCCTGCCGCCGGGTGCTGGGCGCCCTCGCCCGCCGGGCGCGCGAGAACGGGCGCTGGGACGACGCCGTGCTGCGCCGCCGTCTGGGCAGGCTGAACGCCGAGTTCCGCGCGCTGTGGCGGCTCACCCAGTGGAACGTCGGCGAGGCGCAGCGGACGGGGTCGGTGCCCGGCGTCGGCGGCTCGGTCTTCAAGCTGCGCTACTCGCACGCGCGCCAGGAGCTGTACGACGCCGCGGCCGAGGTGCTCGGCCCCGAGGCGCTCGACCTCGGGCAGGAGTGGACCCTCGACCGGCTCTCGTCGCTGTCGTACACGATCGCGGCGGGCACCTCGCAGATCCAGCAGAACATCGTGGCCGAGCGCATCCTCGGCCTCCCCAAGGGACGGTGAGCGGCGCGCCATGGACTTCCAACTCACGGACGATCAGCAGGCGTTGCGGTCCGGCGTGCGGGAGCGGCTGGCGGCACGCTTCGGCCGCGACGCACTGCGTGCCGCCGTCGACGACGGGCCGCCGCGCCTGGATGCGGCCCTGTGGCGCGAGCTCGGCGAGGCGGGGTTCTTCGCCCTGCGGCTGCCGGAGGCCGAGGGCGGCGTCGGGCTGGGTCTTCCGGAAGCGGTGCTCGTCTTCGAGGAGGCGGGACGGGTGCTGCTGCCCGGGCCGCTGATCGCGACGCACCTCGCGGCGGGGGCCGTGGCGGGGGCCGCCACCGGCGAGACGGTGGTGACCGCCGTCGACGGAGGTCTCGTGGAGTGGCTGGAGGCGGCCGACGCGGTACGCGGGGACGCGGCGGGCGCCGAATCACTGTCCTCGGTGGACCCGCTCACCCCGCTGCACAAGGTGCCCGTGCCCCCGGCCCGGGACCGTGAGGACGGCCGGGAGACGGGCCGGGACGGTGCCGCGCGGCTCCTCACCTCGCTCCTCACCGCCGCGGAGCAGCTCGGCAGCGCCGCCCGCACCTGCGAGCTGGCCGTGCAACACGCCCGGACGCGCGAGCAGTTCGGTCAGCCGATCGGCGCCTTCCAGGCGGTGAAGCACCTGTGCGCGCAGATGCTGGTGCGGGCGGAGGTGGCGCGCGCGGCCGTCTACGCGGCCGCCGTGACCGCGGATCCGGTGGACGTCGCCGCGGCCCGGGTGCTCGCCGACGAGGCCGCCGTGCGCGGCGCCCGCGACTGCCTCCAGGTGCACGGCGGCATGGGCTTCACCTGGGAGTCCGACGTCCACCTCCATCTGAAGAGGGCGTGGGTGCGGACGTACCGTGCGGGCGGCGCTACCGAGAGTGAGGAGATTCTGTCCGGTGACCTTTCCGTGGCGATCGCCTGAAAGGCCCCCTGGGCAGGCATGTCACGGGAAGAGGCCAAGAAATGTCGCGGATCGTGGCATACCGGAATTACGGAGCGTTGATATCGGGTTGTGTCCTAGGCGTGACTTGTCACGGCCTGGAGTCGGCGCCGGGCTCGGGTACCTTGTGTGGGATGCGAGTGGTTCTGAGGCTGAGCCATCCCGGTGTTGCCCGCGAGGCGGCGCCGGATCCGGCGATGCGTGCCGCTCGTGAGGCGGGCCGGGCCCCCGAGCCCGCCTGTTCGACTCCCCACGGCGAGCGTCGCACAGTATGCCGCACGCGTACTCCTTCGCGCTGGAATATGCCCGAAGCGCTTGTTGGGGTGACTGTACGTCAACCATGCTGTCTCGTAAGGGAATCACGTTCCGTGATCCTTGTTCTGGCCATGCAGAAAATGGCTACGATCGTGGCCCTTGTGAGGCGCGAGGCGATGTGTCCGCCGGTTCGGATGGTGTGAGCGGTGCAGGTGCTTCAAGTGCAGCTGGAGATCCGGCCCGACCCCGCGGAGGTGGGGCGAGCCCGGCGATGGGCCAGGTCGAGGCTCGCCGGGTCCGGCATAGGGGCCGATGAACCACTCGCCGAGACGCTGATCCTGCTCGTCTCCGAACTCGTCACCAATGCCGTGGTGCACACCGGCTGTCCCGCCGTGCTGCGGCTGTCCCTGCCGGGCGGGTGCGAGGCGGCCACCGTCCGCCTGGAGGTGGCGGACACGAGTGCCCGGCCCCCGATCCCCCGCCATGCCGAGGGCGACGAGACCAATGGCCGCGGCCTGGAGCTTGTCGACGGACTCGCGGACCGCTGGGGCTGGAACCCCGAAGGCGTCGGCAAGCGGATCTGGTGCGAGGTGGACCGCTGCGCACCGGGAGCCTCGACGGGTGCCGCCCATCCGGGCTACGAGGACTTCGCGTACGAGGCTGTCTAGGGCCTGTCTCCCCGGCCGGACGACGGTCCAGGGCCCGCCTTCCGGGCCGCCCGTGCCACCCACCGCGCGCAGCCGGGGTCGCGTCGGGCCCGCGGGGCCGTGAGCGCCTTCGTCGCGCCGAGCTCGCCGTGCCGTGATGCGCCGCTGCCGCCCCGTCATGCCCCCCGATGCTCCGCATTGCCGGCTTCTCCGGTCCGACGCGGCCGGTCCGCCCCGTCCGGAGCGCGGGGTGCACGATCCGGGCACATGCGCACGGGCCCGCGATGCCGGGCCGCGGTCGCGGCCGAATGCGCCGGGGTGTGCTTCCGTCCGTGCTGTCGCAAAAAGGGATTTACGTGGATGAACCGCCGAACGGGTGTTGACGTCGCGTGTCCGTTTGATCACGCTTGTGGTCAGCGATTCGCCGCGAGGGGACGGCGAGGGTTCCGGTGACGGGAGCCCTCGGCGAGTGTGAGTCGCATTCGGCGTCGGCTCCTCCCCGGGCCAGGAGGAGCAGGGCGGGTACGCCGGAGCCGGATGGCGGCGCGCAGTGCCGTGCTCGGGGCGCGCAGTGACGCGCCGCCAGCCGATCCAGGTCCCCGGTGCTTCGCGGCGGCGGCCGACGCGGGCCGAGGGTGGTTCTCGACGGCGGCCGGCGCGGGCCGACGGTGGTTCCCGGTCGGCCTCGGGGTGTCTCGTTTCGCGGCGGCGGCCGGTGGCCGGCCGCCGTGCCGCATGACGGACGGCCCTCAGAGCACCGCGACCGGTGCCACCGGAGTCCCCGTGCCGCCGACGAAGGGCTCGGGCATGGCCGACAGCAGGAACGCGTAGCGCCCCTCTTCTCCACAGGCTGTGGACAACTCTTCGAGATTCCAGTTCTGGCCCTGGAGCATCCCCATCTCGACCAGGTCGAGCGCGTGCACGGGCAGCCACAGGTCCTCGATCTCGGGCGGGAAGATCTCGAAGGTGAGGGTGTCGTTCGCGACCGCCGCGACGTCGCGTGCGTGGAACCACTCCGGGGTGTGCACCGACAGGCCCGGTGAGGGATAGCCGTAAGCGTGCTTGTCCCCGGCGAGATACACCTGGACCTGGCCCGTGCGCACCAGGACGACGTCGCCCGCCCGGACCCGTGTGCCCGCCAGCTCCTCGGCGGCGTCCAGGTCGTCGGGCGTCACGGCGTGCCCGCCGTCGAGGCGCTCCACGCCCCGCGCCCGCGCGACGTCGAGCAGGACGCCCCGGGAGACGACGTGCCGCGGCTTGTCGATCCCGCTGAACTCGGCGCCGCCGTGCGGGGTGACCGTGCCGGCCGGGCGGCCGTTGTAGATCTTCCCCGAGTGGGAGACGTGGGTGAGGGCGTCCCAGTGGGTGCCCGCCTGGAGCCCCATGGTCACGGCGTCGTCGCTGCACGCGACGGTCCCGGGGCCGAAGAGCTCCTGGTTGATCTGCACCATGACGTGCAGCGGATTGACGCGTCCCGGGATCATGCCGGTCTGTACGCCGTCCTGCCTCAGGGGCAGCGCCAGCGGCACACGGCGTCCCGAGCGCACGCTCGCGGCGGCCTGCCGTACGACCTCGTCGGTGATCAGGTTCAGCGTCCCGATCTCGTCGCCCGACCCCCAACGGCCCCAGTTGTTCACGCGCTTGGCGATCTCGTGGAACTCCGGACGGAGCGCCGGCTGCGACATGAGTCCTCCCCGGGGGCTTGTCTCCAGGTATCTGACGGGTCGTAGAATCCGAGTTGAATCTAACGGACCGTCAGAAACTGCGGGAAGGGGCCGGGCGTGGGGAACTTCTTGGCAGGCAAGGTCGTCGCCGTCACGGGAGGCGGACGGGGGATCGGCCGGGCCGTCGCCCTCGCCGCCGCGGCGGCGGGCGCGCGGGTCGTCGTCAACGACTACGGCGTGTCCGTCGAGGGCGCCGAGCCCACCAGCTCGGTCGCCGAGGCCGTCGTCAAGGAGATCGAGGCGGCCGGCGGGGATGCGGTGGCCGTCGCCGACGACATCTCGACCATGGCGGGCGGGCAGCGCGTCGTGGACACCGCGCTCGCCTCGTACGGACGGATCGACGGCGTGGTGTGCGTGGCGGGGATCCTGCGTGAGCGGATGCTGTTCAACATGTCCGAGCAGGAGTGGGACCCGGTGGTCGCCACCCATCTGAAGGGCACGTTCACGCTGTTCCGGGCCGCCTCCGCGGTGATGCGCAAACAGGGCTCGGGCACGCTGATCGGTTTCACCAGCGGCAACCATCAGGGGTCCGTCTCGCAGGCCAACTACAGTGCGGCGAAGGGCGGGATCATCTCGCTCGTCCGCAGCGCGGCGCTGGGGCTGCACAAGTACGGAGTGACGGCCAACGCGGTCGCGCCGGTCGCCCGGACCCGCATGTCCGCGGGCGTCCCCATGGAGCTCAAGGAGATCGGCGAGCCGGAGGACGTCGCCGCGCTGGTCGTCTACCTGCTGTCCGACCGGGCGCGCGAGGCCCGGATCACCGGCCAGGTGTACACGATCGCCGGTCCCAAGATCGCGGTGTGGGCGCAGCCCCGCGAACTGCGCGCCGGGTACGCGGACGGCACCTGGACCCCCGAGCGGATCGCCGACTTCCTGCCGGGCACCGTGGGCGTCGACCCGATGCCGCTGCTGGAGCAGGTCGAGGCCATGGCGCGGGCGGCGGCCGACAAGGCACGACCGAACGCGTGAGGGCCCTGGCGGACGGGGAGGGGGAGCGCGCATGGAGTTCGGATTCGGCGCCGAGGACGAGGAGTTCCGGCACGAGGCACGGGCGTGGCTGGCGGCACACCTCACCGGCCGGCCCCAGCGCCGGGACTGGGAGCGGGAGCTCGGCCGGGGCGGCTGGATCGGCCTCGGATGGGGCGAGGACGGGTACGGCAACCGGCGGGCGAGCCTGATCCAGCAGGTCGTCTGGGCCGAGGAGTACGCCCGCGCGAAGGCGCCCGCCCGCTCGGGACACATCGGGGAGAACCTGCTCGCCCCGACCCTCGTCGCGCACGGCACACCGGAGCAGAAGTCCCGTTTCCTGCCGCCCGTCGCCCGCGGCGACGAACTCTGGTGCCAGGGCTACAGCGAGCCGGGCGCGGGCTCGGACCTCGCCGCCGTGCGGACCGCGGCCGTACGGGACGGCGGCTCGTACCGCGTCACCGGGCAGAAGATCTGGACCTCGCTGGCCCACGAGGCCGACTGGTGCTTCGTGCTGGCCCGCACCGGGGCCGGCTCCGTCCGCCACCACGGCCTGTCCTTCCTGCTCGTCCCGATGGACCAGCCCGGCCGCGTCGAGGTCCGCCCGATCCGGCAGCTCACCGGCACGAGCGAGTTCAACGAGGTCTTCTTCGACGGGGCGGTGGCGCGCGCCGAGCACCTGGTCGGCGGCGAGGGCCACGGCTGGCGCGTCGCGATGAGCCTCCTCGGCTTCGAGCGGGGAGTCTCCACACTGGCCCAGCAGATCGGGTTCGCCGAGGAGTTGGGGCGCGTCGTGGAGGCGGCCGTGGCGACCGGGGCGGTCACCGATCCCGTCGTGCGCGACCTGCTCGTGCGCCAGTGGGCCGAGCTGCGCACCATGCGCTGGAACGCCCTGCGCACGCTCGGCGGCCCGGACGCGGGCGGCACGGGGGCGCCCAGCGTGGCGAAGCTGCTGTGGGGCGGCTGGCACCGGCGCCTCGGCGAACTGGCGATGCGGGTACGGGGCGCCGCGGCGGCGGTGGGACCGGTGGACTGGTCGGCCGCGGCACCGTACGAACTGGACGCGCTCCAGCACCTGTTCCTGTTCAGCCGGGCCGACACCGTCTACGGCGGCTCGGACGAGGTGCAGCGCACGATCATCGCCGAGCGCGTGCTCGGCCTGCCGAAAGAGCCCAGGGGATAGCCCCGGGACACGAACCCACGGGAGGGCCCCGGGACCGGAACCCGGTGGCGGCCCGGGACAGAGGGGAGCACGGCGCGATGCGAGGCGTGATCTTCGACGGGAAGCAGACCCAGGTCGTGGACGACCTGGAGGTACGGGAGCCGGGTCCCGGCGAGGTGCGGGTCGCCCTCTCCGCGGCCGGACTCTGCCACAGCGATCTCTCCGTGGTGGACGGGACCATCCCGTTCCCCGTGCCCGTGGTGCTCGGGCACGAGGGCGCGGGAGTGGTGGAGAAGACCGGCGACGGCGTCACCCACGTCCGGCCGGGCGACCATGTGTCACTGTCCACGCTGGCCAACTGCGGCGCCTGCGCGGAGTGCGACCGGGGGCGGCCGACGATGTGCCGCAAGGCGATCGGAATGCCGCAGCAGCCGTTCACGCGGGCCGGGCGGCCGCTGTACCAGTTCGCCGCCAACTCGGCCTTCGCGGAACGCACGGTCGTGAAGGCGGTGCAGGCGGTCCGGATCCCCGAGGACATCCCGCTGACGTCCGCCGCGCTCATCGGATGCGGGGTCCTGACCGGTGTCGGCGCGGTCCTCAACCGCGCCCGGGTGGACCGGGGCGACAGCGTCGTCGTGATCGGCACCGGAGGCATCGGTCTCAACGTGCTGCAGGGCGCGCGGATCGCGGGCGCCCTGAAGGTCGTCGCGGTCGACGCCAACCCGGTGAAGGAGTCCGCCGCCCGCCGGTTCGGCGCGACGCACTTCCTGACCTCGACGGAGCGGGTGAAGGACATCCTGCCGACCGGCGCCGACCACGTCTTCGAGTGCGTCGGCCGGGTCGAACTCGTCCGCGAGGCCGTCGACCTGCTCGACCGCCACGGGCAGGCGGTACTGCTCGGGGTGCCGCCGGCGACGGCCGAGGCGTCCTTCCTCGTCTCCTCCCTGTTCCTGGACAAGTCGATCCTGGGCTGCCGCTACGGTTCCTCCCGCCCGCAGCGCGACATCGCGCTCTACGCGGAGCTGTACCGCGAGGGCCGTCTGCTGCTGGACGAGCTGGTCACGGCGACGTACCCGGTGGAGGACTTCGACAAGGCCGCGGAGGACGCGCACCAGGGGAGGGTGGCGAGGGCGGTGCTGACCTTCTAGCCCCCGGGCGCCGCGACCGGGCGGCCGCCGCCCCGCTCACCGGCCCGGCGCGGACGGCGTGAGGGAGTCGCCGGAGCCCGCGTCGCCGCCGGGCCCGGGGCCGGTGCTCCCTGCCCGGAACGTCCGCCGGTACACGGTGGGTGTGACCCCGAGCGCCGCCTGGAGGTGCTGGCGCATCGACTGCGCCGTGCCGAAGCCCGCGTCCCGCGCCACCTGGTCGATGGACAGGTCGCTGGACTCCAGCAGGTGCCTGGCCCGTTCGACGCGCTGCTGGGTGAGCCACTGCCCGGGGCTGACGCCGACCTCCTCGCGGAAGCGGCGGGTGAAGGTGCGCACCGACATGGCCTCCTGCTCGGCCATGTCGCGCAGCTGGATCGGCTCGTGCAGGCGGCCGAGCGCCCAGGCGCGGGCCGCGGTGGTGGTGGCCGCCTGCGCCTCCGGGACCGGGCGCTGGATGTACTGCGCCTGGCCGCCGTCGCGGTGCGGCGGTACGACCGTGCGGCGGGCCACCTCGTTGGCGACGGCGGCACCGTGGTCCCGGCGCACGAGATGGAGGCAGAGGTCGATCCCGGCCGCGACCCCGGCGGAGGTGAGGACGTCGCCGTCGTCGACGAACAGGACGTCCGGGTCGACCTGGATCTTCGGGAAGAGCTGCTGGAAGTGGTCCGCGTGCATCCAGTGCGTGGTGGCGGGGCGCCCGTCGAGCCGGCCGGCGGCGGCGAGGATGTAGCCGCCGATGCAGATGGAGACGAGCCGGGTGCCGGGGCGGATGCGGGCGAAGGCCGAGGCCAGCTCGGGGGTGAGGACGCCGTCCTCGTAGACCGGGCCGAGCTCGTACGACGTGGGGACCACCACGGTGTCGGCGGTGTCGAGGGACTCCGGTCCGTTCGCGACGAGGACGGCGAAGTCGGCGTCCGTCTCGACCGGGCCGGGCGCCCGGACCGAGCAGGTGACGACCTCGTAGAGGGGCCGGCCCTCGGCGTCCCGTGCCTTGCCGAAGATCCGCTGCGGGATGCCCAGCTCGAAGGGCATCAGGCCGTCGAGCGCGAGGATGGCGACGCGGTGCCGCCGGTGCGGTGCCTGAGGTTCGGTCATGGCCCGATCCTAACGAATGCTGTCCCTCGGGCCAGTGGTTCGCGCGGAGCCCGTCCCCGAAGCTCTATGTCGTGACCCAGACAACCGAAGCCGCCGCGCCCGTCGAGGACCCCCGACCCGCACGCCCCTTTGGCGCGCACCGCATCCACCGCGCCTGGTTCGTCGCCGCCGTCACCTTCGTGACGATCATCGGCGCGGCGGCTTTCCGCTCGCTGCCGGGACTGCTGATCGATCCGCTGCACCAGGAGTTCCACTGGTCGCGCGGCACGATCGGAGCCGCCGTCTCGGTCAACCTCGCGCTGTACGGGCTGACGGCGCCGTTCGCCGCCGCGCTGATGGACCGCTTCGGCATCCGGCGCGTGGTCGCCGTCGCGCTGACGGTGATCGCGCTCGGCTCCGGTCTCACCGTGTGGATGACGGCGGCCTGGCAACTGCTGCTGTGCTGGGGCCTGCTCGTGGGCCTGGGCTCCGGCTCGATGGCCCTGGCCTTCGCCGCGACGGTCACCAACCGCTGGTTCACCGAGCGCAAGGGCCTGGTGACGGGCATCCTGACGGCCGCCTCGGCGTCCGGCCAGCTGATCTTCCTGCCGGTGCTGTCCTGGATCGTCGAGGAGCACGACTGGCGTCCCGCCGCGGTCACCGTCTCCCTCGCCGCCCTCGCGGTCGTCCCCTTCGTGTGGCTGCTGCTGCGCGACCACCCGGCGGACATGGGCCAGAAGCCGTACGGTGCCACGGAGTTCGTGCCGAAGCCCGAGCCGGTGCCCGGAGCCGCCCGGCGCGCGGTGACCGTCCTGCTCTCCGCCGTCCGCACGGGACCCTTCTGGCTGCTCGCCGGAACCTTCGCGATCTGCGGCGCCTCCACGAACGGCCTCGTGCAGACCCACTTCGTGCCCGCGGCCCACGACCACGGCATGCCCGTCACGGCGGCCGCCTCGCTCCTCGCGGTCGTCGGTGTCTTCGACGTCGTCGGCACGGTCGCCTCGGGCTGGTTCACCGACCGCTTCGAGCCCCGCCGGCTGCTGGCCGTGTACTACGCGCTGCGCGGCATCTCGCTGCTGTTCCTGCCGATGCTCCTCGCCCCGAGCGTGCACCCGCCGATGATCTTCTTCATCGTCTTCTACGGCCTCGACTGGGTCGCCACGGTCCCGCCCACGCTGGCCCTGTGCCGTGAGCAGTACGGCGAGGACAGCGCCATCGTCTTCGGCTGGGTCCTCGCCTCCCACCAGGTCGGCGCCGCCCTCGTCGCCTTCCTCGGCGGTGTCGCGCGGGACACCTTCGGCTCGTACGACGTCGTCTGGTACGCCTCGGGCGCGCTGTGCGCGGCGGCGGCGCTGATGGCGCTGGTGATCCGGCGCAGGCGTCCGGTGGCGGGCGCACCCGCGGCCGCGCTCGCGTGACGGTCGGGGGTGCCTGGGAGCCGCGGTCCACGTGAGGGCCGCGGCTGTCGTCCCGGCCGCGGTCCACCTGTCGGTCGCGGGCCGTGTGCCGGTCGCGTTCCTCGTGCCGGCCGCGGTCTAGAGGAAGCGGCCCTTGTGGAAGAGCAGCGGTGCCGCGTCGTCGGCGCCGGTGCCGAGGGCGTCCACCCGGCCCACCACGATCAGATGGTCCCCGCCCGTGTGCACCGCGTGGATCGTGCAGTCGATCCAGGCCGCGGCCCCCGCGAGCCGCGGCGAGCCGGAGACCGGCGCCGCGTCGTACGGGACCCCGGCGAACTTGTCCGCGCCGCTGACCGCGAAGCCGCGGCACAGATCGCCCTGGCGGGCTTCGAGGACGTTCACGCAGAAGACTCCCGCGCGGGCGATCCGTGGCCAGGTCGTCGACGTACGGCCGACCATGAAGCAGACCAGCGGGGGGTCGAGGGAGAGCGAGGCGAAGGACTGGCAGGCGAACCCCGCCGGCCCCGCCGGTGCCTCGTGATCCGTCGCCCCGGTGTCCGGGGCGGTGACCACGGTGACGCCGCTGGCGAAGTTGCCGAGCACCCGGCGGAACTCGGCCTGGTCGACCGGCGCGCGTTCGTCGTCGCCGACCGCGCGGAGGTCCGGTCGCGGCAGCGCCTCGACGGGCCCCGCGGCGGTGGGGGCCCCGGCCGACCGGAGGTAGCGGACGGCGGCTGCGGCCATCCCTGCGTGTCCCATCACATACCCCATTGAAGCTGACGGTTCGTCAGATTGGAAGGGGTGGGGTGACGGAAGGAGGGGCGGGACGGGAGGTGCGGGGCGGAAGGGGTCCGGGGGAGCGATGCCGAGCGGCGGCGGAGGCGCGGCGGACGGACCCGGCGTGCGGGCGTGCGGGCCGGGGCGGTCGGTGAACCCCTCGTGTGCCGTCGCGCACCGGCCGCGTATCTTTCGCCCATGGGGTGGGGAGACACGGGTCGGCCCAGGCGTCCGCGGCTGACATGGGACAACGCCGAACTGAACGCCGCCGCCGCGGTCTGTGCCGTACAGCTCGCGGCGGCCGCCACGGTCTGGTGGGTCGGGACGTTCGACGACGACGATCACGGGGCCGGGACCGGCGGCGCACTCGCCGCCGCGGGCCTGCTGTGCATGGTCGTCCTCGGCCCGCTGCTGCTCGCCGCGCTCGGCATGCTGCACGCGGCCGTCCACACGATGCCGGCCGCCACGCTGGCCCGGCTGACGACCCGGCGCGCCCCCGGTCCCGAGACCGTCCGGCACCTGGCGTCCGTGATCCTCCTGGGCGCCCTGTGGGCCACCGGCGCCGTCACCCTCGGCGGTCTCCCGCCCACCGGCGCACCCGCCCTGCTCCTCGCCGCCTCCGGGATCCTGCCCGCGCTGGGCGTCGGATACGTCCGGCGGCGGGCGCGCGCCACCGGCCGCGCGTCACGCGTCCGTCGCATCTGGTCCCGCTCCGCGCTCGCCGCCCTCGCGGCATGCGCCCTGGTCGCGACGGCCGGCGCGGTGGGACTGTCCACGGGACTGATCGAGGAGTACGAGCCCCCGGCGCTGACCACCGCACAGCTCGTCGGGGTCTGGCACGGCGACGGCGGCGCGGTGCTGCGGTTGCGGTCCGACGGCCGTGCCGACCTCGCCAAGCTGCCCGCCGAGCCCGAGTTCGACGACGTCGCGCAGCGGGACTTCACCCGCTGCGACGGGACGGGCAGCTGGTTCCTGGACACCGAGGGCCGCTACGACCCTTACGCGGGCGGGGACGGGCCCGAGGTGCGGGACGGCGTCGTCGTACGCGTGAAGGACTGCGGCCATGACACCTACTGGACCATCGGGGGCAGTGAGAGCGGCCCCGAACTGTTCGTGCTCTTCGGCGACCCGGACAGCGGCGACCTGCGCGTCCTGACCCGCGACTAGAGGAGGGGGCTGTCCGCCGCCGGGCCGACGGCGGATGCCGAGCGGCCCACGGCGGATGCCGACGGCTCAGCGGCCCTCGAAGCGGGGGGTGCGCCGTTCCACGAAACTCGTGACACCCTCGACGGCGTCCGCCGTCGTCATGTTGATCTCCTGCGCGGCCGCCTCCGCGGCGAAGGCCGTCGCGCGGTCGGTGTCGAGAGAGGCGTTGACCAACTGCTTGGTGAGGGCCAGCGCACGGGTCGGGCCGGCGGCGAGCCGCTCCGCCCACTCGCGTGCGGTCTTCTCCAGGTCGTCCGGCGGCACGACCCTGTTGACGAGCCCGATCCGCTCCGCGTCCGCGGCCGACAGCGCGTCGCCGAAGAACATCAGCTCCTTCGCGCGCTGCGGACCGACGAGCCGCGGCAGCAGATGGGCGCCGCCGCCGTCGGGGACCAGGCCGCGGCGCACGAACACCTCGATGAACCGTGCCGGTTCCGCCGCGAGCACGAGGTCGCACGCGAAGGCGAGGTGCGCGCCGATCCCGGCCGCCGTGCCGTTGACGGCCGCGATCACCGGCTTCTCGCAGTCGAGGACGGCGGCGATCAGGCGCTGCGCGCCGAGCCGGATCGTCCGGGCGACGTCGCCGGCGACCCGCTCCCCGGTGGGCGGGCCGCCGCGCAGGTCCGCGCCCGCGCAGAAGCCGCGCCCCCGCGCGGTGATCACGACGGCCCGCACGGCGGGGTCGGCGGACGCCTCGGTGAGCAGCGCGATCAGCCGCTCCCGCTGGTCCCAGGTGAGGGCGTTCATCGCCTCGGGCCGGTTGAGGGTGATCCACGCGACGGCGTTGTCAGTGGCGTGAAGTATCAATGAGTCGAGGGCGTTCTCGGACTGTTGGGATGTTTCCGACGGTTCGCGGGCCTCGCGTGGTCCAGGCGTTTCGCGCGGGCCGGCGGACCCACGGGATTCCGGGGATTCACGGGGGGAGTCGGACATGGGGGTACTCCGATGCGTGCGGGGGACGGTGGGCCGTGCGGAGGGCCGGTCAGTGGCAGACCACCATGGCGTCCAGGGCCACCGCGCCCTGCCCGCGCGGCAGCACCATCAGCGGATTGATGTCCAGCTCCGCGACGTCGTCGCCGAGTTCGAGGGCCATCCGCTGCACGCGCAGGGCGACCTCGACGAGCGCGTCGACGTCCACCGGCGGCCCACCGCGCACCCCGTCGAGCAGGGCTCGCCCCCGCAGCTCGGACAGCATCGCCCGCGCCTGGTCCTCACCGAAGGGCGGCACGCGCACGGCCGTGTCCCGCAGCACCTCGACGAGAACACCGCCGAGTCCCACGGTCACGGTCGGCCCGAAGAGCGGGTCGTGGGTGACGCCGACGACCATCTCGACACCCCGCTCGACCATCTGGCACACGAGCACACCGTCGAGCGAGATCCCCTCGTAGCGTGCGATGTCGGTCAGCTCGCGATAGGCGTCGCGGACCTGGCTGGCGGAGGTCAGCCCCACCTTGACCAGGCCGAGTTCGGTCTTGTGGGCGATCTGCGCGCCGGAGGCCTTCATGACGACCGGGTAGCCGACCAGGCTCGCCGCCCGTACGGCCGCGGCCGCGCTGGTCACCAGTTGCTCGCGCGGCACCCTGATGCCGTAGGCGCGGAGCAGCTGCTTGGCCGCGTGCTCGCTCAGCTGCTGGCCGGGGCGCATCAGTGCCTGCGCCTTGCGGAAGGAGGGCGAGGGCGTGCGGGGCGCCTCGTCGAAGGGGGAGCGGTAGGCCGCGACGAACCGGTGGTGGTCCAGGTGGGCGCGGACGGCGGTGATGCAGTTGGCGAAGGTGCGGAAGGTGGCGACCCGCGAGGACCCGAGCAGTGTCTCGCGGTAGGCGGCCTCCGTTCCGACCGGCGACCCCCACACCACGCACACCAGCTTGTCCGTCTGCTCCGCCGCGTCCACCAGATCCCGGGCGAGCCGGTCGCTCATCGGCGGGAAGGGGCCGGTGATGGGGCAGATCAGCACCCCCACGGAAGGGTCGGCGAGGATCGCGTCGATGATCTTCCGGCCGCGCCAGTCGCCCACGGGATGCCCGCCGTTGTCGACGGGGTTGGTGACGTTCAGGTAGTCGGGTATCCACTGGTGCAGCTCGGCCTGCTTCTCCTCGGACAGCGTGGGCAGCGCGAGCCCGGCCTCGCTCGCCAGGTCCGCGAAGTGCGCGCCCGTGCCGCCCGAGATCGAATAGACGACGACGCCGTCGGCGTGCGGGGTGCGTGCCCGTGCCAGCAGGGCGGCGGTGTCCTGGAGCTCGTCGAGCCCGTCGACGCGGATCACTCCGTACTGCCGCATGGCCGCGTCCACCACCGCGTCGGCCCCGGTCAGCTTGCCGGTGTGCGAGGCGGCCGTGCGGGCGCCGGTCTCGGTGCGGCCGACCTTGACCGCGACGACGGGCACCCCGCGCCGGGCCGCGCGGTCCGCGGCGAGCAGGAAGGAACGGCCGTCCTTGAGGCCCTCGACGTAGCAGGCGATGGCCCCGATGCCGGGCTGTTCGGAGAAGTAGGAGATGAAGTCGGCGGTCTCCAGGTCGGCCTCGTTGCCGGTGGGTGCCCAGTGGGAGAGCCGGACGCCCAGCTCCTGCAGGGCGAACACCGGGCGCCCCTGGTGCCCCGACTGGGTGATGAGCGCGATCGCCGGACCCGCCAGGTCGTCGCGGAAGTGCTCGAAGGCGTTGAGGTTCGTGTTGGGGCCGAGCAGGCGGAGCCCGGAGCGCCGGACGGCGGCGGCGAGACGGTCCTGCGCCTCGGCGCCGTCGGCTCCGGTCTCGGCGAATCCGGAGGCGAAGGCGACGGCGAACCTCACCTTGGCCTGGGCCAGTTCCTCGATCACGGGGAGGGGGTCGCCGACGAGCAGCACGGCGAGATCGACCTGCTCGGGCAGGTCGGCGACGGAGGGGAAGCAGGGGACGCCGAAGACGGACCGGCGGGTGGGGTGCACGGGGTGCAGCCGGGCGCCGACCCGCTCCGCCCAGGCGATGAGCTGCCGGGTGATGCCGGTGTTGGGCCGTCCCTCGGTGTCCGAGGCGCCGACCACGGCCACGGACTCGGGACGGAAGAAGCGGTCCAGGTCGGGGACGTCGGCGTACAGCGGACGCCCGCTGACGTCCAGGTCGTCGACCTCGGCCGGCCGGCCGTGCACGACCGGCGACGGTTGCTCGCCGCAGGCGATGACCCGGGCCCGGCGGGAGTCGGTGGTGAGGGTGCCGTGGGTTGATCCAAGCATCGGTCCGCCCGCTCCTGTGTGACAGCCAACTTTTAACTGACGCACTGTCAGATTACGCAACTGACGCTGCGTCAGGAACCTTCGTGCAGGCAAAGGCTGTGCGCGAGGACGGGGTGCGGTGGTGCGGCCTCGTCCCCGGTGGCCCGGCGGGAGGCGCGTGCGGGGTACGGCGGGTACGTGGTTCGTACCCGCCGCCCGGCCGGGCGGAACCGTCACAGCGTCGCCAGGACCTCCTTCGCCACGCGCTCGCCCGAGCGGACGGCGCCGTCCATGTAGCCGTTCCAGTAGGTGGAGGTCTCGGTGCCGGCCCAGTGGATGCCGCCGACGGGCCTGCGCAGGGCCGGGCCGTACTCGGTGAGCACCCCGGGCGGGGCGTAGGCGACCGGACCGCCGCGCGAGTACCCCTCGTTGTCCCAGCGCTGGAGCACGAAGGAGGTGGGCGACTTGGCCTTGTCGCCGAAGTACACCGCGTAGTCCTTCAGCACGGCGGCCTTCACCTCGTCGGCCGTCGCGCTGTCGAACGCGCGCATCTCGTCGGCCTCGATGAAGCCCATCAGGGCGCCGTAGGAGGCGTCCGGCGGCGAGTTGTCGAAGGTGGAGCGGACGGTGCCGGTGTCACTGACGACCTGACCGTTGAGGCCGTCGGCGCGCCAGAACGGGGTGTCGTACACGGCGATCGCCTTGCCGATCGACCCCATCGGCAGTCGCTGGCAGAGCTGGTCGCGGTCGGCGGGCAGCAGCGGGTCGTACGCGATGCGTGCGGCCAGTGGCGGCGGGAGCGCCACGACGACGCGCCGCGCGGAGACCGTCGTCCCGTCGGCGGCCACCAGGTATCTGCTGCCGGAGAGCGTGACGGAGCGCACCGGGGCGCCGAGCACCACCCGGTCGCCCAGGGTCGCGGCGAGCTTGACCGGCACCTGCTGGGAGCCGCCGACGAAGCGGGACTCCTGGGCGCCGTTCGCGGTCTCCGTCAGACGCTCCAGGGTGCCGGGGCTGGACTCGTTCCCGGCGGCGGCGATGTAGAACAGCACGAAGAGCAGGGAGAGTTCGCGCGGCTGCGCCGAGAACACGGATGTGCAGGCCACGTCGATGAGGAACTTGGCCGAGGGGACGACCGCCTTGGCGTTCAGCCAGCTCTCGAAGGTCTGCTTGTCCCACTCCGCGGCCTTGGCGGCGGTCCACGGCGCGGCGACGGGAACCTGCTTGGCCATGTCGTCGAGTTCGGCCTGCACGACGGCGGCGTTGGCGAGCCCCGCCAGGTCGACCGGAGGGACCGAGCCGAGCAGGCCGTCGGTGGCGTACGGGGTCCTCTTCCCGTCCTTGTAGAGCAGGTTCTTGCCGGTGTTGTAGGTGGTGAAGGTGGCCACGCCCAGGCTCTCGGCGAGGGCCTTGATCCGGTCCTGGGTGGGGCCGATGAACTCGCCGCCGCCCTCCGTGACACCGCCGTTCGGCAGCTCCAGGTTGACCACCCGGCCGCCGACGCGGTCGCGGGCCTCCAGGACGACCACGGACCGGCCCGCCGCCACCAGGTCGCGGGCCGCGGTCAGCCCCGCGAGTCCGCCGCCGACGACGGCGACGTCGGCCTCGCGGGCGGCGGTGGCGGCCGCGGCGGGGCCCGCTGTCGCGCCGGTGAGGGCCACGCCCGTCGCGGCGGCGCCGCCCAGGACCGAGCGCCGGGAGAGCCGGGCCGCCGGCCGGGGGGTGAGCTGTCTTTCACGTGCCACGTTCATCCTCCGTCGATGCGAGTCGAATCACGAGAGGTGGATGGAGCCGGAACCGGAAAGTGAGCAGGGCTCGCATTCTGGCCCGCGTGACTGGATCGGTACAGCGCCGGCGCCACATCTGACGCGCGGGTAACACAGTTGGTGCGTCGGGGAGTTGACCGCTGCCGCTGCCGCTGCCGCTGCCGCTGCCGCTGCCGCTGCCGCTGCCGCTGCCGCTGCCGCTGCCGCTGCCGCTGCCGCTGCCGCTGCCGCTGCCGCACGCCGGAGACCGGAGGTGCAATCGCATGCTGGAGCTGGAGCTGGAGCTGGAGCTGGAGCTGGAGCTGGAGCTGGAGCCGGAGTCGACGCTGCTCGCCGCAGACCGGAGCCGGAGTCGACGCTGCTCGCCGCAGACCGGAGCCGGAGCCGTAGTCGCACGTGGCTGACCGGAGCCGGAGCCGGAGCCGGAGCCGGAGCTGGGGCCGGAGTCGACACTGCTCGCCGCAGACCGGAACCGGAGCCGTGTAGTCGCACCTGGCACGCCGGACCGTGGCCGGCGCCGTGGCTGCGGCCGGAGCCGCACGCCGCAGACCCCCGGCGCGCCCGGCGAGCGAGGGGCGCGGTGTCGGTGCACGCGGGGAGTGGCCCCGGCGAGCCGCCGCGATGGCAGAGCGCCGGGCGCGGGAGCCGAGCGTCGGGTGCCCCACCGGGGCAGGGGCCGGGCGGGGTGCGCGGGTCAGCGGGCGGCGGGTGCGGATCCTCGCGCCGTGGCCGTGTGGCGGGCCACCGACTTGGCGATCTTCTGGGCGTCGAGGGCGAGTTCGCGGAACATGCCGCTGATGGGGTTGGTGAAGCCGGTGAAGTAGAGACCCCGGGCGTCCTTCGGGGAGCGGGCGCCGTGCACGACCGGGCGGCCGCGTGGGTCGAGCACACCGAGGTGACCCACGACGTCCTCCAGCGCGCGGACGTAACCGGTGGCCGCGATCACCGCGTCCGGACCGATCCGCTGCCCGTCGGCGAGGATCACCTTGCCGTCCTCGAAGCCGTCCACGGCGGCCACGATCTCCACCTTGCCCTTGCGGACGGCGTCGATGAGGCCGACGTCCTGGACGGGGATGGAGCCCTCGTTGACGCGGGAGTAGAGCCCGGTCCCGGGGCGGGGCAGCCCCTGGGCCGACAGGTCGGGGACGCTCAGCCTGGCCATCGGCCGGGCGAGTCGGTCCACCAGCCGCACCGGCAGCCTTCGGACCAGGATCCCGGTGAACTGCGCGGCCCACCCGGCGGTCGAGCGGCGCACGATGTGCGGTGCGGTGCGGACCGACAGGCGTACGCGGCGGGCGCCGCCCTCGACCAGGTCCACGGCGATCTCGGCGCCCGTGTTGCCGATGCCGACGACGAGGACGTCACGGCCGGCGTAGGGCGTGGGGTTGCGGTACTGCCCGGCGTGCAGCAGCTCGCCGGTGTAGTCGTCCCGGCCGGCCCAGTCGGGCAGGCGGGGTGTGTGGTTGTAGCCGGTGGCGACGACCACGGCGCTGCCGGTCAGCTCGCGTCCGCCGGTGGCGCGCAGCAGCCAGCCGTCGCCGCCCGGCGCGGGCTCGATGCGCGAGACCTCGACACCGGTGACGATCTCCAGCTGGTGGTGCTCGGCGTACTTCTCCAGGTAGCGCACCACGTCGTCGCGCGACACCCAGCGCCCGAAGGAGCGCGGCATGGGCAGCCCGGGCAGCGCGGACAGCCGCCGCGTGGTGTGCAGGTGCAGCCGGTCGTAGTGGCGCCGCCAGGAGGCGCCGACCTTGTCGGACTTCTCCAGCACGACGGCCCGTACGCCCTGGGCGCGCAGCGCGTACGCCGCCGCGAGTCCGCCGGGGCCGCCGCCGATCACGTACACGGGGCGGTCTTCGTGGGACGGCACCGTGCGGGCTGTCGAGGAAGCAGTCGAGTCGGCCATGAGCGCGAGCGTAATCACGACTTAGCTTGATAGGTCTCGGTCAAGACCGGAATCGGTTGCGAACTGATCACGGCTGTAGGAGGAGTGGGTGGGGCCGGTGGCGTAGACGGCCTCGTTGTGGCGGGGGTGTGGAGTGGGTGGCGGTGCCGCGCCGGTCCGGCGGACGGTGCGCCGGAGCCGGTGCACGCCTCTTGCGCGGTCCGCACGCTTGCGCTGAACTGACGTACCGTCAGATTTCGGCGGCGGCGGGAGGATCGGCCATGGACACCATCTGGCTCAGTGGCGCGGAATGGCTGGCCGTGCTCCGGATCGGACTCGGCCTGTGGTGGCTGGAGAGCTGGCGGCACAAGGACAGGAAGGGCTGGTTCGAGCGGGGCACCGGGATCGCCTGGGCGGCGGATGTCGCAGCCAAGCACCGCTGGAACGCCGTGCGCTCCGGCTTCGACGTGGTCGTCGGTCCGCGCCCGCGCACGATGGCGTACGTCGTCGTCTACGCCGAACTGGCCCTCGGACTCGGGCTGGTCAGCGGCCTTCTGACGCCGGTCGCGCTGGTCGGCGGACTCCTGCTGAACCTCCTCTACCTCGTCCTCATGATCCACGACTGGGCCGAGCAGGGGCAGAACTCGATGATGGCGCTGATCTCCCTGGTCGCCCTGTTCGGGATGTCGTGGCAGACGTGGTCGCTGGACGACGCGTTCGGGCTCTTCCGGTGAGCGGGGCGGAGAGCGGCGCGTCCGGCGCGCGGTTCGACCTTCCCGAGATGGACGCCTTCACCCGGCCGTACTGGGACGCTGCGGCCGAGGGCCGGCTGCTGCTGCGCCACTGCGCCGCCTGCGACCGGGCGCACCACTATCCCCGGGAGTTCTGCCCGCACTGCTGGAGCGAGGACGTCGCCTGGCGGCCCGCGAGCGGGCGCGCCACGCTCTACACCTGGTCCGTCGTGCACCGTAACGACCTCCCGCCCTTCGGCGGACGCGTGCCGTACACCGCCGCCGTCGTGGATCTCGCCGAGGGGCCGCGGATGATGACCGAGGTGGTCCAGTGCCTCCCCGCGGCCCTGCGGGTGGGGATGGAGCTGGAGGTGACGTTCCGGGACGCGGAGGCGGTGCGGGTGCCCGTGTTCCGGCCCCCGGTGTGAGCGGACCGCGACGGTGACGGCGACGGCGACGGCCCGGCACGGTCCTGGCCGCTGCCGTCGTGGCTGCCACGGTCCGGGTCGCGGCCGTCGCGACCGCCACGGAGCCGGTCGCCACGAATCCGATCGCCGCGGCCACGGGTGCCAGGACTCCGGTCACCACGGACCCGATCGCCGCGGCCACGGGTGCCAGGACCCGGTCACCGCGGACATGGCCGCACGGACCGGGATCCGAACAAACCCCACGACTCCGTGTGGAGCGAGGGGATTGAATGGCCCGATGAGCAACGTCCACCAGCAGTACGCAGTGAACCCCTTTCCCGAGCTGCGTGGTCACGGCCTGTGGCTGCGCCCCTGGGACGCGGAGTCCGACGCCGACGCCGCGTCGTGGCTCCGCGGGCTGTCCGACCCGGAGTTCCAGCGCTGGAACACGCCGCTCAAGTTCGTGCGGGACATCGACGCGGCCCGGGAGTCGCTGCGTTCGCGGGCCGAGAGCGCGCGGGAGGGCACCGGTGTCGCCTTCCGCGTCACCGACCCGGACACCGGGGACGCGCTCGGCCACATCGGCATCAACGCCATCGACCACGTGATGCGCCGCGCCATGGTCGGCTACTGGGTGCTCCCCGAGGCCCGCGGCCGGCACGTCGCCACCCGTGCCCTGCTCCTGGCCACCCGGTTCGCCTTCACCGAACTGGCCCTGCACCGCCTCGAACTGGACCACGCCGCCGGCCACGACGCCTCCTGCCACATCGCCGAACGCTGCGGCTACCGGTGCGAGGGCACGCTGCGCGGCGCGATGTTCGAGGCGGGCCGTCACGACGCCTTCCGTGACTGCCATCTGCACGCCCGCCTCACGACCGACCCGGAACCGGAGGTCCCGGACCTCGCGGAGGGCGCGCGCTGAGATCCCCCCGGGGGAGCCGTCGCTGCCGGGGGGCCGCGGAAATCCGGAGGCGGGACACGGCCGGCCCGCGGGACCATGGGGCATGGACCCCGCTTCCCGTTCCTCCGCCGCGTCCGCCGCGTCCCGCGACTGGCAGGTCACCCATGACCTGGACCGTTTCCTCGGGCAGGCAGGGGACTTCCTGCGCTCCGAGCCCGCGCTGCACACCGTGGCGCTGTCCGTGACGGCGGCCCTGCGCCGGCGCGGGCACCGGGCGTTCGGGCAGGAGGCGCCCGTCTTCGGATTCCTGGAGCGGGAGGGCGCCGTGCGGGCTGCCTTCTTCCGCACGCCGCCGTACGGGCTGAGCCTGACGCGGTTGTCCGCGCGGGACGCGGACGCGCTCGCCGCCCGGCTCGTCGACGAGCGGCACCGGCTGCCCGGCGTGAACGGGGACAGCGCCACCGCGGCCGCGTTCGCCGAGGCCTGGCAGCGGCGCACGGGAGCCGGCGCCGTGCTGCGCCGGAGCGAGCGGCTGTACCGCCTCGGCACGCTGACGGCGCCGGCGCCGGCACCGCCGGGCAGGGCGCGGGTCGCGACCGCGGCGGACCGGGACCAGGTCGCCCGGTGGTGCGCGGAGTTCGCCGAGGTCCTCGGCGAGGACGCCGACCGGGACCACGGGGCCTGGGCCGACGACCGCGCGGCCTACGGAGGGGTCACTCTCTGGGAGACCGACGACGGCAGGCCGCTCGCCATGGCGAGCGTGACCCCCCTGATCGCCGGACAGGTCCGCGTCGGTCCGGTCTACACCCCGCCGCAGCAGCGCGGCCGTGGCTACGCCGGCGCCGCCACCGCGGAGGTCAGCAGGGCCGCGCTGGACTCCGGCGCCGACGACGTACTGCTCTTCGCCGATCTCGCCAACCCGACCAGCACCGGGCTGTACCAGCGCATCGGCTACCGCGCCGTCGCCGACTTCGCGGTGTACGACTTCACGGCCGCGGCGACTGCCTGAGCCGCTCGGCGACGGTGCCCCCTGAGCCGTACGGCCGCGGCGGCCGCCCGGACCTCACGGCCACAGCAGTTCCTTCAGCCAGCCGCCCGAGGCCGTGCGGCGGTAGCGGAGGCGTACATGGCGGCGGCGGGCGTCGCCCTGGAAGAACTCCACCTCCTCGGGGCGGAGGCGGTACAGCGTCCAGGTGGGGGCCGGGGCGTCCGGCTCCCGGCGGGCCCGGTCCCAGGCGGCGTCGGACACGCGCTCCAGCTCCTCGTACGAGGGCAGTACGTCGCTCTGGCGGCCCACCAGTGCGGCGGCCAGCGCGCCGGTGGAGCGGGCGTGCAGGTCCGCCTGGCCCTCCTCGGGCGGTGCCGCCGTGACGGGCCCGCGCAGGCGGATCTGGCGGCCCTGGGCAGGCCAGTAGAAGCCGAGGGCCGCGTAGGGGCGCGACCCGAGCTGGCGTCCCTTGCGGCTCGTCGCGTGGCTCGCGAACGCCCAGCCGTCGGCGTCCGCGCCGTGCAGCATCACGGTCCGCACGTCCGGAAGTCCGTCCTCGTCCGCCGTCGCCAGCGACATGGTGTGCGGCTCGGGCTGACCGGCCGCCACCGCCTCCGCGAACCACCTCACGAAGAGGGGCAGCGGCTCCTCGGGCGCTTCGTCCGGCGCGAAGCCGGGCAGCTCGGTGTCCCACACCCGCAGCGACCTGAGCAGCTCATGAAGATCCGGTTCCATGCCTGTGAGTATCGCCCCCGTGTCCGGCGGCAGTAGGTTGGGCCGCCTGCCGGAGCTCAGCGAGGGGAAGGCGGGGGATCCGTGCGCGCGACCGAACCGGCCCTGTTCCGAAGGGCCCTGTCCGGGGCGGGCTCGCGCCGGCCGGTCCGGGGCCGCCGCGGGGGCGCGGTCCGCCCGGACGGCCGGGCCGTGAGGCGCGTGACCGCCGCCGTCCTCGGCGGCGCCGTGCTGCTGGGGCTCGCCGGGTGCGGCCCTCTGGAGAAGCCCCCGAAGCCGTCGCTCTCGGCGCCCGGGCTCTTCTACGTGCGCCCCACCGGCGACAAGTCCGGTCCCGAGGACAAGGAGCCGTACCACGTGACGGTCGGGAACGACACGGGAGCGGGCGCCCGCCGGCTGACCGTGGAGGTCCTGCCCGGCTCCGAGCACGCGGTCCGGCTGCGCCGGCACGGGCACTGCTCGGGCGACACCCTCCACGTCACCTGTGACGTGGACCCCTCCTACAACAACTGGGTGAACGGCGAACGCGTCCTGCCGGTCGCCGCCGAGGGCAGCAGGCCCGGCGACACCGGGACCGTCCGGGTCACCTATACGACGAAGGACGGGAAGGAACTCTCCGCCCGTACCCGGGTCGTGGTCGGGGAGCCCGTGGTCGAGGTGCGCACCGCAGCGCCGCTGGAGGACGTCCGCCCGGGTGCCGAGATCACCGCGCCGGTCGTCGTGCACAACGCCGGAGAGGTGCCGGTCGTCGGCCTCGGGCTCGAACTCGGCTCCGGGACACAGGAGTTCACGCGGCAGTATTCCAACTGCCGCTACCCGGAGACCCATCACGGGCACACCGCGGTCTGCCGGTTCCCCCGGCTGCGCATCGCCCCAGGGGAGACCGTCGTGCTGCGCCCGGCGCTGCGCATGCGCGCCTCGGCCGCGTCCATGTACGGCTACTTCACCCAGGAGGCCTGGGCGCTGGACATGGGACCGGGCCAGTACGGCAGCTGTCCCAAGGGCGGCGAGCCGGGCGACGGGCCGGCTCTGCGCGCCGAGGTCACCCGGGGCGGGCACGGCAGGTTCGCCCAGCGGACCGTGAGCACCGAGGTCCGCCTCGACACCCGCGCCGACTACGAACTCTCCGACGTCACGGTGCACGGCGACCCGGGGGACGAGCGCGGGGTGCGTCTCACCGTCCACAACGAAGGGCCCGGCGATCCCGGCCGGTCCGCCCGGCTGGTGTTCGAGCCCCCGCTCGGCTCCGGTGTGGTGGAGCAGCCCATGGAGGAGGTCGACGACGGCTACTTCGAGCCCTACTGCGAGGAGAAGGACTCCACATACACCTGTGACGTGGGCGAGCTCGCGCCGGGGAAGAGCCGTACCTTCGACTTCACGCTGCACCTCGGGGAACCCGCGACGGGCAGGGTCGCGCTGCGGACCGTCGAGGCGCCGGACGTGGGGCGGCCGGACCGCCGGGACCCGGACCCCACCGACGACTCGGCCCTGGTCACCGTCGCGCCCTGATCACCCGCCGGGCCCCGGCCGGACGCGCCGGGCCGCTCAGTCGCGCCCCAGCACCACCGTGCCCGAGGAACAGAACCAGCCACCGGTGCCGGAGGCGACGGCCAGCCGCGGCAACGTGCCGTCCCGGCGGCGCACCTGCCGCCCGTCCGCCTCCCCCCGGAGCTGTCGCACCGCCTCCACCAGCAGGAACAGGCCGCGCATGCCGGGATGCTGGGCCGACAGGCCGCCCCCGTCCGTGTTCACCGGCAGGTCGCCGGACAGGGTCAGCCGGCCCTTCTCGACGAAGGCGCCGCCCTCCCCCTTCGCGCAGAACCCGAGGTCCTCCAGCGTCACCAGCGTCATGTAGGTGAAGGCGTCGTAGATCTCGGCGAGGTCGATCTCCTCGGGACGGACGCCCGCCCGTCCGAAGGCGTGCCGCCCGCTGACCGACGCGGGCGAGACCGTGAAGTCCTCCCACTCCGACATGCTGGTGTGCGACACGTGCTCACCGGCGCCGAGGATCCAGACCGGTGCCGTGCGGCAGTCGCGCACGTACTCCTCGGCGGCCAGCAGGACCGCGGCGCCCCCGTCGGAGCGCAGGCAGCAGTGCAGCTTGGTGAAAGGGTCCGCGATCAGCGGCCCGTCCAGCACCTCGTCGACGGTGATCGGCTCCCGGAACATCGCCTCCGGGTTCGCCGCCGCGTTCGCCCGCGCCTGCACCGCCACCGACGCCAGCTGCTCGATCGTCGTGCCGTACGTGTGCATGTGCCGGCGGGCGGCCATCGCGTACTTGGCGATGAGCGTGTGGCCGTACGGAACCTCGAACTGGAGCGGACCGCGGGACCCGAACGACAGGTTCCCGGTGCGCCGGCCCGCCTTGATGTCGGCGCGAGCCGTGGAGCCGTACACGAGGAGGACGGCGTTGGCGTGACCTGCGGCGATCGCGTCGGCGGCGTGGGCGGCCATCACCTCCCAGGTGGAGCCGCCGACCGAGGTGGAGTCGACCCAGTCCGGGCGCAGTCCGAGGTATTCGGCCACCTCGGCCGGGGCGAGCGTGCCGAGGCCGGCGGAGGCGAAGCCGTCGACGAGGCCGCGGTCCAGACCCGCGTCGGCGAGGGCCCGTCGTGCGGCCTGGGCGTGCAGTGCGTACGGCGTCACGTCGTCCACGCGCCCGCAGTCCGAGAGGGACACGCCGACGACGGCGACTTTCCGGCTCCCTGGCGTCATGAATCTGACGGTACATCAGATCGGGTCGGGAAAGGGAGGTCGTCGCGGGCCTGTGCATTCGACCCCCTCCGTCCTAACATGACGGGCCGTCAGATGGGCCGTTCATGCAGGGCCCGTCGGATACGCGTGTCCCGTGAGGCCACGTGGCCGCCGCAGGAGGAGCCCGCCGATGGACGCCAGCTTCACCGCCGAACAGGACGAGATCCGCCGCACGCTCAGGGAGTTGCTGCACAAACGCTGCGGCCCGGAGGAGCTGCGCGCCGCCGTGGGCACACCCGCCGGGTACGACACGGCGCTCTGGGAGGCGTTCGGCCGGCAGCTGGGGCTGCCCGGACTCGCCCTCCCCGAGCGGTACGGCGGGGTCGGCTGCTCGGTGACCGAACTAGCCCTCGCCTGCGAGGAGTCGGGCCGGGTGCTGGCGCCCGGTCCGCTGCTCGCGACAGCGGTGATCGCCGCGCCGCTCGTCCTCGCCCTCGGCACCGAGGCGCAGCGCACGGCGCTGCTGCCCCGCCTCGCGTCCGGTGAACTGACCGCCGCACTCGCCGTGCCGGGCACGGCACTGGCGACGGCCCTCGGCCTGGTGGGAGACAACCGGGGCGACTGGTCCGGCGGCGGCCGGGCCGGCGGGGTGCAGGCGCGCCGGGCCGACGGCGTGTGGCGCCTGTACGGGCAGGCGGCACAGGTGCTCGACGGGCACAGCGCGGGGCTGCTCGTGGTGGCCGCGCACACGGGCGGGTTCGCCCGCTCGCGGACGCTGCTGTTCCTCGTCCGGGCGGGAGCGGAGGGACTCGTCCGCGTGCGGCAGACCGCACTGGACGAGACCCGGCCGCAGGCCCGCGTCGAACTGCGCGACGTGGAGGCCGAGTTGCTGGGCGGGGGCGAGGCCGGGAGCGAGCAGCGGGACGCGGCCGGCTCCGGGGTGCCGGGCGTGCTCGCCGCCGTAGGGAACACGGCCGCGGCCGTGCTGGCCGCCGAGGCCGTGGGCGCCGCGGACCGCGCCCTGGAACGGACCGTCGAGTACGTGCGCCAGCGGGAGCAGTTCGGGCGGGCCATCGGGTCGTTCCAGGTGGTCAAGCACCGGCTCGCGGACGTCTACGTGGCTGTGCAGGCGGCGCGCTCGGCGGCGTACTACGCGGCCTGGGCCGCGGCGAAGGGGGAACGGGTGGGGCCCCTGGCCCTCGCGCAGGCCCTGGAAGCACTGCGCACCGCGGCGGCGGAGGGGATCCAACTGCACGGCGGCATCGGGTTCACCTGGGAGCACGACGCCCACCTGTACTTCAAGCGGGCGTCCGGCGACGAGCTGCTCTTCGGGCCCGTGCACCGGCTGCGCGGGCATGCGGCGGACGCGGCACGGCTCTTCGACGGCGGGGAGGTGTCGGTATGACGGCCCAGGGGCAGGGGCAGGGGCAGGGGCAGGGGCAGGGGCAGGGGCGGGGACCGCGCCGGGTCCCCGGCGTCCGGCTGGTGCAGAAAGTGTCCTCGACCCGCGCCTTCGCCCGGGTCGCGCCGCACGTCGTGCCCGCCCTCGACCGGGCCGTGCACCGGCTGACCCGGGGGAAGGTGCTGCTCAGCGCGCAGATGCTGCCGGGGGTCGTGCTCATCGCCCGCGGCGCCCGGAGCGGGCTGGAGCGGCGTACTCCGCTGGCGTGCATGCCGGAGGGGCCCGGCCCCGACACGTGGCTTCTCATCGGGTCCAACTTCGGCCGCGCCGGCCACCCCGCCTGGACCGCCAACCTGCTCGCCCGTCCCGACGCCGTGATCAGCTGGAAGGGTGAGGACATCCCCGTGGCCGCCCGGCTGCTGGCGGGGGAGGAGCGGGCCGCGGCCTGGAAGGCGGCGCTGGCGTTCTGGCCGCCGTACGCCACCTACCAGGCGCGGGTCGACCGGGAGATCCGGCTGTTCCGGATCGAGCGCCGCCGCCCGCCCGCGCGCTGACAGCGCCCGCCGGCGGGGCCCGGCGTCACAGCGTGGCCAGGCGCTCCACCAGCAGGAACCCGCCGATGCCGAGCATCGCGGCGCCGGAGGTGCGGGCCACCGCACGGGCCGCTGCGGGTCGGGCCCGCAGCACGGCCCGGGCCAGCAGACCGACGGTGAGATAGACGGCGGCGCAGGCGGCCATGTGGACGGTCCCGAGCAGGCCGGTCTGCGCGGCCACCGGAACCCCGCCCGGCCGCAGGAACTGCGGCAGCACAGAGAGGTAGAGCAGCAGGCCCTTGGGGTTGAGACCGCTGATGGCGGACCCGCGCAGAAACGTGCGCAGCGGCGGCGCCGCGGGGGCGTCCTGGGCCGCTCCCGGCGTCGCCGGCCTGCGCAGCACGCCCCAGCCCAGCCACAGCAGGTAGCCCGCCCCCGCCACCGTCAGCCCGGTGAGGAGCGCGGGCGACCCCGCGACCAGCACCGCGAGCCCGGCCGTCGCGAGCAGTGTGTGCAGCGCGTACCCGGCGACGAGCCCGGAGACGGCGGGCAGCACCGAGCCCCGCAGCCCCGCCGAGATCGCGTACGCCCAGTCGGCGCCCGGCACGCACACCAGCAGCAGATCCACGGCCAGAAACGCCGTGACCAGTCCCCAATCCATAAGAGGGACATTAGGCGCGATCGCCCCAAAGGTGTTTTCGAAGTTTGCTCATGATCGCGCCTTTGGGGGAAGAATCTGCCTCATGGACGCCGTGGACCAGAAGATTCTTGCCGAGCTCCAGCAGGACGGCCGGCTCACCGTCACCGAGCTGGCCGCCCGGGTGCGGCTGAGCGTCTCGCCCTGTCACCGGCGGCTGCGCGAGCTGGAGCGGTCCGGTGCCATCCGGGGCTATCGCGCGGTCGTGGACCCCGCCGCCGTCGGTCTGACCTTCGAGGCACTGGTCTTCGTCTCCATGCGCCAGGAGGACCGGGACACCGTCGCCGACTTCGAGCGGGCGCTGGCGGACATTCCCCACGTCCTGGACGCGCAACGGCTCTTCGGGGAGCCGGACTACCTGCTGCGGGTCGCGACCGCCGACCTCGCGGCCTTCCAGCGGCTCTACGACGACCGGCTGGCGACGCTGCCGGGCGTGCAGCGGCTGACGTCGACGCTCGTGATGAAGCACGTCGTCACGGACCGCCCGCTGCCCTCGTAGCGGCCGGCACGGGGACGCGCACAGCGCAGCGGGCGGCAGTCCACACCGGTGGACTGCCGCCCGCATGACAGGAATTGAGCAGGGGATCCGAGCAAGAAAAGAGGAGGCGCTACTTCGTCGGCTTCTTCCCGGTCACGCCGAGGTGCACCAACAGCGCCAGGTTCGGCTTGAGTTCGGCCTGCTTGACGCCCCAGGACTGGAAGCCCTTCTGGTGCGAGGCCACCGCCGCGAGCATGGCGACGAGGGAGCCGGCCATCGCCGCCGGGTTCACGTCCTTGTCGACCTTGCCCTTGGACTGGAGCTCGGTGACCGTGTCCGTAAGGGAGTTGTTCACGGAGTTCAGGATCTTCATGCGGATCTTGTAGAACCGCTTGTCGCCCTCGGCGGCGCCGAGGTCGACGACTCGCAGGATCGCGTCGTTCTTGCGCCAGAACTCCAGGAAGCCGTCCACGAGCTCCTGGGCGGTCTGCCAGCCGGCCTTGCCGACCCACGAACGTCCTTGGAGCAACTGGGTCAACGCCGCGCCCTCCGCGGCCATTTGCTCGGCGATCTCCAGGACGGCGCCTTCGACGTCCGGGAAGTACTGGTAGAAGGTCGCCGGCGACGTGCCCGCCTTCCGGGCGACATCAATGACTTTGACGTCCCGGTAGGGCGAGGAGCTGAGCATCTCGCTGAGGCAGTCGAGCAGCTTCTGCCGGGTCGCCTGCCCACGCCGTCCGGCCACGCGGCCGTCGACGGTACGCACTTGTCCTGTCATGCCGTCAGCTTACCGAGGGGTGATCGGAGCGCGATTCGGCCGAGTGCAAATGGGGTGCGGGGGCCCGCCACGGGAGTTCACGGGGGTGGGCGCGCCCGCTCTGCGGGATGCGGGGAGGGCCGTTAGCTTGGCCGCATGGCCGAATCAGCCGTTTTCTCCGAGGGCGTGCCCTGCTGGGTCGACGCGCAGCTCCCCGACGTGGACGCGGGCAAGCGCTTCTACGGCGAGCTCTTCGGCTGGACCTTCGCCGAGGGGTACGGCCCGGCCGGCTGGGCCCGCCTCCGCGGCGAGGCCGTCGCGGCCCTCGCGCCCAAGCGGGACGGCCGGATGCCCACGGTGTGGACGGTCTACTTCGCGGCGCCCGACGTCACCGCCCTCTCCCGCCAGGTCATGGAGGCGGGCGGGCGGCTCATCACCGCCCCCGAGCCGGTCGACACCCTGGGCACCGCCGCCCTGGCGACCGACCCCGAAGGCGCCGTGTTCGGCCTGTGGCAGACCGGCACGCACCCCGGCTTCGGGCGGCGCCACGAGCCCGGCTCCTTCTGCTGGGCCGAGCTGTACGCCCGGGACACCACGACCGTCGACCGGTTCTACGGATCCCTCTTCCACGACGCCCTCTTCGGCCCCGACGCCACCCCCGATTTCGGCCGGGCCCCGGTCTCCGACGTCTTCCCGGCCGAAATGCCACCCCACTTCCTCGTCCACTTCGGGGTCGAGGACTGCGACGCGGCGCTGCGGACGGTGGGCCGGCTCGGCGGCCGTGTCCAGGCCGCGCCCTTCGAGGCCTCGTACGGGCGGGTGGCGGTGGTCACGGACAACCAGGGGGCCTCCTTCGCCGTACTGGAGAGGTGAATCGGCCACCGGTCGCGGGCGGCTCGGCGGTCCACCAGCGGAAAACCCTGCCCCTTTGTCCTGATAGATCATGAGACACCCCGATTCGCCCCCTGGTTCGCAACCTTTGGCTCGGCCAGGAAGAATCGGGGTGCGTGCCGCCATGGCGGTGCGGTGGTGAGACGCTGCACGGGGTCGCGTTCATACGTGGACGGCGCGGCCCGTACGGGGAGGTGGCAGGCAAGTGGTGGATCAGCTGACGCAGCACGATCCGCGGCGGATCGGGCCGTTCGAGGTGCTGGGGCGGCTCGGTGCCGGCGGCATGGGGCTGGTCTATCTCGCGCGCTCGGCGTCCGGCCGGCGCGTGGCGATCAAGACGGTCAGGACGGAACTCGCCGAGGACCAGCTGTTCCGGGTCCGCTTCTCGCGCGAGGTCGAGGCGGCCCGCGCCGTGTCCGGCTTCTACACGGCGGCCGTCGTGGACGCCGACGCGCGCGCCGCGGTGCCCTGGCTGGCCACGGCCTACGTGCCCGCGCCCTCGCTCGAAGAAATAGTGAACGAGTGCGGGCCGCTCCCGGCCCAGGCGGTGCGCTGGCTGGCGGCGGGCGTCGCGGAGGCCCTCCAGTCCATCCACGGCGCGGGTCTCGTCCACCGCGACCTCAAGCCCTCCAACGTCCTGGTCGTCGAGGACGGGCCGCGTGTGATCGACTTCGGCATCGCGTCCGGCGTCTCGAACACCCGCCTGACCATGACGAACGTCGCCGTCGGCACACCTGCCTACATGTCGCCCGAGCAGGCCAAGGACTCCCGCAGCGTCACCGGCGCGAGCGATGTCTTCTCGCTCGGCTCGATGCTCGTCTTCGCCGCCACCGGCCACGCCCCCTTCCACGGCGCGAACCCCGTCGAGACGGTCTTCATGCTGCTGCGCGAGGGCCCGGACCTGGAGGGGCTGCCCGACGAGCTGCGCCCCCTCATCGAGTCCTGCATGCAGATGGAGGCCACGGCACGCCCGAACCCCGCCGACCTCCAGGCCCAGCTGGCCCCCCATCTCTTCGGCTCCGGCTCCGACGACAGCGGTACGGCGTCGGCCTGGCTGCCCGAGCGGGCGGTGGGCCTCATCGAGACGCGCCGCGGGGGCCGTCCGGCCCCCAAGCCCGCCACCGGCGGCGGACGCAGCGCAGGGGGCCGCTCCGCCGTGCCCGCGCCGCCCTCGCACGCCCCCGTGCCCGTCGGGGCGCCCGACACCGGCCCGGTGCGCCTCGCGGGCGCCCAGGTGCCCATCGGCCCCGGGCCGCGCGTCGCCGACGCCCGTGCCGCCGCCGTCAAGGCGCCGCCTCCGGAGGCGGGCCTGGCCGCCTCCTGGTCCCGGCCGCACGCCGGGGTGAACGGCGCCGACCCCGTGCCCGCCGTGGCGCCGGCCCCGCCCGCCGAGTCGGCCTCGGGCTGGCGGCCCTGGCGCTTCCGCATGTCCAACGACGTGTGGGGGACGCCCGCGGTCGCCGACGACCTGGTCTACGTCACCTCCTTCGAGGTCCACGCGCTGGACGTGGCCACCGGACGCCGCCGGTTCAAGACCCGGGACGTGGCCTGGTCCATGGCGGTCGCCGACGGCCGTATCCACGCCTCGGACGGGCCCACGCTGTTCGCGCTCGACGCCCGCGAGGGCGGCGATCTGTGGCGCCTGTCGACGGACGCCTGGGTGTACTCCCTCAAGGCGGACCGGGGCACCGTCGTCACCGGCACCCGCGGCGGCGGCGTACAGGCGTGGGAGGCCTCCAGCGGCCAGAAGCTGTGGGAGATCACCGGCGCCCAGACCGACTTCGAGTCCCCGGAGGCCGGACCGGCCCTCCACGACGGCACGGTCTACGTCTGGAAGGACGCGCGGCTGCGCGCGCTGGAGGCGCGCACCGGTGAGGAGCGCTGGTCCTACCCGGTCGGCGACGCGGCCTCCTGCGGCGGCGTACCGGTCCGGATCACCCAGGCCCCCGACGGCTACGTCTACGTCTGCGCCGGCACCCGCGTGCTCGCCGTCGACGTGGCCGGCGGACACGTCCGCTGGCACTTCGAGGCCCCGGCGGTCTTCCTCTGCCCGCCGACCTTCGCCCCCGGCCCCGCGGTCACCGGGGGCGGCGTCTACCTCGCCGACTACCTCGGCACGGTCTACGCCCTCGACGCCACCGACGGCCGCGACCGCTGGCGCATCGCCACCGAGTCCCGGGCCTCCGTCGAGCCGGTGCTCGTCGCCGCCGGCCACGTCCACGTCGGCAGCGGCAAGGGCCTCTACACGCTCGACGCCGTCACCGGTACGCCCAAGTGGCGGTTCCAGGCGGGCGGCGACCTGGTGGGTGCCCCGGCGGTGGCCGAGGGCCGGATCCACTTCGGCTCCACCGACCATCTGCTGTACACCCTGAAGGCCGACGACGGCCGGCTGCGCTGGAAGCTCGCCACGGGCGGCGAGATCACCGGTGCCCCGGTGGTCAGGGACGGGGTCGTCTACGCCTGCAGCAAGGACCGCTGCGTGTACGCCCTGGACGCGGAGAAGGGGACGGGCACGGCCCGCACGACGTAGCGCGCGCCGGGCCCGGCGGACGGTGACGGCCGTCGTGCCGGGCACGGAAGGGAGTCCGGACGGCGGCCGTCGCAGCAGACGCTACGCCCGGTCCGGGAACCCCGCCACGCGACGCCGACTCCCCCTGGGGGAAGGGCTAGCGCAGCCGGAACCCGGGCCGTCGTCCGGTGAACAGCCCCGCCTGCCGTTCCGTCGGCAGATTGCCGAGCGAGACGAGCTGCGGGGCGTGCGCGAGGGCCTGCGCGCGGGCCGCCTCCTTGGTGAGCCACAGCGCCCGTACGGTCCCCTGCACGGCCTCGGGCGGATACGAGGCGATGACGGCGGCGCACTCGACGGCCGCGTCCAGCGCGGCACCGGGCGGGGTGAGTTCGGACACCAGCCCCACCTCGTGGGCCCGCCGCGCCGAGATCCGTTCGGCGGTCCCCATCAGTGCCATCCGCGCCACCTCGCCGAACGGCATCCGCTGCGCCATGTGGACGGACTCGTAGGCGCTGACCATTCCGTAGGTGGTGTGCGGGTCGAAGAAGGTCGCCGTCTCGTCCGCGACCACGAACTCCGCCTCGCCCAGCAGGTAGAAGGCGCCGCCGCAGGCCATTCCGTTGACGGCGGCGATCACCGGCTTCCACAGGTCGTTGGCCTTCGGCCCGATGGTGAGGAGGGGGTCGTCCACCATGAACGGGGAGCCCGGCTGCGGCACCGCCGCGTCCCGGTCGATCCCGGTGCTGAAGGCCCGCTCCCCGGCGCCGGTGACGACGACGGCCCGCACGCCGTCGTCGTAGCGGAAGTCCCGCCAGGCAGCGGCGAGTTCGGCGGCGGTGCCGAGGTCGATGGCGTTGAGCCGGGCGGGCCGGTCGATGGTGACGACGGCGACACCGGTGTCCTTGTCGGCGCTGACGCGCAGTCCGCCGCCGCTCATGGCCGCTCCAGGACCCAGCGGGGCACGGACACCCCGTCGACCTCGGTGAAGACCGCCTGCACCCGTGCGCCGATCCGCAGCCGCTGCGCGGGGACGGAGTTCAGCGGGGCGTCGGGGGCGGTCACCAGATTGCCCACGAGACGGATCCGCGGGGCGTCCGCGAGCTCCACCACGATCGCGTTGTACGGCGCCTGTTCGGCGTAGGCGGGCAGCAGCGGGGGGTGCGGGACGACGTACGACCACACGCGCCCCCGGCCGCTCATCCTGCGCCATTCGCTCGCGAAGGAGTGGCAGTGCGGGCAGCAGGGGCGGGGCGGGAAGCGGAGTTCGCCGCAGTCGGCGCAGGCCTGGACGCGCAGTTCACCGTGTGCGGCGTACCGCCAGAAGGGGGCGCCGTCGTCGTCGGGCACGGGGGAGAGCAGGCTGTCGGACATCTCAGCTCCTCAGCAGAAGGGCGGAGGTCGGGACGCCTTCCCCCGCGGTGACCAGGCAGGTCGCCGCCCCGGGCACCTGTGCGGTGCTCGTGCCGCGCAGCTGCTTCACCCCTTCGTTGATGAGGTTGAAGCCGTGCACGTACGCCTCGCTGAGTCCGCCTCCGCCGGTGTTGACCGGCAGCCGTCCGCCGATCTCCAGCGCGCCGCCCTCCGTGAACGCGGCGCCCTCGCCCCGCGCGCAGAATCCGTAGCCCTCCAGGGAGAGCGGTATGAGTGGGGTGAAGGCGTCGTAGATCTGCGCCACGTCGACGTCCTCGGGAGTGAAGTCGGCGTGTTTCCACAGGTGTCGGGCGGCCGTCCAGGCGGGCCCGGTGAGCGGGTCGTCGTTCCAGTAGTTGACCATCCCGTGGTGCTGGGCGGGCAGGCCCTGGGCGGCGGAGTGGACGTAGACGGGCCGGGTGCGGCAGTCGCGGGCGCGTTCGGCGGACACCAGGACGCAGGCCAGCGCGCCGTCGGTCTCCAGACAGTTGTCGAAGAGGCAGAGCGGTTCGCTGATCCACCGGGAGGTCATGTACATCTCGCGGGTGAGCGGGCGTTCGTACATGATCGCGGCGGGGTTCTGGTTGGCGCGGTTGCGGCAGGCGAGGGCGACGTTGAAGAGGTGGTCGCGGGTGGCGCCGTACTCGTGCATGTACCGGCGGGCGAGCATGCCGATCTCGTCGGCGGGGCGCAGGAGTCCGAAGGGGCGGGTCCACTGCGCCGGGGTGGGGAGCTGGACGGTGGTGTTCTTCCACGGGCGGGGGCCGGAGCCGCGTTTGCGTGACCGCCAGGCGACGCCGACGGTGGCCTGCCCGGCGGCGATGGCGGCGGCCAGGTGCGCGACCGTGGCGCAGGAACCGCCGCCCCCGTAACCGACCTTGCTGAAGAAGGTGAGGTCGCCGAGGCCGACCGCCTTGGCGACCTCCACCTCGTCCGTCTCCTCCATGGTGTAGGAGGCGAGTCCGTCGACCTCCGAGGCCGCGATGCCGGCGTCGTCGAGGGCGGCGAGGATCGCCCGGCAGGCCAGGGCCTTCTCGGACTCCGGGAGGCGTTTGGCGAAGGGGGTCTGCCCGATCCCGACGACGGCTGTGGCGTCCTTGATCCCCGGCATGGGTGCACCTCCGCACAAGGTCCCGGCTGCTGACAGGGCGTCAGGCTACAGCTAATCTGACGGACAGTCAGCTAGTGATGTGCGGGCGGGAGGTACGCGATGCGCGGTGACCTGGAGTGGACGAGCGTCCCGGGGCTGGTGCGGTCGGCCACGGAGCGCTTCGCGGACCGCGAGGCGGTCGTCGACGGCCGCACCCGCGTCTCGTACGAGGAACTGGGCGCCCGGGTCGAACGCGCGACGGCCGCCTGCATGGCGAACGGGGTGGAGCCCGGCGACCGGGTCGCCGTCTGGGCGCCCAACACCCTCGACTGGATCGTCTCCGCCCTCGGCGCCGTAGGCGCCGGTGCCGTCCTCGTCCCCCTCAACACCCGTTTCAAGGGTGCGGAAGCGGCCTACGTCCTGGCCCGTAGCCGCGCGAAACTGCTGTTCGTCACGGGCACCTTCCTGGGCACCTCGTACGTGGCGTCGCTGCGCCGGGCCGCCGGGGAGGGCCCCGGATCCGGTCCGCTCCCGGGCCTGCCGCACCTGGAGCAGGTGGTGGTCCTCGCGGACGACGCCCCCGCCGACTTCCGTACCTGGAAGGACTTCCTGGCCGAGGGCGAAGGCGTGGGCCGGGACGACGTACGACGGCGCGAGGACGCCCTCTCCGGCGCGTCGCCCTCCGACATCGTCTTCACCTCGGGCACGACCGGCCGCCCCAAGGGCGCGCTGATCACCCACGCGCAGACGCTGCGCGGCTACGCGATCTGGAGCGACCTCGCGGGCCTGCGCGAGGGCGACCGCTATCTGATCGTCAACCCGTTCTTCCACACCTTCGGCTACAAGGCCGGGATCATCGCCTGTCTGATGCGCGGCGCGACCATGGTCCCGCAGTCCGTGTTCGACGTGGACACCGTGCTGGCGAACATCGCCGCGGAGCGCATCTCCGTCCTCCCGGGCCCGCCCACCCTCCACCAGTCCCTGCTGGACCACCCGTCCCGGGACACCCACGACCTCTCCGCCCTGCGCCTGGTGGTGACGGGCGCGGCCGTCGTCCCGCTGCGCCTGGTGGAACGGCTGAAGTCGGAGCTGCGGATCGACACGGTGCTGACGGCCTATGGTCTCTCCGAGGCCAGCGGCATCGTCACCATGTGCCGCCGGGGCGACGCCGCGCCGGTGATCGCCGCCACCTCGGGCCGGGCCATCCCGGGCAGCGAGGTGCGGGTCGTGGACACCGCGGGAGGCACTGTCGGGCCCGGCACGCCCGGAGAGGTCCTGGTCCGCGGATTCAACGTGATGCAGGGCTACTTCGAGGATCCGGAGGCCACCGCCGCGGTCCTGGACCCGGACGGCTGGCTCCGCACGGGGGACGTCGGCGTCCTCGACGAGGCGGGCAACCTCCGCATCACCGACCGGATCAAGGACATGTTCATCGTCGGCGGCTTCAACGCGTACCCCGCGGAGATAGAGCAGCTCCTCGGCCTGCACCCGGACGTGGCGGACGTCGCCGTGATCGGTGTCCCCGACGGCCGCCTCGGCGAGGTGGGCAAGGCCTACGTGGTCCGCCGCGCGGACTCCACACTGACCTCCGACGACCTCATCGCCTGGTCCCGCCGCGAGATGGCCAACTACAAGGTCCCGCGCGCGGTGGAGTTCGTGGCCCAGCTGCCGCGCAACGCGAGCGGGAAGGTGGTCAAGGGGGAGCTGCGGGGCCGCTGACGGACGAGCGGGCCGGCCGGCGTCGTGCGGACATGCCTCGGCCGCGACGGCTCCCCCTCCGCGCCGCCGCGGCCGATCCCCGTTCCAGGCAGTCCTCAGTCGCGGCGCAGCGCCGGCGGCACGGGAGCGTGGCTGTCCATCGTGGTCACGCCGTCCTTGGCCGGCGGGGCCGGGGCGTGGCTGTCCATCGTGGTCACGGCGTCCTCGCCGGGCACGGGCGCGTGGCTGTCGTCCGTGGTGGCGACGGGGTCCTTGGCCGGCGGAGCGGGCGCGTGGCTGTCCATCGTGGTGGCGTCCGTGAGGTCGTCGGTCTTCTTCTCGTCGCTCATGGCTGGGCCCTCCCGTGAAGTTGAAGGTGTGCTGTGGGGAACGCCCGTTCGGCAACTCCCCCGTGGGTCGCCGAACGGGCGTTCCAGGGCCGCTCACCCTACAAGTGGGGCCCACGCCGATCCGTCTGCCCCCCGACGCGACGGGTCGATGCACTGAGACTGGCAGCCGCCCATAAACGTTCGATGAACGCCGTCCGGGGTGCGGCTCAGGCGGCGGCGACGGGGCTGAGCAGAGCGCGCAGTTCGTCGGCCTCGGGGGCGCTCGCCTCCTCGTGGATGGTGAGCGCCTCGTTCCAGCAGGCGCGTGCCCGGTCCACCTGCCCGAGACCCTGCAACGACCGCCCGAGGAGGGTGAGGACATTGGCGCGCATCCAGTCGCCGCCGATGCAGCCGGTGCTGAGGGCCTGTTCGGCGTGCTGGGCCGCCTTGCCGAGACCGCGGCCCGCCAGGTGCACCTGCGCGATGCGGAAGTGCGTGGTGCCCTCCCACAGGCGCTGCCGGTTCTCGACGAAGATGGCGAGCGCCTGGGTGAGTTGCTGCAGTGCCTCGACGTGGCGCCCGGCGTGGCCGAACGCGATCCCGAGCGCGTAGCGGGCGTTGGCGAGCCGGACGGTCAGGCCCAGCTCGTCGTAGATCGCGATGCCCTGCTGGGCCAGCTCGATGCCCGCCGCGGTGCGGTTCATGGAGACCAGCACCCGGGAGAGGTTGCACAGGGCGCTCGCCTCGCCGGGACGGTTGCCGTCGGCGCGGAAGCTGTCGATCGCCTTGAGCAGGTGCGCCTCGCCGGCGGCGTGCTCGTTGCGGCAGATGGCGATGATGCCGAGTTCGTTGGGCGCGTTGCCGCTGGTCCAGGGGTCCATGGCCGCCCTGCCGAGGACGACGGCCCGGTCGGCCTCGGCGGCCGCCTCGTCGAAGCGTCCCGCGGTGCTGAGCACCTGGGTGAGCGTGACCCGGGCGCGCCCCGCCGCGTGGGCGTCGTCGAGGGCCTCCGCGGCGTCCCGGGCGGCCCTGGTCGCCGCCTCGTACGTCAGGGAGCTGGCCCCCGATTCCGCGAGGTCCTTGGAGGCGAGCAGGAGATCGACCCCCCGGCGCAGCGTGTCCGGGCCGAGCGACTGCTGGACGAACGCCAGGATGCAGGCCGCCTCCGCGTGCAGCCAGTCCAGTGCCTTGCCGTCGTCGGCGAACTCCTGCCCCTGCTGGCGGGTCACCTCGAGATGGTCCACGGTCCGGTCGCCGGGGCGTTCGATGGCGTAGACCGCCGTGGCCGAGGCCAGGTAGAAGTCCAGCAGCCGCGACATCGCCGCGGCGCGTTCGCTCGGCGGCTGTTCGTCGCGCTCGGCGCAGGCACGCGCGTAGAGCCGTACGAGGTCGTGGTAGCGGTAGCGGCCGGGGGCCGCGGACTCCAGGAGCGAGGTGTCGACGAGGGACTCCAGGAGGTCCTCGGTGTCCTCGACGCCCAGGTCGAGCACGGCGGCCGCCGCGGGCAGCGAGATGTCCGGGCCGTCGGCCAGGCCCAGCAGCCGGAAGGCACGGGCCTGGGCGGGCTCCAGCTGGCCGTAGCCGAGTTCGAAGGTCGCCTTGACGGCGAGGTCGCCCGCCTGGAGCTCGTCCAGCCGGCGCCGCTCGTCGGCGAGCTTGGCGGCCAGGACGGACACGGTCCAGGTGCGGCGGGCGGCCAGCCGGGAGGCGGCGATGCGGATGGCCAGAGGGAGGAAGCCGCATGCGGCGACCACGTCCAGGGCGGCCTCCCGCTCGGACGCCACCCGCTCCGCGCCGACGATCTTCGTGAAGAGCTGGAGGGCTTCCTCGGGGGACATCACGTCGAGGTCCACGAGGTGCGCGCCCGCGAGGTCGACCATCCGCACCCGGGAGGTCACCAGCGCCGCGCAGCCCTCGGTGCCGGGCAGCAGCGGACGCACCTGTGCGGCATCCCTCGCGTTGTCCAGCAGGACGAGCACGCGACGTCCGTCCAGCACGGAGCGGTAGAGGGCGGCCCGTTCCTCCAGGGAGTCGGGGATCGCAGAGTCGGCGGTGCCCAGCGCCCGCAGGAAGGCCCCGAGCACGGTCTCGGGTTCGGCGGAGCGTGCGCCGGCGCCCTGGAGGTCCACGTACAGCTGACCGTCGGGGAAGGCCCCGCGGGACTGGTGCGCGACGTGCACGGCGAGGGTGGTCTTGCCCACGCCGCCGATCCCGGCGAGCGCGGAGACCGCCATCACGCTGCCCTCCGCGGAGGTGGCGGAGGCCAGGACCTCGCTGAGCTCCTGGACGAAGGAGGCGCGGCCGGTGAAGTCGGTGACGGTGGCCGGCAGCTGGGCGGGGCGCACCGGTGCCGCGGCGGGCTCGGCGGCCGGGGCGGACGGCTCGGCGAGGCCGGGGTCGGCCTGGAGGATGCGCTGCTGGAGCTCCTTCAGGCCCGCCCGCGGGTCCACGCCCAGCTCGTCGGCGAGCAGGCGCCGGGTGTCCGCGTACACCGCGAGGGCCTCGGCCTGGCGGCCGCTGCGGTAGAGCGCGAGCATCAGCAGTTCGCGCAGCCGTTCGCGCAGCGGGTGCGCGGCCGTCAGGGCGGTCAGCTCCGAGACGGCCTCCGCGTGGCAGCCCTGCTCCAGGTCCATGTCGAGGCAGGACTCCAGGAGTTGCAGCCGCCATTCGTCGAGCCGTGCCCGCTGGGTCTCCGCGTACGGGCCGGGCACGCTCGCGAGCGCCTCGCCGTCCCAGTGGCCGAGCGCGTCCCGGAGCAGTTCGCGGGCGCGGCACAGGTCTCCGCCACCGCGGGCCTTCTCCGCGTCGGCGGCCAGTTCCTGGGCACGGGCGAGGTCCAGCGCCCCGTCGCCGAGGGACCGGATGGCGTATCCGCCGGACTCGCTGACCAGGACCTCGGTTCCCAGGGCCTTCCTGAGCCGTGACGCGTAGGTGCGGACGGCGGCCAGTGCCTGGGAGGGGGGTTCGTCACCCCAGAGGGCGTCGATGAGTTCGGATGCCGTGGCCGTGCGGCCCTCGCGCAGCAGCAGGGCCGCCAGCAGGGCGCGTTGTTGTGGTGACCCGGCGGGCAGGGCGTCGTCCCCGCGCCAGGCGCGCACCGGTCCGAGCACGCTGAAGCGCAACGCCGCCGATCCCTCGGGACGCCGCTGCTCCGGTACCCGCGGCACACCGACCATCGCTGTCCCCCTGCCGAACCGTCAGTACAACGAGGCCAGTTTGCCTTGTTCATGGCGGATGCGTCAGCCGTGGGAGACGGCTGTCACAGGGCGCCGGACGGGACACCACAAGGTCCTCACACAGTCTCCTCACATGTCCGCACACAATCGCCCAGTCCACGGGCGGCTGCACCGGCGGTCGGGCAGAGAGCTGACGGGTCGTCAGATCAGCGCTACCGTGGGCCGTATGGAGACCACGCAGAGCAAGGCGGGCCCTTCGGTGACCTCCGAAACGCCCTTCCCGAAGATCATCTCGGTGGACGACCACACGGTGGAGCCCCCCGACGTCTGGCGCGACAGGCTCCCGGCCAGGTACCAGGACACCGGCCCCCGCATCGTCCGGGCGCCGCTGAAGGAGATGACGTTCCTCGGCGGGAAGTTCGCCCCGGTGATGGGCGCCCCGGGCGACGACGGTCCGGTCGGCGACTGGTGGGTGTACGAGGACCTGCACCGCCCGCTCACCCGGCTCGACACGGCCGTCGGGTACTCCCGCGACGAGATCAGGCTCGAAGTCATCACGTACGAGCAGATGCGACCAGGCTCGTACGACGTGCCCCGGCGCCTGGCCGACATGGACGTCAATCATGTCCAGTCCGCTCTCTGCTTCCCCACGTTCCCGCGCTTCTGCGGCCAGACGTTCACCGAGGCCAAGGACCGTGAGCTGGCTCTTCTCGCGGTGAAGGCCTACAACGACTGGATGGTGGAGGAATGGTGCGGACCGCGGGCCGCGGGCCGCCTCATACCGCTGACCCTCATTCCGCTGTGGGACGCCGAACTTGCGGCGGAAGAAGTACGGCGCAATGCGGCCCGTGGCGTACGCGCGGTGGCCTTCTCCGAGATCCCTCCCCATCTGGGGCTGCCCTCCGTCCACACCGACGCCTGGGACCCCTTCCTCGCCGCGTGCGACGAGACCGGCACGGTCGTCGCCATGCACATCGGCTCCTCCAGCCGCATGCCCTCGACCTCCGCCGACGCCCCGCCCGCCGTCGGCTCCACCATCACCTTCGCCAACTGCTGCTTCTCGATGGTGGACTGGCTGATGAGCGGCAAGTTCGAGCGCTTCCCGAACCTGAAGGTCATGTACGCGGAGGGGCAGATCGGCTGGATCCCCTACATCCTCGAACGGGCCGACGTGGTGTGGGAGGAGAACCGGGGCTGGGGCGGTGTCGCGGACAAGGTGCACCGGCCGCCGTCCGAGCTGTTCGCCGACCATGTGTACGGCTGCTTCTTCGACGACGCCTTCGGCCTGCGGAACCTGGACGCGATCGGCGTCGGCAACGTCCTGTACGAGACGGACTACCCGCACTCGGACTCCACCTGGCCGAAGTCCCGGGAGGTCGGCGAGGCGCAGATGGCCCATCTCGCCCCCGAGGTCGTCGAGCGGATCGTGCGGCGCAACGCGATCGACCTGCTGGGGCTCACGGAGGACGGCCTCTGGGCGCCCTGAATACCGGCCCGCCTCTTGTCTGACGATCCGTCAGCTACGACGATGGGCGGCAGCCCGAGCGACATGACGGATCGTCAGATGGGAGGGCGTGCCATGCAGGTGCTGCCCGAAGGACGACTGGCGTACGGGATGCAGCTCCCGGTCCAGTCGCAGAGCACGCTCTACGCGGAGGCGTGGGAGGCCTCGGCGGGCCCGGCCGACCTCGTCGAGATCGCCCGCAGTGCCGACCGCGCCGGTTTCGACTACATCGCGAGCTGCGACCACGTCGCCATCCCGCGCCGCCTCGCCGGGGCGATGAGCACCATCTGGTACGACCCCGTCGCCACCCTCGCGCACCTGGCGGCCGTGACGGAGCGGGTCCGGCTGCTCAGCCATGTCGCGATCGTCGGACTGCGGCATCCGCTCGTCACGGCCAAGCAGTACGCGACCCTCGACCACCTGTCCGGCGGCCGGCTCGTGCTCGGGGTGGGCGCCGGGCACGTGCGCGAGGAGTTCGACGCGGTCGGGGCCGACTTCGAGCGGCGCGGAGCGGTGCTCGACGAGACCGTGGACGCGCTGCGTGCCGCCCTCGGTCCCGAGGAGTTCCCCGTCCACCACGGCAAGCTGTACGACTTCGAGGGACTCGGGCAGCGGCCGAGGCCGGCCCAGGGCCGGGTGCCCGTGTGGGTCGGCGGCTCCTCGCCCGCCGCCGTGCGCCGTGCCGCGCTCCGCGGCGACGGCTGGCTGCCGCAGGGCGACCCGCGCGACCGGCTGCCCGCGCAGATCGCCCGGCTCGGCGAGCTGCGCGCGCAGGCGGGCGTCGAGGACCCGCTGACCGTCGGCGCGATCACCGAGCCGCTGTACGTCGGCGAGCCGGGCTGGGACGTCGGGCGGCGCACCCTGCACGGATCGCCCGAGGTGCTCGCCGAGTCGCTGCGGGCGTACCGCGCGATGGGTGTGCACCAGATACAGGTGCGCTTCCGCAGCCGCAGCCGCGGCGAGCTCACCGACCAGATGGCCGCGTTCGGCGCGCAGGTCGGGCCCCTCCTCGGCTGAGGCGGGGCACGGTTTCGGACCCAGGAGGTGCGGCCGGGCCCGCCCTCGCCCGCACCCACCCCAACCAGGCAGAGCAGGGAGACACGGCATGGGCAAGCTGGACGGACGCGTCGTCATCGTCACCGGCGCGGCGCGCGGACAGGGTGAGCAGGAGGCGCGGCTCTTCGTGGCGGAGGGCGCTCGGGTCGTCCTCGCCGACGTGCTGGACGACCAGGGCGAGACCCTCGCCAAGGAGATCGGGGCCCGCTACGTCCACCTCGACGTGAGCAGCGAGGACGACTGGCGCGCGGCCACGGCCGCCGCGAAGGACGCGTACGGACGCGTCGACGGGCTCGTCAACAACGCCGGCATCCTGCGCTTCAACGAACTGGTCGACACGCCCCTCGACGAGTTCCAGCAGATCGTGCAGGTCAATCAGGTCGGGGTGTTCCTCGGCATCAAGACCGTCGCGCCGGAGATCGCCGCCGCGGGCGGCGGCACGATCGTGAACACGGCCTCGTACACGGGACTCACCGGCATGGCGTGGGTGGGCGCGTACGCGGCGACCAAGCACGCCATCGTCGGGCTGACCCGGGTGGCCGCCCTGGAGCTCGCGGCCAAGGGGATACGGGTCAACGCGGTGTGCCCCGGCGCCGTCGACACCGCCATGAGCAACCCCGCCCAGCTCGACCCGGGCGCGGACCCCGAGGAGACCTCCGCCGCCCTCGACGCGCTGTACCGCAAGCTCGTGCCGCTGGGGCGCGTCGGGCGGCCGGAGGAGGTGGCCCGGCTGGCCCTGTTCCTGACCGGCGAGGACTCGTCCTACATCACCGGGCAGCCGTTCGTGATCGACGGGGGATGGCTGGCCGGCGTCAGCGTCATCTGACGCGTCGTCAGCTATTGACGGCTCAAGGGCGCGGTGCAACAGTCGGCGCATTGGATCTGACGATCTGTCAGATGAAGACGTGGGGACGGTGAACCTCCTTGGAATTCGGGCTCTTTGTACAGGGATACGTGGGCAAGCGGGCCGAGACCGATCCGCTCGCCGAGCACAAGGCGCTGATGGAGGAGACCGAGTACGTCATCCAGGCGGACAAGTCCGGCTTCAAGTACGCCTGGGCGTCCGAGCACCACTTCCTGGAGGAGTACTCGCACCTCTCGGCGAACGACGTCTACCTCGGCTACCTGGCGCACGCGACCGAACGCATCCACCTCGGCTCGGGCATCTTCAACCCGCTCGCCCAGGTCAACCACCCGGTGAAGGTCGCCGAGAAGGTCGCCATGCTCGACCACCTCTCGCGCAACCGCTTCGAGTTCGGCTCGGGGCGCGGCGCCGGCTCGCACGAGATCCTCGGCTTCATACCGGGCGTCACCGACATGAACTTCACCAAGGAGATCTGGGAGGAGACGATCGCCGAGTTCCCGAAGATGTGGCTCCAGGACGAGTACGTCGGCTTCCAGGGCAAGTTCTGGTCGCTGCCGCCGCGCAAGATCCTGCCGAAGCCGTACGGGAAGTCGCACCCGGCCATGTGGTACGCCGCCGGCTCACCGCCCTCGTACGCCATGGCCGCCCGCAAGGGCCTCGGAGTGCTCGGCTTCAGCATCCAGAAGGTCTCCGACATGGAGTGGGTGCTGGAGCAGTACAAGACCGCGATCGTGAACGCCGAACCGATCGGCGACTTCGTCAACGACAACGTGATGGTGACGACGACCGCCATCTGCGCGCCCACCCACGACGAGGCCATCGACATCGCCGTCCGCGGCGGACTGCACTACCTGCCGTCCCTCGTCTTCCGCTACCACGACACCTTCCCGCGCCCCGAGGGCTTCCCCGTCTGGCCCGAGACGCTCCCCGAGTACACCCCCGAGTTCGTCGAGCTCCTCGTCGAGGAGGAACTGCTGATCTGCGGCGACCCGGACGAGGTGCTCACCCAGTGCAAACGCTGGGAGCAGGCGGGCGCCGACCAGCTCAGCTTCGGCCTGCCGGTCGGGGTGCCCAAGGAGGAGACCCTGCAGACCATCCGGCTGATCGGCGAACACGTGATCCCGAAGATCGACACGGATCCCGTGCACCGGACCACGCGGTTCCGGCAGAGCGCCTGAACGCCGCGGGGCCGCGGACCGCCGGGCGACCGCGGACCCCCGGCGGCCGGCCGCGCAGTTCCCCGCGCCCCTTCGGGGGCGCCCACCGCCGCGGAGTTCAAGGAGGGACGCCGCCATGCTCGATCACGTCATCAGGGGCGCGACCGTCGTCGACGGGACCGGCGCGCCCGCGTTCGTCGCCGACGTCGGTATACGCGACGGCCGTGTCGCCGCCGTCGGGACGGTCACCGAGGAGTCCCGCACGGCCGAGGACGCGGCCGGCCTCGTCCTCGCACCCGGCTTCGTCGACCCGCACACGCACTACGACGCCCAGCTCTTCTGGGACCCGTACGCGACGCCGTCCCTCAACCACGGGGTCACCACGGTCGCCGGCGGCAACTGCGGCTTCACCCTGGCACCGCTGAACCCCGCCCGCCCGGCCGACGCCGACTACACCCGCCGCATGATGTCCAAGGTCGAGGGCATGTCCCTGGTCGCCCTGGAGGAGGGCGCGCCCTGGGACTGGCACACCTTCGGCGAGTACCTGGACGCCCTGGAGGGCCGCATCGCCGTCAACGCCGGCTTCATGGTCGGGCACTGCGCGCTGCGCCGTCATGTGATGGGACCCGACGCGGTGGGCGGCCGGCCCACCCCCGGCCAGCTGGAGGACATGCTGCGCCTGCTCCACGAGGCGATGGACGCGGGCGCCTGGGGCCTTTCCACCACGCAGTCCTCCACCCACTCCGACGGCGACGGCGAACCCGTCGCCTCACGGCACGCCCGGCCCGCGGAACTGCTGGCGCTCAGCAAGGCCGTCGGCGAGCACGAGGGCACACAGATCGAGGCGATCGTGGCGGGCTGCCTCGACCAGTTCAGCGACGCCGAGATCGACCTGTTCGTGGAGATGAGCGCGGCGGCGGGCCGCCCCCTGAACTGGAACGTCCTGACGATCGACGCGGCCGTGCCCGAACGCGTCCCGCGGCAGCTGGAGGCGAGCGAACGCGCCCGCAAGGCCGGTGGCCGCGTCGTCGCGCTCACCATGCCGATCCTCACCCCGATGAACATGTCGCTCGGCAGCTTCTGCGCGCTGAACCTGATCCCCGGCTGGGGTCCGGTCCTCGCACTGCCCGTCCCGGAACGCATCGCGAAACTCCGCGACCCGGACGTCCGCGCCGAGATGCTGCGGCGGGCCGAGAGCAAGGAGGCGGGGGTGTTCCGGCGGCTCGCCGACTTCGGGCGTTATGTCATCGGGGACACGTACAGCGCGGCCAACGAGGGCCTGACCGGCCGGGTCGTCCGGGACATCGCGGCCGAGCGGGGCCAGGAGCCCTTCGCGTGCCTGGTCGAGATCTGCGCCCACGACGACCTGCGGACCGTGCTGTGGCCGATGCCCACCGACAACGACCCCGGCTCGTGGGCGCTGCGCGCGGAGACCTGGCAGCACCAGGACGTGCTGCTCGGCGGCTCCGACGCGGGCGCCCATCTGGACCGCATGTGCGGAGCCCCGTACACCACGCGCTTCCTCGGCGACTGTCTGCGCGGGCGGAAGCTGGCGACGCTGGAGCAGGCCGTACGGATGCTGACGGACGATCCGGCGCAGCTGTTCGGGCTGCGCGAGCGCGGACGCATCGAGGTGGGGTTCCATGCCGACCTGGTCCTCTTCGACCCGGAACGGATCGACGCCGGCAAGGCCACCCTGGTGCACGACCTGCCGGGTGACAGCCCGCGCCTCGACTCCAAGGCGATCGGCGTGACCGCGGTGTGGGTCAACGGCGTCGAGGCGATCCGGCAGGACACGGTGACCGGCGCCGTGCCCGGCAAGGTGCTCCGCTCCGGGCGGGACACGCGGACGGTGAACACCAGGTGACGGGCGTCCGGGCCGCCGCGCGGCGGCCCGGACCGGTTCTTCGAGGGGGTCAGGTGAGCGGCGAGCAGCGGTTGTTCATCGGCGGGGCGTGGGTGGAGCCCGAGAACGGGCACTACGAGGTGATCGACCCGGCGACCGAGGAGGCTGTCGGGCTCGCGCCCGAGGCCTCGCGGAACCAGGTGCACGCGGCCGCGGCGGCGGCCCGTGAGGCCTTCGGCGTGTGGTCGCGCACACCCGCGGAGGAACGCGCCGCGGTGCTCGGCCGGGCGGCCGGGATCATCCAGCGCAACTTCCTCCCGTACGCCGAACTCGCCCAGGCCGAGAGCGGTGCCACGACGGGCACGGCGCGCGGCATGCAGGTGGGGGTCGCGGTGGCCCGCTTCCGGCGCTACGCGAAGGTCGAGCCCGTCGAGCAGCCGCTGCCGCCGCAGATCAACGAGGCCGGCCCGTTCGGCGGGGCCGCCGTGATGGGCGCGCTGGCCGTGCGCCACCCGGTCGGGGTGGTCACGTGCATCACCTCGTACAACAATCCCTGGGCCAACCCGGCCGGCAAAGTCGCCCCCGCCCTGGCCATGGGCAACACCGTGGTGGTCAAGCCCGCACCGCAGGACCCGCTGTCGGTGTACCGGATGGCGGAGGCACTGGAGGCGGCCGGCGCCCCGCCGGGCGTGGTGAACGTGGTGTCGGGTTCGCGCCCGGAGGCCGGGGAGGCCGCGGTCGACTGCCCCGACGTCGACATGGTCAGCTTCACCGGTTCGACCGCGGTCGGGCAGCGGATCGCCGAGGTGTGCGGCCGGGGGATGAAGCGGCAGCTGATGGAGCTGGGAGGGAAGGGCGCGGCGGTCGTCTTCGACGACGCAGACCTGGACTCGGCGGTGTCGGGGATCGGCACCACGTTCTCGTTCTACAGCGGGCAGATCTGCACGGCGCCGACCCGGGTGATCGTGCAGCGCGGTGTGTACGACCGGTTGGTCGAGCGCCTGGCCGCGTACGCACGGCACTTGACGGTGGGGGACCCGAGGGCGCAGGGCACGGTGGTCGGCCCGGTCATCTCCGCGGCCCATCGCGACCGTGTCGAGGCGTACGTCGAACTGGGTCGCAAGGAGGGCGCGCGTGTCGTCGCGGGCGGCGAACGGCCCGCCGCCGAACGGGGTTTCTACGTCGCACCCACCCTGCTCGCCGACTGCACGCCCGACATGCGGGTGGTGCGTGAGGAGATCTTCGGCCCGGTCGTCGCCGTCCTCCCCTTCGACGACGAGGAGGAGGCGGTCGCCCTCGCCAACGACAGCGACTACGGCCTGATCGACTACGTCTGGTCCGGCGACGTCGCCCGCGCCTTCCGCGTCGCCCGTCGGCTGCGGGCCGGCGGAGTGGGCGTGAACACGGTCGGCCGCAACATGGAGGCCCCGTTCGGCGGCTTCAAGAAGAGCGGTGTCGGGCGGGACGTGGGGTCCTACGCGCTGCACGCGTACAGCGAGACGCAGGCCATCGTCTGGCCGGGGTGAGGCGCGGCCGGACGACTGCCTGAGGGTCCGGCCGGCCCGGGTGGTCAGTCGGTCAGGTCGACCCGGACGGTCAGCAGCTGGGTGCCGAGGGCGCGGACGGCAGCGCTGTTCATGCGCGGCAGCAGTCCGAGGCGGGCCCGCGGGTCGTCGTCGGGGAGCGGATGGGCGGTGCCGTGGTACCAGCGGCCCCGGATGCGGACCCGGACCCGCGGGTCGGCCTGGATGTTCCGTACGTACTGGGACCTGTCGCCGAACTCCGAGACGAGCCAGAACGAGTCGCCGACGCGGCGCCCGCCGACCGGGGTCCGGCGCGGCAGCCCCGAGGTGCGCCCGGTGGTCTCCAGCAGGGTCTGCCAGGGCAGCCGCTTCAGCAGCGGGTTGCCGATCCGCCGCTGGAACGTCGTGACGGCCCGGTGCTTGGCGTCGAGGTAGCGCGACATGAGGGCTTCTCCCGTTCGGTCCGGTCGACCCTACCGGGGCGCCGGGACGACCGGGCGGGCCGTTCCCCGGCCACCGCCTCACGCCACTGTGAGCCGTCGTGCCGTCGTGCCGTCGTGCCGTCGTGCCGTCGTGTCGCCGTGCCACTGTGCGCCGCCCGGCCGCCGTAGCGGCGTTCCGTAGCGATGCTACGGAACGGGGGTAGCGCTGCTACCCCACAAGTGTTAGCGTTGCTTCTGTCGAGAGCGGAACACCGCTACCACCGTCACGCCAAGGAGCAACGCCATGAGCCAGCAGTACGAGTCGGCCGCACCCTTCCCCCGCGTCGCGATCGTCACCGGCGGATCACGCGGCATCGGCCGGGAGACCGCCGAGCGGCTCGCCGCCCAGGGACACGCCGTCGTCGTGAACTACGCGAGCAACGGCACGGAGGCGGACAAGACCGTCCTCGCGATCACCGAAGCGGGCGGGCGGGCGATCGCCGTCCGCGCCGACGTGGCCGACGAGGCCGCCGTGGCCGGCCTGTTCGACGCGGCCGAACTGGCATTCGGCGGCGTCGACGTCGTCGTGCACGCCGCCGGATCGATGAGCCTGGCCCCGCTCGAGGACCTCGACCTCGACGTCCTCGACCGGATGCACCGCACCAACATCCGCGGCACGTTCGTCGTCGACCAGCAGGCCGCGCGCCGGCTGCGCGCGGGCGGCGCGCTCGTCAACATCTCCAGCTCCGTGCTGGGCCTCGCCCTGCCCGGCTACACCGCGTACGCCGCCTCCAAGGGTGCCGTCGAGGCGATGACGCTGATCCTGGCCCGCGAACTGCGCGGCCGGGACATCACCGTCAACGCCGTGGCCCCCGGGCCGACCGCCACCGAGCTGTTCCTGGACGGCAAGGACGAGGAGACCATCGCGCGGATGGCCGCCCAGCCGCCGCTGGAGCGCCTCGGCACCCCCGGGGACATCGCCTCCCTCGTCGCCTTCATCGCCTCGCCCGCCGGGCACTGGGTCAACGGCCAGGTGGTCCGCGCCAACGGCGGCATCATCTGACGCACCGCCGCCCCTGCCGCCCGCCCGTCCCCCACCCCAGGAGTTCCGACATGAGCAAGAAGACGATCCTCATCACCGGCGCCGGCAGCGGCTTCGGCGCCCTGTCCGCCCGCGCGCTCGCCCGCGCCGGGCACACGGTCTACGCCGCGATGCGCGACACGCGGGGACGCAACGCGGACCGCGTCGCCCGGGCGGCGGCCCATGCCGCGGAGCACGGCGTGGACCTGCGCACGGTCGAACTCGACGTCCTCTCCCAGGAGTCGGCCGACGCCGCCGTGGCCACCGTCCTCGCCGAGGCGGGCGGCCTCGACGTGATCGTCCACAACGCGGGCCACATGGTGACCGGTCCCGCCGAGGCCTTCACCCCCGAGGAACTGGCCGCGGTCCACGACACGAACGTCCTCGGCACCCAGCGCGTCAACCGGGCCGCGCTGCCCCACCTGCGCGCCCGGGAACACGGCCTGCTGCTGTGGGTCGGCTCCACGTCCAGCAGGGGCGGCACCCCGCCGTACCTCGCGCCGTACTTCGCCGCCAAGGCCGCGATGGACGCGCTCGCCGTGTCCTACGCGGCCGAGCTGGCCCGCTTCGGCATCGAGACGACCATCGTGGTGCCGGGCGCCTTCACCTCGGGCACCGAGCACTTCGCGACGGGTGGTCACCCCGCCGAGCGGACCGTGCTGCCGGAGTACGAGAAGCGCTACGGCGCGCTGACGGAGCAGGTCGCGCGGCGGCTCGCCGAACTCGCCCCGGCCGACGCCGACGCGTCCCTGGTCGCCGACGCCGTCGTCGAGGTCGTCGACACCCCGCACGGCGAGCGGCCGTTCCGGGTCCATGTCGACCCCGCGGACGACGGGTCGGAGGAGGTCAGCCGGGTCGCGGACCGCATCCGCGTGGAGTTCCTGACCCGGATCGGCCTGGGCGACCTGCTCGCCCCGCGGGGGACGGCGGCGTGAGCACCCGCACCGCCGCCACCGCGGCCTCGGATAGCGTCCCTGGCGTGAGTACCAAAGCACGCATCCTCGAAGTGGCGGCCGCGCTGGTCGCCGAGTCGCCGGACGGGGACGTCTCGACCCGGGCGGTCTGCGAGGCCGCCGGGGTCGGCGCCCCGGCGCTCTACCGCCACTTCGGGGACAAGGAAGGCCTGCTGTCCGCGGTCGTCGACCACGGCTGGGACCAGTACCTGGCGACCAAACGCGATCGCCGCCCCGGCACGGACCCGCTCCAGGATCTGCGCGACGGCTGGGACACCCACACGGAATTCGCCCTGCGCAATCCGAACCTCTACCGGCTCATGAACTCCCCGGTCATGCGCACGCCCCCGGCCGCGGCCCTGGAGTCCCACGAGATCCTCACGTCGGACCTGCGGCGCGCCGCCGAACAGGGCAGGCTGCGTCTCGCCCCCGAGCTCGCCGCCCAGATGATCATGTCGGCCAACGTCGGTGTCGCGCTGATGCTGGTCTCCCGCCCGGCGAGCTTCACCGACGCGTCCCTGTCCCGACGGGTCCGGGACGCCGTGCACGCCGTGGTCTTCACCCCGGACGCGGCCGAGCCCCGTACGCCGGCCGCGGACGGTGCGGAAGGGCCGCAGGTCCCCGCGACCGCCGCCCGCCTCGGCGCGCTGCTGCGCCAGTCCCCGAGCCCGGCCTTCACCCCCGCCGAGACGGGCCTGCTCGGCGAGTGGCTCGACCGGCTCTCCAACACGCCCCCGGACGACACCGGCCCGGCGTGACGACCGGCGGGCGGACGGCGGTCCTGAGCCGGAGTACCGGGGCCGACTGAGTAGGCGCACGGATGTCCGGTCCGGGCCGGGCTCCATAGCGTCGGGGCATGGATCACACGAAAGGCTCCGGCACACCGGCGGAACCCGTCACCGCGGCACGGCGCGCCCCCGCCGCATGGGCCGGACTGACCGCGCTCGCGCTGCTGGTGCTGTTCACCGGCGGCCTCGTCGGCCTGTTCGGGCCGCTGCTCGCCATCGCCTGCGACGCCTGCCAGGACGGCGTCCGCACCCCGCGCCACGGCGACGCGCTGATCGCCGTCGCGCAGGGAGCCGTACCGCTCGTCACCCTCGGCACGGTCCTCGGGATCTTCCTGCCCCGGGGCGGTGCGAAGGTGGGCGGGGCCGGGCTGGGCGTGCTGGTGCTCCTCCTGGTCGTGATGCAGGCCCTCAGCGCCTGAGGGGCCGGCTCACCCGTCCGCGGCCCCGGACGCCCCCAGGAAGATGGGGTTGGTGAACGCGGCGAGGGCCCCCGGCAGTGGACCGGCCGCCACCTCGTGCCGTACCTCGGCCCGTACGTACGCCGCGTACGCGGCCGTGGTGCGCCACTCGACCGTGCCCGAGCCGGACACCGGCAGCGGGGCGCTGGTGAACAGGACGCCCTGGTCGGTGACGAAGCGGACCGTGCAGCGGGGGACGCCGGCGGCCTCCAGGCGCACGGTGACCGGGGTCTCCCGGTCCACGTGCAGCCGTTCTCCGATGCCCGCGTGCTCGCCCCGGCCGCCGGACGCCGTGAAGGACAGTGAGACCGTCTTCGACTCGGCCACGTACGAGCGGCCCGCGCGGATACCGTCCTGCACGGCCTCGCGCGTCAGGTCGTCGGCGAGGACGACGGTCTGCGGCGTGCCGACCGGGTCGGGGTCGCGGTGCGCGTCGCTGTTGCCCATCGCGGGGATCCAGTCGCGCCCGGAGCGCACGGAGGCGACCAGCATGCCGTCCCAGTCGGCCAGGGCCACCTCGTCGTCGGGCGTGTACGGACCGTTCCACACCTCGACCGCGTCCGCCTCCCCGAAGCCGAACTTCCAGGCGCAGCCGATGCAGGTGGCGTGCGGGTGGGCGGGCACGACGAGGCCTCCGGCGCCCCGGATCTGACGTGCGTACCGGCCGAAGCGGTTGTCCCGGGCGCGGTAGCGCCAGTCGACGAAGGTGCCGGGGTCGGTGCCGAGGGCCACCACGTGGCCGTTGCGGGTGGTGACCTCCTCACCCAGCATGATCAGCAGGTCGTCGCCCGCCTGGTCCGCCCAATGGGGGTGCGCGGAGTGGGTGTTGTGGTCCGAGGTGTTGATGAAGTCGAGACCTGCGGCGCGGGCCAGCGCGGCGATCTCGGCCGGTGTGCGGCGGCCGTCCGAGTACCAGGAGTGCAGATGGCAGTCGCCGCGGTACCAGTCCCGGCCGCGGCCCTTCGCGCGCTCCGGCGGGTAGACCGGCTCGGGGGTCGGGGCCTGCTCGCCGTAGGTGAGGGTGATGGTGACCTCGTACGCCAGTCCCTGCGGGGCCACCGTGTAGGGGCCGAGCGCGATGTGCCAGGTGCCGGCGCGGACCGGGCCGGGGACGTACCCGGGGGTGGCGTCGTCGCCGCGCAGGAAGAACTCGGTGCGCGCCCCGCCCGACCAGCCGCGGAAACCCCGGCCGCCCGGTGCGGTGCCGCGCTCGTCGAAGATGCCGATGTCCAGGGCGTTGCCCGCGGTGCCGGCCGGCACGGACGGCCTCTCGTAGGTGTACGCGACCCTGATCTCCCGCACACCGCGCGGCACTTCGACCGGCAGGTACACGAAGTCGGGCGAACCGGTGGGCAGAGTGCCGCGCACCGTGCGGGTCTCCGAACCGCCTGCCGGGGTCCCGGAGCCGTCGGCCGCGTCGGCGCCGCTCGCGAAGGTCACGCTTCCCAACGTAAGCGCCGCGGCGGCGCCCGTCACGAACAGGGCGCGTCTGCCCATCCCGTTTCCGTGGTCGTCCTCGCACATGCTGCTGCTCCCAGGGGTGTCGAGCATGACAGTGGCATGACATTGACTGCCATGGTGTGGCGCGGGGGTGGCAGGGGCAACCCTGCTGCCCGGCCGTGAACGCCGTTGCACGGGAAGGGGATCGGCGGTTTGCGCGCAGGCGACGCCCCCGGACGGACCGGGATTGCGCGCGGGCCCTGCTGGGCCTGATCACCGCGATCGTATGCTCGAAGGATGACGACTTCCGAGACTCCCGGAACCGGGCCCACGACTCCCGCGACATCCGGGACCGGGCCGACGGCGAACTCCATGCGGCGGGCGCTCAGGCGCGCCCGCGACGGCGTCGCGCTCGACGTCGGTGAGGCGGCGGTTCTCCTCCAGGCGCGCGGAGCCGACCTCGACGACCTGACCGCGTCCGCCGCGCGTGTGCGCGACGCGGGCCTTCAGGCGGCGGGCCGCCCGGGCGTCATCACGTACTCGAAGAGCGTCTTCATCCCGCTGACCCGCCTGTGCCGGGACAAATGCCACTACTGCACCTTCGTCACGGTCCCCGGCAAGCTGCGCCGCGCGGGCCACGGGATGTTCATGTCCCCCGACGAAGTCCTCGACGTCGCCCGCCGCGGCGCCGAACTCGGCTGCAAGGAAGCCCTGATCACCCTCGGCGACAAGCCCGAGGACCGCTGGCCCGAGGCCCGGGAATGGCTGGACGCCCACGGGTACGACGACACGATCGCCTACGTGCGGGCCATCTCCATCCGCATCCTGGAGGAGACCGGCCTGCTCCCGCACCTCAACCCGGGAGTGATGTCCTGGACGGACTTCCAGCGGCTCAAGCCGGTGGCCCCGTCGATGGGCATGATGCTGGAGACCACAGCGACCCGGCTGTGGAGCGAGCCCGGCGGCCCGCACCACGGCTCCCCCGACAAGGAACCCGCCGTCAGACTGCGCGTCCTGGAGGACGCCGGCCGCTCCTCCGTCCCCTTCACCAGCGGACTGCTCATCGGCATCGGCGAGACGTACGAGGAGCGCGCCGAGTCGCTGTTCGCGCTGCGCCGGGTGTCGAGGTCGTACCACGGCATCCAGGAGCTGATCATCCAGAACTTCCGCGCCAAGCCGGACACCGCGATGCGCGGCATGCCGGACGCGGAACTCGACGAACTGGTCGCCGCGGTCGCCGTGGCCCGGCACATCATGGGCCCGTCGGCCTGTCTCCAGGCCCCGCCGAACCTCGTCGACAGCGAGTACGGACGGCTCATCGGCGCGGGCATCGACGACTGGGGCGGCGTCTCGCCGCTGACCATCGACCACGTCAACCCGGAACGGCCCTGGCCGCGGATCGAGGAACTCGCCGCCCGCTCGGCCACCGAGGGCTTCGAACTGCGCGAACGCCTCTGCGTCTACCCGGAGTTCGTGCGCCGCGGCGAGCCCTGGCTGGACCCGCGGCTGCTGCCGCACGTCCGGGCGCTCGCCGACCCGGAGACCGGCCTCGCCCGCCCCGACGCGGTCGTCGAGGGCCACCCCTGGCAGGAGCCCGAGGAGGCCTTCGTCTCCTCCGGACGCACCGACCTGCACCACACCATCGACACCGAGGGCCGCACCGGCGACCGGCGCGACGACTTCGACGAGGTCTACGGCGACTGGGAGGCGCTGCGCGAGGCCGCCGCGCCCGGCATGGCCCCCGAGCGCATCGACACCGACGTACGGCAGGCGCTGGCCACCGCCGCCGACGACCCCACGAAACTCACCGACGCCGAGGCGCTCGCCCTGCTGCACGCCGACGGCGCCGCGCTCGACGCGCTCTGCCGGGTCGCCGACGACGTCCGCCGGTCCGCCGTCGGCGACGACGTCACCTACATCGTCACGCGGAACATCAACTTCACGAACGTCTGCTACACCGGCTGCCGCTTCTGCGCCTTCGCCCAGCGCCGCACGGACGCCGACGCGTACACCCTGTCGCTGGAACAGGTCGCGGACCGCGCCGCGCAGGCCTGGGACGTCGGCGCTGTCGAGGTCTGCATGCAGGGCGGCATCCACCCCGACCTGCCCGGCACCGCCTACTTCGACATCGCGAAGGCGGTCAAGGAACGGGTCCCCGGCATGCACGTCCACGCCTTCTCGCCGATGGAGGTGGTCAACGGCGCCACCCGCACCGGTCTGTCCGTCCGGGAGTGGCTCACGGCCGCCAAGGAGGCGGGCCTCGACTCGATCCCGGGCACCGCCGCGGAGATCCTCGACGACGAGGTCCGCTGGGTGCTGACGAAGGGCAAACTGCCGACGGCGACATGGATCGAGGTCGTCACGACGGCGCACGAGCTGGGTATCCGGTCGTCGTCGACGATGATGTACGGCCATGTCGACCAGCCCCGCCACTGGCTCGGCCACTTCCGCACGCTCGCCCGCATCCAGCAGGAGACCGGCGGCTTCACGGAGTTCGTGACGCTGCCCTTCATCCACACCAACGCCCCCGTCTACCTGGCCGGCATCGCCCGCCCCGGCCCGACCACCCGCGACAACCGGGCCGTGGTGGCGATGGCCCGTCTCCTGCTCCACCCGCACATCCCCAACATCCAGACCAGCTGGGTGAAACTCGGCGCCGAGGGAGCCGCGGAAATGCTGCGCTCCGGCGCCAACGACCTCGGCGGCACCCTCATGGAGGAGACCATCTCCCGCATGGCCGGGTCGTCCTACGGCTCGTACAAGTCGGTCAAGGACCTGATCGCGGTGGCGGACGCGGCGGGACGCCCGGCCAGGCCCCGGACGACGCTGTACGGCGAGGTGCCGGAGGAACGGCAGCGGGCCGCCGCCGCGTCGGACGGGCATCTGCCGGAGTTGTTGCCGGTGCTGGAACAGTGAGGGGGAAACACCCCACGGCGCCGGAACTCCGGTTCCGGCGGGCTCCCCTGCCCGGCCCACCGCCGGGCGCCCGCAGCTGAGTTGGGCCAGACTGGGGGCGGGGCCGGGGCGTGGTGCGCCGGGGGAGTCGGGAGGACGACGGATGCCTGGGGCGCGTTCGGTGCCGTCGATGCAGGAGCTGATCGAGGCGCGCAGACGGCTCGCGTTCGTGGGCCGCGGTGCCGAACGCGCGGCGTTCCTCGCGAACTTCGACGTGCCGCTGCGGGACCCGGGCCGTCGCTTCCTGTTCCATGTGCACGGCAACGCGGGAGTCGGGAAGACCTTTCTCGTCAGGGAGCTGCAGCAGCTCGCCCAGGAGGCTGGGGCGCTGACCGCGTACGTCGACGAGAGCACCGGCAGCGTGCCCGAGGCGCTGGAGACGATCTGCGCCCAGTTCGCCCGCCAAGGGCGCCGGTTCAAGGATCTGGAGCGGTTGCTCGTCCGGCACCGCGAGCGGCGTCACGAGGCCGACTCGGTGCTGCAGGGGTCCCCGCCGGCAGAGCTCTCCGCCGCCGGGACGACGCTGGCGCGGGCGGGTCTCGTGGGGATCGGCATGGTGCCCGGTGTCGGTCCCTTGGCCGGAGCCGTCGACCCGGCCCTCCTCGCGTCCGCGGCCGACCAGGTGCGGGCCGGACTCAGCGCGCACTTCCGCGGCCGGGACGACGTACGGCTCCTGCTGTCGCCCGAGGACGTGCTCACTCCGGTCCTGCTGGAGGAACTGACCAGGACTGCCGCCCGCACCCCGCGCCAGGTGCTGTTCTTCGACACCTACGAGCGGACCGGCCCGTTCCTCGACGCCTGGCTGCACGCGGCCATGGTCCTGGGGCACCACGGTGCGATGCCCGCGAACGTGGTGGTCGTGACCGCGGGACGCAACCCGCTGGACGCCGGGCGCTGGGGAGGCTGCGGCGGCTCCGTGGCCGAGATGCCGTTGTTGCCGTTCACGGAGCAGGAAGCGCGGGAAGTGCTCGCGGGCAGGGGCGTGGTGGCGGAGCCGGTCGTCGAGGAGATCCTCCGCGTCACCGGCCGGCTGCCGGTCCTCGTCTCGACCCTCGCCGAGACGCGCCCCGCCGAACCGGACGACGTGGGCGACCCGAGCGCGACGGCCGTGGACCGCTTCCTGAAGTGGGAACACGACCCGGTGCACCGGGCCGTCGCCCTGGACTGCGCGTTCCCCCGACGGCTGGACGCCGATGTCTTCCGCGCGGCGGCGGACTGCCCGGACGAGGAGGCCGACGGCCTGTTCGACTGGCTGCGCGGGCTGCCCTTCGTCACCGAACGCGGCGGCGGGATCCAGTACCACGACGTCGTACGGGCGCCGATGCTCCGCTCGCAGCGCCTGCGTGCGCCGCGCGGCTGGACCGAACGCCACAGCCGCCTCGCGGAGACCTTCGGCCGGTGGCGGCAGGAGGCCGAGGCGGGAGAGGACAGGGACCGGTTGTGGGCGCACGACGGGTGGCGGGAGCTGCGGCTCGCCGAGTCCTACCACCTGCTGTGCGCGAGTCCGCGGACCGCGCTCGCGGCGGTGCTCCGCGAGGTCGTGCACGCGTGCAACGAAGGCGACGTTCCTGCCCGGCAGTGGGCGCGGGTGCTGGCGGAGGCGGGACGTGACGCCGGTGCGGAGGAGCCGTCCCGCCTCGGGAGCGACCTGCTCCGGGCGCTGGACGAGGGCGGACCGGCCGCCGCCCTGGAACTGCTGCTGAACCGAGCCGGGTTCGACGCGCCCACCGAGGCGTTCGCGCGGGCGGTGCGCGGCAGCGTCCTGCGGCACGGCGGGGCGTACGAGCGGGCGATGACGGAGTTCGACCGGGCGATCGCCCTCGATCCCGAACTGGTGCGGGCCCATCGCAGCCGGGCCATGACCCGTGCCGAGTCGGGCGACTACGTGGCCGCGATCGCCGATCTGGACCGGGCGCTGGCCCTGTCGCCCGACGACGGACGGTCGTTCGCCGTCCGGGGCGAGTACCACCGGGTTCTCGGCGACTGGGACGCGGCGCTCGACGACCTGGACCGCGGGATCGCCCTCGATCCCACCCGGGACTTCGCCTGGGCCTCCCGGGGAGCCACCCGGCTGAGCCGCGGCGAACTCGACGAGGCCCTCGCAGATCTGGGACGGGCGCTCGAACTCAAACCGGACTACGGGTGGGCCCTGGCCCGCCGCGCCCGGGTGTGGCGCGCCCTCGGCGAGGAAGTCCGGCAGATGGCGGACCTCGACCGGGCCGTCGCCGTGCAACCCGACTGGGCGTGGGGCGTCTGCGAGCGGGGGGACGCCCTCCGCGTCGCGGGCAGGCACGCCGAGGCGCTGGCCGACTACGACCGCGCCGTGGAGCTCGACCCCGGGTACGCGTCGGCGTACGCGAGCCGGGCCGTCTCCCGCAGCGAACTGGGCCGCCACGAGGAGGCGCTCGCGGACCTGGACCGGGCGCTCGGCCTCAGGCCCGACTACGCGTGGGCGCAGAGCCACCGGGCGGAGATCCTTGCGCGCGCCTCGCGTGCACGGGAGGGCGGCACGGCGTAGCGCGGCCCGGGCGGCTGCACGGGCCGGCCGGTACAGGCGGCGCGGGCGGACGCGCGTGCGTCGGTGACCCGCTATCGCCGACGGGGACGGGGACGGGGAGGGGGACGGGGACGGGGACGGCGGAGCATCACGGGACATGCCCCCGAACGACGCCCATACTCGACCACTTGAGGTCACTCGGAGCACATCCCGTATATGGATCCGGAACCTCAACCGACCGTTCGCGTTCGATTACAGTGCTGAGCTGTCGGACGTGCGGACGGTGCCTGGGAGGTCTCGGTGGGTGCGACAGCCGGTGCCGTCTGGGGCCGTACCGAGCAGCAGGACTTTCGCAGCAGGGTGCGCGGCACGCTGCTGGGGGCGGCCGTGGGCGACGCGCTGGGCGCACCGCTCGACGGTCTCGGCCTGGAGGAGATCCGCGAGGCGTACGGCGCGGAGGGCCTCACCGATCTGGCGTCGGCGTACGGCAGGCGTGGCGCCGTCACCCACCTCACGCAGCTCACGCTGTTCGGCGTCGACGGGCTGATCCGCGCCCAGGTGCGGCGCGACACGGGCGCCTGGCATCCGCCCACGGACCTGCACCGGGCCTACCGACGGTGGGCCGCCACCCAGAGCGACTGGGGGCCCGACGAGCGCCGCAAGGACGACGGCTGGCTGGCCCGCGAGGAATGGCTGTACGCGCGCCGTGACCCGGCCAGGTCCTGCCTGCTCGGCTTCGGCGACGACATCATGGGCACGCTCGACGCGCCGAAGAACCCCGGTGAGGCCGGCCCTGAGGCCGCGGCCCGCTCGGCGCCCTTCGGGCTGCTCGTCGGCTGGGAGCCGCAGCTGGTGATGCAGCTGGCCGTGGAGTGCGCCGCGCAGACGCACGGGCATCCGGCGGCCTATCTGGCGGCGGGTGCGTACGCCGTGATCGTGCACGCGCTGGCCCGCGGCGAGAGCCTGGACGCCGGTGTGCAGCGGGCCCTCGGGCTGCTCGGCGCGCGGCCGGGACAGCAGCCCGTCACGGACGCGCTCCAGCACGCGCTGGGTGCCGTCCGGCAGGGGATGCCGACTCCGGGGCGGGTGGAGGAACTCGCCGGGAACGCCACCGCGGAGGGGCTGCTCGCGGTCGCCGTGTACTGCGCGCTGGTCGGCGAGGACATCCGCCACGGGCTGCGTCTCGCGGTCAACCACGGGGGCCCGTCCGGTGTCGCCGGGGCGCTCACCGGCGGGCTGCTCGGCGCCCTGCACGGCGAGACGGCCCTCCCCCCGGCCTGGCTGGCCGAGCTGGAGGGCCGTCCCACCGTGCTGGTCCTCGCGGACGACTTCGCGATGGAGATGACCCAGGGGCCCGCGCTGCACGGGCCGGGCGGGTCGTCCCCCGGGTGGCTCGCCCGCTATCCCCGGGGCTGAGCCGCCGCCTAGTCCTTCGTCGGGGTTCCCACCACGCCGTCGGCAGCCCCGGCGGGCGCCGGGATGGCCGCCGCCGCGCCGCCGGTGTCGTCGTCCGTGTTGATCTTCTCGATGATCGCGTCCCGCTCCGGGGTGTCCTCGGGCCTCAGGTGGCCGATGAGGATGTACAGGACCAGGGAGATGACCATCGGGACGGCGACCTGGTACTCCAGCTTCACATCCGTGCGCTGGGAGAAGTCCAGGTTGTAGTTGACGAAGAAGAACGCGAGCAGACCGCAGGCCCAGCTGGTCAGCGCCGCCGTCGGCCCGGACTTACGGAACGGGCGGAGCAGTCCGAGGATGAACGGGATCGCGATCGGACCCATCAGGCCGGCCACCCACTTGATGACGACCGTGATGATGTCCTTGAAGGTGGGGGAGTTGACCTGGGTGGCCACCGCCATCGAGAGGCCGAGGAAGGCGACGGTGGTGACGCGGCCCGCGATCAGCCCGGCCCGGGTGTCCCAGGCCCGCGCGGCCTTCGACAGCACCGGGACGACGTCCCGGGTGAACACGGCGGCGATCGCGTTGGCGTCCGAGGAGCACATGGCCATCGTGTGCGAGAAGAAGCCGACGACGACCAGGCCCAGCAGGCCGTGGGGCAGCAGCTGTTCGGTCATCAGGCCGTACGCGTCGGAGCCGTCGGGCTTCTTCGCGGTGACGAGCAGCGGCGACAGCCACATGGGGATGAACAGGATGACCGGCCACACGAACCACAGTCCGGCGGACAGGAACGCCGAGCGCGTGGCCTGCTTGGCGCTGCCGGTGGCCATGTAGCGCTGGGCCTGGTTCCACATGCCGCCGTTGTACTCGAACAGCTTGATGAACAGGTACGCGATGAAGAACACGGTGAGGTACGGGCCCGCGAAGCCGTCCGCGTGGCCGTCCAGCTTCGGCGAGTCCAGCGCCTTGGACAGGCCGCCCTGGTCGGAGATCTTGTTCAGCGCGATGACCAGCATGGCGAGGCCGGCCAGCAACTGGATGACGAACTGGCCGAGTTCGGTGAGCGCGTCGGCCCACAGGCCGCCGATCGTGCAGTACACCGCCGTGATGCCGCCGGTGATGATGATGCCCTGGGTGAGCGTGACGCCGGTGAAGACGCTGAGGAGGGTCGCGATGGCGGCCCACTTCGCACCGACGTCGACGATCTTCAGCAGGATGCCGGACCAGGCGAGTGCCTGCTGCGTCGGCACGTTGTAGCGGTCCTTGAGGTATTCGAGGGGCGAGGCGACGTGCAGGCGCGAGCGCAGCCGGTTGAGCCGGGGTGCGAAGGCCTTGGCGCCGATGGCGACGCCGATGGCGATGGGCAGGGCCCAGGTGACGTACGACGTGATGCCGTACGTGTACGCGATGCCGGCGTAACCGGTGAACATCACCGCGCTGTAGCCCGACATGTGGTGCGAGATGCCCGACAGCCACCACGGCATCTTGCCGCCCGCGGTGAAGAAGTCGCTGACATCGTCCACACGTTTGTGGGACCAGACGCCGATCGCTGTCATCACGCCGAAGTACGCGACCAGGACGGCCCAGTCGAGACCGTTCATGTGCCCCCTCCAGGGGTCCGCCTTGTGAACCTGCTGATACCGGACGGCACTTCGCCAGTACGCGCTGGGGCGGCGCCCCCGTGCGGGAGCGGGGACTTCGGGGATTGAACCGCTGGTCCGACCGGCCGGTCAAGACCTTTCGCGGTCACAAATATGAACGCAGATCAGAAAGCAGAACGATTTTACTTCTACTTTACCCGTCGGGCTGTTGTCGTGCTCGTGACGTGGACCACACGATGAGCGGGCACTTCGCCAGACCGGCAGACCCACGACGAAGGACGACCGGACGACAGCCGTACGGGATGCGGGTCCCGTACGCCTGGGAAGGGAGGGTCGACAGCAGTGACTACCGCATGAGTTCGCCGGCGTTCACGAGCAGCGACTGCCCCGTGATCGCCCGCGCCCGGCCGGACGCCAGGAACACCGCGGCGTCCGCCACGTCCCCGTCCGTGGCCAGCTCGGGCAGGGCCATCCGCTCGGTGAGCCGCCGCAGCACGTCCGCCTCGGGCACGCCCTCGGTGTGCGACGTGAACTGCACGTACGCCTCCACGGGCGGCCCCCACATCCAGCCGGGCAGCACGGTGTTGACCCGGATCCGGTGCGGTCCGAGCTCCCGCGCCAGCGAGTACATCGCACTCGTCAGCGCGCCCTTCGACGCCGCGTAGGCCGCCTGGCGCACCTGGCTCGGCGCGGCCACCGACGACTGCGTGCCGATGATGACGACCGAGCCGCCCCGCGCCTTCAGTGCGGGCAGACAGGCCCGGGTCATCCGCAGGGTGCCCAGCAGGTTCACGTCGATGACCGACTGCCAGGTCGCGAAGTCGGCGTCCTCCAGGCCGCCGAAGTAGCTGTCCCAGGCGGCGACATGGACGACCGCGTCGATCCTTCCGAACCGTTCCGTCGCCAGTGCGGCCAGTGCCTCGCACTGCCCCTCGTCCGTGATGTCCGTCGCCCGGTACGCCGTGTGCGAGCCGTCCGGGTCGAGCTCCGCCGCCGACTTGGCGAGGTTCGCCTCCGTGCGCGCCCCGAGCACCGCGTGGCCCCCGTCGCGCACCACCGCCGCCGCGACCTGATGGCCGAGTCCGGCCCCGACGCCCGACACGACGACGGTCCTGCCCGCGAGCAGTGACATCGCTGCCTCCCCTTCGTTCGGCTCGGTTCGCCTCCGGGGCGCCTGGGCCTGCGCCCGTTCGGCTCACTCGCCGTCGGGTGCCGTACCTCTGGCGCATTGTCTGACGGGGCGTCAGAGTATGTGCGTCCGGCGGAAGAAGGAAGGGGATCGTCGTGTCGGAGGAGACTCGCAGCGAGACGTACGCCGAACTGGCCGCCCTCGGCCCGTACGGCGTCCGTCCGGGCCATGCCCTGATCACCATGGTCGAACCGCACCCGGGCCACGAGTACGCGTACAACCGCTGGTACGAGGACGACCACTACTACGCCGGCGCGATGGCGATGCCCTGGATGTACGCGGGCCGCCGCTGGGTCGCCACCCGCGACCTCCAACTGCTGCGCTACCCGGAGAAGTCGGCGGTCGCCCGGCCGGTCACCGCGGGCTGCTACCTCTCCACGTACTGGGTCACCGAGGGCCGTTACGACGACCACATGAAGTGGACCGTCGGCATCAACAAGCGGCTCAACCGCGACGGCCGCGTCTACCAGGACCGCACGCACGTCTTCACGGCCTTCCAGGACCACGAGGCCACCGTGTACCGCGACGGTGCCGCGGGACCCCGCGACCATCACGCCCTGGACCACCCGTACGCGGGGCTGGTGCTGGAGGTCGTCGACGCGGAGTCCGCCGAGCGGCGCGCCGAACTGCTGGAGTGGCTGCGCTCCCGGCACCTGCCCAAGCGCCTCGCGGGCTCACCGGCCGCCATGGTCACCGTCTTCAGCCCGACCCCGCTGCCCGGCGACCGGATGACGTACGTCAAGCAGGTCGAGGGTGTGGACACACGGCTGACGCTGCTGTGGTTCCTGGAGGTGGACCCACGGGACTGCTGGGAGGAGTACTTCACCGGGCTCGACGCGGAGGTGGTCGCCACGTCCGCCGACGGCCCGGACTCGAGGGCGCTGGGCAGGGTGGAGCTGGTCGCGCCCTTCGTCCCCACGGTGCCGGGAACGGACAGATACGTGGACCGGCTGCGCTAGCCGACGGGCGGGGTCACCCCACCCGGCGCGGGTGCGGGAGAAAAGAGCCGAGCCCCCTCGGCCAGGACGGCGGGCCGGTCGAGAGGGCTCTGTCGGTGGATCGTATGAAGTTGTGTCGGGTCATGTGTCGGACGGGGCGTGGGGTCGCGCCTCAGACGAGGCCGGCGGCCCCACGGCTCACCTCGGCCACGAAGACGTTCCAGGCGTCCGCGGGAAAGGCCAGGGTGGGGCCTGCGGGGACCTTGGAGTCCCGTACCGCCATCGCCGCGGGGACCGGGGACTTGACCTCGACGCAGGCGCCGTTCCCGGTGGAGTAGGAAGACTTGGTCCACGTGTCGGTGGCGCCCTGCTGAATTGCCATGTTCGCTCCAGTAAGCCAGTCGTTCATCTGTGAGTACCCCCGACGACGCGGTCGACGCGGTGGCACCGCGCCACGGGTCCGCTCGGAACCCGCAGTGCGGTTTGCGCCAACGTTGTTGTTCGGTGGCGTGATCGACGCTACTCGCCAACATCGGCTGACGAAGCGACTATTCACTCGACTGGATGGCATATTCCAGTGGGGTCTTCCGCCCCGGCCCGGCGAAGGTGTATCGTCCGGCACCTTCCGTCAGGACCCCTCCGTGAGGGCGTGCCCGACGTCCGGAGCCCCCCGCCTCAGCGTGCGTGCTCCTTGGCGATGTCCGCGATGAACTGGCGTGACTGCTCCACGTTCAGGGCCTGGGCCCGCAGGTGCTCGTACATCACGCTGTACTTCTGGACGTCGTTCGCCTTCTCCAGGTACAGGTCGCTCGTCACGCCCTCGATGTACACCACGCTGGAGTCCGCCGCGTCGGGGAACTCCAGGATCGCGTACTGGCCGTTCAGCCCGGGGTGCGCTCCCATGTCGAAGGGGATCACCTGCACCGTGACATGCGGCAGTTGGGACTGCTCGACGAGGTGCTCCAGCTGGTCGCGCATGAGGGAACGGTTGCCGACGGTACGGCGCAGGGCGGCCTCGTCGAGGACCGTCCACAGGCGCAACGGGTTGTCCGGCGCGGAGATTCGTTCCTGCCGTTTCATCCGTACCTGGACCCGCTTGTCGATGTCGCCGGGCGCCGTCTCCGGCAGCGCGCCCGCGATCAGGGCCTCGGCGTACGACCGGGTCTGCAGCAGGCCGGGGACGACCTGCGGGTCGTACACGCGCAGCGAGGCCGCGTCCGTCTCCAGGCCGATGTAGACGCTGTACGGGATGTCACCGAAGGAGTGCCACCAGCCCTGCTGGCGCGAGTCCTTGGCCATCTGCATCAGCGAGTCGACGATCCGGTGGTCCTCGACCTCGTACACGCCGCACAGGTCGCGGACGTCCCGCTGGCTGATGCTGCGGCGTCCGTTCTCCAGCCGGCTGATCTTCGACTGCGAGACCAGCAGCCGCTCGGCGACCTCTTCGGCCGTCATGCCCTTCAGTTCGCGGAGCCGGCGCAGTTCCTGACCCAGCCGGCGCCGCCGGACGGTGGGATTGACATTGGACGCCACGGGACGTGCACCTCCGGCTGCAGGCCTGTACTTTGCGTATCTGCTGTTGAGCAGATTGCCACCAAGGTGCTTTCTACCGCTGGGAAACAGCGGATATGCGCTGGGTGCGCGCCAGTTCGGCGATCCGCCGCGCGGCGGCGTGCCTCCACGGCCCCGGATGCGGCCGCGCGGGGCGCTGGGGCCGTGTCGTCGTCCGGACGTACGGCCTCATCGCCCCGCGCGAGCCAGCGGCTCCCGAACCGGGTCGTGGGGACTGCGGTGCGGCGCTGAGGTTCTGGCGGTGCTGGTGGTTCCGGCGGTGCTGGTCCTGCTGTGGGGTGCCGTGGGACTGCGGCTCAGTGCACCACGGCGCGCGCCATGGAACCGCGGCGCGGTTGCATCGGAACACCGCGGGCGGGTTCCGGCGCGGACCTGACCCCGGCGGTGGCCGGGCGGCCTGCCGGTGCCGGGTTGCGGCGAGGCTGAGCGGCCACGCCGTTCTGGACGTCCATGACCGCGTGGGCCACGAGACCGCCCATGGGGTCATGCCTGATCAGATCCCGCAGCCGGGAGCGGGACGAGCGTCCCTCGTTCCCCGGGTACAGGTGCTTGCCGAGTCCGACCGCGTGGGCCAGCGCGGCGAGCGCCGCGGTCCGCGGGTCCGGCGGTACGCCGGTGCGGATCGCACTGTCCAGCCGGGACCTGATCTCCCGGCTGATCGCCGTGTCCGTCGCCTGGTAGCGAGTCGTCGGCAGCACCCCGCACATCTGGCCGGCCACGGCATGGACCATGCCGCACCTCTCCAGATGCGAGAGGTAGGTCTGGCGCAGCCCCAGCCGGGGTCCGCCAATCCAGTTGACCGCGCGTACGGGTGCTCCGCGGCGGCGAAGCAACTCCAACGCACAGTCCAGTGTTGGATCTCCAGTCGGCCGTGGCGCCACCACGGCGATACGATCCCCGTCTGGGGCTATCCGTCCGGCCAGCGCCAGCTCCACTAGCTGTGCTCCGGCCAGACCGAGGTCGAGCGACTGCGGCTGTGCGGTGGTACCCGTCGTCGGGTCCAACGCCAGCAGCAGAAGCTCCTCCGGAAGTGTTCTGCGGCTCCTGCCCATCCATGCCTCCCCGCGTGGATGAATGACAGGGTGACCCCTCTCACATCGGTCTGTCGAGGGTGCGTGACCGGAATGCAGTGGAACCAGTAGGTATGTCGTTCTCGTCTACCACAGGGGCCAAGCCCTCACACAGGACACTGGTACATGGTTCGGACAGCGGTGTTCGGGCGGCGGTTCAACGGGCAACGGTTGGGTTGGACGCACGGGGCGTGCGTCGCATGGAGGAGGCATCGGTGGCGGGCGAGTCCCCCGACAGGTCGAAGCAGCACGAATCGTCGGCGCCGTCGGCAGAACCGACGCCGGTGACCCCGGCTGCGGTTCCGGGTCCGGCGCGCGGGGCCGCGTCGAGTCCGTCCACGGCTCCGGCTTCGGCCGACCCCCGCGTGGCGATGGCCCGCGAGAGGGCGGCCACGGTACGGGTGGATCAGGCGACGGCGGTGTTCTCCACGAAGGCGGTCACGGCGGAACGGGCGGTGACGGAGGCCGAGTCGGCTGCCGCGCCGGCTCCTGCGTCGCCGGGCACCGTGGACTCCACGGACGCCGCCGACGAGGCCGCCGGGTCCGGCGAGGCCGGGTCCGCGGGTGACGCCCGGCTGCGCGCGGCCGTGGCCGCGTGGGTGGCCCGCACGGACGAGGAGGCGCCGGCGGGAGCGGGTGGGCCCGCCGGGGCCAGGGCATCGGCCGGGGCGGGGGAGGCGGGGCGAGACGCCGGCGGTGCCGCCGACGACGCCGACGACGCTGTGAACGATGGCGTCGACGCGGGCTCCGACGACGCTGCCGACGCCGGCATCGACGCGGACGCGGACTCGGGCTCCAGCTCCGGCTCCGAGGCCGACTCCGTGGACGCTGACGAAGCGTCAGCGACGGGTGCCGACGCCGACGAGGAGGTCGCGGACACGGCTGCCGACACGGACACCGGCACCGCCACCGACACGTCCGGGGACGAGCCCCGGGACGACGTGGTGTCCGGCACGGCCGCCGACGACGAGACGACCGCCGACGACACGGCCGAGTCCGAGTCCGGGGCGGACGCCGCCCGCCCGGACGGGACCGGCGCCCCCGGGCGCCCGATGAGCGCGCCTGAGGACTCGCCGGAGGACTCCGCGGTCGCGGAGGTCCCTGCGGACGCGAAGCCTGCCGTGGACGCGGAGGCCCCGGAGGACGCCAACTCTCCGGAGGACGCCACGTCCCCGGCCGACGCCGACGCTCCCGCCGACTCCACCGAGGAGAAGTCTCCCGCCGAGGCCGCGGCCTCCACCGGCAGTGACGCCGCCGCCGACGCCAGGTCCTCGGACGGCTCCGAGCCGTCGGCGGACGCCGAGGCTCCCGCCGACGCGGGCTCCGGCGCCGACGCCAAGTCACCGGCCGATGCCAAGGCCCCCGCAGAGCCCCCCGTCGACCAGCCCACCGCCATCTTCAAGGCGCCGCGGCCGCCCGCCGTGGACCAGCCCACGACGATGCTCAAGCTGGGCGGCGGCACCAAGCCGGGTGCCGGCAGGACCCCCGCGAAGCCCGGGGACGAGCCCGCCGACAAGGCCCCCGCGAAGCCTGCCGACAAGCCGGCCGCGAAGCCCGAGCCCGCCGCCGAGCGCACCAGCAGGTTCGTCGCGCTCAAGCCCCTCGACGAGCCTGCCGAGGCGAAGCCGGGGCGCGCCGAGCCCGCGCCCGGCACCGCCAACAGGCCCGCCGCGGACGCGACCGCCGCCCTTCCGCAGGTCGGCCCCGAGCGCACCACCCAGCAACCGCTGCCGCCCAAGCCGCCGCTGGACCTCCTGGCGGAGCTGACGAACACGCCGCCGCCCCCGCAGACTCCGGTCCGCACGATCGTGCGGCGGGTCAAGATCTGGACCCCGCTGGTCCTGCTGCTCGCCGTGATCTTTGCAGTCGCGCAGGCCGTGCGTCCGCTCCCGGCGGCGTCGCTCGCGCTGACCGCCGACGAGACGTACACCTTCGACGGAGGCTCCCTCGACCTGCCGTGGCCCGGCCAGGGGCAGTCGGCGATCGAGGTGGAGGGAGTCGGCAGCCTCGGCACCGACGGCAAGCAGACGCCCGCGCCCATCGCGAGCGTCGCCAAGATCATGACGGCGTACGTGATCCTCCAGGAGCACCCCCTCAAGGGGGACGAGAGCGGCGAGAAGATCACGGTCGACCAGCAGGCCGAGGACGAGTCGAAGCTGCCGGACGAGTCGACCGCGGCGATGTCGAAGGGCCAGCAGTTCACCGAGCGTCAGATGCTCCAGATGCTGATGATCCCGTCGGGCAACAACGCGGCACGGCTGCTGGCCCGCTGGGACTCGGACAACAAGAGCTTCGTCGCCAAGATGAACGCCGCGGCCGACGAGCTGGGCATGACGAACACCACGTACACCGACCCGAGCGGTCTGCAGAAGACGACGGTGAGCACGGCCACCGACCAGCTCAAGCTGGCCAAGGAGGTCATGCAGGACGACGTGTTCCGCGGCATCGTCGGGATGGCCAGCGCGAAGATCCCCGGCCTCGACAAGCCCATCTACAACAACAACGACCTGCTGGTGCAGCAGGTCGGGGTGATCGGCCTGAAGACCGGCTCGTCCACGCCCGCGGGCGGCAACCTGGTGTGGGCCGCGACCAAGACGGTGAACGGCAAGACCCAGACCGTCTACGGCGCGGTCATGAACCAGAACGCCGGAACCGGCAAGGTCTGGGACAGCCTCCACCTGGCGCTCGTCAACAGCCAGAAGCTGATCGACAAGGTCCAGAAGAGCCTCACCAGCGCCAAGGTGGTCAAGAAGGGGCAGGTCGTCGGCTACGTGGACGACCAGCTCGGCGGCCGGACCCCGGTCGTCGCCACCAAGGACATGACGGCGGTCGGCTGGCCGGGCCTGAAGACGAAGCTGTCGATCGGCGAGGGCAAGGAAGCGGTCCCGCACTCCGGCAAGGCCGGCACGGTCGTCGGTGACCTGACGGTCGGCGACGGGTCCAGCCAGGCCGTGAAGATCCCCGTGGCACTCCAGTCGGACCTCGCGGAACCCGGCTTCGGCGCGAAGCTGACGCGCGTCGGCTGAGCCGCCCCCGTCGCCCGGACGGACGTACGCACCGATGACGTACCCGCGTACGTGTCGGTGACGTATTCCGGATACGAGCACACGCCCCGCACCCCGCCTACGGCGCCCCACCCGGGCGCCACCCGGCGGGGTGCGTGCTAGCGTCGCGAAGTCGGGGCTGCTCGCCGCGGGCCGCGGGTCCCGGACGAGAACGGAAAACGGGACACGGGGAGTGCCTTGCAGTGGCGACAGCGGAGCCGACACACGCCGACGACGCCGATCCGGGCCCGGGCACGGGTCCGCGAATATCGCTGCGCGCCCGCACAGCCGAGGAGGCCGGTGACGACCCCGGCGCCCGGGAGCAGGAGCACGGCACCCGGCTGAGCCGCTTCCTGCGGCACCCCGTCACCCTGGCCACCGTCCTCTCGGGTGTGCTCCATCTCGTCTGGTTCTTCACGTTCGCGAACAGCGGTGGGGATCTGGCGGCGCAGGACGCCTGGGCGGAGTTCGTCGGGCGTCACCCGGACTCCGCGTACAACCTCGCCTGGTACGGCGGGATGCACCCGGTGTCGTACAGCGTGGTGTCGCCGTACCTGATGTCCGTCCTCGGCGTCCGCACGACCATGATGATCGCGGGGACGATATCCGCCGGCCTGCTGATGCTGATCCTGATCCGCAGCCGTGCGGTGCGCAATCCGCTGTGGCCGGCCCTCGCCGGGATCTTCGCGCTGCTGTGCAACGCCATCTCGGGTCGTGTGACCTACGGCCTCGGCATGGTGTTCGCGCTCGCCGCTACGGCCGTCGTGTTCTGCTGGCCCTACCGCTGGCGCTACAAACGCTGGGCGAAGGCGCTGTGCGCGGCGCCGCTCGCCGCGCTCGCCACCGCCGCGTCCCCGGTGGCCGGACTGTTCGTGGGCCTGGTCGCGGTCGCACTCTTCCTCCAGAAGCGCCGCCCCGGCGCCTACGCCCTGGGGATCGCCCCGACGATCGTGGTGGCGGTGTCGGCCTGGCTGTTCCCCTTCTCCGGCACCCAGCCGATGACCATCTACTCGGTCATCCTGCCGTTCCTGTACGCCGGGTTCGTCTTCTTCCTCGTCCCCAAGGAGTGGACGACGGTCCGCATCACGGCGGCCGTGTACGGCACCGCCGTCGTCCTCGTCTGGCTGATCAGCTCGCAGATCGGCTCCAACATCACCCGCCTGGCCATGCTCTTCGGGGGCGTCGCCCTGCTGGCGGCACTGCCCTTCACCGTGCCGCGCTCCCGCAAGTGGTACGTGATCGTCGTCGCCTTCGTCGGGTTCACCACCTGGATCGGCGTCAAGTCGGTCGACGACATCATCCACACCACCCCGGCCGCGTCCTGGGCCCGCGAGCTCGCCCCCCTCGTCAACCAGCTCCAGGTGGTGGGCGCCGAGAAGGGCCGCGTCGAGGTCGTCCCCGCCCGGTCCCACCGCGAGGCCTCCGCCCTCGCCCCCTACGTGAACCTCGCCCGCGGCTGGAACCGCCAGGCCGACATGGAGCGCAACCCGCTCTTCTACGACGACACCCTCAACTCGGCGAACTACCACGAGTGGCTCCAGCGCTGGGCCGTCCACTACGTCGTGCTGCCCAAGGACGAGCCCGACGGCGACGGCGGGGAACGCGAACGCCAGCTCGTCCAGCGGGGCATGCCCTACCTGCGGCAGATCTGGGGCGACGCGAACTGGCAGCTGTTCGCCGTCACCGACCCCGTCCAGCTCGCCGAGCCCGACGCCGTCGTCGAGCGCGCCGAACAGGGCGAGATGACGATCGACGTGAAGAAGGCGGGCCGCATCCTGATCCGCGTCCCCTACTCGCCGTGGCTGAGCATCGTCGACGACAAGGGCAAGAGCGTGCAGCCCCCGCAGGAGACCGACGAGTCGAAGCACCGTGAGGACAGCACACCCAGGACGTACGACAACCTCAACGGCTGCCTGATGCCGACCGAGGAGACCCCGGCGGGCGACAAGTGGACGGAACTGCTGGCCCCGAAGCCGGGCACCTACCACCTGGCCGCGCCGTACCAGCTGCCCCGCGGCACGCCCTGCCCGGAGGAGATGCGCTGACCCGGCGGGGCCCACGCCCCGCCGGCCCGCGCCGCCTCACTTCACGGGGAACGCCACGTCGCACACCGGGTCCTCGGGCCCGGCGGCGTCCCAGTCGGCGAAGTACACCTCCCGGCAAGGGCCGTCGTACGACAGTCCGCGTTCGGCGATCCACGCCTCGACGGCCTCGAAGGCCACGTGGATCTGCGGATGGGCGACCTGTGCCTTGGGGATCCGGGCGTAGGCCAGACGCTGCGCGGGCTCGACACGGACCTTGATCTCCCTGGCCCGCCCCCGCGCCCGGACCCACGCCCGCGCGGCGTCGGCGTCCGCGACCGGCACGCAGGCCTCCACGGGCCCGTCGCTCTCCGTGCTGACCTCCGCGTAGTAGACGACGAAGGGCGGCCCGTCGAACCCACCGCAGGCGCGGGCGCCCTCCTCCAGCCGCCCCAGCGAGGCGGGGATCCACACCGGCAGCTCGGTGGCCAGGACATGCCGGGTCTCCGTCAGCACCACCCGCTCGGGCACCTCGACGGTCTCGACCACGAACTTCTCGTACATCTGCGAACTCCTCCCGGACAGCCGTCCACGGAGGTACGCGGCGAGCGCCCGCTGCGAGGCGAAGCGTTCCTCGGCGTCGTCCCAGTACGTGCCGAGGAGCGAGGCGGCGGCGGAGCCCTCCGCCTCCACCACCTCGGCGATCCGGGCGAGCGGCATGTCGAGCCGGCGCAGCAGCACGACGAGCCGGGCCCGCTCGACCTGACCGACGCGGTAGTAGCGGTAGCCGCTGACCTCGTCGACGTGCGCCGGGGCCAGCAGCCCCAGCCGGTCGTACAGCCTGAGCGCCTTCGCGGACAGCCGGGCCCGAGCGGCGAACGCGCCGATGGTGAGCAGGTCATCGTCCACGGCGGCACCCCTTCTCCCTGGGCGCGGTCCGCCCCCCTCGTCACCTCCGTCACCGGGCGTCTTCCGCCCGGTGACGAGGACGCTCCCCCCTGCCCCAGGGGCAAGGTCAACGACGTCAGGCGGCGAGCTGCTTCTCCACCGCCGCCACGACCTCCGCCGACTCCGGCTCGGTCTGCGGCGAGAAACGGCCGACGACCGTGCCGTCGCGCCCGATCAGGAACTTCTCGAAGTTCCAGCGGATGTCACCGCTGTGGCCCTCGGCGTCCGCGGTGCCCACCAGACGCTCGTAGAGGCCGTGCCGCCCGTCGCCGTTCACCTCGACCTTCTCGGTCATCGGGAACGTCACGCCGTACGTCGCCGAGCAGAACTCGGCGATCTCCTCGGAGGTGCCGGGCTCCTGGCCCATGAACTGGTTGCAGGGCACGCCGAGCACGGTGAAGCCCTGGTCCGCGTAGCGCTCCTGGAGGCGCTCCAGGCCCGCGTACTGCGGGGTCAGCCCGCACTTGGAGGCGACGTTCACGATGAGCACGGCCTTGCCGCGGTACTGCTCGAGGTCGGCGGAGCCGCCCTGGAGGGCTCCGATCTCGATGTCGAGCACAGAATGGTCAGTAGTCATGAGCGGATGCTAACTCCGCCCGGTGACAGGACCCTCAGTCGCGCTGGGCCGTGACGAGCACCTCACCGGCCGCCGTCCGCGAATACAGCACCGACCGCCCCGCCCGCCGCCGCTCGACGAGCCGGGCGTCCAGCAGCACCTTCAGATGACGTCCGACCGAACCCAGCCCCTGCCCGGTCACCGCGACCAGCTGGCTCGTCGACATGGGGGAGTCCAGGAGCACGAGCACCCCGGCGCGCGCCGTCCCGAGGAGCGCGCCGAGGCTCTCCGGCACGGCCTCGGCGCGTCCGTCCGCGAGGACGCCCGTGCACGGGTAGACGACGGCGTACCGGTGCGGATCCTCCCAGGACACCCACCCGGCCCTCGGGGTGACGGGCACGAACAGCAGCTGGGCACCGGAGATCTCCCGCGGCGGATACTCGTGGAGGTTCACCTGGAGCCGGTTGTCGCCGAGCCACCGCGTCCCCGGCCGCAGAGCGTCCAGCGCCGCGGCCCAGCCGCCCTGGCTCAGGTGCGCGGTCCGTGCCACCACGTCCGCCTCCAGGACGCGCCGCCGCCGCTCCCAGTCCGGGCGTACGCACTCCTCCCACACGTGCGTGAGGAGATCGGCGGCGCGCCCGGGCAGGTCGTCGCGGCCCGCCAGCGCCGCGGGCAGCGGGCCGCCGAGCGAGACGGCGAGATGCGCGCGCGCCGCCTGCGGCGGGGTCTGCCGCATCCTGGCGATCTCCACCTCGAAGGGCTCGTCGCCGTACGGGGTCGGGGTCAGGAAGTCGGCGATCCACTCCCGCCCGAGCCCGGAGCGGATCAGTACGGCGGTGAGCGGGTCGGCGGCCAGCCGCCGCCGGTAGGCGGGCAGATGGGTCCGCAGCCACCGCAGCTCCCCGGGATGGGAGGCGGTCCCCGACTCCAGCGTCTTCAGGCTCGCGAAGGTCTCGGCGAGCGGGGACAGCACGAAACGGCTGCCGGCGAGGGTGTCGGCGTTGACCTGCCACCAGCCCATGCGCACCCTCCGTCCGTGCTCCGGGGCCCGACCTTGTTCCGGGGCCCGTCCGTGTTCCGGGGACCGCCCGTCGTGACGCTTGTCTGCCGCGCGGTCCGGTCCGTGTCCGTCGTGGTGCCTGTCCGTCGGCGGGGCCGGTCCGCGACCGTCCCGCGGGCCCGTCCCTCGTCGGGGCCGGTCCGCGACCGTCCCGCGGGGGCCGTCCGCCGTCGGATACGGACCGTGCCCGGCGCGGGGCCGTCCGCCGTCCGGTCCGTGACCGTTGTTTCGCCCCCGCGCGAAACAATATCGACCGTCCCGCGGCCCGCCCCAGACTCCGCCCATGCGCAGCTACTCGGACCTCTTCCGCACCCGGGAGTTCACCCCTCTCTTCCTCTCCTCCGCCCTCCACGCGGCGGCCTCGACGATCGGCGGCCTGGCCATCGGCACGCTGGTGTACAGGGCGACGGAATCGCCCCTGCTGTCGGCCGTGAGCATGTTCGGCCCGCAGCTGGCCCAGGTGGCCGGCGCGACCACCCTGCTGTCCGCGGCCGACCGGCTGGCGCCGCGCGCCACCCTGACCGGCATCGCGCTGTCGTTCGCCGTCGGCACGGCCGTGATGGCGACGCCCGGCCTGCCCGTCTGGACGGTCTTCGCCCTCATCGCCGTCCTCGGCCTCGTCTCCTCGCTCGGCGGCGGGGTCCGCTGGGGCCTGCTCAACGAGATCCTCCCCAAGGAGGGCTACCTGCTGGGCCGTTCGGTGTTCAACATGGTCAACGGCCTCATGCAGATCACCGGCTACATGACGGGCGCCGCCCTGGTCACGCTGCTCTCCGCGCAGGTGACCCTGGCGACCGCGGCGGTCCTGTACCTCGGGTCGGCCCTGACCGTCCGCCTCGGCATGGCCCGCCGGGCACCGCGGGCCACCGGCCGCCCCTCGGTCGCGCGGACCTGGCGCACGAACGCGCTCCTGTGGTCCTCGCCCCCGCGCCGGACGACCTTTCTGCTCCTGTGGATCCCCAACGGCCTGGTCGTCGGCTGCGAGTCCCTGTTCGTGTCGTACGCCCCCGACCGGGCCGGCGTGCTGTTCGCGTCCGCGGCGTTCGGCATGTTCGTGGGCGACGTGACGATCGGCCGCTTCGTCCCGCCGGCGGTCCGCCGCCGCCTCGGCATCCCCTGCCTGCTGCTCCTGGCGGCCCCGTACCTGCTGTTCGCGCTGCGGCCGGGCACGGCCGTCGCGGCGGTCGGCGTCGCCGTCGCCTCGGTCGGCTTCGGCGCCAGTCTCATCCAGCAGGAGCAGCTGATGTCGCTGACCCCGGACGAGCTGAGCGGCCACGCCCTGGGCCTGCACTCCTCGGGCATGCTCACCCTCCAGGGCGTCAGCGCGGCGGTGGCGGGAGCGGTCGCCCAGCTGACCTCGCCCGGCGCGGCGATGACGGTGATGGCGCTCGCGTCGCTGGCGACGACGCTGACACTGGCCGTACGCCGTCGGCCCGCGCGCCCGGGCCCGGACCCGGCCCCGGAGTCGGGCCCGGTACGTGAGCCTTCTCGCGGGCCGGCCTCGGCGCGGGAGCCGGAGCAGGCACCGGAATCGGCGTAGGCACCAGGCCGGCAGGCCGGGCCCGGGCCGCCGGGGTCCCCCGGGCCCGCGGCCGTCTGTCGCCCGGCGCGCGGGCGGGCTAGCTTGGCCGCGTGGACGACGGACGCGAGCGTGACGGGCGCAGGCCGAGGGTGATCGTCGTGGGCGCGGGCTTCGGCGGCATCGCCGTCGCCGCCGAGCTCCTGCGCCACGGTCTGGACGACGTCACCCTGCTGGAGGCGGCGCCCGCGCCCGGCGGCACCTGGCACCACAACCGCTACCCGGGCGCCGCCTGCGACGTACCGAGTCACCTGTACTCGTACTCCTTCGCCCAACGCCCCGACTGGACCCACCTGTTCTCGCACCAGCCGGAGATCCTCGCCTACCTGAGGCGGACGGCGGACTCCCTCGGCATCACCCCGCGCATCGTCACCGGCACCGAGGTCACCGCCTGCACCTGGGACGACCGCACCTGCACCTGGACGGTCCGCAGCCGCCGTACGGACACGACCGGGCCGTACGAGGAGCGGGTGGCCGACGCGCTGGTGCTGGCGACCGGGCAGCTGGACAAGCCGTCCTTCCCCGCCGTCGAGGGGCTGTCCCGCTTCGCCGGCCGCAGCTTCCACTCCGCGCGCTGGGACGACACGTACGACCTGCGGGGAAAGCGCGTGGCGGTGATCGGGACCGGCGCGAGCGCCGCCCAGTTCGTCCCCGAGATCGCCCCGCAGGCCGCCCGGCTGACGGTCTTCCAGCGGACGGGCAACTGGTTCCTGCCGCGCAGCGACCGCCCCACCCCCGCCCTCCTGGCCCGCGTACTGCGCCGCCTGCCCGTGGCGCGCCGGGCCTGGCGCGGGCTGCTCCACCACGGCATCGAGCTGATCACCCTGTGCGTCCGCCACCCCCGCACCGTGGGCCGGATCGGCGCCGCTCTCTCCGCCGCCCACATGCGCCGGCAGCTCCCGGACCCGGAACTGCGCCGCAAGGCATGGCCCGACCACCCCTTCGGCTGCAAGAGGGTCCTGCTCAGCTCGGACTTCCTGCCGGCCCTGCGGCGCCCGAACACGGAACTGGTGACGGACCGGATCGTGCGGATGGAACCGGAGGGCCCCGTCACCGCCGACGGCCGCCGCCATGACGTCGACTGCGTGATCTACGCGACCGGCTTCGCCACCAACACCTTCATGCTGCCGATGCGGGTCACGGGCCGCGGCGGCCGCACGGTCGAGGAGGCCTGGTCCGACGGAGCCCAGGCCCACCTGGGCATCACCGTCTCCGGCTTCCCGTCGATGTTCCTGATGTACGGCCCCAACACCAACACCTCGGGCGGCTCCATCCTGTTCTTCCTGGAGGCGCAGGCCGCCTACGTCCGCAAGGCTCTGCAACTGACCCTGCGGACCGGAGCGGCGGCCCTCGACGTGCGTGCCGAGGCCCAGGCGCGCGGACTGGCGCGGCTGCGGGCCCGGTTCGCGGGCACCGCATGGACCGCCTGCACCTCCTGGTACCGCACGGCCGACGGCCGCAACGTCGCCAACTGGCCCGGATACATGGGCGAGTACGCGGAACGGACCCGCCGTGTGGACCCGTCGGAGTACCACCTGATCCGCGTGCCACGCCCCTGACACACCCCGACCGGCCACTCTCCGGACGGGCGTTGACGCTCTCCGTGTCCGCCAGCCGACGACTTCCCCATCTCCTGGCGCGGCGACCAACTCCCCACCGAAGTGGCGGAGGTGCGCGAGTCGACCCCGGTGCGCCGGGTGCGGACCATCGCCGGGGACGAGGCCTGAACTGGGACCGGGACATCGCGTACATGACCGACCGCCAGGGTGCGCGGTCCCCGGCCGGCGTGCGGTGTCGCCTCCGTCGGCCCGCCGGGCTTCAGACGCCGCCCGCGCGCCCGGCTCCGTGCGCGTGGGCGGCGTGCACGGCCAGCACGTGCTCGAACTGCTGCCCCGCCTCGTGGACGCGACCCGTCGCCAGATAGGCATGGCCCAGGCGGGACCGGATGTCCATCTCCAGCCAGTCGTAGCTGGGTTCCGTCAGGGGAGACAGCAACGCGTGCTGACGCAGGGCCTGGTGGTGGAGGGCGACGGCCGCGTCCGGGTCGCCTTCGGCCAGCTCCGCCGTGCCCAGCCGGGTCAGGCTCCGTGCGCACAGGAAGACGTCCCCGGCCTGCTCGACCAGGCCGACCGCCCGGCGCAGCATGCGCTTGGCCTCACCGTGGTCGCCGAGCCGCAGGTGGACGTCCGCGGCGCAGCTCAGGGGCCTGCCGAGCATGCGCGGTCTGCCGTCCCGCTCCGCGTGGGTCCGGGCGCCGGCGAAGCAGGCCAGCGCCTCCTCGTCGCGTCGGCCGAAGTAGTGGGCGAGGCCGAGGATGACGAGCGCCATCGAGGCGACCCAGTCGCTGCCCAGCCGCTCGGCCAGCTCCGCCCCGGCCGCGGCATGGCGGACAGCGCCGTCACCGTCCCCCAGACTCAGGTCGAGAGCCCCCAGCCCGGTGAGGGAACGGGCCTTCTCGTACGGGTCGGGGTCGCGCCGGCCGATCTCCAGCGCCTCCATGAAGCAGGCGCGGGCCTGTGCGTACCGGCGCTCGTGGACACAGGTGTAGCCCAGGCAGTTCCGCAGGGCCTGGGACATGCGCGGATCGCCGGCCTCGTCGACCTGCGCGAGCGCGATCTCCAGCGCCGTCCGGCCCTCCTGGTAGCGGCCCTGTCGCACGAAGTAGTCGCACAATGCCTCCGCGATCCAGCAGGCGAGGTCCGCCTCGCCGTGGGCCGCGGCATGCGCGACGACGTCGGGCAGCTCCCCGCCGGCCGCGTCCAGCCAGGCCTCCGCGTCCTGCCAGGTGCCGAACGGCGCGCCGGAGGGCTGCGGCCCGGTGGGGAAACCGGTACGGCCCCAGTCGCTGGTGATCCGGGCCGCGTCGAGGAAGAGCCGGTACGCGGCCCTGCGCGCAGCGGCGGCCTCGTCGGGCACGGCCTCCGCGACCCGCCGCGCGTGCACGCGCACCAGGTCGTGCAACCGGTAGCGGCCCGGCCGCGGCTCCTGCAACAGGCTCGTGTCGACCAGGCTCTCCAGGACCCGCTCGGTGTCGCGGGGCGGCGCGTCGAGCACGGCCGCCACCGTCAGCACGTCGAACTCGACCGTCGGCGCCGCACCCAGGGCGCGGAAACCGTGCTGCTGCCCTGGCGTGAGCTGGTCGTACGACAGGCGGAAGGCCGCCTCCACACTGCGGTCCCCGACGCTCAGTTCACCGAGCCGGTGCTCGTCGCCCGCCATGCGGCCCACCAGGTACTCCACCGTCCAGGAGCGGCGGTTCTGCAGCCGCGACCCCGCGATGCGCAGCGCCAGCGGCAGCCCGTCGCACAGCCCGACCAGCTGCCGCGTCGCCTCCGGCTCCCCACTCGCGCGCTCCGCTCCGATGAGGTGGGTGAGCAGCGACACCGCGTCCCCGCTCTCCAGGGGCTCCAGGGTGACCCGGCGGTCGGCGTCCAGTTCCGCGAGCCGCCGCCGGCCGGCCACCAGCACCCTGCTGCCCGCCCCTGCGGGCAGCAGCGGCCGTACCTGGTCGGCGTCGAGGGCGTCGTCCAGTACGAGGAGCAGCCGCAGCGGGCTGGTCGCCGCGCGCCAGGCGGCGGTGAGTTCATCGAGGTCGCCCGGCAGTTCTCCGCTCGCCGCGCCGAGGCTGCGCAGCATCCGCTGCAGGGCCCGCTCCGGCGCCTGCCGCCGCTGCGCGCTGTGCGCGTGCAGGTCCACGAACAGGCAGCCGTCCGGGTGGCGGCCGCTGAGCTCACGGGCCGCGCGCACGACGAGCGCGGTCTTGCCGACCCCGGCCGTACCGTCCACCGTGACGACCGACACCGAACCGGGCGCGCCAGGCGCGATCAGCTGCGCCAGCTCCCTGTCCCGGCCGATCAGCCGGCCCGAGTCGCCCGGCAGGTCGTTGACCGTGCGGCGGGGCGAGGAGACCTGCTGTGCGGCGCCGGGTACGTCGGTGGTGCGGGCCGCGGCTCGGCCGAGGAGGCGTTCGTCGTCCCGGCGCAGCACCGCTTCGTGCACACGGCGTAGCTCGTCACCGGGGTCGACGCCGAGCTCCTCGCGCAACCGCCCGCGCATGTCCTGGTAGACGCCCAGCGCCTCCGCCTGACGTTCGCTGCCGTACAGGGCACGCATGCGCAGCGCCACCAGCGACTCGTCGGCCGGTTCGGTCGCGGACAGGGCGGCGAGCTCGTCCAGGGCGTCGGCGAACCTGCCCGTCAGGACGAGGCATTCGAGCCGTTCCAGCCGAACCGTGCGCAGCCGCGCCAGCAGCCGCCGCCGCTCGGCATCGGCGTACGGTCCCGGCAGTCCGGCGAGCGGCTCGCCGTCGAACAGGGCGAGGGCCGACGACAGCCGGTCCGCCGCCGTCGCCGGGTCGCCGGACGCCTTCGCCCGCTGGGCCTCGTCGACCCGCTCGGCCAGCTCCGCCACATCGAGCCGGACCCCGTCGACGACGAGGCGGTACCCGCCCCGCTCCCCGCGGATCAGCGAGTCGGCCGGTGCGGTGCCGTTCTCGTCGAGCGTCTGCCGCAGCCCGTAGACGTAGCTGGGCAGTACCTTGCGGCCGGACTGCGGCGGACTCTCCCCCCAGACCCCGTCGAGCAACTGCTCGCGGCTCACCAGGAGTCCCGGACGCAGCGCCAGCGCGGCCAGCACGGCCTGCTGCCGGACGGGCCCGAGGGCCAGCTGTCCGCCGTCGCGCCAGGCCCGCATCGGCCCGAGCACCGCGAGTCGTAACCGTCGACGGGATTCCGAGCCCACCCCGAAGCCTCCGCTCCGCGCATCATCAGAATTTCACCGGCATTGCAGCGTCTTCCGCGAGGGTGTGCAAGTGCGGCGGCCGTGGACCGGGGGAACGGCCGCCGCCTCCCGACCAGGAAGGAACACGAACGTGACCGTCATCGACCGGTCCCTCACGGGTCAGCTGAAGCGGCGGAGGCTGTTCCTCACGCAGGAGCGGAGCGACGTCGCGGAGATCGTGTACGTCTGCGTGGACGACGGGCTCCCGGGAGGGTTCCCGGTCGGCTACGTCATCCCGTCCCGCGCGGGGGCCTGGTCCGCGTACGCCCGGGTCCGCCCCGGTGTCCGCGTCTTCGCCACCGACGAGGTGGGCACGGGCCTGCCGGACGTGGTCGAGGCCGTGCGCGCCGTACTCGACCACGCCCGTTATGGGGACGTCCTGTTCGCCCTGGAGCAGGAGACCGATCGCGACGGCACGTACACCGCGAAGGTGCGCCGGGAGCACGCCGCCTGGTTCGCCGCGCTCGACGCGCCCGCGGGCATCACGCAGCTCGGCGACGGCAGGATCCGCCTCACCGCCCCCGCCGTCGCCTATCTCCGCGGCCTTCCGGCACGCCTGGGCTGCCACGTGGACGGCGACGACCGGATCCGACTCGCGGGGGAGTCGTACGTGCTGACCCGGGAGCCCCGGCGCGTGCGGTGACGGTGCCCTCATCGCGGGGTTCCCGCCGGGTGAGGGCACGGGGGGTGTTTCCCGTGGGGCGGCACGAGGACACCATGTACCCATGCGCCGACAGCCGCCAGACGCCATCGCCTGGTCCGAAGCTCCCGATCCGGTACTCGCCCTGGCTCAGGGCGAGTTGGCCTTCTACGAGCGGGTCCGCGACTCGGCGCGCCTGTGGTACCGCGTGTCCGAACTGGGAGCCCTGGCGACGTCCTCGGCGACGGTGGTCGCGGCGGGCCTGCACGCCCCGGCCTGGCTGACGGCGATCATCGCGGGCGGCGCCCTGTTCTTCACCGGTTTCCGCCAGGTCTTCGCACACGGCCCCCGCTACGTCCTCGCGGCACAGTCCCGCGAGACCCTCCGCCGGGCCGTCAACCGCTACCGGCTCCTGCCGGAGGCCGACCGTGACGGGACGGCCCGCCGCGAGCTGCTCGCCGCGATCGAGCAGGTGGGCGACGAGGAACTCCGCCAGTGGGTCGAACAGCGCAGCCGCACGACTCCGGGCGGCACGGACCCGACGGGCGGCCCGGCACTGCCCTGACCCGCGGGCGGGTGACGGGCGACCGCCGGCCGATCGGCAGCCGGCTCCGCCGACAGAAGAAGAAAAATATCCACAGGCTCACACGAAACGCAGATAAATCCGATGAGGGCTGTCGATAATCATCAGGTTCCCATCCCAAAATGATCGGTTTCCAATGTCGATGTATATGGAATTGGGGCCGAGATCGGCTCAATGAGTGGCTTTTCCCGGACCGGTCCGGTGCGCTTCGGTGGCGTTTCGAACCAGCCCTGTATCCCTTGACCGTCACATGAGGCGAGGGAGAGCTGGAGACGATGATCGAGCGAAGGAAATTCCTCATGGGCGGTGCCATGGGGGCCGCGGCCATGCTTCCACGGGGTGTCCTGGGGGCACGGGCGTACGCGACGTCGGCTCACCCGCCGGCAGGGTGTGACGACCAGGCGACCAACACCCCTACGCTGACGAAGTTCGTCGACCCGCTGCCCAGACCGGCGACGGCCGTCCCGGATCATTCCGCCTATCCGGGCGCCGACTACTACGAGTTCACGATGCGGCAGGGGTCGTGGCGCTTCCACCGGGATCTCGATCCGTCACCCGTGTGGGGTTACTGGGCCACGGATCCGCACCGTCCCCTCGAGCCGATCGGCATGGGCTATCTCGGGCCGACCTTCGAGACGATCAGGGACCGCCCGACGGTCGTCAAGTACCGCAACGAGCTGCCGACCACCCACATGTTCCAGACCGTGATCGACATGATTCGCGACAAGAAGCCCGTCGTCGCCCCGATCCCTCCGCCTCCCTACGAGTACATGCCGCAGTTCCCCGACGACATCAACGTGTGGAACGTCGTGCACCAGCACGGCGGTTACACGGCACCGCAGTCCGACGGCCTGCCGGAGCAGTCGTTCAGCCCGAAGGGCTTTCACGCCGAGGGCTACACCACTCTGGAGCCGGGCCGGGTCGAGCCCAACGAAGCGATGTACGCCTACACCAACCACGACCATTCGTGCATGCTCTGGTATCACGATCACGCCATGGGGATGAGCGCTCTCAACGTCTATGCGGGACTTGCCGGTCTCTACTTCATCCGTGATCCCGCCGACGAGCGGCTCGGGCTGCCGCGCGGTGAGTTCGAGGTCCCCCTCATCCTGCAGGACCGGACCTTCAACGCGAACGGCTCGCTCGCCTACACCATGGTCGACAGGGAGGGCGAGGACACTCCGATCGTCAACGGGAAGGCGTACCCCTACCTGGACGTCGAGCCGCGACGCTACCGGTTGCGCATCCTCAACGCTTCGAACGAGCGATTCTGGCGGCTGAGGTTCGACACTCCCCGAGGTGTACTTCCCCAGCCGCAACTGCCGTTCTGGCTGATCGGCACGGACGGTGGCCTCCGGGCTCCGTTGCACATGCTGGACTTCCTGATCAGTCCGGCCGAGCGGTACGACCTGATCGTCGACTTCAGTCAGATTCCCCCGGGCAAGGACGTCACGTTGACGAACTACCCGGGAACGCAGGTCCACTTCCCCGGCATCACCGGCTGCGGACCGGAGATCGCGGACATCATGCGATTCCGGGTCCGCAAGCCACTGTCCGGGGGCCGGGACGACTCGACGCCGCCCGAGAAGCTCAAGCTGCGGTCGGTCCCGGCCATCAAGCCGAAACCGCACACGCGTCGGCGGCAATGGGTCGTGTACCAGAAGGAGCTCTTCAGGACGATGACGTTCAACGCGGTGCCCTACATGGAGCCGTCGCAGGACTTCATCAAGGAGGGCTCGACCGAGATCTGGGAGTACATCAATCCAAATCACGACGCCCACCCGATGCATGTCCACCTCGTCAACTTCCAGGTGCTGGACAGGCAGCCGTTCGACGCGGCCGCCTACCAGAAGGACTACGACAAGTGGATCGACGGCGGCCGCAAGGCGGAGGACCACCCGGCCGTGGCCGACTACTTCACCGGCCCGCCGATCCCCCCGGACCCGGACGAAGCGCTGTCCTACAAGGACACGGTCAAGGCCCCCGCGCAGATGGTGACCAGAATCATCATCCAGGAATTCGTCCCGCCGACGGAGGAGATCGCGTCGATCCCGGGAAGCGGCGCCGAGCTCCCGGCGACGTACATCCACCACTGCCACCTCCTCGAGCACGAGGACGACGACCTGATGCGCCCCTGGACGATCGTCCCGGCCGGCGACTGACGCAATCGACACCGCGAGGGTGATCAGGGCCCGTGTGGACTCCACCGCCACGCGGGCCGCACCTCGGACACGGCGAAGGGCCGGCCCGGGAGGAGACCGCCGGACGCTCCCCATGAAGCGCTCCGGCCGTCAGCGACCGGCCGGTCGCTCGGCCGTGACCGGCTGTCCGCTCGGCCGCGGCCGGCAGACCGGAGACGCCGTCGGCGTCACCGCGCCGCGGGTCATCCGGATGGTGCAACAGAAGGCGACTCACCCGTCCGGCCGACCTGACGTACCGTCGGCTGCCCTGCCCGGAAGCCTAGGATCCGCCACTAGAGAGAGACGTCGACCACCCCTGTCCGGCATCGGCGAGCCCACATGTGAGCGGAGGAGACGGGATGCTGCGCAGTGCAGGCAGGACCTCCTGGAAGCGCTTCGCCTGCATTCTCGTCCCGAGTGCCGTGACCGCCGCGGCACTCGGCATCGCCATGGCCCAGGGAGCGCTGGCCGTGTCGTTCCTCATCTCCGGCCAGAAGTTCCAGGTGTCCCTGGACACTCTGGACGTCCGGGGTCTGGCCATCTACGGCACGGTGGACGTGACCAAGAAGGGCACCCTCGTGCCGGTCGTCGTCACCGGCGCCAGCCATGCGGAGATCAGCGGGCTGTGCCAGTCCGTGGTGGTCACGATCCCGGTCCTGGGCCCGTACACGCTGAAGATCACCGGTGGCGATCAACGCCGGGTCGAAGCGAGGAACCTGTTCCTCGACGCGACAGCCCTGTCGAGCAGTCAGGCGAATTTCGACGACCTCGACATCGGCGTGGCGACAGGAGCGGTCAGCAAGGGCCCGATCAGCCGAGGGGACCGGAACTCCCGGTTCTTCGACCCCAACGGCTTTGCCCAGCAGGCGGATTCGGTCTCCCTGACCGACGTGCACTTCACCACGGTCGCCGTCTCGGCCGCCACGTTCAACGTCCCGGACCTCGATGTGCAACTCAGGCAAGGCCGCCACGAGTGCTTCTGATCCGCCGGCACGAAGCACGCGCCTTCCGGCCCCGCTCGCCGCGCACTCCCTCCCGCCGAACATCAGGGAAGCTCACGTGTTCTTCCAGCGAATCGGCAGACGCGAGAACGTGCGCGTCGTCGCCGCCGACGCCCGACGCAGATTCAGGACCTGGCGAGGAGAACGGCCTTTCTGGGCAGGCCTGTTCACCTTTGCGGCGGGTCTGCCCATCATCTACTTTCCCTACGCCCGCCTGGACTTCGGCGCCGTCCCCCTGGCACTGTCGACCTCGGCCGGCGCGGGGTCGCTGATCATCGGGGTTCTCCTCGTCACCCTCGCCGTCTCCCTGTGGTTCCACCGGCAGTCGCGTGTGTTCGCAGGGATCACGGTCATCCTGCTCGCCCTCATCTCCTTCCCCGTCGCCAATCTCGGGGGCCTCCTCATCGGGCTGCTCTCCGGCCTGATCGGCGGATCCCTGGCCTGCGCCTGGATTCCTCCGACGGGCGCCACCGACGCGCAGCCCGCGGCCGACCGTGCGTCGCCCCCCGTCCCCGCGGGTCAGGACCACGGTGGCAAGTGACGCCCTGACCGGCTGTACGGCAAGCGGGCCGGGGTGCGATCCCTGCCGTCCGAGCAGTGCGGTGAAGCGCCGCCCGGCCGGCCGGCTGCTGCGGCCCCTCGTCTGTGCGTCGGCAGTGGCCGCCCTCTCCCTGGCCCTGCAGCTCGCCATGCCCACGGCCTCGAAGGCGTTGCTCGCCCCCGGCGGCATCCGCACGTCCGAGCCACCGGCGGCCGGCGCCGCGCCGGCCGCCCGCCCACCGGACCGTGCGGCGGACGTCCCCTGGGTGTTGCGTGCCGACAGACTCGTGCTCCACGGCGGTGCCTTCCGCGGCGTGGCCGTCCTCAGGACCGCGGCCGGGTCCCAGCGAGTACTCAAGTTCACCGCACGGTCGCTGGACCTCGGCGACCTCGATCTGACGGCGGGCCGCGGCCGCTCGGCGGTGCGACTGAGAGCCGGGCCCGCGACCACGTCCACGGTCAAGGGCGAGGACGTGGTGACTCTGTACGTCCAGAAGCTGAGCGGCACACTCGTCGGCCTGGGAGGCGCTCCGCTCCCGGCGGACCGCAGCGTCACCGTCACGCCCGACGCGCTGCCCCCTTGGCTCTCCCGCTCCACCGCGCCCACCCGCACCATCACTTTCGAGAACGTGACCGTCTCACAGGCCGCCCGGCTCAGCGGCGACCTGTCCATCGCCGGCCCGAACCTCGGCGTCGTGGCGGGGTGACAGCGCACGCCCGCCACCTGCGGAACACGCACGCGCGGCGGGACGAGGGCCGGCGCGTACGACAGGCGGACGTGGCCGGAGGGCCGAAGACCGCAAAGAACGGTCTTCGGCCCTCCGGTTGGGTGCGGCGGCCGTGCCGGCTACGACGACGGGTGGCAGAGGGTGCGGGCCCCCGCGTCGCGGCACAGCCTCCAGGGCGGTCTAGCGGTGGCCGTGGTGCCAGCCGCGGTCACGGTCCCAGCCGTGGTGCCGGTCCCGGTCACGGCCGTGGTGCCAGCCGCGGTCGCGGTCCCAGCCGTGGTGCCGGTCGCGGTCCCAGCGGTCGTCCCGGTCCCGGTCCCAGCCACGGTGCTCGCCCCGGTCCCGGTCCCAGCCCCGGTCGCCGAAGCGACCGTCGTCGTGGCGGTCGCTTCCGTGGCTGTGCGAGTAGCCCCTCCCGTTGTCGCGGTCATGGCCGGCTCCGGCGGCCAGAGCCGGCATGGCGGCCGCGCCGACGAGTGCGCCCGTAGCCACGAAGGTGGCGATCAGGCGGACCGTCGTACGAGAAACAGACATGAATCTGTCACCTCACGTTCGTGCACGCCGACCCTGGTCTGAGCCGGGCGTGCTGTCCGAAATTCCCGGCTAGGTGCCGAGGACCCCACACTGTGGTCCTTTGCGGAGACACCAGAGCTAGGACAGGATTCGCGTTACAAAGCGCAGATATACCGGTAACTGTCCCTTGTATGCGCCATTGATGCCGGGGAGGGGCCCGGGTGTCGGCCCTGCCTCCGGCTCGGAATCATGCCGAGAGCAGGAGAAACGGGAGCTGACGGTGAGTGAGATTCCTGGCCGTCTCGCTGCCTGAACTCCTCCGAACGGCCCAAGGGCTTCCGTAACAACGGGGGGCCTCCGTTCGGGTGACCCTTCGCGGGCCCGGTCAGAGGGCGTCGACGCCGCTCACCTTCCAGCCGCCGGAGGTGCGGGTGAGCGTCATACGCACCCGGTTCAGGTCCAGCCGGGGCCCCGGGGCCTGGGTGCTCCGGGTGACCTGGTTGACGAAGAGCAGAACGACGGCCCGGTCCGGTGCGGCCGACACCACGGAGACCGCCGGGGCGCCGCCGGCGGCGGGTGTGGCCACGGTCGCCTTCACCACGCCGTGGTACTTCGTCGCGGTCGGCGCGACCACTGCCTTCGTGGTCTTGCCGTACTGGTCGCGGAAGTGTCCGGTCAGCAGGGCGCGGGCTCGGGAGAAGTCCCGGTCCAGGTGCCGGTAGTCGTACGACAGCACGACCGGCGCCGCCTTCCTCGCGGACGCGAGGGCCTCGCCGCGGGCCTGCTCCGCCTGTCGCCCCTGCCGGTACTGCCACCCGACGACGCCGGCCGCGACCAGGGCCGCCACGAGGATGACGCCCAGCACCGCGGTGAGCACCCTCCGCCCGGTCTCGCGCGGGGGCGCGTCGTCCTCCGGCTCCTCCTCGAACGACTCGGGTGACTCGGGCTCCGGCGGGTCCTCCCAGCCGTTCTTCGGGGGCTCGACGAGCAGGGTGCGCCCGGGCGGAGTCTGCTCTTCCTGGCGGGCGTCGCGCTCGGGGCGTGCGGGCCGCCCGGCGCGCTTGGCTGCCGCGCGGGCGGCCGCCGTCATGGTGCGGCGGGCGGGTGAGCCTGCGCCGCGGGTGCGGGAGGTCGGGTTCGCCACGGTGTCTCTTCTCATCGATGTCCTCACGGGTGGGTCAGCCCACGAACGCGACGTCGGAGGTCAGCCAACGGCCGCCCACCCGCGCGAGGTCGAGCTGGAGCCGGTAGGTGCGCGCCTGGCCCTCGGGCGCGGCGGTGTTGGTCACCTTGCTGTCGGCCACGACCAGGACCCGGGCCGAGCGTGCGTCGGACCGCACGATGCCCGCTTCCAGGACCTGCCCCTCGGACACCGACTTGTTCTGCGCAACCAGCTTCGTCAGTTGTGCGGTCTGTGCGGCGAACTCCTTCTTGAACTCGCCGGTGGCGCCCTTCAGCACAGAGGCGCCGTCCCGGTCGTAGTGCCGGTAGTCGAGTGAGGTGAAGCTCAGTGCCGACTGGCGAGCCGCCGCCAGGATGTCCTGACGGCGCTGTTCCGCCGCGTGCTGGTCGGACAGCTTGTGGCCCAGCCAGACACACAGCACGGTCGTCAGCACGGTCGCCGCGACGAGCCCCGCCGACAGCAGCCTCATGCTGTTGCCTCTCACACCATCGGTCCCACGAGCAGCCATTGCCACGACTCCTTTCCGAACACGGTCTGTTCCCCGCCCGTCGAGCCGATCTCGAAGGGCGTTCCGTCCGGGCCGATGGGGGTCCCTCCCTGCTCGAGCGCAGCCGAGAGCCTGGGGAAGGTGCCGGTCTCCGGGTCGTAGGGGGCCACGAACGCGGCCTGGCCGGCGCCGTACCGACCGGCCGTCGCGCCGGGCGCGTTCTGCGCTCCGCGCACGGAGGTCTTGCTGCCGCGCGGTAGCGTGCAGCGCGCGTCGGTGTTCGCCGGGCGCGTGCCGGTGTCGGCGGGGTCGCGCCGCTGGGTGCCGTAGCCCTGGGTGCACGCGGGAGGGTCGTCGGCGTTCACGGTCAGCCCGAAATGGGTGGTGCCGTCGCCGGGGATGACCGTGTAGCTGCCCGCGACATTGAGCGGGAGCGTGACCAGGGCCTGTTCGACGCCGGGCAGCCGGGCGACGGTGATCTGGCCGCCGCTGATGAGGTTGGTCAGCAGGACCGGCACGTGCGGCCGAGTGGATTTCAGCAGGGAGTCGATCTCCTGCGCGGCGGGCGCAGTGGTGCCGATCAGTCGGCGCAGATCACCGTCGCTCGACTTCAACTGGTCGGTGAGCGCGGCAAGATCGCGGGAGAACGACTTGATGGCCGAGCCCTGGTCGGCCTGCGTCTTGAGTACCTTCCGCGAGTCCTCGATCAACGAGACCGTCTGGGGGAGCGACTCGGATGCCGACTCCACCAGCGCGTCGCCGGAGTCCACCAGTCGGCTCAGGTTCGGTCCGGTGCCGGCGAACGCCTTGCCCAGCTCGTCGACGGTGATCCGCAGATCGTCCTTGCCGACCGAGTCGACCAGGCGGTCGAGGCTGAGGACCAGGTCGGTGACCGGCAGCGGTGTCCTGGTGCGGCTGCGCGGGATCGGGCTGCCGTGCGTGAGGTACGGCCCGTCCGACCGCCGTGGCTGGAGGTCGACGTACTGCTCGCCCACCGCCGAGCGGTTCGCGATCACCGCGAGCGTGTCGGCCGGAATCCTCGGAGCGCCGTCCTCGATCTTCAGCGCCACCGAGACCCCGGCCTTGGTCAGTTGCAGCTCGCCCACGCGGCCCACCGGCACCCCCCGGTAGGTGACCTCGGCGCCGGGGAAGACGCCCCCGGACTCGGCGAAGTCGGCGCGCACGGTGTATCCGCGGTGCAGGACGTCGTCCACCAGGCCCGTGTAGCGGGCGCCGACGTACGACACCCCGAGGGCGGTGACGGTCGCGAAGGCGAGCAGCTGGGCCTTGACCGTACGTGTGATCACGGCAGTATCCCCTTCAGCATCAGCTCGGCGAGGCCGGGATCGACCCCCGGCGGGAGGCGACGCGAGCCGTCCCCGGTGCCGTAAGCGGCGGTGCACACCGGCGGGCACAGCAGGGTGCTGCCGTCGGAGGGCGTCGAGGGCACGGCGGGCGCGGAGGGCACGGAGGGGGTGTCCGGCAGGGACGGAGCGGAGGGGAGAGGGGTGGGCGTGGGGACGTCGGGAAGACGCGGTGTCCCGGGGGCCGGGGACTTCCCGCCCTTGCCGGGCTTGTCGGGGACGTTGGCGTAGAGCTCCGCCAGGTCGAGGTCGGCGGTGATCTTCAGGTTGACGTAGTCGCCCTTGACCGCGTCCGTCGCGTTGCGGGGGAACGGATAAGTGGTGAGGAGTTCGAGGGAGTTGGGCAGGTCGTCGCCCGCCTTGTTCAGCTCCTGCAGGATGGGCCGGAGTCTCTTCAGGTTGGCGACGGCGTCGTCGTGGGAGGCGTTCACCACCTTGGTGCCGGTCTTGCCCAGCCTGGACAGAGCGGTGAGCATCTTCGTCAGGTCCTTGCGCTCGTCGGCGACGGCCTTCAGAGCGGGCGGCATGGTGTCGACGGCCAGGGCGATCGTCTTCTTCTCCTTCTTCAGCCGCTTCGCGAGCCGGTCGACGCCCTTCAACGCGCGCACGATCTCCGCCCGTTGGTCGTCGAGGCCGCCGAGGAAGGTGTCGAGCTGCTTCAGCAGGGACCTGACCCGGTCCTCGCGACCGCCGAGGGCCTTGTTCAACTCCACGGTGATCGTCTTCAGTTGGGCCACCCCTCCGCCGTTGAGCAGCGCGGACAGGGCCGACAGCACCTCCTCGACCTCCGGGTTGCGGCCGCTGCGGGACAGCGGGACGCGGTCGCCGTCGCGGAGCCGTCCGACGGGCCGCGTGCCGGCCGGCGCGGACAGGGCGACGTACTTCTCGCCGAGCATGCTGGTCTGCCTCAGATCGGCGACCGCATTGCCGGGCAGCTTCACCGAGTCGGCGATCCTGAGCCGCACGCGGGCGTGCCAGCCGTCCAGTTCCACCTTCTCGACCGCGCCGACGGTGACGTTGTTGACCTTGACCGCCGACTGCGGCACCAGGTCCAGGACGTCCCGGAACTCGACGGTGACGTGGTAGGCGTGACCGTCCGAGGCGGCGCCGCCGGGGAGCGGGACGTCGTACCAGCCGTTGAACTCGCAGCCGGTCAGCAGCAGCGAGCCGACCGCCGTCCAGGCGGCCACCCGCCCCTTGCGCCGCATGCTCATGCCGGTGCCCCCAGGATTCCGCCGAGGGTCTTGTCGACCGTGCCCGTCGACGCCGGGGCCGACGGAACCTTGGGCAGGGAGTCGAAGAGCTTCTTCAACCCGGCACAGTGGTCGTGGTCGTCGCCGGTCGTCTTCAGGACCGAGCAGAGAAGGGATGACGGATCCTGCGGGGCCCCCGCGTTGTTGCGGGTGTCGAGGGTGCCGGCGGCGGGGTTGTAGGCGTTCTGCAGGTTCGACAGGCCCGTGGGAGCGACGGTCAACAGCTCTTCCAGAGCGTCCCGTTGGGTGACGAGGACCTTGGTGACCTTGGCCAGGTCCTTCACGTCCGAGGTCAGCGCCTTCTTGTTGCCCTTCACGAAGCCGGACACGTCGCCGAGTGCGGTGGCCAGGTACTTCAGTGCGGCCGCGAGATCCTTGCGCTCCCCGGCGAGCTGGCCGGCCACGTCGGCGAGGTCGGTGTTGAACGACCGCACGCTGGTGTCGTCCGCCGCCAGCGCGGCCGTGAACACCTGAAGGTTCCGCACGGTCCCGAACAGGTCGCCGCGCCCGTCGGACAGCGTGGTGACCGCCTGGGACAGGTCCTCCACCGTTCGGTTGAGGTTCTCGCCCTGCCCCTGGAGGTTGTCCGCGCTCACTCCGAGCAGCCGGGACAGCGAGCCCTTCTTGTCGGCGCCGTTCGGGCCGAGCGCCTCGGCGGTGGTGTGCAGGCTGTCGAAGACCCGGTCCAGCTCGACGGGGACGGCCGTACGGGACTCGGGGATGACGTCTCCGTCCCGCAGCACCGCGCCCTTGTGGTACACCGGCAGGAGCTGTACGTAACGGTCGCTGACCACCGAGGAGTTGATGATGGCGGCCTGTGCGTCGGCGGGGAGCTTGTGGCCCCGGTCGTATTCCAGGTCCACCCGTACCCGGTCGCCCTCCGGCGTGATCCTTCTGACCTCGCCGATGCGGACGCCGAGGACGCGGACGTCGGAACCGGGATAGATGCCGACGGTGCGCGGGAAGTACGCCGTGACGCGGACGGGGCCGGGGCCCGGCCACAGGACGACGGCGAGGCCGACGACGATCGCGAGTGCGGTGAACAGGCCCAGGAGTCTGCGGGTCATCGGGTGCCTCCCGTTCGTGGCGTGACCGGGGCGGCGACCAGGTTCTGGATGTAGGAGTCGAACCAGCGGCCGTTGCCGAGGGTGTTGGTGAAGAGCCGTACGTAGGGGGCGAGGAGCCGGACGCTGCGATCGAGGCTGGCCTGGTTGCGTTCGAGCATCGTCACGAAGGTGTTGAGGTTCTTCAGTGCGGGCCCGATCTCCTTGCTGTTGTCGTCGACCAGGCCGGACAGCTCGATGCCCAGCAGCGCGGAGCTCTTGAGCAGCTTGTGGATCGCCGTGCGGCGCTTGCCGATCTCCTTGAACAGGGCGTCACCGTCCTTCACCAGCGCCGAGAAGTCCTTCGTGTGACCGGCCAGCACCTCGGTGACTCCGTCGGCATGGTCGAGGAGCCCGCGCAGCGCCTTGTCACGGGCGGCGACGGTCCGGGAGATCCGCGACAGCCCCTTGATCGACGCCCGCACCTCCTCGGGGGAGTCCTGGAAGGTGACGGAGATCGTGTCCAGTGCCTTCGCGAGTCGGTCCGTGTCGACCTCCTCGGTGGTGGTCGTCAGGTCGCTGAAGGCCTGGACGACGTCGTACGCCGACACGGTCCGCCGGAGCGGGATCTCGCTGCCCGGCTTCAACTGGCCGGGCCCCTTCGGGTACAGGGCCAGGTACTTCGCGCCGAGGATCGTCTTGACACGGATCGACGCACCCGTGTCGGTACCGAACGCCGGGTGACCCTTCACTTTGAAGGTGACCTTGACGTGGTCGCCGGCAAGGTCGACGCCCTCGACCTTGCCGACCTTGACCCCGGCGATCCGTACCTCGTCGCCCGGCTTGAGCCCGCCGGCCTCGGAGAAGGCCGCGCTGTAGGTGTCGCCGCCGCCGATCAGCGGCAGGCTGTCGGCGTTGAAGGCGGCAACGGTGAGCAGCGCCAAGACGGTGAGGCCGACGGCGCCGACGACGACCGCGTTGCGCTCACGGAAGGGCTTCAGCCGCGGGCGCTCGAGCCGGATCCTGGGCAGCTTGGGCGGCAGGACGCGGACCTTCACCAGTGGTTCGGGTCGGGGTCTGCGCTTCGGCAGCAGCCTGGGGAGTCTCGGCAGCTTGGGCGGCAGGACGCGGACCTTCACCAGTGGTTCGGGTCGGCGGACAGTGCGCCGTCTGATGCGCATGCTCATCCGCCACACCTCGCCCGTGCCACGTGCAGCTCCGGAGTGATCACCCGCTTGGTCTTCGGCAGCACGATCCGGCCGTCGAAGTCGCAGAGGTAGAAGTTGAACCACGAGCCGTACGAGGCGGTCCCCGTCAGCTTCTCCAGCTTGTTCGGCAGCCGCTTCAGGACGCCCTCCACGGTGTTCTCGTTCTTGTTCAGCGTTCCGGTGAGATCGCGGAGCCCGGCGATGTCGTCCTTCAGCGGTGGACGAGCGTCCTTCAGCAGCCCCGACGTGACGTCCGTGAGGTCGCCGATGCTCACCAGCGACTCCCCGATGGGCCTGCGGTCGGCGGACAGCCCCGAGACCACCCGGCGCAGCTGCGTGAGCAGCCCGGAGAAGCGGGAGCCGCGCTTGTCGAGCGTCTCCAGGACGGTGTTGAGGTTGTCGATCACCGATCCGATCAGCTTGTCGCGGTCGGCGAGTGAGCTGGTGAGCGAGGCCGTGTGCGCGAGCAGGCTGTTCACCGTGCCGCCCTCGCCCTGGAGGGTCCGGACGATCTCGGTGGCGAGCTGGTTGACGTCGCCCGGGCTGAGCGCGGCGAACAGCGGCTTGAAGCCGTTCAGCAGGACGGTGAGGTCCAGCGCCGGCCGGGTCCGGGACAGCGGGATGGTGCCGCCCGGCCGCAGCCGGGCGGTCACGTCGCCTCTGCCCTCGGTGAGCGCGATGTACCGCTGCCCCACCAGGTTGCGGTAGCGGACGACCGCGTGGGTCCCGGCGAGCAGCGGCCGGTCCGCGCTGACGGTGAACGTGACCTCCGCCAGGGTCCGGTCCTTGATCCGGATGCCCTCGACCTCTCCTACCCGCACTCCGGCGACCCGGATGTCGTCGCCGGTCTCCAGCCCGGTGACGTCGGTGAACACCGCGTGATAGGTGTCCTTGGGGGTGAAGGAGACGTTGACGACGGTGGCGGCGAGCAGGGCCGTCGCCGCGATCGTGACCAGCGCGAAGAGGCTGAACTTGATCAGCGGGGCGGCGATCTGCCGGGATCCTGAGCTGCTCATGCGACACTCACCGCCGTCCCGCGCGCGAGCGGTCCGAACAGGAGCGTCGCCACGGGCGGCACCTGGTCCGCGGGAACGCCCATGACGGGGGCCACGAGCGAGCCGACGGCCCGCTGCTCGGCCCGGGTGGCGGACACGTCGACACCTCCGGGGAGCGCGCCGCCGGAACCTCCGGCCGACGTGCCGTCATTGAGGTGGGGCTTCGGCCCGGGCACCAGCGGATGCGGCAGGCCACGGCAGTTCGGGCCGGACCGCTCGCCGTACACCGGCTCCTCACCGGGCCGGTAAGCCCCCTGCGGCCGGACGATCTCAAGGGTGATCCGCATCTCGCCGCCTCGGAACGCGTCCTCCGAGGCCTTCTCCTGTCGGACCAGGCCCTGGAACAGGCACGGGTACTCGGGGGAGTAGCGGGCGAACAGCTCCAGCGTGGGGCGGGAGACCCGGCCCAGGGTGATCAGCCGGTCGCCGTTCTCGGACAGGACGTCGTTCGCCGTGTCCGCCACGGAGGCGGTCGCGCGCAGAGCCGAGGCCAACCGGTCCCTCTTCTCGACGATCGTTCGGCTGGTGGTGACCGTGTTGCGCAGGATCCGCATCAGGTCGGGCGCGGCGTCGCCGTACACCTCGGCGACGTCAGCGAATCGAGTGATGTCCTTCTTGAGGGAGGGCATGTGCGGGTTGATGCGGCGTAGATAGCCCTCGACGCGCACGAGGTTGTCGCCGATCCGGTCACCGCGGCCCTCCAGAGCGGTGGCGAACGCCGAGAGCGTGGCGTTGAGTTCACCCGGCCGGACCGTGCGCAGCAGCGGCAGCAGGTCGTTCATCAACTGCTGCACCTCGATGCCGGCCTTCGTGCGGTCCTGGGTGATGACGTCGCCCGCGCGGATGGGCCGAGCCGACGCGTGCGCCGCTCCGGCGGGAGCGACGAGGTCGACGTACTTCTCGCCGAACAGCGTCTTGGGCAGCAGCCGCGCGTGCACGTCCGAGGGGATGTCCGCGACGTACTCCGGCTTGAGCGCGATGTCGAGCGTGGCCTTCGTCCCGTCCGCGTGCACCCCCCGGACCTCGCCGACCAGCAGCCCGCGCAGCTTGACGTCGGCGCGTGGATCGAGCTGGTTGCCGAGGGTGTCCGCCTGCAGCGTGATGCGCACGACCGGCGTGAACGCCTGCTTGTAGACGGCCACGGCCAGCGACAGCAACAGCGCGAGCACGGCGAGGAACGCGATGCCGTACAGCCTGAGTCTCGTTCTGTGCATGCTCACCCCACTCACCCCGCTATCCGTACGGTCGTGTTGGCGCCCCAGATCGCGAGGCTCAGGAAGAAGTCCAGGACGTTGATGGCGACGATCGAGGTCCGCACCGCCCGGCCCACCGCGACACCGACACCGGCCGGGCCGCCGCTCGCGTGGTAGCCGTAGTAGCAGTGCACCAGGATGATCAGCAGAGCGAAGACGGTCACCTTGCCGAAGGACCAGAACACGTCGACGGGCGGCAGGTACTGGTGGAAGTAGTGGTCGTACGTGCCGGTCGACTGTCCGTAGTAGCCGGTGGTGATGGTGCGGGCGGCCAGGTACGAGGACAGCAGCCCGATCACGTACAGCGGGATCACCGCGACGAAGCCGGCGATCATTCGCGTCGTCACCAGGAACGGCAACGACGGGACGCCCATCACCTCCAGCGCGTCGGTCTCCTCGCTGATGCGCATCGCACCGAGCTGCGCGGTGAACCCGGCGCCGACCGTCGCGGACAGAGCGAGTCCGGCCACCAGCGGGGCGATCTCCCGGGTGTTGAAGTACGCCGACAGGAACGCCACGAAGTTGGAGGTGCCGAGCTGGTTGAGGGCCGCGTAGCCCTGGAGGCCGACCTCGGTGCCGGTGAAGAAGGACAGGAACGCGATCACGCCGACCGTGCCGCCGACGACGGCGAGCGCGCCGCGCCCGAAGCTCACCTCGGCGAGCAGCCGCAGGATCTCCTTCTTGTAGCGGCGTAGGGTACGGCCCGTCCAAGCCAAGGAGCGGCCGTAGAAGGACAGTTGGGAGCCCAGCTCTTCGAGAGAGCGCAAGGGGCGATCGAGGAGGTCTCGCGGTCTCATCGGCTACCCCCTCTGCGGGACGACCTGGAAGTACACGGCGGTCATCACGAAATTGGTCACGAACAGCAACATGAAGGTGATCACCACGGACTGGTTGACGGCATCGCCCACGCCCTTCGGACCGCCCTGCGCCGTCAGCCCCTTGTACGAGGCGACGATCGCCGCGATGGCCCCGAACACCAGCGCCTTGATCTCCGCCGCCCACAGGTCGGACAGCTGGGCGAGGGTGGTGAAGGACGCCAGGTAGGCGCCGGGCGTGCCGTGCTGGAGGACGACGTTGAAGAAGTAGCCGCCCGCGACACCGACCACCGAGACCAGGCCGTTGAGCAGCACGGCCACGACCATCGACGCCAGCACGCGCGGTACGACGAGCCGGTGGATCGGGTCGATGCCGAGCACCTGCATCGCGTCGATCTCGTCCCGGATCTTGCGCGCCCCGAGGTCGGCGCAGATCGCCGTGCCACCCGCGCCCGCGATCAGCAGCGCGGTGACGATCGGCGAGGCCTCCCGCAGCACGGCGAGCACGGACGCGGCACCGGAGAAGGACTGCGCGCCCAACTGTCTGGTCAGACTGCCGATCTGCAGCGCGATGACCGCCCCGAAGGGGATCGAGACCAAGGCCGTCGGCAGGATCGTGACGCTCGCGACGAACCACGCCTGCTGGATGAACTCCTGCGCCTGGAAGGGACGTCGAGGGAGGGTCCGGACGACGTCCAGAGCCATCGCGAAGAGGTTGCCCGAGTGCCGGAGCGCACCCGTCGGGGAGAGCCTCATGCACCCGTCACCCCCGTCCCGTGCAGCTCCGCCTCGCGTCTCGCGATCGCCTCCCAGCGGGGCGGGCGGACGATGCCGGGGCCGGGAAGCAGGCGGGGAGTCGGCGCATCGGCCGTGCCGCCCTCGTCGATCTGGGCCAACTCCTGCTCGACCTGGGCCGCGTCCTTCTCCTCCGCCATGCCGATCGGCCCCTGCATCCGGCCGTTCAGGAACTGCCGTACGACGGGCTCGTCACTGGCCAGCAGCTCCTCGCGGGGCCCGAACATCACCAGCTCGCGCCGGAACAGCAGCCCGATGTTGTCCGGCACCTGGCGGGCCGAGGCGATGTCGTGGGTGACGATCAGGAAGGTCGCGTCGATCTGTGCGTTGAGGTCGACTATGAGCTGATTGAGGTAGGCCACGCGGACCGGGTCCAGGCCCGAGTCCGGCTCGTCGAACAGGATGATCTCCGGGTCGAGGACCAGGGCACGGGCGAGCCCGGCCCGCTTGCGCATACCACCGGAGATCTCGCCGGGCAGCTTCCCCTCGGCGCCGATCAGCCCGACCATGTCCATCTTTTCGAGGACGATCCGCTTGATCTCGCTCTCGGACCTGCGGGTGTGCTCGCGCAGCGGGAAGGCGATGTTGTCGTAAAGGTTCATCGAGCCGAACAGCGCGCCGTCCTGGAACAGCACGCCGAACAGCTTCCGCACCTCGTAGAGGTCGTGCTCGCGCAGGCGGGTGATGTCCCGGCCCGCGACCTTCACCGAGCCCCGCTCCGGCTTCAGCAGCCCCACGAGCGTCTTGAGGAACACCGACTTGCCCGTCCCCGAGGGGCCGAGCATCACCGAGACCTCCCCGGCGGGCAGCGTCAGCGAGACGTCCTGCCAGATGACCTGGTGGCCGAAGGACTTGGTGAGCCCTTCCACACAGATCTCGACACCCATCCGGTTCCACCCTTCGCCTGTGGAGCAGCTCCTACATCTGCTCTACGGGGAGGGGAGGGGCGTCCGTCGCGGCGGACGAAGATTTTTTGCGGACGCGGGTACGGGGCGCTACGGCAGCGTCGGCGACGGCGTGCCCGAAAGCGTCCTCGGGGCGGGGACGGAGAGCGGAGCGGCCGGCACGGCCGAGGCCGGGGGCAGCGACGGGACCGACGAGGCGACCGACGTCGTCGGCAGGCCCGGCACCTTCGGCACCTCGGGCATCTGCGGGATCTGCGGCGCGGACAGCTCCGGGAGCGGGGACGCGGACACGTCCGGCAAGGAGGGCACGTGCACCGGCAGGGACGGCACGTGCACCGGCAGGGGCGTGCTCCCGGCGGGTGAGGGTGTCCGGCCCAAGGCCCCGGGCGCCGAGGGCGCGGCGGTGGGCGTTGCGGGGGCGCGCCCCCGGCCCGTGGCCTCGCCGCCCAGGGCCTGCGCGTCGCTGGACACGGCCGGCCGCGGCGCCGGACCGTTCCCGCCCGCGTCGAGCGCGTACGGGAGTACGAACCCCGCCACCGCCAGGGTCACCGCCGTCGAGGTGGCCACGACCGCCTGGGCATTGCCGCCCCCGCGCAGCCGCCCGCGCCCGACCAGGAACAGCACCAGCCCGAGCGTCCCGGCCAGCGAGGCGCGCAGCGTCCGCCGGGCCCGGGCGAGCAGCGACTCGACGGTCCGGTAGCTGAGCCCCATCCGCACCGCGACCTGGCTCACGTCCAGGTCCTCGGACCTCAGCCGAAGCGCCTCCGCCTGCCGGGCGGGCAGCTCACCGCTGCGCACGGCGAGCCACTTCGCCTCGGCCCGGTCGCACACCGCCTCCTCGACGGGTACCGGGCCCGGCGCGACGAGTGTGGGGCGGCTGCCCACCTCGGCCTCGCGGTTGACCTGCCGGTGCCGGTCGACGCACAGCCGCATCGTCACCGTCGTCAGCCAGGCGCCGAGCCGCTCGTCGTCGAGGTCCGGGCGCTCCGCGGCCCGCAGCATCGCCTCGTGAACGGCGTCCTCGGCGTCCTCCCGGCTCATGGATCGCCGCCGGGCCACCTTGAGCAGCTGCTCGCGATGGCTCCACATGCGCTGCCAACGCTCCTCGGAGGCCGCCGTGTCCGCAGGCATGTCCGTCGCCATGAGGGCCCCTTCGCGCTCACTCGCCGGTCCTGTGCTTCCGGCGGGTGGCGACATTACCGCCGGGTAGTGGCAGTTGTGGAGGGGGAGACGCCCATCGTGTTCCAGCCGTTGCCGGTGGTCAGTGGCCCGGCGTCGGGCAGCACACTTCCGCTGGGCGGCGTGAGGGGCGGTTCGGGGACGGGAACCAGCGGCGTCTCGGACTCCTTCGGGACGCCGGCCTCGGGGGACGGACTGGGGGACGGTGAGGTGGGCGGCGCCGACGACGTGCGCGAAGGACCGGGGCCCGGCTTCCGGTCGTCCGACGGCTTCGGCGACGAGGACTTCGGCCTCTTCGGGCGGGACGGCTTCGGCCGGTCCGAACGGGATCCGTCGGCCGCGTCCGGCACCACGCGATGTCCGGTCAGGTAGTACGCGTACCACGCCTTGACGGTGCGCAGATAGGCGTCCGAGTGGTTGTAGCCCAGGATCGCCCGGTCCAGGTCGGCGGGGTCCGACAGGTCCCGGCCGCCCGCGCACAGGTAGCGGCCGGCGGCGAGCGCCGCGTCGTGGACGTTGTTCGGGTCCGTGCGTCCGTCGTCGTTGCCGTCCGCTCCCCAGCGGGCCCAGGTGGACGGGATGAACTGCATCGGGCCGACCGCGCGGTCGTACGCCGCGTCCCCGTCGTACGCGCCGCCGTCGGTGTCCTCCACGACGGCGAAGGCCCCGCCCGCCAGCCGCGGGCCGAGGATGGGCGTCACGGTCGTACCGTCCCGGCTCACCCGGCCGCTCCGTGCCTGCCCGGACTCCACCTGGCCGATCGCGGCCAGCAGCTGCCAGCGCAGCCGGCAGCGTGGCGCGCTGCGCGCCAGCTCCTCCTCGGCGTGCCGGTACGCGGCGAACACACTGGCGGGCAGGGCGCCGTCGACAGCCACCCCCTGTGCCGAGCCGTTCTTCCGTGTCCGCAGCGGGGGAAGACCGGTGCGGTACGGGGTGTCGCCGGACACGCCGAGGCCGTGGTCGGCGGGTGCCGCCCTCCGCGCGGCCTCCGCGGCCTCGGCCGCCCTCGGCGCCTGCGACGCGGTCAGCACGGCCATCGCCGCCGCCGCGACCGCCGTACCCCTGGCACCCCTCAGTGCCGCCCCCTTGAGTGCACGCGCTCTCACTGTGCAGTCCCCTCCGTGGGTGAATCCGTCGTCTGCTCTACGCGGCCGGAGGGCGGGTCCGTCGCACGGAATCGGGGTGATGGGCCGGCGCCTCGTCCGGAGACCGGCGTCGGTCGGGCGGGGCACGCCTGTGGTACGACGCCTGAAACGCCGAAGGGCCGGCCCTGCCTGATGCGCCGGCTCGGCGGCGCGGTCGCGTGCAGGCTTCGAGGCCGGCTGCAACGTCAGGAAGTCGAAGGCACTGCTGCGCGAGCGCGGGATCGGGACGCCGACCGTCAAGAAGCGCGGCTCGGCGGTGGAGCCGGAGGAACTCCGCAAGAAGGCCAAGCCGTCCGGCCCCAAGCGGCGACGGTTTTCCTGACCCGTATGGCGGGGGCGCCGACCATGCTGATCGGCGCCCCCGCCCAGCCGCACTACTGGTGCTGGACCGTCTTGAGCGAGTCCAGGTGGGGGTCCGCGCCCGTCGGGCCGGTGCGGGCGACCGTGGCGGGCTGGCCGCCGTTGGTGCGGGCCGCGTAGGTGCTCTGCTGGGAGGCCGTCGTGACGACGCCGTCGTAGTACGGGTGGTACACGAACTGGCTCGCGCTCGCGCTGATCGCGGCGCCCGCGCTGTCCAGCGCGGCCTTGGCGACCGAACCGGTGCCGCCGAACGCGAACACCGAGTTCGCGCTCGCCGACTCGCGCAGCAGGTAGCTCTTGACCTCGCTGGAGAGGCTGTCCTTGGCGGTCCACAGGACGGGGCCGAAGACGTTCATGGCCGCGCCCGCGGAGACCCCGCCGCGCCAGGAGTTGGTGTAGGCGAGCGCCGCCGTGCTCGGCGCGGTCCACCAGAACTTGGCGACCGCGACCGAGGTGGCCTCGTTCGTCGAGCCCGTGATCGGGTAGTACGTGTACGTCGACGGCCAGTTGGAGAAGTGCGTGTGCGTCAGCGAGTACTTCGCCGAGGAACCCACCGTGATGATCATGGTGTTGTTCGGGTTCAGGCTGTTCAGGTACGACTTCACCGACGAGGACAGCGAGTTGCCGTTGTTGAGTACGACGCTGCCCGCGCTGCTCGTGCCGTCGGCGCCGGCCGCGGAGGCGGCCGCGAGCGCCGAGTGGTAGTCGGTGCCGGTGGCCAGGAAGACGTACTTCGGGCTGCTCGTCACCGACTTGGCGACGGCGACCGAGGTGGCGTAGCGGTCGGTGCCGGACAGCCGCTTCGGAGTGAAGCCGAGGGACGTGACCTGCGAGGAGACCGTGCTGGTCAGGATGGACGTGCCACCGATGAGGTAGACGTTCGAACCCGGCTTCAGGGTGCGCTTCAGCTCGTTCTTCACCGCGGTCGTCAGGCCGCTCCTGGTGGTGCCGAGGACCGGGCCGTGCTTCTTGCCGGCCAGGGCGGGCGCGGTGAGCGAGTACGCCGAGTCGTCCCGGTTGATCAGGACGGCGGCCTTGGCGTCCATCAGGCCCGGGACCTTGGTGCCGCCGTAGGTGTTCCACGTCCAGCGCGAGGAGGCGATGTTGCTGGCGTAGACGTCGGAACCCCAGACGCGGCCGGCGGAGTTCTTGCGCAGCGGCTGCCAGCTCGGGTTGCTGCCCTGCGGCGTGCCGGGGACCGCGGTCGTCGCGCCGGTGGCCACGTCGACGTACTCCGTGGTGTGCACGTCGGAGCTGTCGCCGGAGGTGTGGACGTCGGCGATGATCCGGGTGCCGGTCGGCGACCAGGACGGGTTCGCGTAGCCGCGGCCGTCGACGGTGATCTGCTTGACGTCGGTGCCGTCGGCGTTCGCGGTGAAGAGCCGGCTGAGCCCGCCGCCGACGTTGCGGACGAAGGCGAGCCTGGTGCCGTCCGGGGAGAACGCGGGCTGCGCGGCGTCGGTGAGGACGCGCTTGACCGTGCTCGCGGACGAGTCGTAGACCCAGACGCCGTCGTTGTCGTAGCAGCCGTAGTTGATGCGGCGGGAGAAGGCCATCAGGCCGTTCGGGCCGACCGTCGGGTCCTCGTCGCAGACGGTGGACGGCTCCTGGGCGGCCGACAGCAGGGGCTTGGGGGCCCACGAGGCGTCGGAGGGGCCGTAGACGAGCTGGCCGCCGGTGGAGTAGACGACGTATCGGCCGCCCCACCAGAAGGTGATGTCCTTCTGCTCGGCGCTGGAGCGCACGCCCGTCGCCCAGGGCAGGCTGAAACGCGAGCTGCCGTCGGGCCGTTCGCTGGCGAGCTGGCCCCATTCGGAGACGATCCGGCTGCCGTCCGGGGCCCAGGTCGCGTAACTCCCCATGTGGGTGCCCACCTGGGTGGCGGTTCCGGTGGCCGGATCGACCAGCGTCGGGCCGTCGGTGAGGATCTTGCCCTCGGTGCCCGGCCAGGGCCCGGCGTCGTCCGCGGCGGCGCCCGGAGCGCTCGCCAGGGTGCCCACCGCGGCGAGCGCCGCCGCGGTCGCGAGCGCCGCGGCACGGCGGCGCGTGAACAGTCTCAAGTTGTCGACCCCCCATGGATCACGAACACAGGCCCCGCACAGGGGCTGAGCAACTGTAGATCCCACCGAGACGCATGGGAACAGAGTTTCGGGGGAAGGAGATTGCGTTTCGCAGGGGGCCGCGCGGCCCAGCAGCAACTGCCGCTTCCGCTCGTTGCGCGCGAGGCCCGCGGCCCGGACGAACTCCTCGCGCGCCTCCGCCGTACGCCCGAGCCGGGCGAGCAGGTCGCCGCGGACGTCGGGCAGCGGGTGGCAGCCGGCGAGGGAGGGCTCGGCGGCGCGCGTCGATGATCGCGAGCCCCCGCCGCGGCCCCTCGGCCATCGACGTCGGCCCACCTTTCACGGCCCAGAGACGGCCGGGCAGCCCATGCCCGGCTTTCAGGCGCGGGCAGTCGGCCTGACCTTGCGGATCTCGACCTCGCCCGCGTCGGGAAACGGGTACCCGCCGGGCGGGAACCGGTGTAATGTCACGCTCTTCGCCCGGCCCACGGTGCGGAGTCCCGGTGGGTAGCCGTCATGCTCGATCAGTCTGTCCCCGACCCGTACACGATGTGGCGGCTCGCCCTCGCCGAGGTGGACCGGATCTTCGCCTCCCCTCCGGAGCTCGACCGGCCGGTGGAGGGGTGCACTCGTTGCTTCACGGAAGCGGAACTGCGCATCCTCGGCGGTGATCCACGGGATGTGCCGGATGACCTCCTCGCAGGCTTCATGGGCAAGGTCGTCGATCACTGGGACGCGGACCAGTACGCGGTCCTGTGGCGCCGCCTCATACCGCGTGCCGTGCGTCACTGGGGTCCGGAAGGCCCTGGCACCGACCCGTCCCGTGAGCTGCGCGGTCTCGGCCGGTACGGGGCCGAACTGGTCGGCTGGCCGGTCGCCGAGCGCACCGCGGTCGAGCAGGCGTTCCGGGCACTGCTCACCCTCGCCCTCACCGGCGGCCGGTCCCCGAAGGACATCCGCGACCTCCTGGAAGGCATCGCCCACGCCACGGGCGGCCTGGAGCCATGGCTGGACCACATCGCCGGCCTCTCCGGCCCCGCCGCGGATGCCGGCCTCGTCCGACTGGCAGTCGGCTGGGGGACGGATTTCCTGTGGGAGGAGTTCAAGTTCTGGTGGTGGTACGACGGCGACCCGCAGACCGTCGCCGACTGGCTGCTCACGCAACGACCCCGCATCGCGTCCTTCACGGCACGCCACCCACACTGCAAGAACGCCGCCGACGCCCTCATCGCGATCTCCCACCTCCAAGAAGGTGACTGGAGCCCGTGGCTCTACCCCTACGACCAGCGCTCCCTCCTCCACCTGACCACCAGGAGGTGAAGTCGGCTCGCCTCGCTGCCGTGTTCCGGGCGTGAGCTTCACGTCGTAGCCGCCGTTCGTGGTCAGCGATCTGACGGGCCGCAGGGACGTCGGTGCGACGTCTGATCAACCGCTCGTTTTCACGATCCACCAGGAAAGGACCGTTACTCTCAGCCGAGGGCGCGGTTCGCTCTGACCGTCCCAGACACCCCCCAGTAGAGGATCCACCCGAACGGCAGGGCCCCCGACCAGTCGTCACGGTTCTGCCTGCGAGCCGCCACTGCTACCCGCGGCTGGGGACGTTCTGCCTGGGGATCGCGTCCGAACGGCTCCTGGTGACGGCGTCATCAGCTTGGGAAGCTGCGCTCATTTGGGACGGGGTTGGGTGCTGACCTGGACGAACGGCTGGATGATGGCGTCTTCAGACCGAGTCGTTGTCACCGTGGCTCCCCGCCGTTCCCCGCTCTGTCTGGTGCGCTTGTGGTGCGATAGCACCATCCCCGCTCAGCGCCGCTGACTCGTCGGCTTCGCCGTACAGGGCGGCGCGGAGGCGTTGCTTGGCCGCTTCGAGGCGCGGACCGTAGTCAGGCATGAAGATCTCGCCGAGCGTCGTGTCCAGCGTTCCCGAAATGGTGTAGATCGGGGACCAGACGGCTCGGTCGCGCACGATCTCCTGAAGGTCGTCGGACTGGAACATGACTTGGTAGAGCCAGTCCGACAGCACGAATGCCTGATCGCGCGTGAGCCTGATGGTGATCGCTTCTTCGTCCACGACCTCAACCTAGCCCCCTCGACTGTTGGTGTCGCGGGCCCTGACCTGCTACGACGTCGGCTTGCTCACCAATCCCGCCACTGGTCCGTGAGCTCATGCCGCCCGAGTCCGCGCCTGGCGGTCAGGGCCGCGACGTCGACCCCTTGCTCGGTGAGGGCCTCGTCTATGTAGGTGCACAGTTGCTCGCGCTCATCGGTCTCGAACGCGCACTGGTCGTGAGCTTCGTTCACCGCGTTCAGGGCCAGGACCACGCGCTGCGCCACGGCGAAGACGCGTTCGTCGTCTCCTCCGGCGAGTGTGGGCAACTCGGCCTCAAAGGTGTCCAGGACGGCATCAGTTGCCGACAGAAGCTCGTCGGGGAATAGGTCGACCATGCACGCGCAGTCGGGATCCAGAGTGCCGGCGGCAAGCTCCGCGGCTTCCTGGGCTATGCCCCTGCGCCAATTCGTCGTCGGTCTCTCGGCCATGAGGCCGGACCGTACAGTGCGGCTCTGACAACGAGTTCCGCTCTTCACGGCTCGCCAAGCAGCTCATGAGGGGCATGAGCTTGGGAAGCTGAACTGATCTACGGGGTGGTTGATCGGCTGACCTGGGCCGGGCGCGCACGGCGCATCATTGTCGACGGCACGGCCTATCGCCGGCGGCTGCGACACCGGCCGACCTACTTCCAGGGCCTGGCCCGGTCGCCGTGCACGTTCGCGGTCGAGCATGCGGAGCCCCGGGGGACAACGCTTGTGGTCGCATCGTCATTTCTTGGTCGGCGAGGGTATGCGGTCAGGGGCCGAAGCCAAAGAACAGCATCCAGATGGTCCCCATGAAGAGGACAGTCGGCACGACGATGATCAACAGCATCACTCCGGCGATGCGGACAAGGCTTGCAGCGGCCTCGAAGAGTGCGTCCTGCACGGGCTCTTGATCGGTCATGTCCCCTCCTCGCGCGCAGAGTACAGCTCGGCCGACGGGGCGACCCTTTCGGGTCAGCGCTCTTCTGGGGGGCATCGGCACCCCGGGGTCGCCACCCACCGGGAATTTGGAAGGACCTCCATTGCACTGCCCGTCGACGTCGGCATCTTCGTGAGTGGCCGGTTTCACGGCGTGGGGGCTGCGTCGGCAACCTGTGTCCTGCACACGGTCTGGAAAACCGTCGTGGCGCGAGTCACCGTGGGTTCAAATCCCACACCCACCGCAGGTGAAAGGTCCCTGACCAGCAAGATCGGCCGGGAGCCTTCGCCATGCCCAATGCCCGCTCCGCACCGCTGTTGCCCGTGGTTCCCCGTCCGATCGGGCACGCGAGGGACACGACCTACTTCAGGGGCGACAACTCGTGCGGCAGATCGCAGGCGTCCCGCTCCAGGTGCAGGCGACGGAGCTCTCGTAGCTCGGCGACGGGAAAGGGATGCTGCATCCACTTCTTCAGGTACCCGTCCTCGCCGTGCAGCCGAAGGACGTCTTGCGCGGCTTCCATGACCACGTGACCGATAGTGCTGCGCGACTGGACCGAGCTCCACAAGAGCTCGCCTTCGGCGTCCGGCAGATTGAAGCTCTTGAACATGTCAGGGAACAGGTAGATACCCATCTCGACGGCTGTCCCGCGGCTGTTGAGGACCCACCTCACTTCTGGGGGCTCCAAGTCGAACGAGAACCGCCGAGCAGCGTCAGGTCCGTACAGCCCTGCAACGCCGACGAGTAGATCAGCAAGAGCATTCGTGCAGTAGCTCGGACTGCACTTCTGCTCCGACTCACCATCCGAGATTCGATACGTTGCCCAACCGGATCCGTTCAGACTCCAACTGAACTGGAGATCACTCGACACTTGATCCCTCCCCTGTGATCGTCTGCGGAGACGGTACATACCTCCCTGACCCACCACTCACCGCAGCTCCTATCCCGTCCGCCGTCGACCCATACACCGTGGAGCGGGCGTGGTTCAGGGCGTCGAGGTGGAGCCGCATCCGGCACGTTCACTTGGACGCTCGACGAGACCTCGACTTCCTCGCCGCCTCCCGTCGAGATCCGCTCTTGGCGGCCTTTGTGCTCGCCGTCGACATGGGGCTCCGGCGGGGCTAGACCAGCGGGCTTCGGTGGTCGGATCTCGACCTGGACAACCGGGTCCTCCACGTCCGCCGGCAGACTCAGCGCCGCCGTGGTGTCCTCTACGACGACGACCCCGAGGGCCGCCGTCGTCGTGTCGTCCCTCTGCCCGCGCTGTGCATCGCCCCGCTGCGCCGGCACCGGATGCGGCAGTCGACAGGACGCGCCAAGGCGGGGGAGCGGTGGCAGGAGTCGGGGTACGTCTTCACGACCCGCACCGGGCGCCGGGTCGAGCCGCGGAACGTCTACCGCTCCTTCACCCGCGTCGCCGCGTCGGCCGGCCTCCGAGTGATCCGGCTGCATGACGCTCGGCACGGCACTGCCACCCTCCTCACGGCGGCCGGGGTCGCGCCCCGCGTCGTGATGGAGATCCTCGGGCATTCGCAGATCAGCATCACCATGGACGTGTACACGCACGTCGCGCAGGACACCCAGCGCGAGGCCATGAGCCACATGGACCGGCTGCTCAGGAAGCGCCCCGGTCGTCAGTGACCAGCGCCGTTGATGCCAAAGATGGATGTCAAAGGCCCCGGACCATGATCGGTCCGGGGCCTTTGCGCTGGTGCCCCCGGCAGGATTCGAACCTGCGACACCCGCTTTAGGAGTTTTCCCCGAATGGGCCTGCGACCTGGTGAAATGCTCGCTGCAGGTCGCCTGGCCTGGGCAAACACTCCTCCGTAGTTCTCGTTTGTTCACGGGGTTTCCCGGCCTCATGTGTGCTGGATCCGTTCCGGATGGGGCCGGTCGATAGAGGGCGATTTCGGAGACGCCGGCTCGCGTGGCACCTGGAGTAGCGTGGCAGGTGCGAGGCGGTCCCGTTGTCGCACCTGCCCTACAGACGGGTGGTCCTCATGACCAGCTCGGATACATCTCCTGTTCCCCGGCGTCTGCCCAGCGGTGTCCACGAGGCTGTGCGGCCGGGTTGCGCGCTTCTCCGGCTGGAGACGATCCCATCACGTGAAGGTGTCCTCGATGGTGCGTGGTGGCCGCGCTCGCGGGACATGGGTGCCGAGCTGCCCGCGCTGCTGAGTGCCCTCGTCGCCCACCTCGGCCCCGTGACCCGCGTGGGGCTGGACACCGCAGCTTGGGAAGATCTCCCGACGCGCATCGTCGTGGACGACCGCGTGGTGCACATCGATTCCTTCCCGGTCGGTGACGACACGGTACTGATCACCCGGGGCGACCGGGACATCTTCTCGCTGCTGGTGGTCCCGCCCGACGCGGCACCGGACGCCGCCCGCGCCGCGATGGCCCAGGCGGTCCGGGCGGACAACATCAGCCAGGCGGAACAGATCCTCATCGACACCGGGAGCGGGCGCGGAACGTCGGGCTGACGGGGCGGCGCGGGGCGCGACCGGCGCACGACGCGACCGGCGCACCGGCTCGACGGTCTCGGACGGCGGGGGCGAGGGCGGCCCGCCACTCGGGGGCGTGCCGGTGGTGACCGCAGCACGGTCTCCGACGATGGCTCCGGCAGGTGTCTCAGGTGGGCACGCGGGCCTGCCGCAGTGGTGCTCCGGCCCGGTGGAGACTGGCGAGGGCCAGCCGGTAGGAGGCGATCAACCCGGTCTCCACGTAATCCAGACCCAGTTCCTGGCAGTGGCGCAGCACGATGGTCCGGGCCCTGCGCAGGTTGGGACTGGGCATGCTGGGGAACAGGTGGTGCTCGATCTGGTGGTTCAGTCCGCCCAGTGCGATGTCGGTGAACCAGCCGCCGCGCACGTTGCGTGAGGTGAGCACCTGGCGACGGAGGAAGTCCGGGCGGTCCGTGCCCTTCAGGAGGATGGGCATGCCCTTGTGGTTGGGCGCGAAGACGGAACCGAGGTAGACGCCGAACAGGCACTGGTGGACGGCGAGGAAGGCGATCGCCATGCCGGGCGGCAGCAGCCAGAGCAGTACGGTCAGGTAGAGCACGAAGTGCGCGAAGAGCAGGACGCCGTCCAGCGCGCGGTGCTTGAGCGAGCGGTTGGCCAATGCCTTCACGCTCGACACGTGCAGGTTGAAGCCCTCCAGGGTGAGGAGCGGGAAGAACAGGAACGCCTGCCGGCGGCCGATCAGCCGGGGGAGCCCCTTGGCGGCCCGCGCCTGGTCCTGGGACCAGACCAGCAGGTCGGGGTCGAGGTCGGGGTCGAGTTCCTCGTGGTTGGGGTTGGCGTGGTGGCGGGTGTGCTTGTCCTGCCACCAGCCGTATCCCATCCCGATACCGGCACCGGCGATCCGTCCGGACACCTCGCTGGCCCGACGCCGACGGAACACCTGGCGGTGCGCCGCGTCATGGGCGAGCAGGGCGACCTGGCCGAAGACGACGGCGAGGAAGGCTGCGACCGCCAGAGTCCACCAGCTGTCGCCCAGGACCACGAGGGCTGCCCACCCACCGACGTAGAGCCCGGCCACCACCGTGCTCCGCAGCGCGTAGTAGCCGGGACGGCGCCTCATCAGCCCGGCAGCGGCGATCTTTCTGGACAGACGGGCGAAGTCACTTCCGGACGCCTCCGGGGGCGGGGGGCGGACCGCGGTGTTTCTGCTCATGACGGTGGAACTCTCCGGACAAGGCCGATCGGCTCTGCCCCGCTGGGACCGGGCCGCTGGAAGGGCTTTACGACGTCCCTGGTGCGGACGCATCACGCGATTCTGGAGTCGGGGAGTCGATGGTGTCGGGAGGCCGTCTGCTTCGTCGGTCAGCGGCTGCGCAGGCCCTCCTGTCTCCGTGCGGGTACCCCACCGGGGGTGCCTCACGCCCTGACGGACGGGCCTTGGGAGCGGTCCGGCTGAACACTGACGAGTGCTCGACCCCAGGCCGGTCAAGCCGCGTACCGCTCCGGTGGCGCGAGTACGGCTGCTGCTGGAGCCTTACGCCGCTCCGGCGCGGACCCCGGAGCGACTGACGCGGGAGACGCTCGCGCACGCACGCGACTCGGCCGGTCTGGAACAGCCTCTCCGCGAGTCAAGCTCAACGGAGTCCGCCACCGGGCACGACGCGCCGATTGAGACCCACGGGGCCGGACTCCCGGACTCCCTCAACGGCCAGGGTGACCAGTGCCCGCCTGTGCTGCCCGGCGACCCGCTGGCTGGGGACGCTCCTATGGGCGCCACTCCCGATGACGCCGGGCCCCTCCCGGCCTCATCGCATAGAGCAGACGATTGTAGCCCGTGTCCGTGAGCAGTCGTTCGGTCTGCGGGGAGGGGTGGTGCAGCAGCAGGAACGCGTGATTCTCGGCGGCGTGCCGTGACACGTCGAGGAAGACGCTCAGGCCGCTGTCGTCACAGCGGTCGACGGTGGTCAGATCGACGTCGATGAGGGTGATGCCGTCCCGCAGGCACCGCTCCAGGGCGGCGCGCACGTGGGGCGCGGTGGCGGAATCGATGACACCGGCCAGGGTGACCAGGGCCCGCGTGCCCCGGTCGTGCCGGTAGAGGCTCAGCCGCGGAAGAGTCATGACGCCTCGGTTCAGGTGCTCAAGGTCCTCAGATGCCTCGGTCCACGGGCCCCGGCCGCTCCTCGCGTGGTCCGGGGCCCGCGTGTACGCCCCGGGCACGCGTCGCCGCGGACCGAGCCGACGGTGGCGCGGCCCGGCCGCGGCGGCCGGGCCGGGGGGTGCTGTACCGGTACGCGGCGATCCTGTCGGCGTGCTGGAGCCCGAGCCGGTGGATCACGTACGCCGCCACTGCGACGAGGACCAGGAAGGCGGTGGCCGTCAGGAAGGCGCTCATGGTGGCCACCTCACATACCGATGATCAGCCGGCTGGCCCGGCCGGGCGGACCGGTCTGTTGGGGAACGGCAGCGGACACCGCGGAGGCGCCGCCCTCATACTCCCAAGCCTCGTCCGGGTCCAGTGGCTGGTCGCCCGCCAGGACGCCGTGCCGGGCCTCCTCCGCGGCGATCAGCGCGCTCGCGGTCAGTGGCGGGCCGTCGTGGTCGGACGCGGCAGCCATCAGCCGGGCCGCCGGCTCCGCCCCGGTCCCGGGCGGGATGACCAGCAGATCCCAGCGGCCGGTGCCGTAGGAGAGGAGCAGCAGCTTGTGCGGATCGATCTCCGGAGTGAACCAGCCGACCTTGACGATGTGCCCGCTCACGGGAACCTTGCGGGGGATGACCGGCCAGTGCTCCGGGTTGACGGCGATACGGGTGATGCGGCCCCACAGGGGGTCCAACACGTCCGTGAGCGCTGGCAGTTCGCTCAGCAGGTCCCGGGAGCGAGGCCACCAGGCTCCGTCCAGGAGTCCGCGGGAAGTGCCGTCGGTTTTCAACGCGAGACGTGCGGCCGGGGCTGCGCCGGGCTCGGGGTGCGGCAGCGTGGGGTACAAGGTCGCCGACATGATGCGGACCCGTCTCCGGGCCACCTCTGCGGCGGCCCGGGTTTCATGCTTCGCCGGGAACGACCCGGCGTGGAAGCCGGTGTGCGAGATGCCCTCGGTACTGTCCACACTACTCCGCGTTTCCCGGCGGCGGGTTTTCCCGGCGGCGAGGAGCAGTGACCGCACTGTCGGACGGCGGGGGCGAGAGGTCACCCGCGCCACTCCACCATGAGCAGGGTCGCGTCATCGCTGGTCCGTCCGCCCCGCGCACGCTTGAGCGTGTGGGACAGGGACCGCGTCACCGCCCGGATACCGCGCCCGGTCCTCTCCAGATGGTTCACGCAGTCGATCAGCTGGTCCTCCCCGAACTCCTCCCCACCGCTTCTGTGTTCCTCGACCACTCCGTCGGTGAAGCAGAGGACTCGGTCCCCGGGCACCAGCCCCAGTTCGCTGATCCGGGGCACCGAACCACCCAGGCCGACGGGAAGCGTGGTCGGGCTGGCCAGACGCTGTGCGACGCGGTGGTCGCGGACGAGGACCGGCGGCGGGTGCCCGGCGTTGACCCACTGCACCCGTCCCGTCGTCGTGTCCAGCTGCATCATCTGCGCGGTGACGAAGTGCTCGGGACCGAACTGCTCGGCCACGGCGCGGTCCATGAACGCGTAGATCTCCGACAGTCCGATGCCGGCGCGGCGGGCGTGGCGGTAGGCGCCGATGGCCACGGTGGCCATCGTGGCCGCGTCCAGTCCGTGCCCCATCGCGTCGATCATCGCCACGTGGAGGACGTCGCCGTTCAGCGCGTAGTCGAAGCTGTCGCCGGCCACGTCGTAGGCGGGTTCCAGGATCCCGGCGACGGCGACCCGGGGCATGATCATGGCCAGCGGTGGCAGCAGGGACCACTGGATCTCCGCGGCGACGCTCATCGCCTCACCCCGTCGGACACCGAAGAACAGGTCGGAGTAGCCGTGCTTGGTCACCAGAAGGTCGGCCACCAGGCCGGAGATCCTGTGCAGCAGGCGGCGGTCGTGGTCGTCGGCTCTGTCCAGCGTCACCGCCATGACCCCCACCTGGTCTCCCCCGTCCAGCAGCGGCAGATGGAGCCGTACGCCGTCGGCCTCGGCCAGTTCGACGGGCTGGGCGTCGAGAAAGCAGCGGCCCGCCTCGGAGTCGTCGATCACGTGCGGTTCCCCGCCCGTGAGGCCCTCACCGGGCAGCGGTACGAGCAGCAGCTGGCCGTAGTCCTGCAACAGCACCTGCGGTCGGCGGCCACCGAGCCGCTCCACCACGTCGGCGACCAGGGGCCCGATGAGATGGGGCGGGAGTTCGTGCGCGCTGTCGAGGATCTTTCCGAGGAGAGCTTCCCCGAAGCTCTCGGAGCGGTCCGCGCGCCGTCCTGCCGTCATCCCCTCACCCGCCGTGGTCCGCTTTGCGCGGGGGGCGGGCCGGGATGGCAAAGGATCTGTCGGTGCCATGGCTCCATCACGGGGTTGTGGACGCCCGATCCGCCGGTCAGGCGGAGCCGGCCGGGTCGGGCTGCTTACCTAGGTCAGGCTCCGGCTCCTCCTTCTGACACCCATGTGTCCTGCCCGTCGAGGCCGTCCTCGGCGAGTGCCAGCAGGCGCGGAGCCGACAGTGGGTTCGCGGGGTCGGAGGCGGCGGTCAGCAGCCGGGCCGCCGTGTCGGCCGGTTCGTCCGGTGGGACCACCAGGAGCTCCCAGCGCCCCACGGTGCCGCAGTCCACGGTGATGGCGTGCATCTCGGCGTCGTCGTCGCTCAGGGCCACCTCGATCACATGGCCGGGCGCCATCACCTCCTGTGGGGCATCGGGCCACGCGGCGGTCCCCACGGTCACGCGGGTGACGGTGCCGATGCTCGGATCCAAGGAGCCGACCAGCGCGGGCAGCTCCAGTTCCAGGGCGTCGCAGCGCGGCCACCATGCGCCGTCCAGCGGGCCATGGCTGACGTCCGGCGTGAGGCGCAACCGGGACAAGGGCGTCCGGTAGGAGTGTCCGTCACCTGGCGCCGCACCTTCTGCGGGCTGTGTGATGGCGTTCATCGTGCGATCCGTTCCGGGCGGTTTTCCGGCTGCCCGTGTCTGTCACTCGCAGGGAACGGCGCCGCCATGGTCGTCGTGCGCCCGAAAGTTCTCGGTAGCTGTCAGGCTACTCCCGGCCGTGGCGGGCGGCGCATCTGCTGCTTTCCTTGGAGAGGAACGGGCTATTACCCAGGCCGTAGCCCGGTTCGTGCAGCAAGCATGCGTCACCTCCGCGAGCGCCACTCCCTGCCGGAGCCGGAGCCGGAGCCGGAGCCGGAGCCGGAGCCGGAGCCGGAGCCGGAGCCGGAGCCGGAGCCGGAGCCGGAGCCGGAGCCGGAGCCGGAGAGCGCCCTGATGACCTGCCCTCCGCGCATCGCCTGTCCTCGCCGCAGAAGGCGCACACGTTCGGTCACAGGAAGGCCCGCGGCTCGCTGTCGCGGCCGGCCGTGGGGCGTCGGCCGCGTCGGTTGTCGGCTACCTGCTCGATTCGAACGTTCAAGCGTCGTGCTCCTCCATGGCGGGTCGATGGAGGCTTCTCGGGTGCATGCTGGAGGGATCGGGGGCCTCCCGAGGGGAGTCGGCGTGGACGAGGACACGGGCGCTACGCGGCGTACCGGAGATCGGGTGGCGCCCCGCATCCGGTTGGACGAGCAACTGGAGGAGGTACAGGCCCAGATCACGCGAGTGCGTTCCGCCCGGGAGCGGGTGGTCGGACTGCTGGAGGCGGTTCTGGCTGTCGGGACCGAGCTGGACCTGGGTGCGGTGCTGCGCCAGATCGTGCGGTCCGCGGTCACCCTGGTCGACGCCGAGTACGGGGCGCTGGGCGTACTGGGCGAGGAAGGCGGTCTCAAAGAGTTCATCACGTACGGGATGGACGAGGAGACCCTCGCCGCGATCGGGCACCCTCCGGAGGGCCGGGGAATCCTCGGGCTGTTGATCCGCGAGCCGCACTCGCTGCGGTTGGCCGATCTCAACGAGCACCCGGACGCCGCTGGTTTCCCGGCCGGGCATCCGCCGATGCGAACCTTCCTCGGCGTTCCCGTCCGGGTGCGTGAGGCGGTGTTCGGCAATCTGTACCTGACTGACAAACGCGGTGGCGCCGAGTTCGGCACCGATGACGAGGCGGTGCTGGCGACGCTGGCCGCGGCGGCCGGCGTGGCGGTCGACAACGCCCGGCTGTACGAGGCGGTACAGCGCCGCGAACGCTGGCTGACGGCCAGCAGCGAACTGACCCGCAGCCTGCTGTCCGGCACCGCCCCGGCCGAGGTCCTGGACACGTTCACCGCCACCATCCGCGAGATGGCCGACGCCCATCTGGTCGCCCTCGCCGTGCCCATCCCCGGCACCGGCGACCTGGTCGTCGAAGCCACCTCCGGCCAGAACGCCGACCGCGTACGCGGGCTGGTTCTGCCGGCCACCACGCTGGCCGCGAAGGTCTATACCTCCGGCGAGACGATCACGACCGACGACTGGAGGTCCGACCCTCGAACCGAACACGACACCGTCCCCATGCTCCTGGGGCCGGTCTTCCTCGTCCCGCTCGGCACCCCCGAACACGTGCGGGGCGTCCTGCAGGTCGCCGGTCTTCCGGGCCGTTCCGCCTTCACCGACGCGACCGTCGCCATGATCGCCGGATTCGCCAACCACGCCGCACTCGCCCTGGAGATCGCCGAGCACCGCCGCGCCGCCGAACAACTCCTGCTCCTCGGCGACCGTGACCGCATCGCCCGCGACCTGCACGACTTGGCCATCCAGCGCCTGTTCGCCGGAGGAATGACCCTGCAATCGGTCCTCTCGCAGGTCTCCGACCACCCGCAGGCCGTGGAGCGCATCCAACAAGTCGTGGACGACCTCGACGACACCATTAAGATCATCCGATCGACGATCTACGCTCTGGGACAGGGTGACAGCACCGGGCGCACGCGCCTGAGGTCGCGCCTGGTCGCCGAGACGGGCGGCGCCGCCGCGACCCTGGGTTTCACTCCCGCCCTGCGCATGACCGGCCTGCTGGACACTCGCGTAGCCGACGACATCGCCGACCAGTTGCTCGCCGTGCTCCGCGAAGCCCTCGCCAACGCCGCCCGGCACGCCCACGCCACCGCCGTGGACGTCACGGTCGAGGCCACCGCCACGCATCTGATGCTGCGGGTCTCCGACAACGGCCGCGGCATCGACCCGGCTCGCACGCGTCGCAGCGGACTGGCCAACCTCCGCACCCGTGCCACGGAACTCGGCGGAACCCTCACCATCGCCCCGCACCGGCCCACCGGCACCACCCTTGACTGGGCCGCCCCCCTCCCCACGGACCAGGGCTGACCCCTGCGCCCGTACGGGGGCCGTCACGGTGGGGGACCGTTCGGCCCATGCGGTGTGGTCCCCGACGAACGATGCTGGACATACGGCCGGTCCTCAGGTTCTCGGATTCTCACGGCCTCAGGTGCCGGTCCCGGTGAATCGCGCCCCTCGCGACGGGCCACGAGCACATCACGGTGTGCTCGCCCCCCTTGGTGTCACGTGCTCCGCCGACCCATTCCCAGGACCTCGCGCGAACGCCCTGGTCCTCGTCCCGAGGAGCCCAGCATGCAACTCCTGATCGTTCTCATCGTCGTGGTCGGCCTCGTGGCCCTCTTGGTGCTCGCCATGGCCGTGAAGGTCGTCAAGCAGTACGAGAACGGCGTGCTGTTCCGCTTCGGCCGACTCGTCGGAACACGCTCCCCCGGGCTGCGGTTCATCATCCCGTTCGTCGACGCCCTGCACCGGGTGTCACTGCGGGTCGTCACCATGCCGATCCAGTCCCAGGGCATCATCACCAAGGACAACGTCAGCGTCGACGTCTCCGCCGTGGCCTACTTCCGCGTGGTCGACGCGGTCAAGTCGGTCATCGCGATCGAGAACGTGAACTCCGCGATCGACCAGATCGCCCAGACCACCCTGCGCAAGGTCGTCGGTCAGCACACCCTGGACGAGACCCTGTCCGAGACCGACCGCATCAACCTGGACATCCGTCAGATCCTCGACATCACCACCGCCGAATGGGGCGTGGAGGTCACCCTGGTCGAGCTCAAGGACATCCAGCTGCCCGAGTCCATGAAGCGCGCGATGGCCAGGCAGGCCGAGGCCGAGCGGGAGAAGAGGTCCAAGATCATCAACGCCGAGGGTGAGTCCCTGGCCGCTGCCGCTCTGGGCGACGCTTCCGACACGATGATGGCCCATCCGCTCGCCCTGCAACTGCGCAACCTGCAGAGTCTGGTCGAGATCGGTGTGGACAAGAACACCACCGTCGTCTTCCCGGCACCGCTGATGAGCACCATCGGCGAACTCGGCTCCTTCATCGCCCGCGAAGCGAACGCGGCCGGCGCAACGGCGCCGCCGTCCCCCTCGCTCGTACCGCCCCTCGACCTGGCCAGTTCTGCTCGCGTGCCGGCACCGAACGGAGGGACCGAAACCACGTGAGCGCTCCTGTAGGTGGCGAGCCCGCGGTGGACCGGCAGGCGCACGTGCGCCTGCCGGCCCACCGCGGGGTGATCCGGCGTCCCTGTGCGCCGCTCGCCGCACGGCACGGTCCGCATCACGGCGGGCCGTCGACCGGCGGGGGGTGGGGCGCGGCAGTGCTGAAGCGGCCGGCACGGCGCCGCAGGTGACGGCGTCCGGCGTAGTGCCGGGGAACCGCAGGAGCCGCGACCGCAGCTCCGTAGAAGAGCCGTTTGCCTATTTCGACGAGGGCCAGGTAGGCGAGGATCATGCCGACCAGCGTGGCGAAGAACCCTCCCGGAAGCGGTTGGAAGCCCAGGGTGTGGGCAAGTGGGGTGGCCGGCAGCACCGCGCCGATGATGACGACGCCGAGCGCGGCGAGGGTCAGCGGCAGGCTGGGGTGGCTGCGGAAGAACGGGATGCGCCGGGTGCGGATGGCGAAGATCACCAGAGTCTGGGTGGCCAGCGACTCGACGAACCAGCCGGAACGGAACTGGGCCGGCCCGGAGTGGAAGACCCAGAGCATGACGCCGAAGGTGACGAAGTCGAACACCGAGCTGAGCGGCCCGAAAGAGATCATGAAGCGGCGGATGAAGGCGATGTCCCAGTGCGAGGGCTTGCGCAGCTGGTCCTCGTCCACGTTGTCGGTCGGGATGGCTAGCTGACTGCTGTCGTAGAGAAGGTTGTTCAGCAGGATCTGTGAGGGGAGCATCGGCAGGAAGGACAGGAACAGCGAGGCGCCCGCGGCGGAGGCCATGTTGCCGAAGTTGCTCGAGGTGCCCATCAGCACGTACTTGATGGTGTTGGCGAAGATCCTGCGGCCTTCGACCACACCGTCCGCGAGGACGTCGAGATCCTTCTCCAGCAGGATGACGTCGGCCGCGTCCTTGGCGACGTCGGTGGCCGAGTCGACGGAGATTCCCACGTCGGCCGCGTGCAGGGCCAGTGCGTCGTTGACTCCGTCGCCCAGGAACGCCACGCCGCCGCGGCTGCGCCGTTGCGCGTGCACGATACGGGCCTTGGCCTCGGGACTCACTCGTGCGAAGACGGTGGTCCCGGTGATCGCTTCGGCCAGCTGTGCGTCGTCAAGGGCGTCGACCTCGCTGCCGGTCATCGCCCCCGCGTCGGTGAGGCCGAGGTCATGGCAGACCTTGGCGGCGACCGCGGCGTTGTCGCCGGTGACGACCTTCACCGCGATGCCCAGGTCAGCGAGTCTGCGCAGTGCTGTGGCGGCGCCCGGTTTTGGCGGGTCGAGGAACACCAGCAGCCCGATCAGGCTCAGCTCCCTCTCGTCTCCGGGCCGGACGGCCCGCGCTCCGGAGGCGACGGGCCGGGTGGCGACGGCGATCACGCGGTTTCCCGCCGCGAACTCGGCCGCCAGCGCGTCGCGGGCTCCGGGCGGGACGTCGACGCAGCGGTCCAGGACAGTTTCCGGAGCGCCTTTGGTGACCAGGCTCGAACGGCCGTCCCTGTCCCGCACGAGGACCGAGATCATGCGCCGTTCGTGATCGAAGGGCAGCACCGCGACCTGGGTGTACACGTCCAGCGCGGCCCGCTCGCCCGCGGCGGCCGGAGACCGCCACAGGGCCTGGTCCAACGGGTTCCCGCCGACGTCCCGCGCATCCCGCGCCGCGTTCTCGGTACTGAGCAGTCCCCACTTCACCACCGCCTCGGAATCGTGGCCACCGGCGGGAACGGCGCGCATGTACTCGATACGGCCCAGGGTGAGCGTGCCCGTCTTGTCGGTGAACAGGACATCGACATCGCCCAGGTCCTCGATGCAGACCAGCCGCTTGACCAGCACCTTGCGTCGGCTCATCCGGCGCGACCCGGCGGCCAGGCTGGTCGAGACGACGGCAGGCAGCAGTTGCGGGGTGATACCGACCGCGATGGCCAGCGAGAACAGCAAGGCGTCGATGATCGGCTTGTGAAGCACTACGTTGATCACGAAGATCGAGCTGGTCAACGCGCCCGCCACGTAGACCAGCAGCAGGGAGAAGCGCCGCAGGCCGACCTGGAACTCGGTGTCGAGAGGGTGGGTGTCGAGCCCGGCGGCGATCTTGCCGAACTCGGTGTGTGCTCCGATGGCCACCACCACGCCGCGGGCAGCGCCTGTCCGAACGACCGTGCCCATGAGAGCGCACCCGGACAATTCGGCCAGCGGGGTCCCGGCCGGGACCGCGGCAGTGGTCTTGTCCACCGGGAGCGACTCGCCGGTCAGGACCGACTCGTCGCACTCCAGGCCGGTGACCTCCAGCAGCCGCAGGTCCGCCGGGACGATGTCACCCAGACGCAGTTCCACCAGGTCACCGGGGACCAGCGCCGTGACATCCACCAGGGCCGCCCGGCCGTCGCGCAGCACCACGGTCTGATGGTGGATCTGGGAGTGCAGTGCCTCGGCGGCTTTCTCGGCGCGATACTCGTTGACGAAGCCCAGTCCCACGGACGCGCTCACGATCAGCCCGATGATCACCGCATCGCCTCGCTCGCCCACCAGGAAGGACGCCACAGCGGCCGCCACCAGCAGCCCGAGCAAGGGCGAACGGAGCTGATGCCACAGCACGGGGAGTACCCGGGCACGGTGCGTGGCGACCGCATTGGGGCCGAACTGCGCATGCCGTCGCGCGGCCTCCTCGCTACCGAGGCCCTCCCCCCTGACGACACCGAGCGCACGAAGGACTTCGTCCCCCGAGACGACCGCCGCCGACACCACCCCGGCCGCGAGCACGGACGGCTGCGCCGGAGCGGAGACGCTCACCCTGCCCAGCCTTTGGAGGCGGGTGGCCCGTTCCTCGGTGCGGGGTGCCGGCTGGTCTCACGATCCCGGCACTGCTGCTTGGTCATGCGCATCGCCGTCCTGGGGCTGTCATGCCATCCCGGCCGGTGAGAACGCGGGGTCCACAGACCCGGCGGGCTCCAGGGTTCCAGCATCGCACGCTCATCGCGCTTCGACGCCCGCCACATGGTGCACCCGCCGAGTGTCACCGAGGAACTCGGCGGCGGTACCGGCACACCGCACAGTGGTGGCAACGGGAGGCGTATGCGAATTGCCTGCTCGTGGATCGCATAGCGCCTTCCGGTGCGAGATCACTCGCACGCCCAGGCCCGGCCGGTCTGCCGGTATTCCTCCACCGGGACGTGTTCGACCCCGGTTCGCATCCGGGCGGTGCAGAGCAGGCCGTCGAGGTGGGCGAGGACGGGGCGGACGAGGCGGACGAGGCCGCGTTCATAGACGGTGGTTGTGGATTCGCCGGTCAGGGGGTTGCCCCACCGTGATCTTCGGCGGGCGGGGCACGAGGCCGCGGACGTCGAAGAAGCGACGGCGCTTGGATGGCGACACGGCTTCTGACCTGCTGGTATGCCACCCGGGGTGCAGTTTCGAGGGCTGGTTTCGCACCGCTGTTTACCGTGGTTGTCCGGTCTTATGGGCACGCTATGGGCACGCCTCCGCGTGGGGACGCCAGGCGGGGGCGGGACTGCTCCAATACGGTTCTGCACCTGTGGATGCGGGATGTGCCCGGCACATCGGCTTGCAGAAGCACACCCCTCCACGGGCACCTGACGGCCGGTGACCGACGAGACTTCCGGGCAGTACGCCCACTCGGCCGCCACAAGGCGTTCCGGGTACTCCCCGGTGACCTCCCGCTCCGACGCAGGCCCCCCGGCGGACAAGTGCCCGCGCCCGCAAGGGCCTTGTGTCCTGCCCGCGACGAAGCATGTGCAGGACGGGTGTCTGCCGTCGCCCAGCGCCGGTGGCTTCGTGATCGCCGGACAGCGCGTCCAGCTCGGCCGCGGTCATGCCCGCCAGGTCGTCACCGCCCACCCGGACGAGACCAGCATCCATGTCTTCCAGGGCACCGAACTGATCACCACCGTCCCCCGCATCACCAGGAAGGAGGGTGGTCGTGCGCAACTCCGGCGAACACAACCGCCGGAAGATCGTCTAGGGCAGACGTCAAGCATCGCTGACGCCCTCGTCCAGCAGACCTTGATGCGGCCGCCGTCGTACGTCATGGTCTCCCCCTTCGCCGGGGGCACGGTCAGCGTAGTGACGTTCGGGTTGCGGTTCGGGTAGCGACGTCGCTCGGGCGACCCGGCCGGGGCACCGAGGGCTGAGTGCCGGTTCCGTCGGACGAGGTCAGCTCTGCGTCTCCCCAAGGGCTGCGCGCAGCCAATCCAGAGACTTGGTCGCAAGCACCGCGTCGGCGAGCTCATTGGCGGACTTCGTGGTGAGTCGTCGGCGGCTGTTGTCGATCCAGCGCTGCGCGTTCTCGTAGCCCTGGGCCTTGTACTCGATGCCCTGGATCATGCATTCCAGCTTGTCGGCGTCCCGGGCGCAGAGGGCCTCTGGGGACTCTTTCGCCTCGTATTCCGCGACCAGCTCGCGTACCGCGGTGGCGAGGATCTCGGGCATGCCCGCGACCTGGTCCTCGGTGACCGCTCGCGGGTCTGCCTGTGGGGCGTACTTCCTGCCCAGGTAGTTCACGTCCCCGGTACGGGTTTCCTGCGAGTCGTGCCATACCGCGAGGAACGCGGCTTGTGCGGGGTCGGCGCCTTCCAGTTTCGCGATGATCGTCGCGAGGAGAGCGGTGCGCCATGAGTGCTCCGCCACCGACTCGGGGTCGCGTACTCCGGCCATCCACCAGCCTGTGCGCTTGGTCTGCTTCAGCGTGCCCGCCTCGTACAGGAAGCGCGCCACCGCGGACAGGTCTTCAGCCACCGTCGGACTCCTCTCACGCCTCGGCGAGGCGGATCGCGTACCGGATGCTCTCCAGCTCCCGGCGCCCGCGCGCCGACAGCTCCCGGCTATCCAACATCACGGGCAGCCTGTCGCGCAGGGCGCGTCCTGCTGCTCCGGATCGCAGCAGGTTGGGCCGTACCTGGAGCAGAGACCAGACGGAGTGGATATTGAGGTCGACGTAGCCGTGATGCGGTGCGAGGCCGTGCGAGAGATGGGCGAGCAGTTTGTCGCCTGGCCACGGTCCAGGGGTGCGGGCGGCGATGAAGTCGTCGCTCAGCTCCAGGTGGGCCGTCTCGCCGATCCAGTAGGCCCAGTAGTTCAGGTTCGCGGCCTCGCCGGCGTCGTCGTCGATGAGGGCGGCGTCGATGAAATGACTCATGCGGTCCCGGTCCCCTTGCCGGGCCGAGACCGCGGCAACAGACCGGGAGTTGAGCCAGCCCGTAAGCCAGCCGCCAGGGCGTTCTGTCGCCTGCTGGTGAGCGAGCCATGCGGGGGCGTCGTCCTGGTCGTCGTACCCGGAGAGGTAGAGGGCCTGGCGGCGGAGCAGGAACTGGTCTTCGCCTCGGGCCTGCTCCGCGGTGCGCCGCATCTGTGTGAAGAACCGCGCGCGGTCTGCGACCGACAGCTCCGGCCCGGCCGGCGCGGGGCCTCTGCGCTTGCGTGGCGAGGCGGGCAGGTCGCGGACGGGCTGGGGCGGCACGTGGTTGAGGGGCCATGCGAGGACCTCGACGAGGTCACGCTGCATCACCCAGGCCCCGAGCGGGCTTGCCGCGACGTCGGCCTGGTCGTCGAGGGCGCTCGCGAGGAGGACGTCCGCCTCCAGGGCACGATCGAGGGCTTGCAGGAGCGCCGGGGCGGTGCCCATGTGCATCAGCCGATGACGGTGTACGAGCATCTGCCCAACCGGTACAGCGGTCAGCGGGCGGCGGCCCGATTCCCAGCCCGCGATCGTGTCTGCAGACACGCGCAGCTGCTCGGCTGTGTCCTCCTGGGTACGTCCCTGCTGCTCTCGGATGACCCGGAAGACATAGCCGGAGATGACGCCCGTGCGCGGGCGCCCGCCTGATCCCTGACTGCCGGTCAGGGTTTGTCGCGAAGTCGACTGCATGAACAGCCCCATTCCCGTGTGTCCGCAGCAAACCACCCGTACTTGCGGTCACTTCTAGCTGTGATCACGGCTCTCTACCGTCGTATGCACCACCGAACGAGCCTAGTAGGGAGGCTGTCACTGTGGGTTTCGTTGCGGATGTCCCCGAGCCGATCCTCCTCAGGCGACAACGCCCCGACGGCCGGTGGTTGGGCTACCCCGAACGCGAGCACCTCCAAGGGACGCGACGATGACCATGACGGCTGCAACGGTGGGACCACAGCGCTACCAGGAGCGGTATGCGGCGAGGCTGGAGTCCGTCACTCAGGCGCGTCGGGACATAGTGCTGGTGCTTCAGACCTGGGGCCTGCCTCAGCTGGTGGACGTCGCCGCGCAGGTCGTCACCGAGTTGGTGGCCAACGCGGTGGAGCACACTGACGCCGCCACGATCGGCGCCTCGATCACCCGGGTGGGCAAGGAGTCCGCCCGGATCGTCGTGACGGACACGTCCCGCACCAGACCCACCCCGGGCACGCCGTCACCGAACGACGAGCACGGCCGCGGTTTGCTCCTTGTCGAAGCTCTTGCCCACGCCTGGGGCAGTGAGCTGGTACGCGGCGGGAAACGCATCTGGGCAGAGCTGCGGGTGCCGGCCGCATGCTGATCGCGCCTGTCTCCTTACGGCTCCTGCCCGCAGAGGGGTTGGCCGGCGACCCGCGCCCAGACGCGTGCGTGGAGCTGGCCTTCAACCCCACCTGCATGTCTGACGAGGCCGACGCGATGGTTGTCCCGGAGCCGGTCCGGATCACTCCAGCTGACCTTGTACGACTGCGCGTCGAGTCGGGCTTGGTCCTCGAGGAGATCCGCTTCGAGGTGCAGCGCGCCGAGAGCGCGTGGCGGCAGCACCTCAGCCGCTGGTACCGCGACGGTCGGCTGGCGGCCGAGGCCCGCGCCCCGGACATCAGCCTTCTTCAGCGAGTCCTGGACGGACTGCGGAATCCCGTCTGGCTTTGAGTCAGACCCGGCGCCTCTTCTTCCCGGCGCCCATGAGACCCCCGCACCAGCAGGACCGCCTTCCGCGATGCCGTGCGGGTGAGTAAGGCACACGAAGGACAGGAACTCCCGACCAGAGAGGAAGACCGTGTTCAACCACATGGACCGATTCCCCACCGGCAGCCCCCTGCCGCAGGGGCACCTGACCGCAGCCCCGTGGGGCCTGCGCCGCATCGCCCCGTACCCGCTCGTCGAGGGCCCCGCCTACGCGTCGGCGATGCTGGACGCGGAGACGCAGACCGCCCGGTACTTCGACACGTCCGGGGTCCCCACCATGTCCCCGGGCCACGGCACGTCCTCCGGCACGAATCCCGCGACCGGCACCACGGGCCAGGGCGACCGCAACAGCGACTCCCCGGACAGCGACACGGGCAACGACACCGACCAGTGACTCCGCTGACGAACGACGATCGTCCGGTCCTGGTCGTCACCAACCTCGACGACCCGACCGCGGACTTTGTGATCGCCGAGCTGCACGACCGGGGTGTCCCGGTCGTGCGGTTCGACTCCGGTGACTTCCCTGCCACTCTGTCGTGCTCGGCCACCGTCGGCGGCGACAGTGACAGCTGGCGGGGAAGCGTGCAGACACCGAGCCGACGTGCCGACCTGGGCGCGGTGCGTTCCATGTACTACCGGCGCCCCTCCGGGTTCGCCTTCCCCCACCTCGACAAGCAGGACGAACGGTTCGCTGCGGCCCAGGCCCGCTACGGGCTCGGCGGCATCCTGACCTCTCTGCCTGGCTGCCTCTACGTCAACCATCCGAACCGCATCGGCGACGCCGAGTACAAGCCGGCCGGGCTCGCGGCAGCGGCGGCGGCCGGCTTCATGGTGCCGCCCACGCTCGTCACCAACGTTCCCGACGACGCACGGGCCTTCATCAAGGAGCACGGCCCGGCGATCTTCAAGCCGATCTCGGTCCCGCTCTACCTGGTCGACGGCAAGGCCCAGACCGTCCCCGTCACCGAGGTGGCCGCCGACGAGATCGACGACTCCGTGACCGGCACCATGCACCTCTTCCAGAAGCGCGTGGACAAGGTCGCCGACATCCGGGTCACGGTGATCGGCGAGCAGATCTTTGCCGTGCGGATCGACTCCGGTCTCCTCGACTGGCGCACGGACTACGGCACGCACACCTACACGCCGCTTGCCGCGCCGCCCGCTGTGGAGCGGTCGATGCACGCCTATCTGAAGCACTTCGGGCTCGTCTTCGGGGCGTTCGACTTCGCTCTCACCGACTCCGGCGAGTGGATCTTCATCGAGTGCAATCCTTCCGGGCAGTGGGCATGGATGGAGCCGCCGACCGGTCTGCCGATGACTGCCGCACTCGCCGATCTCCTGGAAGGAGGCATCCGTGGCCTGTGAGCGCGATATCGAGACGGCCGCCGTCGATCTACGACGCCGGCTCGCCCGGCAATTGGAGAAGGAGGGCCGGCTGTGCACGCCGCAGTGGAGGGATGCCGTGGAAGCCGTGCCCCGCCACAAGTTCATCCCGCGCTTCTACCGGGAGAGCGACGCTGTCGGCGTCACCACCTGGGAACCGGTCACAAAGGAAACGGTCGGCAAGGAGGAGTGGCTCCGGCTCGTCTACACCGACGAGACATGGATGACCCAGTTCGACGGCCACGACATCGACTGGGCCGACCCGAAACCGATCAGCAACGCGGCCCCCACCTCGTCGTCGACATTGCCGAGCCTCGTGGTCCGGATGCTCGAAGACCTCGACGTGCAGGACGGTATGAACGTGCTGGAGATCGGCACCGGAACCGGCTACTCGACCGCCCTGATGTGCCACCGGCTCGGCAGCGAGAGCGTGACTTCGATCGAAACGGACGAGGGCGTGGCCCGCCGCGCCCGCGAAGCTCTCACCGGATCCGGTCACACCCCTCACCTGGTGGTGGGGGACGGCCGCGCCGGCCACGGCGCCGGAGCCCCGTACGACCGGCTGATCGCCACATGCGGCTTCCGCAGCATCCCGCCCGCCTGGCTGGAACAGGTCCGGCCGGGCGGCATCATCCTCACCACCCTGCGCGGCTGGATGCGCTCCCTCGGCCTGGTCAAGCTCATTGTCACCGGGGATAGCGCGAGCGGCTGGTTCAGCGAGGACGACCCGAGCTTCATGATCGCCCGCCAGCAGGACGCGCCGGAGAGCCTCGGCAGGGTGCCGGGCCCCGACGACGGAACAGTACGGAGAGCCACGTACGGGCCAGAGGCCCTCACCAGCTCCGGGCCGGCCTTCATGGCACAGCTCGCGGCGCCGGACGCCCGTTTCTTCTCCATGGCTCTTGAAGGCGGCCCGGTCAGCACGTTCCTGCTGGACAGCGTCACCGATTCCTTCGCCGTCCTCTCTCTTACGGACGACGGCGGCTGGCAGGTCCGCCAGGGCGGCCCCCGCCGCCTGTGGGATGCGGTCGAGTCGGCGGTGGGCACCTGGGAGGAGTACGGCGCACCGAACACCGCCGCGTTCGGCGTGACCGTCTCCCACGACCAGCAGGTCGTCTGGCTCGGGAACCCTAACGGCCCGCAATGGCCGCTACCCTCCTGAGGCAGCCACCACCGACGCGAGGAACGCCAGGATGGACGACGAGCCGCTGAAGAACCGGGCGGAACGCCGTGACGCCAGGATCGGCCGACTTCGCGCCGTGCTCGTCGTGTCCGGCGACGGGCCCCGGGCATCGCATCTGAATCCGGATGCGCCCCGCGCCATCGAGCGGTGGAACGGGCACACATGGGAGCCGCACGGATTCGCCGCCAACCTGGCCGAGGCCAAAGCCATCCTGTACCCGGAGACCGACGAGCCATCGCCCCCAGGGCCGGTGCCGAAGCCGCTCGGTTCCGGCACCGGCAAGCACCGCAAACCCCAGGCACCCAGGCCGGATGGTGGCGGTCGGGCGCAAGGGTGATCAGCGTCGCCGCGCCTGCGGCTGCTGTGGAATGGCGGGGTCAATCACGGCGTGATGCGCATTGGGTGCCTGGGCTCGTGGGCCGGGTGCGTGGCGTTCACCGAGGCGTTGGATGCGCCAGGTGAGGGTACGGGCGGTGGAGCGGGCGTCGTCCAGTGCACGCTGGTCGGCGGCGTGTTGGAGGAGTTGTCGGGGGTCGTGGCCGGCGGTCTCGGCTTGGGCGAGTGCGGCGGCCAGTGCCGGCCAGGCGGGGTCGTCGAGGACCTGATCGGCATGGTCGGGCAGGACGGCTCGTATCTCCTGTGCGTGGTGTTCCATGGTGCAGGCTGGTGGTTTGCGCTGGGCCAGGGCGGGCAGTGGCTGGGCCGCAGCGTGCTCGTAGGCCGCCTGGAGGTGGATCAGGGCCTGGTGGGCGGCTGCGACCTGTTGGTCGTGTCGGCGGGCCTGGTGCCAGCGGGCGGCGGCGATGACGACCAGGACGGCGATGTCGAGGAACATGGCCAGCCCGCTCCCGTCACCGGTGACCGGTGTCGTGCGCAGTGCGCGTACGGCGCCGCGCAGGGCGCGGGCCTGGTCCTGCTGGGCGCGGATGCGGGAGCGGGAGGCGCGTTCGAACGCGAGGGCAGCCTGCTGGAGCTGCCGGAACAGGTGGTCGGGGGCGAGCAGCGGCAGGATGTCGAGGGCCTCGGCGAACGCCGCGATGTGTGCCTGGGCGACGGTGTCGTCGCTCTGGTCGAGGTGGTGTGGGATGCGTTCGGCTGCGGCGGTGGCCTGGTGCCAGGGGTTCGGCTTGCGTCGGCTGCTCGGCTCGGTTGCGGGTGGGGTGTCGATGCCGGTGAGGCGCTCGCGGATTTTGGGGAAGGACAGGTCGGGGGCGAGATGGGAGCCGGAGAACCAGACCGGCTCGCCGGCGGCGTTGGTGTCGCCTTCGACGGCGACCTTGTAGCCGCGTATGTCCCCGGAGGGGAAGTGCTGGACGTCGACGCGGACGCCGTCGATGCCGTCGAGGAAGTGGAGGAACTCTTCCGGGCTGGCGGCGATGGACACCAGCTGGCGGACGGTGGTGCGCAGCTGTTCGCGGGAGGTTGTCTTGCGTCCTTGGCGGCGGGCCTTCTCCTGCTCGGCGCGGGTGGGCCGTTTGGCGGCGGTGCGGTCCCCGCGGACGACCTGCTGGAGGCCGTATTCCTTCTCGATGGCGGCGAGTTCGCGGTCGGCGGTGAGGTAGTCGTTCCAATGGCGTGCGGTGCGCAGGTCCGCCCGGACCTTGGTGGCGGCGATGTGGATGTGGTCGGGTGCGTGGCGTACGGCGACCCAGCGGCAGCCGTCCGGATCGCCGTCGGGTCCAATGCCGGTGGCGGCCACGACGCGGCGGGCGATGTCGGCCCACTCCTCGTCGCTCAGGTGGCGGTCGCTCTCGGCGGCCCGGATCGAGCAGTGCCACGTGTGCTTCTCGGGGGCGCGGCCGTGGCGGCGGGCCTGCTTGACGTGCAGGTCGAGGTCGGCCACCAGGAGCCTCTTCGTTGCGTCGAAGTCGTCGGCGCGGCCGGGGTCGGGGGCGAAGCCGTCCCAGGAGGCCACCAGATGCGGGTCTGTGTGGTCCTTGGCCTTCTTCGTGTCGAAGAGGTAGCGGATCAGGCCGGCGGTGTCCTTGCCGCCGCTAATCTTCGCGATCATCGGGCCGCCTTCTTTGAGACGGCCTGGTTCGCGGCTGCCGCCACCTCGCGGACTGTGGCGCCGACGGCGGTCAGGGTGCGTTCGGCCTGAGCCAAGAGCGCGGTGTCCCCAGGGTGTGGATGGCCGCCGGAGTTGAGCTTCTTGGCGATCTGGTTGATGTTGTGGCCGATGGCGGCGACCTGCTTGCGCAGGGCGGTCAGCTCGTCGATGTAGTCGTCGAGTGCGGTGCGCTGGCCGGGCAGGGCGAGGTCGCCGTGGACGTGGGCCATGACGACGGTGCCGACGTAGTGCGCGCCGGAGACGTTCAGCGACCGGGCCATGGCGAGGATCTCGGACTTCTCGGCGATGCTGTAGCGGGCGTCGACACGTTCCTTGCGCTGGCCGTTCGGGTCGGGCTTACGGCGTCGGGCGACACGGTGCAGCGCGGCGGCTTCGGCAGCACGCGGCAGCGGGTCTGCGGCGATGTCAGCGGGCTGTTCCAGGTCGGGCGCCCCCTGGTGCCCGAGTGCCTCCGCCACCCCCGGGGCGGAGGCATCGCCGCTGGGGCCGTCCTTGGACGGTCCAGCGGCATACCTTGCTGCGCTGGTGGCGGTAGTGGTCATCTGCTGCGGCAGTCTTGGCACTTCGTGGTGAGGGTCGTGCATCGGGCGGTTCTCCGTGCGTGGTGGGGAAAGAGGTCATGGCTCCAAGACCGCTCGTCCCGCGGCGGGCTGTGCGGGGACGAGCGGGAGGAGTCGAGCGTGAGGGTGACAGACGTGCCTGCGGACTCAGTGGGCGCCGACGGGTTCCTTGCCGGGCTCGGGCTGCCGCCGACGGGCGGCCTGGTCGAGTTCGGCCTGCACGTGGTCCTTGATCTGGGTCAGGCGGTCCTTGCCGATGCGGTACCCAGCGGCGCGGATGGCCGCCTCGATGTTGCGGCGTGAGGCGCGGTCCCCGCGTCCCAGTGGTGCGGTGCGGGCGATAGCGAGCAGCTCGTCGAAGGTGGCGTCGTGTTCGTGGCCGCCTTCTTTGGTGAGCGGCTTCGGGGCCTGCGGCACCTTGACTGCTGCCTCCGCTACGTCCGCGCGCTCGGCCACATCGGGCGAGCACCGCACCTTCTTCGGCAGGGAGGTCTCATCGGCCGAACCGGCAGGCGGCTCGGCACTGTGTCTGCCGTTGTGGCTGTGGCCGACCGTTTGGCTCGTTGTGGCAGCAGCCTCATGGGCGCGGGGTGTGGGGTGGCGTCTGATGACGAGGTCGAGGTGGACCGCGCCAGCGAGCGCGAGAGGGGCGATGGCGGACAGGGCGCCGACGGTGATGTCGTCCAGGTGCAGTCCGGCGGTGCGTGCCTGCTGGTTGAGGCGGATTGCGTGCAGGGCGTTGGCCCAGATGCTCGTGACCGTGGCGAGCCCGACGAGTGCCCAGACGTACAGGCGTGAGCGCCAGGGTGCGGTGCGCAGGATGAGCAGGGCTGCGACACCGATGGCGATGAACCCGTCGATCACCAGCGGGAAGGCGTATGTGAGGACTCCGCGGACGTGGATGGCGACGGCCATCTGCCGCAGGGCGTCATAGGACAGGGCGAAGCCGATCGCGCCGACCAGGGCGACCCCGAGGCGGATCGCGGCAGTCAGCGCCGACACGGGAGTTTGGGTGGTGCGTGAAGGCAAGCGTGGTACTCCAGGGAGAGACGGCTGCCATAGCCACAGGGCAGGGCTGCCGGTGGGGAGGGGGCGGACTCGTCACACCCGTCGCATGCCTGGTCAGGGCAGGTACGGGAGCCTGGCGTGATACGGGAGGACCCGTCACAGGCACCGGACCCGTCACGGGGCTGACCTGCGATGCGACGTGTGCGACGGGTGTCTACGGGAGTACAGCCGACTCGTGACGGGTGGTCTCACCGCTGCCGTCGGGAGGCTGCTCCTCAGGGCAGTAACGGGCCCAGGCGTCGGTGAACTGCGTGCGGGTGAATCCCCGGGCCTGCCGTCCGCCCTCGAAGCGGAGGACGGCCGCCTGGATGCCGAAGTCCTTCAGAAGGATCCCCAGGTAGCGCGGGGTCAGGCCGGTGTTGCGGTACTCCGCCCACGGAGCCTCCTGGTCCTTGAGCAGTTCCTCCAGCAGGTCCCGCGTGCGCACGGTGTCGGGATCGCCGTAGCACGCGAAGACGCGGCGGATGTCCTTCAGCAGGCGCGTCTTCACGTTGGACTCGTCGTCCTGGCCGACCTCGGCCGCGCACATCGCTGCGCACGCTGCCCGTGCTCTCTCCGGCCAGGTGCCGCCTGCCAGTTCAGCGACGACCACCAGCGGCTCCCAGGTGTCCGCAGCCCGGTCCTGCACCGGCATCGGCGGCACCAGGTCGGCTGCAGTGTCCATCAGGGGGCGCAGCCAGGCGGTCAGTCGGTCACGCAGGGCGTGCAGGGCGGGGATGTCGCGGCGGGAGCGGAACTGCTCCACTCGCTCACCCGGCTTGCGCCGCTGCATGCGGACTACCACGGCCCGGTCCATGACCGTGTCCGGCAGGTCCCCGATGCCGGCGAGCGCGGCCATGGCGAAGGTGGGGAACGCCTGCGGCTTGTGCTCGGGGCCGGAGATGCGCAGGGCGGGCCGGTTGCGCTGGTGGCCGGCGTTGAGCAGGCCGCGCAGCTCCTCGTTCCTCTCGGCGGCCTTGATGCTGCCGAAGATGGTGTCGGCCTCGTCCACGAGAAGGGTGGGCGGGTCGCCACCGATGGCGCGGAAGACGACCGCCGGGCTCGTGTTCACGGTGATCAGCGGCTCGCGCACGGTTTCCGTGATCACATCCAGCAGGCGTGACTTGCCGCACCGCTTCGCCGGGCCGACGACCGCCAGACGAGGCGCATGCTGCAGGGCGGGCTGGATGTGTGTGGCCGCCACCCACAGTGTGACGGCAGTCAGCGCCTCACTGCTGGGCAGGACCACGTACCGCGCGATGGCTTCCCGCAGCTCGTCCAGCAGTTGCGCGCCTTCGCGGACCTGCTTGGGCTCGTCGTCCTCGGCGGCGGAGGCACCCAAGGCGGGGTCCTGGCCGGGGACGGCGACGGGCGGCCAGGTGGGTATCGAGGATGCGGTGGCGGGGGACGTAGATTCGTCCACAGGCGTTCCTTCCCGGTGGGCCGGACGGGGCAAGGCCCGGCCCACCGATTCGATCGTTCAAGGGCGATGGAGGCAGGGACTCTGCGGCTCTCGGCGGTGGCTCGCCGAGAGCCGTTTCGCTGCCCCGGTGGCTTCAGGCCGTGAGGTCGTACGCGGACTGGGCGTTCACCCAGGCGTCCACCTCGGGCCAGCGGTAGCGCAGGTGGCGACCGACCTTGTGCACGTTGGGGCCGATGCCCCGGTACTTCCACTGGTAGAGGGTCTTCACCGGCACCCCGAGAAAGGCGGCGACCTCCGCAGGGGTGGCAAGCGGGCCACGGGCAGCCGCAGCGGTTGCAGGGGCATTGGTGCTACGGGGAGAAGAGGTCGGCACGAGGCTCCTTTTCGGTCTTGGACAACGGCCTGGACAACACAGCCACACCTCACGGAGAGAAGTCCAGAGTTGGTTCTGAAACTCTGTACTACTTCTCTCAGCGTGGCTGGGGAGGCGAAAACAGTAAGGGTGGATGAGCGGTTGCAAAAATCGCTTCCACGGAACCCGAAATTTTTTACGGCGAAGTTATCGGTAGAGGTGTCGGAATCCGATACCTCCGCAGGTCGGTGTTGTTGCGGAGTGCGCGGGTGTCATCCGATGAACCCGGTGCACTGTTCGGCTGATACCTGCTCGAATCGCCCATACTCAGAGCGCGATGGGAAGGTAGCACGGCATTCCCGAAGGGACGGCTCGTGATGTGCCGGAATTCGATGAGAGGAACGCCACTCAGTCCTGGGGTGACTTCTGTAGAGTTTAAGAACCAACTCTTGCCATAGCGGCCGGCCGCAAGTTACAGCTAACTGTTATGGCAACCCGACCTGTCGAAATAGGCCCCGCCGGCCTCCATACCGCCCGCACCATCGAGCACCTACGCCTCGTGCGCGGCCTGACCCAGCAGCAGCTTGCCGCTCGCTGCACCGCACTGGGCCGCCCGATGACCAACACCGCTCTCAGCCGAACCGAACGCGCCCGCCGTCGCTGCGACATCGACGACCTCGTCGTGATCGCCACTGCGCTGGGCATCCCCGCCGCGACGCTACTCCTGCCGCTCCCGTCGGTGCCCAGCGGTGACTGGGAGGGGTGCTAGTTGGCGCGGGTCTGGATCGAGGACCGCATAGGGCACGCGGCGTACGCGCGTGCCGCAGCTGATGCCAAGCGGGCGGGCCGTACGCCACCCGGGCGCTATCGAGTCCGCTGGTACGACCCTGACGGGAAGCCGAAGATGAAGACCTTCGCGCGCAAGGTCGACGCCGAGGCGGAGCGGACGAGGATGGAGTCGCGCCTCAATGAGGGCTCCTACCGTGATCCCGCAGCCGCGCGCGTGAAGTTCGCAGAGGTGGCGGAGTCCTGGCTGGCCGCGCAGATCCATCTCAAGCGTTCGACCCGGGGCCGCTATCGCGGCGTTCTCGACGTTCACGTGATCCCCCGGTGGGGCACCACACCGCTGGACCGCATCAACTTCGAGGACATCGCCGAGTGGCTCGCGGACCTGCTGTCCGGTGAGGTGACCGGCGGGAGGAAGCTCAGCCCCAGGTCGGTCCGCAAGGCGTACGTCGTCCTCAGCCGCGTTCTCGGCTACGCGGTGAAGGCCCGTCGTCTTGCGGTCAACCCGGCTGTCGGCGTGCCTCTGCCGAAGGCGGCGCCAGCCGATCACGTGTACCTCGACGACATGCAGGTCGACGCACTGGCCAACGCGTCGGGTGCCTACCGGGTGTTCATCCTGCTGCTGGCCTATACCGGTCTGCGCTGGGGTGAGGCGTCTGCGTTGAAGGTGGGTCGCGTGGACCTGGCCTCCTGCCGGGCCCACATCGTCGAGGCGTATGCCGAGGACAACGGCAAGCTCTACCTCGACACCCCCAAGAACCATGAGCGCAGGTCAGTACCGATCCCGCGGTTCCTGGCAGCGGAGTTGAAGCCGCACGTTCAGGGGCGCGGAGATGAGGAGTTGCTCTTCACTGCACCGCAGGGCGGACCGCTGAGGGCGCGGAACTTCCGTCAGCGGTTCTTCGCACCGGCGGTTGTGAAGGCCGACCTGGGCCACCTCAAGGTCACCCCGCACAAGCTGCGGCACACGGCGGCCTCGCTCGCCATCGCCAGCGGCGCGGACGTCAACGTTGTGCAGACGATGCTCGGCCACAAGTCCGCGACCCTGACGCTCGACACGTACGGGCACCTCTTTCCTGACCGTCTCGACGAGGTGTCGAAGAAGATGCACAAGCGCCGCGCCAAGCAACTGGCCAAAGCGAAGGCCAAGCTGGAGAAGGCTGAGCGGAAGGCCCGCAAAGCCGCCGAGACCGTGGCCGTCCTGGAGGTCGATGCCGCGTGATGTGTGCCTAACCTGTGCCGGAGCGCCGTAAGCGAAGGGGCACCCAGCCGTGCTGATGCGGTGGGGTGCCCCTTGCGTCTTTCTCGGATCAGGTCAGTCGCGGCCAGCGGCCTTCCTCCCAGGCTCGGTCAATCGCAGCAGCGGCCGCACTCCCAGCCAGCCGCTCGATCTCCTCGGGCACCTCGCGCTCGTCGAGGACGAAGAGCCTTCCGCCGACGAGGTGAGTGGTCGCCTTCCAGCCGAGACGTCGTCCCGCCTCCCTGGCAGCACGTCGGACGTCTTTGAGCTCGCCCATCTCCGCAAGATCGTCCGTGCCGAGGACCAGCTGCCCGTAGTAGCCCTGGTACTCCGGCTTCAAAGCGCCCTGCATCAGCGACTCAAGCCGCTCCACCAGCTTCTCGTACCGGCGCCGGGCCAGCTCGTCCTTCGCGGGCATCTCGCACAGCTCCCCACCTCTGCCCGCAGCCGCATGTGTGCCATATGTGTGCTGCGAGGAAGAAGGCCCTCCCGTCCGTCGGACGGAAGGGCCTCTGACCAGGTGTTTCTCTGTGCCCCCGGCAGGATTCGAACCTGCGACACCCGCTTTAGGAGAGCGGTGCTCTATCCCCTGAGCTACGAAGGCGGGGTTCTGGCGGATCATGGTCCGGGCGTCCGGGCCTGATGCCGACAGAGCTTTCGGTGGCGCGGCCGGGGTACGGCTGTGCCACCGCACACAGTGTAGCGGTTGGTGATCCGACGGCCGGGGGGACTTTCGTGGGAGAGGGGTCGGTCCGCTCGTAGAGGGGTGATGACCTGCGGGAAGGCCCGCTCCGCGGGTGCGGGGCCGTGGGTGGGGCGGCACGGTGTTCCGGTGGCGCCCACGGCTCGTCCCGGTGGCGCCCACGGCTCGTCCCGGAGGGGCGCTCAAGGGCCCGACAGCGCCGGGCGGACCAGTTGGATCATGCGGGTCAGGCGCTGTTCGGCCGACTCTCGGGAGCTGAACGGGCTGTTGCCGAAGGCGAGTTCGGCGTGGGTCCGGGTCAGGGACGAGGTGCCGGTGATCAGGGACATCATGAGGGTGGCGGCCGGGCGGACGTCCACGCCGGGCAGCAGGGAGCCGTCGGTCCTGGCACGACGCAGGGTCCGGTAGAGGCTGCCGAGCCAGTTGAGGTGACAGTGCACCGCCGGGTCGTCCGGTGTGTCGATCTCCTGGGTGAGCCGGGTGCCGGCGCGCACGACGGCGTCGGTCTCCAGGAGGCGTACGAGCGTGTGGGCCATGTCGACGGCGATGTCGAAGCCGGGTCCCCGCCGCTCCGCATGCTGGGCGAGGAGGGTGCCCGACGCGGTGCAGGCCTCGGCCTGGACGGCGCGTGCGAGGTCGGACTTGGCCGCGAAGTGGAAGGACAGCGCGCCCTTGGTGACCTGGGCGAGTTCGCTGATCACCAGCAGCGTGGCGCGCTCGTAGCCGACCTGGTCGAAGACCGTGGAGGCCGCTCGGATCAGGTTGCCTCTGGTTCGCCCGGACCTCTCCTGCTTCACCACGACGCAACCACCCGGACGCTCCTTGTCACTTGGCAGCCTCTTGTCCTTCGCAGGCGACGCTAGAAACCAACTCTCCGGTTTGTCAACGGGGCCGGGGCGTGGAGATCGTCTTCACGACATGGCGCCAACCTGCGGGTTTCGCAGATGAGTTGAGTGGGCCGCGTTTGGTCGATGTCGGCCGTGAGGTGCCGGGAAGTGACGGAAAAAACCGCGCGGCCGGTTTTCGAAGGCGGGTACCGCGAGGGGATCCTCCACCGAGCGGCGTCCGCCATCCAGGGGCGTCGGTCCACCCGGTGGGCGTCGAGGGGACGGCAGGCGCCGAGGGGACGAGGAGGCCGGGGGCCAAGAGGCTGTCGTACGCCGCGAGGGTGCCCGGCGCCGAGCCGAAGTCAGGGGCCGAGCGGGCCGGACGCGCCGGCCCGCAGCGGCCGGTGCGGGCCGCCGAGCACCGTCGTCGCGGGATCGGTGACCCCCTCCGGACGGACTCGCGCCAGCGCGCCCGGGTGTGCGACGGACGGCAGCAGATGCCGCCAGAGCACGGCGACACGGTCCCGCAGGTCGGCCCGCCCGGTGAGCGCCTGGGACACCAGCTGCACGCCGGTGAAGGACGCCACGACGAACTCGGCGGTCTCGACCGGGTCGACCTGCGGCAGGACCTCGCCCGCCGCCTTGCCCTCGGCCAGCAGCCGGGCGGTGAGCTCGAACCAGCCGCCCCACGGATGGCTCCCGTCGACGAGGACTCCCTCGATGGACAGCCGGCTGCCGGCCCGGGCCAGCGGGTCGTGGCGCAGCGCGTACGCGAACTGGTGGGTGATGTCGACGACCGACTGGAGGGGCGAGCCGTGCTCCGGCACGGTCACCAGCGCGGTCTGCTCGTCGATGACCGCCCGCGCGAGGTCGGACTTGGCCGCGAAGTGGAAGTACAGGGCACCCTTGGTGACGTTCGCCCTGTGCAGGATCTCCGAGATCGCCGCGCGCTCGTAGCCGCGGTCGGCGAACACGCACGCGGCGGCTTCCACTATCGAGCGCCGGGTCTGCATCGCGCGAGCTTGTCTGGCCATCTCTCCCCTTCCGGGAGGTGCGTGCGTGCCCGGCGGGCGCCACGCAGGACCGCCGTGCAGCAGAAGGGGGCTCACCCTACCGGCCGGTCTGTTTCTGCGGCACGGAGCCGACCGCCACGGGTCGCGCCCGGACTCAGCTGAGCGGTACCCGCCGGAAGCGGCCCGCGACGCGCAGTTCCGCCTCGATGAGGCCCGCCGTCGCGTGCAGCTCGGGCAGCACGTCGCGGACGCAGGCCTCGGTGCTGCGGCGGCTGCTGTGCATGGCGACGTTCACCGCGGCCACGACCCGCCCGTCGCGTCCGCGCACGGGTACGGCGATGGACCGCAGGCCCTCCTCCAGCTCCTCGTCGACCAGGGCGTATCCGGTGTCCCGTACGCGCGCCAGCTCGGTCTCGAAGCGTTCGGGGTCCGTGAGGGTGCGCGGGGTCAGCGGACGCAGTTCGGGCCGGGGGGCCCGGGGCCGGTCGGCCAGCATCACGCGGCCCAGCGAGGTCGGGTACGCGGGCAGCCGGGTTCCGACGGTGATGTTGACGCTCATGATGCGGCTGGTGGCGACGCGGGCGACGTACTGGATCTCGTCGCCGGTCAGGATCGCCAGTGACACGGAGTCGTGCAGCTGCTGGGAGAGTTCGGTCAGGTGCGGGGCCGCGATGTCGGGCAGCGAGGTCCGTGACAGCGGCGGGAAACCCAGGCCCAGGACACGCGGGGTGAGCCGGAAGACCCGGCCGTGGGCCGTGACGTGGCCGAGGTGTTCCAGGGTGATCAGGGCGCGGCGGGCGGTCGCGCGGGCGAGGCCGGTGGCCTGGGCGACCTCCGTGAGCGTCAGCTCGGCGCGGCCCTCGCCGAAGGCGGTGATCACGGTCAGGCCGCGGGCCAGCGACTCGACGAACTCCCGCCCCAGCTCCTGCTTGGAGGCGCCGGTCCAGGAGGCGAGCCCCGCGGGGGAGGCCGGCGCGTTCCGGTCGGCGGGCGGCGCCTTCCGCAGCTCCTGCTCCATCGCGGTCACCGCGGCACGCAGCCGCGGCAGCAGTGTGTCCCGCAGCCCGTCCACGGTGTGCCGGCTGGTGTGGCTGACCACACTCACCACGCACGCGATCCGTCCCGACTCCCGCACGGGCATGGCGAGGGCGACGAGTCCGGGCTCGATGAGCTGGTCGTCCAGTGCCCACCCGTCCTCCCGGGCGCGGAGGGTGCGGACTTCGAAGTCGTCGCCGACGGCGGCGGGCCGCGTGGTCGGGGGCGTGGTGTCCGGTTCCCGGCCGGTGTCCTCGATGGGCCGGCTCCGGGCCGGTACGGCGGGGAATCCGCGGTCCTCCGGGTCGGTGGTGCGGCGTTCGCGCCAGCGCGCCCAGTCCTCCTCGTCCCACTCGGTGGCGAACAGCGGTCCGGGCGCGGTGCGTTCGGCGGGCAGCAGGTCGCCGATGCGGAAGCTCAGGGACATGGCGCGGCGCCGGGTCGCCTGGTGGATGAAGCGGATGCCGTCTCGGTCGCCGACGGCGAGGGAGACCGACTCGTCGAGTTCGTCGGCGAGCGCGTCGGCGTGCGCGTCCAGGAGGCGGGGGATCCGCAGGGCGGCGAGGTAGGCGTTGCCGAGTTCCATCAGGCGGGGGGCGAGCACGGCGTCCCGGCCGTCGAGGCGTACGTATCCCATGCGGGCGAGGGTCGCGGTGATCCGGTCGACGGTGGAGCGGGCCAGTCCGGTGGCCCGTTCCAGTCCGCTCAGGCTGGACGTCCCGTCGGCCTCGGTCAGCCTCCGCAGGACGGCGATGCCCCGGATGAGGGGGGTGACGGCCTCGGCGGGCACGGCCGCAGCCGCAGCGCCGGCCACGGCGGCCGACGTCCGGGACCCGGTTGCGTTCCCGGCCCCGGGGGCCGGTGCGACGTTCGATGGCATGGGCTCTCCGTTGCGGATCTCAGAAGAGACACCGTAGTGCTTGCCGGGGCGTATCAGCAGGTCGGCGACGGGCGCCGCCCGCGGCTCAGCGCCGGGTGACGGCGATGTGGTACTCGCCGGTAAGGTCGGCGGAGGCGACCCGGACCGTGACCCCCGTCTTGGGGTCCTTGAAGGTCTCGCCGGGGGCGAAAGGTGCGTCGGAGAGTTCCGCGTGCACGTTGGGGGAGCGGGTGCAGCCGCCGCTGTCGCGCTGGGAGTCGTACACCGTGACGGGGCCGCCCCCGGTGTCGACGCTCGCGTCGACCTTGTAGATGAGGATGCCGGGGCGGCAGACCTCGGAGTCGTTGCCGCCCCGGGTGCGCAGTTCGAGGGCGTAACCGGTCTTGGGGCTGATGGGGACGAAGACGAGCTTGTTGCCGCCGGGCCGGGCCAGCGGGGTGAGCGTGTACTCCGTGGTGCCGGGTATCGCCGCGCAGCTGACCTGCGAGTCGTCGAGCCAGCCGAGCTTCCACTTGTGCCAGCCGAGCAGGTCGTTGTCGGCGCCCCAGTCCTCGCTCATGATGTCCCAGTGCCCGACCGCGCCCCCGCCGTCCTGGGTGTAGAGGTCGGGGAGGCCGAAGGTGTGGCCGTTCTCGTGGGGGAGCACCCGGTAGCCGGTGTCGGCGTAGGAGCCGGAGCCGTCGTCCTGGCGGCTGTAGACGAAGGACGCGTTGGAGACGGGGACGCCGTCGGCGACCGGCGCGTCGCCGTTGCCGGCGAAGGTCACGGACAGGACGGTGTCCAGGGCGGAGGGCCCGGCGTTCGGGGTGACCAGGACGTTCAGGATGTCGTAGTCGTGGAAGTCGACGGCGGGGTCGGCGGCGGCGACGATGTCCTGCACCAGCTCCCGGTACCCGGGGTCGAAGGGCGCGCCGCGTTCTATGCCGTAGTCCTTGAAGGTCCTGGGCATCCGCAGCCAGTGCGTGATCGGGGTCTCGGGGCGGTAGTCGAGACGGCCGTACGAACCGGTGCGGAACCAGTCCCGCGTCTTGGGGAAGAACTCGCCGTAGCGGTCCATCGCGCTGCCCTTGCCGGGCGCGTCGGAGAAGTCGATCATCAGGGTGAGGGCCCGTACGGTGCCGGTGGAGCGGGCGTAGCCGGTCGCGGTGGCCATGCCTTCCCCCATCTGCACGCTCACCGCTCCGTTGATCATGCAGGGGCCGAGCGCCGAGGAGCGCGCCAGCGCGATGGATCCCGCCGCCGTGGATCCCGCTGTGAGGTGCCCGGTGCCGGCGGAGGTGCTCACCGCCAGCGTGAGGACGGTCACCGAGGCGAGTGCGGCCACGCGGCGCGGGCGTATCCGGCGGCGGCTGGTCGGCTGCATGCATGGGCCTCTCGCTCCACGGCAGCCGCCGGTTTCTGGCTGCACCCTTGCGATCACCCTGTGCCGACCACCGGGCGGGCGCGCGCTGGATGAGCCCGATCGGGTCGCCGGCCCGAGATGCCGGGGGGTGTCCGCCGATCCTCGGAACGTCCCTCTTCAGAGGCGGTGCGGCGCCCGCGGCGTCGGGCCCGCGCGAGACGCACGCCGGCAGCGGCCGGAGGGCCGGCGCGCCTCGCGGCAGAGGTCGTACGGAGGGCTCGCACCCGGCGTCCGGCGGCAGCGGGCGGCGGGCCCGTGCGAGGCGCCGGGCGACGGCCCCGCAGAGGTGTGGCGCAGGTCACATCGGGACCGGGAAATAACCGGGGATCGTTTCCCCGTTTAGCCCTGTGTCCGAGCGAAACGGGGAACGAATCCCCGGATCGCGATCCGAACTTCCAGCGACTTCGAGGAGCACACCGTGGACACCGCCCCCCCCGTGCAGCGCCGAGTGGCCCGGCCGCGCGCCGACGCCCTGCGCAACCGGGAGCGGATCGTCGCAGCCGCCCGCGAGATGTTCGTCGAGTTCGGCCCCGAGGTGCCGTTCGACGAGATCGCGCGCCGGGCCGGCGTCGGCAACGCCACGGTGTACCGCAACTTCCCCGACCGCGACGCCCTCGCCCGCGAGGTCGTCTGCGCGGTGATGGACCGCACCTCGGAGTGGGTCGAGCGGGCACTCGCCGAGGGCGGCGACGCCTTCGAGGCGCTCAGCGGCTTCGTGCACTTCGCCGCCGACGAGCGGATCGGCGCACTGTGCCCGATGCTCTCCGAGAGCTTCGACCAGCATCACCCCGACCTGATCGCCGCGCGCGATCGGGTCACCGAACTCATCACGGAGCTGATGTCGCGCGCCCGCGAGGCCGGACAACTGCGCCCCGACGTCGAGTTCGGCGACCTGATGATCGCGCTCAGCCAGCTCACCCGGCCGCTGCCCGGCACCGCCTGCCAGGGCATCGACCGTTTCGTACACCGCCATCTACAGCTGTTCCTGGACGGCATGCGGGCCCCGGCCCGCTCCGTACTGCCCGGAGTGGCCGCCACAGTGGAGGACATGCGCCGAGCGTGACCGACGAATCCACCCTCGCATCGACGAGTTGACCATCGCATCGATGAGTTCGGCGCACCGCGCCGGTCAGTACTGACAGCCGGTAGTTCCCTCCGGAACTTCCTGTAGTTCCTCCCGGAACGTCCCGTCAGTCCCCCGCAAGCTTCCCGGCCGTCAACGATGACGAGCCGTCCCTTTCTCTCGACCCTTTTTCGACACGAAGTCCCGGAGTGGGTATCCCCATGTCAGAAACAGGAAAGCCGGCGCTCGCCGCCGACGCCAATTCCAACCGCTGGAAGGCGCTCGCGTTCATCGCGCTCGCCCAGCTGATGGTCGTCCTCGACGCGACCATCGTGAACATCGCCCTGCCCTCCGCCCAGCAGGACCTGGGGATATCGGACGGCAACCGTCAGTGGGTCATCACCGCCTACGCCCTCGCCTTCGGCGGTCTGCTGCTCTTCGGCGGCCGCATCGCCGACCTGTGGGGCCGCAAGCGCACCTTCGTCACCGGCCTGATCGGCTTCGCCGGCGCCTCCGCCCTGGGCGGCGCCGCCCAGGGCGAGGCCCTGCTGCTCGGCGCCCGCGCCCTCCAGGGCGCGTTCGGCGCGCTGCTCGCGCCCGCCGCGCTCTCGCTGCTCGCCGTGATGTTCACCGACGCCAAGGAGCGCGCCAAGGCGTTCGGCATCTACGGCGCGATCGCCGGTGGCGGCGGCGCCGTCGGCCTCATCCTCGGCGGCTTCCTCACCGAGTACCTGAACTGGCGCTGGACCTTCTACGTGAACATCCCGTTCGCGATCATCGCCGCCGCCGGTGCGTACTTCGTCATCCGTGAGCCGGCCGGCGGCCGCAACCGCTCGCCGCTCGACATCCCCGGTGTCGTCCTGTCCACCCTGGGTCTGGTCTCCCTCGTCTACGGCTTCACCCGCGCCGAGTCCGACGGCTGGAGCGACTCGGTGACCATCGGCCTGTTCGTCGCCTCGGCGGTGCTGCTCGCGGCCTTCGTGCTCGTCGAGTCCAAGGTCAAGGCCCCGCTGCTGCCGCTGCGCGTGGTCACCGAACGCAACCGTGGTGGTGTCTACCTCTCCCTCGGCCTCGCGATCATCGCGATGTTCGGCCTGTTCCTCTTCCTGACGTACTACCTCCAGATCGTGAAGGGCTACTCGCCGGTCAAGACCGGCTTCGCCTTCCTGCCGATGATCGCGGGCATGATCACGGGCTCCACCCAGATCGGCGCCCGGCTGATGACCCGCGTCCCGGCGCGGCTGCTGATGGGCCCCGGCTTCCTGACCGCCGCGGTCGGCATGCTGCTGCTGACGCAGCTGGAGATCGGTTCCTCGTACGCGGGGCTGCTGCTCCCGGCGCAGCTGCTGCTCGGCCTCGGCATGGGTACCGCCTTCATGCCGGCCATGTCCCTGGCCACGACGGGCGTCGAGCCCCGTGACGCCGGTGTCGCCTCCGCGATGGTCAACACCTCGCAGCAGGTGGGCGGCGCCATCGGTACGGCCCTGCTGAACACGATCGCCGCCTCGGCGACCACCTCGTACGTCGCGGACCACATCGCCGGTGCCACCTCCAAGCCGCAGCAGCAGCTCGTCCACCTGCAGGGTCTGGTGAACGGCTACACCAACGCGATCTGGTTCGCCGTCGGCATCCTCGTGGCCGCCGCGGCGATCGCCCTCACCTTCGTCAACGCCGGCCGCCCGGACCTCTCCTCCGCCGCCGGTCAGGGCGAGGGCGTCGAGGACGAGGTGAAGATCCCGGTCGTCGCCCACTGACGGCCGCGCACTCCGGCTGCTTCGCGTACGCACGAGGGGTGGGGACGCCTCGTCCGTACGAACCCCAGGGTCTGCCCCGGCTCCCGAGCACGACGGAGCCGGGGCAGACCCCTGTCCGGCGAGGGCGTCGGGCGCGGAGAGGGCGTCGGGCGCGGCGAGGGCCGCTCCCGGCGGTCAGCGCAGCCAGGGCAGGTCCGCGCCCGCTTCCTTCGGCTGGAGCCCCTCGGCGATGATGAGCATGGCGTCGCCGAGGGCCTTCTGCTGTTCGGGGGTGAGCCGGTCGAACATGGCCTGGCGCACGGCGGCCACATGGCCCGGCGCGGCCTTGCTCAGCGTCTCCTGCCCCGCATCGGTGAGGACCGCGAACTGTCCCCGCTTGTCGGAGGGGCAGTCCTCGCGGCGCACCCAGCCGTTCTTCTCCAGGCGGGCGATCGCGTGCGACAGGCGGGAGCGGGTGATCTTCGCGTTCATGGCCAGCTCGGTCATCCGCAGCCGCCTGCGCGGAGCCTCGGCCAGCTGCACGAGCAGCCCGTAGTAGACGTGCGGCATCCCCGCGTCGCGCTGCAGCTGCCGGTCGAGATGGTCCTCGAGGAGAGTGGCGGCGTGCATGTACGCGCGCCAGGTGCGCTGTTCCTCGTCGGTGAGCCAGCGCGGCTCTTCAGCGGGTGCCGTGTTCATGTACTCCACTGTACGAGCCCCTTCTTGAATATTAAACAAACCAGGAGTATCGTCCGTCATAGAGATTGAGAGTTCAAGTATCCAGTCCTGTGCCCAAAGCCTCCGGAGGGAGCCGCAGTCATGTCTGCCGCCACGTCTTTCGCAGCCGGGGAGCGTGCCCCGCAGCAGCGCATGCCCGCCCTCTACCTGAGCCACGGCGCACCGCCCCTCGCCGACGACCCCGTCTGGCCCGGCCAGCTCGCGGCCTGGTCCGCCACTCTCCCCCGCCCGACGGCGATCCTGATGGTCTCCGCCCACTGGGAGGAGGCCCCGCTCGCCCTCGGCGCCGTCGAGACCGTGCCCCTCGTCTACGACTTCTGGGGCTTCCCCGAGCACTACTACCGGGTCGAGTACGCGGCCCCCGGCGCCCCCGCGCTCGCCGAGTCGGTACGGAAGCTGCTGCGCGCCCCCGGCACCCCGGTCCAGGACATCCCGGACCGCGGGCTGGACCACGGCGCCTACGTGCCGCTGGTGGAGATGTACCCCGAGGCCGACATCCCGGTCCTCCAGGTCTCGCTGCCGACCCTCGACCCGGTCCGCCTGTTCGAGATCGGCCGCAAGCTGGCGCCGCTGCGCGACGAGGGCGTGCTGATCGTCGGGTCCGGCTTCTTCACCCACAACCTGGCGGCGCTCCGGCACACCGGCGGGGGAGTGCCGTCCTGGTCCAGCGAGTTCGACGACTGGGGCCACCGGGCTCTCGACGCCGGTGACGTGGACGCGCTGCTCGACTTCGAGCGCAAGTCCCCGGCGGGCCGCCTCGCCCACCCGCGCACCGAGCACTTCGCCCCCCTGTTCGTGACCATGGGCGCGGCCGACGCGTCCGGAGAGCTGGACGGGCAGAAGTCCGTCATCGACGGGTTCTGGATGGGGATGGCGAAGCGGTCGGTGCAGTTCGGCTGACCCCTCTAGCCGTCCAGTCCCTTCTCGTACCAGGCCACGTCCCAGTACCGGCCGAACTTGCGGCCGACCTCCTGGTAGGTGCCCACGTGCTGGAACCCGAAGCGTTCGTGCAGCCGCACGGACGCTTCGTTGGGCAGCGCGATGCCCGCGTACGCCCGGTGCAGGTCCTCGCCCGCCAGCGCGTCGAAGAGGCTCTCGTACAGCAGGGTGCCGATGCCGCGCCCGCCGGCGTCCGGGGCGACGTACACGGTGACCTCGACCGAGGTCGCGTAGGCGGGCTTCGGCCGGAACGCGCTGGACGTCGCGTACCCCAGAAGCCGCTGTGAGTCCACGTCCGTGGCAACCATCAGGCGGTGCGGTCCGTCTTCAGGGTGGGAGAGCAGCCACGAGCGACGCGCTTCCGGCGTGAACACGGCGGTGTCGAATGTGATGGACGTCTCACGCACGTAGTGGTTGTAGAGGTCCGTCAGTGCACCGAGATCGGCCTCGACTCCGGGCCTGACCTGCGCCTCTGTACGTTCGACAGGCATCTGTCCTCCCTGGGTGGCCGGACAGGGTACTGCATGATCAGAAAAATCGAGGGGCGGGTTGGGAATTCTGTCCTGATTCCAGTCGTTGTTTCCATCGGATGCCGGGCACCCGGGAGGGTGAACCCGAAGTCCAGGACCACCCGCAAGCCCACCATCGCAAGGGAGCACGCATGGCAACCCGTGCCGTCGCCCGTCGTCAGTCCGCCACCGGCGAGACCGCCGACGCGGCACGCAGTGTTCGCGCCGTAGGCGGCGAAATCGCCGACCGCGACCTGGTCGGCATGTACCTCGACGAGATCGCGCGTACGCCCCTGCTCGACGCCGCCAAGGAGGTCGAGCTGTCCCAGATCATCGAGGCGGGTGTGTTCGCGCGGCAGATCCTCGACGGGGAGGAGGCGGCCCAGGCGGACGCCACCCGTGAGGAGCTCGAGGCGCTCGTCGCGGACGCGGAGCGCGCGAAGGACGTATTCATCCGCTCCAACCTCCGCCTGGTCGTGGCCGTGGCCCGACGCTATCCGCGCAGCGGCCTGCCCCTGCTCGACCTGATCCAGGAGGGCAACGCGGGCCTGGTCCGCGCCGTCGAGAAGTTCGACTACCGCAAGGGCTTCAAGTTCTCGACGTACGCCACGTGGTGGATCCGCCAGGCCATCACCCGCTCGATCGCCGACCAGTCGCGCACGATCCGCCTCCCCGTGCACCTGGTCGAGGAGTTGGGCCGCATCCGCCGCGTACAGCGCGAGTTCAACCGCGAGCACGGGCGGGAGCCGGAGCACGCGGAGATCGCCGCCGAACTCGGTTCGACCCCGGAGCGCGTGGGCGACGTCCTGGACTGGGCCCGTGACCCGGTCTCGCTGAACATGTCGGTGGACGACGAGGGCGAGACCCAGTTCGGCGACCTGCTGGAGGACACCTCGGCCGTGTCGCCCGAGCAGTCGGTGCTGACACTGCTGCGCAGCGAGGGGCTGGACGATCTGATCGGCCGCCTCGACCAGCGCACGGCCTCCATCATCAAGATGCGGTACGGCATCGAGGACGGCCGGGAGCGCACGCTCACCGAGGTCGGCAAGGAGCACGGGCTGACGCGCGAGCGCATCCGTCAGATCGAGAAGCACGCCCTTCTCGAACTGAAGAAGCTGGCCCGCGACACCGGGTTCGACGCGGCGGCGTAAGCACCGAAGTCGAAGAGTGCGCCTGTATCGCGCCCGAGCGCGCGCAACGTTGGCCACAAGTCGCCCAGACATGGCCATGTAAGGCCGCTTCAACCTGCTGGGCTCTGGGAACAAGACTTCAGAGCCCAGGGTTGAAGGGCTCAGTCCAGGGCAGACGCACCATCGACCCCCAAGAGCCGAGTCCCGACGCACCCCCCCTCGCGACGGGACTCTTCCGAGCCGAGCCTCGGCGCCTCACCCCCCCCTGGCGCCGAGGCTCGGCTCCGTTCTGCGAGGGTTGTGCGTGCGGGCTTCGGGGCAGCACGCTGACGGGCCACCCCGGACCTGAACCCCGGGGTGACCCGAACGGCAGATTCTGCCACAGCGACACAACGGCAACTCGGCCCCGACCAGGCCGAGACCGCGGCGCCGGTGAGCGGACCGGCCGCGCGGCCGCGCGGCGGGCCCGCCTGGAGGCCGAGGCTCATCCGCGGGGCGCGGCGAGCGTTCCGCCGTCCGCCGGGTCGCCGCCCGCCCGGGTCAGGCGAGCGCCCAAGTCCCGCACGCAGCCCACCAGTTCCGGCGGCTCGTGCACCACGAACTCGCAGTCGACCATCGCCAGCCGCACCGCCAGCCACTCCACGGAGTCGCCGGCCGAGGCCCGCAGCCGGCACCTGTGGTCGTCGACCGGTTCGGGCGCACCGAGCCAGGCGGGCAGCCGCGCCGCGACGAACTCGGCGGGGGCGGCGAAGGTGACCTCGAAGGTGTACGTCTCCTGGCGCCGGTACATGGACTGCCGCAGATAGTCGGCGGCGTTCCCGGCGGGCAGCTCGCGCGCGGCGAACCGGGCCCCCGTGGCGAACGGCTCGGAGACCCGGTCGACGCGGAACGTACGCCAGTCCTCGCGGTCGAGGTCGTAGGCGACGAGGTACCAGCGGCGGCCGGTGGAGACGAGCCGGTACGGCTCCGTCAGCCGCTGTGACGGCGTCCCGTCCCCCGAGCGGTACGCGAACCGCAGCCGCTCCCGGCCCGCGACGCACGACGCCATCACGGTCAGCGTCTCGGGCGCGATGCTGGCGCCGTCCCCACTGGTCAGCGGAGTGGTGGCGGCCTGCAGTGTCGACACGCGGTGGCGCAGCCGGGACGGCAGCACCTGCTCCAGCTTCGCCAGGGCCCGCACCGAGGCCTCGTCCACGCCCTCGACGGCGTGCCCGGCGCCGGCCCGCAGCCCCACCGCGATCGCGACGGCCTCCTCGTCGTCGAGCACGAGCGGAGGCATCGCCTTGCCCGCGACCAGCCGGTACCCGCCGTCGGCCCCCTTGGTCGCCTGCACGGGATAGCCGAGCTCCCGCAGGCGGTCGATGTCCCGCCGCACGGTACGGCGGGACACCCCGAGCCGCTCGGAAAGCTCGCCGCCGGGCCATTCGCGGGGCGTCTGGAGGAGGGAGAGGAGCTGGAGGAGACGTGCCGGAGTGTCCGTGGTCATGTTTTCCAGAGTGCCGCACATCTAGGACACGATCTGACCTATTGGGGGCCTACCTTCTTTCCATGACCTCCACCGAGACCACTCTCAGCAGCACCGCCGAGCCGGTCGACGCGCCGGCCGGCGCGGGCGACCGGCGGCGCTGGTTCGCCCTCGCCATCGTGATGACCGCGGCCTTCATGGACCTGGTCGACGTCACGATCGTCAACATCGCGATCCCGTCGATCCAGCAGGACGCCGGCGCCTCGTTCAGCCAGATCCAGTGGATCACCGCCGGCTACGCGCTGGCCTTCGCCGCCGGACTGATCACGGGTGGACGGCTCGGCGACATCCACGGACGCAAGCGGCTCTTCCTCATCGGCATAGCCGGATTCACCGTGGCCTCGGCCCTGTGCGGCTTCGCCGCCAACCCGGAGATGCTCGTCGCCTCGCGCATCCTGCAGGGCGCCATGGCCGCGATGATGGTGCCGCAGGTGCTGTCGATCGTGCACGCCACCTTCCCGGCGCACGAGCGGGGCAAGGTCTTCGGTCTCTTCGGAGCGATCGTCGGTCTCGGCGCCGTGTCCGGCCCGCTGCTCGGAGCCCTGCTGACCGAGTGGAACCTGTTCGGCCTGGAGTGGCGGCCGATCTTCCTGATCAACCTGCCGGTGGGTGTGGTCGCGCTGTTCCTCGGCCGCCGTTTCATCAGCGAGTCCAAGGCCCCGCGGGCCCTCAAGCTCGACCTCGTCGGCGTCGCCCTCGTCACGCTCGGCCTGCTGATGCTGCTCTACCCGCTGACCCGTGGCCGCGAGCTGGGCTGGCCGGTGTGGGGATACGTGTCGATGGCCGGCGCCCTGGTCGTCTTCGCGGTGCTGGTGGCGTACGAGAAGCGGAAGGCCGCGCGGGACGGTTCGCCGCTGGTGGAGCTGTCGCTGTTCAAGGTGAAGAGCTTCGCGGCGGGCATCGCCGTCCAGACGGTCTTCGGTGTCGGCCTGGGCGTCTTCTTCCTGGTCTGGACCCTGTACATGCAGGTCGGTCTCGGCTGGAGCCCGCTGCGGGCCGGTCTGACCGGGGTTCCGTTCTCCATCGCCGTGTCGGCGGCGGCGGGCATGTCGGTGCAGCTGCTGGTCCCCCGGTTCGGCCGCAAGGTCCTCCAGGCGGGCGCCCTGACCATGGCGCTCGGTGTGCTCCTCTACATCTGGGAGTCCGACCGGTACGGCATGTCCATCGCCTCCTGGCAGATGGCCCTCCCGCTGGTGGTCATGGGTGCGGGCATGGGCTTCATCGTGGCCCCGCTGACGGACGCGGTGCTCTCGGAGGTCCCGCGCGAGCACTCCGGCTCGGCCTCCGGACTCATCAACACCGTGCAGCAGATGGGCAACGCCCTCGGACTCGGGCTGGTGTCCGTCCTCTTCTTCGGCGAGATCGGCGACCGGCTCACCCCGGCCCAGGTGGGCCCCGCCTTCGTGAACGCCTTCCAGCACGCGCTGGGCTGGGTCGCGGCGGTGATGGCGGTCATCTTCCTGCTGATGTTCGCCCTGCCGAAGCGGCCGGCCCAGCACGTCGAGGGCGCGGACGCCGAGGACGCGGGCGTCGGTACGGCCGCAGGGGAGCGGGAGCCGGAGCTCGTCGGCTGAGACCCGGTGGAGGGGAGCGGGCCCGGCACCTCAGGTGCCGGGCCCGTCCTCATGCCCCGACCCCACCGCGCCCAGGCCCCGGTACGCTCCTCGGCCCCACACCCGGCGCGGCCCGTCGACAGCCGTCCCTCGCCCCCTCCGCCCCTACCCGACCCGAGCCCCCGGGGGCTCCGCCCCCGGACCCCCGTTCGGCCTGGACGGCCTCGTCCTCAAACGCCGGACGGGCTGGGAGGTCCGCCCTCCGCTCCCAGGCGGGACGGGTGGGGTGGGGCCCACCGGCGCTCGTAAGCCACCCGGCACCGGGCCAGATCGGCCTGGACGGCCTCGTCCTCAAACGCCGGACGGGCTGAAGGGTGCCCCCGGCTCCAGAGGCGGGCGGGAACCCGCGATGGACGCACCCTGCGATGGACGCACCCCGAGATGGACGCACCCGCAGTCGCCCACTCACCGAAGGGGCCGTGCCGGTGCATCACATGCCCGTTGCGGACGACGCCACGACCCCACCGCACTGACACACCGGACCAGACAAGGGCTGCAACGGGCGGATCACCGGCACGGCCCCGACCCACCCACCGCACAGACGGCG
>NZ_JBVHMN010000008.1:0-401846 GCF_055558435.1 Streptomyces sp. NPDC025784
ATCTGGCGTTGATTTTTGGCACGCTGTTGAGTTCTCAAGGAACGGACGCTTCCTTTGTACTCACCCGAGAGACTCTCTCAGGCTTTCCTCCGGGCGCTTCCCTTCGGTCTTGCGTTTCAAACTCTATCAGTGTTTTTCCGTCTCCCTGACCACCGTCCCGCAGACATGCGGAAGGGACCCCGAGATAGGATCTGACAAGTTGGGTGCTGCCAGGCAAGGACGCTTGGTGGCGTCGCTCGGCCCCGGGCAGGTCTACGACTCTACATGCGGGCCTCGAGCGGGCGCAAATCGTTTCCGCTGTGTCCTTCGGTCTCCAAGCGGGATCACTCGCGCGGAACCGCCACTTCATCTGACATACCCTGCTCAACAGTGCGCCGTCCGGGACAGGCAGTGACGGCCCATATGAATCTCCACCCCTGGGAGGCTTCCCATGACCACCGTGACGTCCCCTATCGCAGGACGCGCCATCGCGCTCTCCGCGGTACCGGACCCCGTCTTCTCCGGGGCCATGGTCGGCCCTGGCATGGCGATCGAACCCGTCCGTGAACCCGCCGAGGCTGTCGCGCCCGTCGACGGAGTCATTGTCTCGCTTCACCCCCATGCTTTTGTCGTGGTCGACAGTGAGGGCCACGGCGTCCTCACTCACCTGGGTATCGACACGGTCCAGCTCAATGGCGAGGGCTTCGAGCTCCTCGTGAACAAGGGGGACACCGTGACGCGCGGCCAGGGCGTCGTGCGCTGGAACCCGGCCGCCGTCGAAGCGGCCGGCAAGTCCTCGGTGTGCCCGGTGGTGGCTCTCGAAGCCACGGCGGACTCCCTCTCCGACGTCCGCGAAGACGGCGACGTGAAGCCCGGCGACGCGCTCTTCAGCTGGCAGTGACTTCACCGCCGTTCAGCACGGCGGCTTGGACAACCACCGCGGCGGCGGAGCCCGCCGCACTATCGGAGACGGGTGAGATGGAGACAACGCTGCGAGGCGTCGGCGTGAGCCACGGTGTGGCGATCGGCGAGGTTCGGCACATGGGGACGGCGGTTCTCGAACCGCCTGCCAAGCAGATCCCGCCGGAGGACGCGGAGCGCGAACAGGGGCGTGCCCGCAAGGCCGTGGAGGCGGTGGCAGCCGATCTGATTGCGCGCGGCAATCTGGCGGGGGGCGAAGCCCAGGCGGTGCTCGAGGCGCAGGCCATGATGGCCCAGGACCCCGAGTTGATGGCGGACGTGGAGCGGCGGATCGCGGTCGGCAGCACGGCCGAGCGCGCGGTGTACGACGCGTTCGCCGCGTACCGGGCGCTGCTCGCCGGTGCCGGTGAGTACCTCGCCGGGCGCGTGGCCGACCTCGATGACGTGCGGAACCGTATCGTCGCCCGGCTCCTCGGCGTGCCGATGCCCGGTGTGCCGGACAGCGACGAGCCGTACGTTCTTATTGCGCGTGACCTCGCGCCCGCGGACACCGCGCTGCTCGACCCGACTCTGGTGCTCGGTTTCGTCACCGAGGAGGGTGGGCCCACCAGTCACAGCGCGATTCTGGCCCGTGCGCTCGGCGTCCCCGCCGTGGTCGCGCTGCCGGGTGCGGGCGAGCTCGCCGAGGGCACCGTGATCGCCGTGGACGGCAGCACCGGTGAGATCTTCGTGGAGCCGAGTGCCGAGAAGAAGGCACAGATGGAGGCCGCGGCGGCGGAGCGCAAGGCGGCGCTCTCCGCTGCGACGGGTCCGGGTGCCACGTCCGACGGTCACAAGGTGCCGCTGCTGGCGAACGTCGGTGGCCCGGCGGACGTGCCGGCGGCGGTCGAGGCCGGTGCCGAGGGCGTGGGTCTGTTCCGTACCGAGTTCCTCTTCCTCGACGACAGCAAGAAGGCGCCGTCCGAGGAGAAGCAGGTCGAGGCGTACCGCCAGGTGCTGGAGGCGTTTCCCGAGGGCCGTGTCGTGGTGCGGGTGCTGGACGCCGGTGCCGACAAACCGCTCGACTTCCTCACCCCGGCCGACGAGCCGAACCCGGCGCTGGGCGTGCGGGGTCTGCGGACGCTGCTCGACCACCCGGAGGTGCTGCGCACGCAGCTCAGTGCTCTCGCGAAGGCTGCCGAGGGGCTGCCGGTCTACCTCGAAGTGATGGCTCCGATGGTGGCGGACCGCATCGACGCCAAGGCGTTCGCGGACGCGTGCCGTGCGGCCGGCCTGCAGGCGAAGTTCGGTGCGATGGTGGAGATTCCGTCGGCCGCTCTGCGGGCGCGGTCGATTCTGCAGGAGGTCGAGTTCCTGTCGCTGGGGACCAATGACCTCGCGCAGTACACCTTCGCCGCCGACCGGCAGGTGGGTGCGGTGTCCCGTCTGCAGGACCCGTGGCAGCCGGCGCTGCTCGACCTGGTCGCGCTGTCGGCCGAGTCGGCGAAAGCCGAGGGCAAGAGCTGTGGTGTCTGTGGCGAGGCCGCCTCCGACCCGCTGCTCGCGTGTGTGCTGACCGGTCTCGGGGTCACCTCCCTGTCGATGGGTGCGGCGTCGCTTCCTTATGTACGGGCGACGCTGGCCAAGTACACGCTGGCCCAGTGCGAGCGTGCCGCCGCTGCCGCTCGTGCCGCGGACACGGCGGAAGAGGCGCGGGCTGCGGCGCAGGCGGTGCTGTCCGGCGAGTAGCCGGTCCGTGTCGTCGATGATCGTCGTCCTCGGGGCGCTCCACCTGCGGGTGGGGCGCCCCTTGGTGTTCAGTGCGTGTGGCCGGTGTCTTCTCCTGCGTCTCCGAGGTCGGGGGGTACGCAGTAGTCGACGCCGGACTCCGGGGAGACGAGGTCTCCGGTATCGGAGTCGGTGCAGTAGGCGTCGAAGACTTCGGCGGCGGTGAGGGGCTCCAGCCGTTCGCCGCGCAGGCGCCATCCGTAGACCCGGTCGGTGGTGCCCGCCGCGGTGGTGCGCATGACGAGTCCGCCGGAGCTGCGGGTGGCGATGCCGAGGGCGAGGACGGTGGTGAATTCGAGGGCTTCCGACTCGTCGACGCGGTTCGCGGTGTCGGGTTCGTCGACGGCCCGGAGCGCTGCCACGAGTGTTTCGGGGGTGGCCGAGACACTGCAGACGAGGTGGAGGTGGCCGGGGCTCGCTGTTTCGATGATGCGGGTGAGGAGTCGCGCGGCTCGGGCGAAGGCGGCGCGGCCGATGTCGACGCCGCAGGAGGCGCAGGCGCCGATGCGGGCCAGCAGTGTGGTCGCGTACTCCCAGGTGGCCTTGCGGACGGCCTCGTCGACGAGGGTCGGGACGAGTTCGTCGAGGGGCTGGCCTTCGTAGGGGACTGTGGCTCCGGTGGCGGCGAGTTCCGCGGTGAAGCGGGTGCGGCTGGCCGGGGTGTCGGGTTCGAGGCCGCTGGTCGCGCAGTACTCGGCGTACTCCTCGGGGTCGAAGAGGGCCACTGTGGTGTGGCTGCCCTGTGCGGAGAGGGTCCTGAGCAGGGACTCGATCTGCTGGAGATAGGTCGCGTGGTCGTCGAAGGCGAAGGTGCGGTACCGCCGCATCGCGGTGAAGTCCTCGTCGTCGGTCAGCAGGCCGATGGTGCCGGCGATTTCGCGGCGCAGGACGCGTCGCATGTGCTGGGCCTGGGTGTTGGTCATGTTTCCCCCTGTGCACAGTCGATCAATGCTCACTCACAGTAACCGGAGCCACTGACAATGCCGGTCGGGGAAGGCGTTCGCGCACGGTGCGGTGCTGGAACAGGCAGGTCACGGCGATGGTCGCGCCGAACGCCGTCCAGCCGAGGGGGCCGGCGGCGATGGCCGCGGTGACGGCGAGTGGTCCGACGCTGCGCTGCGCGGACTGCGCCAGCCCGTGCACGCCGAGGTAGGCGCCCTGGGCGGTGTCGGGGGCGAGGGCGACGGAGAGTTCCCAGGAGACTGTCGCGTGGAGCATCTCGGCCACGGTGAAGGCGATCGCGGCGCCGGTGAGGAACGAGGTCGTGGTGACGGCTCCTCCGGAGGCCGAGAGGGCCATGGCCGTGCCGCCGAGGGCGAAGACGGCGGACAGGGGGATCAGCAGGGCGCGTGCCGCGGCCGTGGTGGCGCCGAGGCGGGCCAGGGGGACCTGGAAGGCCACCACCATCACGTTGTTGAGGACCATGAGCAGGGGTGCGAGGCCGTGGGGTGCGTGGTCGGAGTGGGCGATCCACAGTGGCAGTCCGACCTTGAAGACCGCGTCGTCGAGGCAGAGAACGGTGTCGCTGGCGACGTAGGTGAGGTAGGCGCGGTCCCGCCAGGGGCTTCGCGGTCGTTCGGTGGGGGCCGGGTCCTTCGACGTGGTGACGGTGCGGGTGGCCGAAGGAGGTTCGCCGCAGCGTGTGGTGACGAGGGCGACGGCTGCGAACGAGAGGGCGTCGCCGAGGAGGAGCCATCGGTAGGCGGCGGTGGTGCCGACGGCGAGGGCTCCGGCGGCGGCGAGGCCGCCGAGGGCCCATCCGGCGTTGGCGACGGTGCGGTTGACGGCCTGATAGCGGACTCGGTCCGGTCCGGCGACGCGGGTGGCGTACAGCTTGGTGAGGACGTTGGCGGCGCGGTCGCCGAGGCTGCCGGTGGCCGAGAAGGCCATCAGCAGGAGGTAGTTGTCGGTGGTGAGCAGGGCGACGGAGGCGAGGGCCCGCAGGATCTGGAGGGCGGTCAGTACGCGGGTGAGTGGCAGTCGGTCGGCGATGCGACCGCCGAGGGGGCGCCGGCGATGCCGACCGCTCCGGAGACGGCGACGAGGGTGCCGACCTGGGCTACGGACAGGTCGCTGACGTAGGTGAAGTACAGGACGGAGACGGAGGCCCACAGACCGCTGCCGATCCGGTCGACCAGTGCGATCCAGAGCATTCTGCGGCCGTCGTGGCCTCCTGGGACGCGTGTCCACCATGCCGCGGTGCGGGGCATCGCACTCACTGCTCCCCCTTGCCAGAAATTATGTATTGATACATACTTAGCAACGTGGCAACACAATATGGGATCAGTGGCACGACGGCCAAGGCAATTGCGTCGTCCGTCGAACGAGGCGTGGCCGAGGGCGCGTTGGAGCCGGGGAGCGCGCTGCCTCCGGTGCGTCGCCTCGCCGACGACCTCGGCGTGAGTCCGGGCACGGTGGCGACGGCCTACAAGGAGCTGCGCAGCCGCGGCATCGTGACGACTCGCGGGCGGGGTGGCACCGTGGTCGCCGCTGCCCCCGCGGTCGCCTCGCGAAGGCCGCCCAAGGTGCCGGACGGCCTTCGCGACCTGGCCGGCGGGCATCCGGACCCCGAGCTCCTCCCCCATCTCGTGCCGCCGTCGCGGCTCTCCCCGGGCGCCCGTTCACACCGGGCCACCCCCCGGCTGGCGCGCCTGGAGGACGCGGTGCGGGAGTGGCTGGAGCCCGACGGAGTGCCCGCGGACCAGGTGACGTTCGCGCACGGCGCGCTCGACCTCATCGGGCGACTGCTGTCGGTGGAGCTGCGGCCGGGCGACGGCGTGGCCATGGAGGACCCGGGCTATCACCATCTGCTGGACCTGGTGACCGCGTTGGGGCTGCGCACGGTGCCGGTCGCGGTGGACGACCAGGGCATGCGACCCGAGGCGCTGCGCACCGCCCTGCGGGCCGGTGTCCGTGCGGTGGTGTACAGCCCGCGGGCGCAGAACCCGTACGGCGGATGCTTGTCGGCTCAGCGCCGGGACGCGCTGGTCGACGTCGTGCGGGAGCAGCCCGACCTGCTGATCGTGGAGAACGACCACGCCTCCGCCGTCGCGGACGCGCCTTTGCGCTCACTGACGTCGGGCGGCCTGACGCGGTGGGTTCATGTGCGGACCGTCAGCAAGTTCCTGGGGACCGATCTGCGGTGGGCGGCGGCGGCCTGCGATCCGACGACGCTCGCCCGGCACGACGGCCGGATGCTCCTGACCTCGGGGTGGGTCAGTCACCTGTTGCAGGAGACGGTGTACGGGCTGATGACGGACGACGGCACGCGCGCGTTGGTCACGCGCGCGCAGGAGGCGTACGGGCTCAGGCGAAGGGCGCTGGCGCGGGAGCTCGCCGAGCGCGGCGTGCAGGGCCACGGCGTCAGCGGAATGAACCTCTGGGTGCCGGTGCGGGACGAGTCGGCCGTCGTGAACGGTCTGCGGTCGCACGGCTGGTGGGTCGCGGCGGGTGCCCGCTTCCGGCTCGCCTCCGCGCCCGGCGTCCGGATCTCGGTCGCGGAGCTCGAGCCCACCGACGCGGCACGGCTGGCCTCGGACTTCGCCACCGTGCTGGGCGAGTCCGAGGCCACCTACGGGGGCTGATCAGGCGCGCTTGCGGGCCAGGTCCTCGTAGAAGCGCAGCAGTTCGACGTTGTCCACGGAGCCGACGTTGACCGCCTTCTCCAAAGTGGCGCCCTGGAGGAGGCGCTTGACGGGGACCTCGATGCGCTTGCCCGTGAGGGTGTGCGGCACTCCGGGGACCTCGATGACCTCGTCCGGGACGTGGCGCGGGGACAGCTGCTCGCGGATCGTCTGCTTGATGCGGCCCAGGAGGGCTTCGTCGAGCACGGCGCCGGGGGCGAGGTGGACGAAGAGGGGCATCCAGTAGCCGCCGTCGGGCTGCTCGATCCCGATGACGAGCGACTCCTTGATCTCGGGGAGGCGCTCGACGGCTTCGTAGATGTCGGCCGAGCCCATGCGCACGCCCTGCCGGTTGAGCGTGGAGTCGGAGCGGCCGTGGATGACGACGGAGCCGCGCGAGGTGACGGTGATCCAGTCACCGTGCCGCCACACTCCGGGGTACGTGTCGAAGTAGCTGTCGTGGTAGCGGCTGCCGTCGGGGTCGTTCCAGAAGCGGATGGGCATGGACGGCATCGGGTCGGTGACGACCAGCTCACCGACCTCGTCGACGAGGGGCTTGCCGCTGGGGTCCCAGGACTGGAGGTCGGTGCCGAGGCCCGGGGCCTGGAGCTCGCCGATGTGCACCGGCAGCGTGGGGACCGCTCCCGCGAAGCAGGAGCACACGTCGGTGCCACCGCTGACGGACGCGATCCACAGGTCCGCCCCGGCCTCGGCGAACTCGTCGTGGAGCCAGCGGAACCCGTCGGGCGGCAGGGGTGATCCGGTGGTGGCGACGCACTGCACGCGCGTGAGGTCGAAGTCCCGGGCGGGGTGGACGCCCGCCTTGCGGCAGGCCATGACGTAGGCCGCCGAGGTGCCGAAGAGGGTCGCCCCCGTACGTTCGGCGATGCGCCACTGGGCACCGGTGTCCGGGTATCCCGGGCTGCCGTCGTACAGGACGATGGTGGTGCCGGTGAGCAGGCCGGAGACGAGGAAGTTCCACATCATCCAGCCCGTGGACGTGTACCAGAAGAAGCGGTCCTCGGGGCCCAGGTCGCAGTGCAGACCGAGCTGCTTGAGGTGCTCGACCAGGATGCCTCCCTGCGACTGCACGATGGCCTTGGGCAGACCGGTCGTCCCGGAGGAGTAGAGCACCCACAGGGGGTGGTCGAAGGGCACCTGCTCGAAGACGGGGTCCACGTCGGCGGAGGTCAGCGCGGACCACTCCAGGGCGCCCTCGGGTGCCTGGGTGCCGAGCAGCGGGATGTGCACGACGGCACGCAGCGTGGGCAGCTCGCGGCGCAGTTCGGCGACGGTGTCACGGCGGTCGTGCTCCTTGCCGCCGTACCGGTAGCCGTCGACCGTGAACAGCACCACGGGTTCGACCTGCTGGAAACGGTCGAGGACGCTGCGGGCCCCGAAGTCGGGGGCGCAGGACGTCCAGACGCCGCCCACGGCGGCCGTGGCGAGCAGGGCGACGACAGCCTGCGGGATGTTCGGGAGGTAGCCGCTGACGCGGTCTCCGGGGCGTACGCCGAGGGCGCGCAGCTCCGCTGCCAGGGAACCGACCTGCCGGCGCAGCTCCGACCAGCTCACGGGGGTCGGTTCGTGCGTCTCGTCGACATGCAGGAGGGCCGGTTCGTCCGGACGGGTCTCCGCCGCGCGCAGCGCGTGCTCGGCGTAGTTGAGGGTCGCCCCCGGGAACCACTCGGCGCCGGGCATCGAGCGGTCGCCCAGCACGCGCGTGTAGGGGGTGGAGAACCGTACGTCGAACCATTCGGTGACGGATTTCCAGAAGGTGTCGAGCTCGTCCACCGACCAGCGGTGCAACGCCGCGTAACCGCCGTCGGCGGGCGCTCCGTGCTGCTCGGCCGCCCAGGCCTGGAACCTCGTGATCTGGGCTCGCGCGATGCCTTCCTCTGTGGGCTGCCAGAGCGGCGTGGCGTTCGCGGTGGACATGGGGCGGCTCCCGGTCTGTGCGCGTCGTGTGCGTCTGTCGCGCACGAGCGGGGGTGTGCGCGTCACGCGGCTGACACGGACGATGCCATGTGATCGACTTCAGCACCAGGGTGCGCCACACATAGTCAGCAACGTGAAGATGTGGCGTCGCCATGGGTGAACGGCAGTTGAACGAGTCACCCGTACGGCGCTGTCAATGGCAGGGTGAGCAGCATGGACGGTCGTGACCTGGTGCGTTCGGTGAAAGCGGTCGGTTCGGGGGGTACTGCCCAAGGGTGGCGCACGGTCCGGGCCGCATGGCGCAGGAGGCGTGCCGACGCCGCCGGGTTGCCGCAGCGGGGCGCCGAACGGGCGCGGGTGCCGGGCCCGGTACAAGGTGTGGAACCGGAGCCCGGCGGTGGTGTCGTCCGATTCACCAGGTCCGAACTGCGGATCACGGTCACGGCCGGCGGAGCGGTCTTCTGGGGCTGGGACGGGGCCGGTCCGGAGCCGTCCTACGCGCTCGCGGGCAGTTCCCCCGAACCCGACCCCCGCGCGATCCTGGAGCCGGACAAGGAGGGCGGCTGGCGGGTCGTCTCCGAGCGGGTGACCGTCGCGGTCTCGCTGCACGGCGCCGTCGAGGTCCGCACTCCCGGAGGCGTGGTCCTGCGCCGCGATCTGCCGCCCCGCTGGTGGGAGCCCATCGAGGGTGGCGCGGCCCGCTGGATGCAGCGCTCCGAAGTGGCGGCCGACGCTCGCTTCTTCGGTCTCGGCGGTCGGGCGGCGGGGCCCCGGCTCCGCGACGGCACGTACCGGTTGTGGAACACGGACCCGGGTCGGCCCTTCGGACCCGAGGACGACCCCCTGTACATCACCATGCCGGTGCAGATGGTGGTCGCCGACGCGGCCACCCACCTCGTGTTCCACGACACGACGTGGGACGGCACGGTGACGTTGCGCGAGGGCGAGGAGGGCGCCGGCTCCGGGCACGACCGGGCCGGGATGTGCGAGCTGCGCATGGACGGCGGCCCGCTGCGCTGCTGGGTCATGGTGGGCACCCCCGCGCGCGTGCTGCACGCCTGGGCCTCGCTCACCGGGGCCCCCGCGCTGCCCCCGGCGTGGGCACTCGGGCACCATCACGCGCGGTGGGGTTTCGGCGGCGAGCAAGAGGTACGACGGATCGTCGCCGGGTACGTGGAGCGCGGTCTTCCGCTCGACGCGGTCCACCTGGACATCGACCACTACGACGCGCACCAGGTGTTCACGGTCGACACTCAGCACTTCCCGAAGCTCCCGCTGCTCGCCGAGGAACTGCGCCGCGACGGCGTCCACCTGGTGTCGATCATCGATCCCGCGGTCAAGGCCGAGCCGGGCAACGCGGTGTACGACAGCGGGCTGGAGGCGGACGCCTTCGTCCGGGACGCGTCGGGGCAGCCGGTGCGCGGCGTCGCGTGGCCCGGGGAGTCGGTCCATCCCGACTTCACGCACGCGCGCGTGCGTGAGTGGTGGGGCGGACTCTACGAGGAGCGGCTCGCACTGGGGTTCGCCGGGTTCTGGCACGACATGAACGAACCGACGTCGTTCACGGCCTTCGGGGAGTCCACGCTGCCCCGTTCGGCGCGGCACTCCCTGGAGGGACGCGGCGGAGATCATCGCGAGGCGCACAACGTGTACGCGCTCGGCATGGCGAAGGCCGCCTACGAGGGACTGCGGGAGCTCGTGCCCCAGGAACGGCCGTTCCTCTTCTCCCGGTCCGGCTGGGCGGGGATGCAGCGCTACGGCGGGACCTGGTCGGGGGACGTGGCCACCGGCTGGCCGGGACTGCGGGCGTCGCTCTCCCTGGTGATGGGGCTCGGTCTGTGCGGGGTGCCCTACTCGGGACCCGACGTGGGCGGCTTCGACGGGAGCCCGTCGCCCGAGCTGTACCTGCGGTGGTTCCAGCTCGCCGCCTACCTGCCGCTCTTCCGCACCCATGCGAGCCTGCGCGCGGGCCGCAGGGAGCCCTGGGAGTTCGGTCCCGAAGTCCTGGAGCACGCGCGCGTGGCACTCGTCGAGCGGCGTCGCCTCGCGCCGTACTTCATGACGCTGGCGCACCTGGCGCGGCGCACGGGTGCGCCGTACGTGAGGCCCCTTTGGTGGGGCGCGCCCATGGACCGGGCGCTGCGCGACTGCGAGGACGCCTTCCTGCTGGGCGACTGCCTCCTGGTGGCGCCCGTGCTGCATCACGGTGCGGACCGGCGTGCGGTGCAGTTGCCCCGGGGTCGGTGGTACGACACGGTCACCGAGGAGGCGTACGAGGGTCCGGCCCAGGTGCTGGTCGACGCCCCGTTGTCACGTGTCCCGGTGCTGGCGCGGGCGGGCTCCGTCATCCCCGTGCGCGGTGCCGACGGCGGTCTGGAGCTGGAGGCGTGGGCTCCCGCGCGGGGCCGCACCGGCGGCGGGCTCGTCGTGGCGGACGCGGGCGACGGGTGGGACGAGCCGGAGATCGAACGCTACGTGACGCGATGGGAGGGGCGACGGGTGGTGGTGCTGCGGGACGGCGAGGACGGCCGGACCGAGCCGACCTGTCCGGTCCGGGTACGGGGGCTCGGTGTGTGACGGGTCCTGAGCGCGGCGCCGGCGGGCGCCCCCGCGCGACGTGCGGCACACGCACGTGGGGCGACGTGACCGCGCCCGCGTCCATCGCGATGTACCCGCGCGCGTGCGGCGGCCTGCCCTCGCCCGTCGGGCGACCTGTCCTCGCGCGCGACGCGCTCGTCGGGTGCAGTGGGCGGTCTCAGATGTACCGGCCTTCGAACCACGCCCGAGCCGCCAAGGTGTGCAGCGGGAAGGCGAGTTCGACCGGTCTGCGCAGGAGGTGCCAGCCCTCCGTCTCGTCCGTGGCGGCCGACGGGGGCAGCTCGGACGCCGGACGCTCCGGAAGGAGCCCGAAGAGCAGCAGATGGCCGGCCGGAGAGCTCATCGCGTCGGCGAGCCGGACGTCCCGGCTCGCCACGTCGATGCCCGTCTCCTCCTTGAGCTCGCGCGCGACCGCGTGCCGCCAGTCCTCCCGGTGGTCGATGAAGCCCCCGGGCAGGGCGATGCCTCCGCGCGCGGGGGCGATGGTCCGGGTGATGACGACCAGGGCCGTACCCCTGTCGTCGTAGACGGGCTGAAGGGCCACCGCGACGGGGAGCGGATTGCGGTACGCCACGGTCCCGCAGGCGGCGCAGGTGCGGGGCCAGCCGGAGATGCCCTCTTCGTAGGGGGCGCCACAGCTCGAACAGTGGGAGTCCGGCGCGAAGTCGGCGGGCGGATGCGGGGTTGCGGACACGCCGCGGACTGTATCCGATCATCGGAGGAACGTCTTCACCTGTGGCCGCCCGGGACTGCGAGCGCCTCCGACGGGGCGCCGGCGGTGGGGACGGCCGGGACCACCCCCGTGGGCCCCGGTCGTCCCCACGGTTACAGCGACGCCGTGGACGCCCGTGTGGTTCACCGTGACGGCCTGCCCAATTCTCGTTGCCCGTGGCACACTTCTGACGTTCCGTCAGATACGGCACCGGGGAGGGATCTTGTCGCGTACACGCACGCCTGTGGTGACCGGGTGGTTCGCAGGAGAGGGAGACGACTTCCGCCTCCTCGGCACACGCTGCTCCGCGTGCACCTCGGTCTTCTTCCCCCGCGAGGACACGTTCTGCCGCAATCCCGGCTGCCCGGGCGGCGAGCTCGTCGAGGTGCCGCTGTCCCCGCACGGCCGCGTCTGGTCGTACACGGACAGCCGGTACCGGCCTCCGTCACCCTATGTGACGGATCCGGAACTCTCGTGGGAGCCCTGCACGTTGATCGCTGTGGAGCTGGAATCCGAGCGCATCGTCGTACTCGGCCAGGCGGCTCCCGGGATCACCGTCGCCGATCTGACGGTGGGCATGGAGGTGGCGGTCGTCCCGGGTGTGCTCAATGAGGACACGGAGACGACCTGGACGACCTGGCACTGGCGGCCGACAGGGGTGGCCGCATGAGCGGTACACGGTTCAGGGGGGTGGCGGTATGACCGGCGAGGTGGCGGTGCTCGGCGTGGGCATGCACCCGTGGGGCAAGTGGGGCCGCGGATTCGTCGAGTACGGAGTGACGGCCGCGCGGACCGCGCTGGCCGACGCCGGGATCGACTGGCGCGACGTCGGCTCGATCGTCGGTGCCGACACCGTCCGCGGCGGCTATCCGGGGTATGTGGCGGGAGCGACGTTCGCCAAGGCACTGGGCTGGCAGGGAGCACGGGTCGCGAGCGTGTACGCGGCGTGCGCGTCGGGGGCACAGGCCCTGAACACGGCGCGGGCGCAGATCCTCGCCGGCCTCGCGGACGTCGTCCTCGTGGTCGGCGCCGACGCGGCCCCCAAGGGGTTCTTCCGGCCGGCCGGCGGGGATCGGCCCGATGATCCGGACTGGCTGCGGTTCCGCGTGCTGGGGGCGACGAATCCGACGTACTTCGGGCTGTACGCACGACGGCGCATGGCACTGCACGGAGACACACTGGAGGACTTCGCGCAGGTCAAGGTGAAGAACGCGGCGCTGGGGGCGCTCAACCCGCACGCGCGGTACCGCAAGAAGGTCACCGCGGAGGAGGTCGCGGGGTCCGCGGTCGTCGCCGATCCACTGCGGCTCCTCGACATCTGCGCGACCTCGGACGGCGGCGCGGCCGTGGTGCTCTCCAGCATGGAGTTCGCACGCAGGCACGGAGCGGCCGGTCCCGTGCGGATCCGCGCGGTGTCCACGGTGACCCCGAGCTATCCCAACACCGTGCTCGACCTTCCGGACATCGCCACGGACTCCGCGGCCGCCGTGCAGCCGGCCGACGGCACCTTCCGTGCGTCGATCGCGCGCGCGGCGTACGAGGAGGCGGGCATCGGGCCCGAGGACCTCTCGCTCGCCGAGGTGTACGACCTGTCCACAGCCCTGGAGTTGCAGTGGTACGAGGACCTCGGGCTGTGCGGCGAGGGCGAGGCGGCGAAGCTGCTGCGCGAGGGTGCCACCTCGCTCGGCGGGCGCATACCGGTGAACGTCAGCGGCGGCCTCGCCTCCTTCGGGGAGGCCGTTCCGGCGCAGGCGATCGCCCAGGTGTGCGAGCTGACCTGGCAGCTGCGCGGCAGCGCGGGCGACCGTCAGGTGGCCGGGGCCCGCGTGGGGATCACCGCGAACCAGGGACTGTTCGGACACGGCTCCTCGGTCGTCGCGGTGCGCTGAACCGTCAGACCCTGGGCGGCGGTTCCGCGGACCCGGCCCCGCCGTGCGCGCACCGCTGGGCTGCGCACGGTGGCCCGGTCGGCGGCAGCGGCCGTCCGGCGGAACCGGCCCGGCCGTCCGCACCCTGTGTGACGACCTCGGAATCCTGCGTGAACAGCTCATGAATCGCCCCCGGGCGCGGAACGGGCGGCGCCATCATGCTGCCGTGCCCTCCTGGACGGATACGGTCCGCTTCGCCTTCCAACCGGTCGTCAATCTGACGACCGGAGGGGTCTCAGCGCTGGAGATACTCGCCCGCCCCGAGGCAGGCGACATCCTGGCACAGGCCCGCCGCGACCCCGAACTGGACGGCCGGCTCGCCGCGTTGGCCGTCCGGGCCGCCGCGCGCAAGGAGACGCTGCTGCCGCTGCACGTCAATGTGTTCGCCGGAACCCTCGCCGACCTCGGCGCTCTGGCGGCGCTGCGCGAGGCGGTGCGCGAGGCCGGACGGCTTCCCTGGGAGGTGACCGTCGACATCGGCCCGCCGTACACGCACGTGCCGCAGCACGCCCTGCTGGAGGCGGTGACCGCGGTGCGTGCCGAGGGCTTCCGGATCTGCGCGGACGGGGTCGGCGACGGCGACGTACCGCTGCGGCTGCTCACGGACCTCGCTCCCGAGCTGATGAAGCTCGACGTGTCCCTGCTGACGCGGCCCGCGGCGGTACGGGCGATGCGGACGCTGTGCGAGCAGTTGGGCGCGCTGCTGTCCGTCGAGGGGGTGGAGACGGAGTCGCAGTGCGCGGCGGCGGTGTCGGCGGGCGCGCAGCTGGCGCAGGGCGACCTGTTCGCGCCGCCCGCACGGCTGCCCGCGGCGGACGTATACGTTCCGGCCCTCTCCCCCGCGCACTCCGCCGCGCCACGGTCGGGGCCCTCCGTACGGCAGTTCGTGCGACCCGCCGCGCTGCTGCCCGCGATGGCCTCGGCGGGACAGGTACGGGCGCTGCTCACCGGCTCGCCCGACGTGTCCGGTGTGCTGCTCGTGAACTCCTCCGGAGTCCCCGTACGGTCCGTGCACCGCTCACGGTTCCTGCTGTCGCTGTCCGCCCGCTACGGTCACGCGCTGTACGCGGACCGCCCGGCCGCCAAGCTCGGCGACCCGCCACGCACCGTCGGCGTCGACGCCACGGCCTGGGAGGTCCTGGACGTGGTGGCGGACGGGGACCGGGACCGTACGTCCGACGACGTCGCCGTCGTCGACCGGTACGGGCGGTGCGTGGGCGTGGTGCGCCTCGCCGACCTCGTGCGCGCCCTGGCGGAGAACCGTGTCGAGGAGGCCGCGGCGCTCAACCCGCTGACCCGGCTGCCTGGTTCGGACGCGATCACCGGCGAGGTGGACCGGCGGATCGCGGACGGCCGCCTGTTCGCGCTCAGCTGGCTGGACGTCGACCACTTCAAACAGGTCAACGACGGGGCGGGGTTCGCCGCGGGGGACGAACTGATCCGCTCGGTGGGGCGCGCCCTGCAGCACGCCGCGTCCGGGGCCACCCGCGTGGGGCACATCGGCGGGGACGACTTCCTGGTCCTCGCCGATCCGGACACCCTGGACCCCCTGGCCACGTCACTCCTCGACGCGTCCTGGTCCGCGGGCGGCCGGGCGATCACCCTCTCGCTGGCCACGGTGCTGTGCGCGCCCGGCAGCGTCACCGACCACCGGCAGGCCGCCGCCTGTCTCGCGCCGCTCAAGAAGGCCGCGAAGGCGCTGAACGGGGCCAGCTGGGTGCTCGGGCGAGCGGGGTTGCCCGGCCACGAGGTGCGGCGCGGCCAGGGAAGGGCGCCGGTGCGGCCGTCCGGACAGGCCGTGGCGGGCTGAGCGGCGGTGGCGGGCCGGGCCACCCGCCTTCGCGGTGCCGAGCCGGACGGCCGCCCCCTATGGACGGGCCACCACGGCAGTGTCGAGCCGGACGGCCCAGGCGCGCGGACAGGCCGCCGTCACTGTGCCGAGCCGGACGGCCGCCCTCCATCGACGGGCCACCACGGCAGTGTCGAGCCGCACGACTGCCCCCGTACGAACCGGCCACCGTCGCGGTGCCGAGCCGCACGGCTGCCCCGTACGAACCGGCCACCGTCGACGAACCGGACGCGTCCGGTGCCCTCCCGTCACGCCCCCTTTGCGGCCTTCGAACCGTTGCAGTCCGCTACCTTGACGCCCCCTGGGCACCGGTGAACACTTCCGGGTGTCAGTCGGCATCGCCGCATTCGGGCGTCTTCAGGCACCGCACCGCTCGGGTTTCGACCTGCACCCAGGCCGTCCCCCCCCACGGGCGATTCCGCTGCGACGGCACGCTCGTCACGGACGCCGGGCGGGGCGCGGGACATCCCTGCCTTCGGCTGAAGTGGCCATGGGAAACGCACCCTGCACGGTGGCCCGGGGCCAATCCCCCGGGCGAGGGCCTAGGAGCCGCCATGAGCAACGGAGACATCTTTGTCGGCGAGTTGATCGGCACCGCGATCCTGATCCTTTTCGGCGCCGGAGTGTGCGCCGCCGTCACCCTCAACAAGTCCAAGGCACAAGGCGCCGGCTGGGTGGTCATCGCGTTCGGATGGGGCTTCGGTGTCCTGGCCGGCGCGTACACCTCGGCACCGCTTTCCGGAGGCCAGATCAATCCGGCGGTCACGATCGGCTTCGCGATCGAAGGCTCCACGAAGTGGGAGGACGTGCCCTTCTACATCCTGGGCCAGTTCGCCGGAGCCATGATCGGGGCCACGCTCTGCTGGCTGCTCTACCTCGGGCAGTTCAACCTCAACTCCGAAGAGGACAAGGCCATCGAGACGCTGGGGATCTTCTCGACACGGCCCGAGATCAACAACCCCGTGCAGAACCTGATCACAGAGATCATCGCCACCATCGCGCTGATGCTGCCCATCCTCGGGCTGGTCGGCGGGAGCAAGCACGTCGCGGGCATCGGCGACGCGGGCCTGCCCGTCCTGCTCATCTCCCTCCTCGTCGTGGGCATCGGCCTCTCGCTGGGCGGCCCCACCGGGTACGCCATCAACCCGGCCCGCGACCTGGGACCGCGCCTCACCCACGCGCTGCTGCCGATCCCCAACAAGGGCACCTCGGAGTGGAGTTACTCCTGGATCCCGGTGGTCGGCCCGATCGTGGGCGCCGCCATCGGGGCCGCGATCTACAACGCAGCCTTCTGACGAAGGGGACGTCATGACGGACCATGCCGAGAAGTACGTCGCCGCAATCGACCAAGGCACCACCTCGAGCCGTTGCATCATCTTCAATCAGGCCGGCGCGATCGTCGCCGTCGACCAGCGCGAACACCGCCAGATCTTCCCCAAGCCGGGCTGGGTGGAGCACGACGCCACGGAGATCTGGTCCAAGGTGCAGGCCGTGGTCGCCGGCGCGCTCGCCAAGGCCGGACTGCGGGCCGACCAGCTGAGCGCGCTCGGCATCACCAACCAGCGCGAGACGACGGTCCTGTGGGACCGGGCCACGGGCAAACCCGTCCACAACGCCATCGTCTGGCAGGACACCCGTACGTCCGCGCTCTGCAACGAACTGGGCGGCACGGACGGACAGGACCGCTTCCGCGAGCAGACCGGTCTCCCCCTGGCCAGCTACTTCTCGGGCCCCAAGGCGGCCTGGCTGCTGGACAACGTGCCGGGACTGCGGGCCCGGGCCGAACGCGGTGAGATCGCCTTCGGCACGATCGACTCCTGGCTGATCTGGAATCTGACCGGCGGCACGGACGGCGGACAGCACGTCACCGACGTGACCAACGCCGGGCGCACCATGCTCATGAACCTGGACACGCTCCAGTGGGACTCGTCCATCCTGTCCGCGATGAACGTCCCCGAGGCGGTGCTCCCGGAGATCAGGTCCTCGTCCGAGGTGTACGGCAGCGCCGTGGGCCAGCTCTCCGGCGTGCCGGTCGCCTCCGCACTGGGCGACCAGCAGGCCGCGATCTTCGGGCAGGCCTGCTACGACGTCGGCACGGCGAAGAACACGTACGGAACCGGCAGCTTCCTGCTGCTGAACACCGGCAACCGGCCGGTCCCGTCGAAGAACGGGCTGCTGACGACGATGGGATACAAGATCGGCACGGAGGCGCCGGTCTACTGCCTCGAGGGGTCCATCGCGATCACGGGCGCACTGGTGCAGTGGTTCCGCGATCAGCTCGGCATCATCCGCAACGCCGACGAGATCGAGACACTGGCCGCGAGTGTCGAGGACAACGGCGGCGCGTACATCGTGCCCGCCTTCTCCGGTCTGTTCGCACCCTACTGGCGCGCCGACGCACGTGGCGTCGTCACCGGGCTCACGCGGTACGTCACCAAGGCGCACCTCGCCCGCGCGGTGCTGGAGGCGACCAGTTGGCAGACCCGCGAGGTCGTGGACGCCATGTACCAGGACTCCGGGGTGCAGATCACCACCCTCAAGGTCGACGGCGGCATGACCAAGAACCAGCTGCTGATGCAGCATCAGGCGGATGTGCTGGGCGTGCCGGTGATCCGCCCGAAGGTCTCCGAGACGACCTGCCTGGGCGCGGCCTACGCGGCCGGGCTCGCCACAGGGGTGTGGAACGACCTGGACGAGCTGAAGTCGCACTGGCAGAAGGACGTCGAGTGGACTCCGTCCATGGAGGCCTCGGTACGCGACCGCGAGTATCACAACTGGCGCAAGGCGGTGGAGAAGAGCTTCGGCTGGCACGAGGACGACGTCAGCTGAACAAGATCCACGCGCGCTGGCCTCTCGGACGCTCCACGCGCGCGTGCTCGACTGCGGCCCGTACCCCGGTCGGCGAGGGTACGGGCCGTACCTGCGCGCGGATCGTGGTGGCGAGAGCCGGGGCCGGTCCGGGTGCCGTCAGGTCGCGACGGTCTCGCGGCGGTCTGCGGCGTGGGCCATCGCGTGCTGGACGACCGAGATGAGGACTTCCTTGACGGATTCGCGATCGCGCGCGTCGCACAGGACGACCGGCACTCCGGGGTCGAGGTCGAGTGCCTGGCGGACGTCGTCGGTGGGATACCGTGCGGAGTCGTCGAAGCAGTTGACACCGACGACGAAGGGTATGGAACGCCGCTCGAAGTAGTCGACGGCGGCGAAGCAGTCCTCCAGCCGGCGGGTGTCCGCGAGGACGACGGCGCCGAGCGCGCCGGTGGCGAGTTCGTCCCACAGGAACCAGAAGCGGTCCTGGCCGGGTGTCCCGAAGAGGTACAGCACCAGGTCCTCGCGGAGCGTGATGCGGCCGAAGTCCATCGCCACGGTGGTGGTGTGCTTGCCTTCCACGCCACTGGTGTCGTCGACCGGCCGGCCCGCCTCCGTGAGGAGTTCCTCGGTGCGCAGCGGCTTGATCTCACTGACCGCGCCGACCAGAGTCGTCTTGCCCACGCCGAAGCCGCCCGCCACCAGGATCTTGAGCGTGACGGGCTCGACCGGAGGCTTGCCGCGCTCAGAACGCCCGAAGATCATCGATCTTTTCTCCTGCTTCATCATGGTCGCGCGGTGGAGGACCGTAGCCTCCGCCGCCGGGGGTTTCGATGACGAGTACGTCGCCGGGGCCGACGTCCGCCGAATCACTTCCGCCAAGTTCGGTGACCGTGCCGTCGGCACGTTCGACCCGGTTGGCACCGAGGGATCCCGGTTCGCCGCCCGCCATGCCGTAGGGGGCGACCCTGCGGTGCTGGGAGAGCGTCGAGACCGTCATGGGCTCCAGGAAGCGGAGGCGGCGCACACCGCCGTCCCCGCCCCGCCAGCGCCCCGCGCCACCGCTGCCGCGCCGGACCGCGAACTCGTCGAGCCGGACCGGAAGTCGCCACTCCAGGACCTCGGGGTCCGTCAGCCGCGAGTTGGTCATGTGGGTCTGCACGACGGGGGCGCCGGGGAAACCGTCGCCCGCGCCCGACCCGGAGGCCACGGTCTCGTAGTACTGGTGGCGCTCGTTGCCGAACGTCACGTTGTTCATGGTTCCGGAGCCCTCGGCCTGCACCCCCAGAGCAGCGTAGAGCGCGCCGGTGATCGCCTGGGACGTCTCCACGTTGCCCGCGACGACGGCGGCCGGGGGCTCGGGGGCGAGCATGGAGCCGCGCGGCACGACGATGTCCAGGGGCCGCAGGCAGCCGTCGTTGAGCGGGATGTCGTCGGCCACCAGAGTGCGGAAGACGTACAGGACGGCGGCGTTGACCACCGAGAAGGGCGCGTTGAAGTTCGTGGTGAGCTGTGCCGAGGTACCGGTGAAGTCCACCGTGGCGGTGCGTTGTTCCCGCCGCACGGACACGCGGACACGGATGACGGCACCGGAGTCGGTCTCGTAGCTGAACTCGCCGTCCTCCAGAGCGTCGATGACGCGGCGCACCGCCTCCTCGGCGTTGTCCTGGACGTGCTTCATGTAGGCCTGCACGACGTCGAGCCCGAAATTCGTGATCATACGGCCGACTTCGTCGACGCCCTTCTGGTTGGCGGCGATCTGGGCGCGCAGGTCGGCGAGGTTGGTCTGCGGGTTGCGTGAGGGGTAGCGCGCACCGGTGAGCAGGTCCAGGGTCTCGGCCTCGCGGAAGCGGCCGTCCTCGGCGAGCAGCCAGTTGTCGAAGAGGATGCCCTCCTCCTCGATGGTGCGACTGCCGGCCGGCATGGAGCCGGGCGCGATGCCGCCGATCTCGGCGTGGTGGCCGCGGGAGGCGACGTAGAAGAGGATCCGCTCACCCTCCGTGTCGAAGACCGGGGTGATCACGGTGACGTCGGGAAGGTGGGTGCCGCCGTGGTACGGGTCGTTGACCGCGTACGTGTCGCCCGGCCGCATGCTGTCGCCGCGCCGCCGGATGACCTCCTTCACGCTGGTGCCCATGGATCCCAGGTGGACGGGGATGTGCGGGGCGTTGGCGACGAGGCTGCCGTCGGGGTCGAAGAGGGCGCAGGAGAAGTCCAGGCGCTCCTTGATGTTGACGGACTGGGCGGTGGACTCCAGGCGGGCGCCCATCTGTTCGGCGATGGACATGAAGAGGTTGTTGAAGACCTCGAGGAGGACGGGGTCCGCTTCCGTGCCGAGATCGGAACTCTGCGTGACCGCCACCCGTTCCATGACCAGATGCCCGTCGTCCGTCGCCGCGGCCCGCCAGCCGTCGTCGACGACGGTCGTCGCGCCGGCCTCCGTGATGATCGCGGGTCCGGTCACGGCCTCGCCGGGCGGCAGTTCCTCACGGCGGTGCAGAGGCACGTCGTGCCAGGCCCCGCCCGTGTGCAGGCTGACCGACGCGGGCGCGGGAGCGGGGCTGTGCGGTGCGGAGCGGCCGGCGAAGGGGGCGAGCGCGGAGAGATCGGGGGGTTCGGTGAGACCGGTGGCTTCCACGGAGAGGGCTTCGACGACGACCGGGCGGTCGAGGGTGAAGGAGTAGGTGGCGCGATGACGTTCCTCGAAGGCTTCGATCATGGTGTCGGGCTCGGTGAGCTCGACGGTGAGGACCGTGTCGGTGCCGTCGTAGCGGAGTTGCGCGCGGCGTGTGACCCGGATGCGGTCCTCGGGCACGTCCTCGGCGAGCAGTTCCGAGCGGGCGGCGCTCTCCAGGTCGTCGGCGGTCTTCAGGACGCCCGGCATCGAGGAGGCTTCCACAGGTGCCTCCACGGACTGTTCGCGCATGGCCGTGGTGTCGGCGAGTCCGATGCCCAGGGCGGACAGGACGCCGGCCATGGGCGGGACGAGGACGGTGCGGATGCCCAGCGAATCGGCGACCATGCACGCGTGCTGGCCGCCCGCGCCGCCGAAGGTGGTGAGCGCGTAGCGGGTGACGTCGTGGCCCTTCTGGACCGAGATCCGCTTGACCGCGTTGGCGATGTTGGCCACGGCGATCTGGAGGTAGCCCTCGGCGACCTGCTCGGGGGTACGGTCGTCGCCGGTCCTGTCGCGGATCTCGCGGGAGAGCGCGGCGAACCGCTCGCGGACCAGCGCGTCGTCCAGGGGCTGGTCGCCGTCCGGTCCGAACACCGTGGGGAAGTACGCGGGCTGGATCCGCCCGAGCGCGACGTTGGCGTCCGTGACGGTGAGCGGGCCGCCGGCCCGGTAGCAGGCGGGGCCCGGGTCGGCGCCCGCCGAGTCGGGGCCCACCCGGTAGCGGGAGCCGTCGAAGTGGAGGACCGAGCCGCCGCCGGCGGCGACGGTGTGGATGTCGAGCATGGGCGCGCGCAGCCGGACCCCGGCGATCTGGGTGGTGAAGACGCGCTCGTACTCCCCCGCGAAGTGCGAGACGTCCGTGGAGGTGCCGCCCATGTCGAAGCCGATCACGCGGTCGAAGCCGGCGAGCTGCGACATCCGGGCCATGCCGACGATGCCGCCCGCGGGCCCGGACAGGATGGCGTCCTTGCCGCGGAACTGCCCGGCTTCGGCGAGCCCTCCGTTGGACTGCATGAACATCAGCCGGACGCCCTGGAGCTCGTCGGCGACATGCTGGACGTAGCGCCGCAGGACCGGCGAGAGGTAGGCGTCGACGACCGCCGTGTCCCCGCGCGGGACGATCTTCATCAGGGGGCTGACCTCGCTGGAGAGCGAGATCTGGGGGAAACCGGTGCGGGCCGCCAGCTCACCGACCGCCTGTTCGTGGGCGGGGTGGAGGTGGCTGTGCATGCAGACGACGGCGACGGCCCGGATGCCGGAGTCGTAGGCCTCCTGGAGGGGGCCGGCGAGCGCGTCCAGGTCGGGGGCGCGCAGGACCGTGCCGTCCGCGGCGATCCGCTCGTCGATCTCGACGACCTTCTCGTAGAGCAGCTCGGGCAGCTCGATGGCGCGGGCGAAGATGCGGGGGCGGTTCTGGTAGGCGATCCGCAGGGCGTCGCGGAAACCGCGTGTGATCACCAGGAGGGTGCGTTCGCCCTTGCGTTCCAGAAGGGCGTTGGTGGCGACGGTGGTGCCCATGCGGACGGCGTCGATGTGCGGGCCCGTGGCACCTCGGCCTTCGCGGTTGCCGTGGCGGTCGTGGTCACGGTCGCCGTCGCCGTCACCGTCGCTGTCGCTGTCGAGGAGTTCACGGACGCCGGCGACGGCCGCGTCCGCGTATCTCGCCGAGTTCTCGGAGAGCAGTTTGTGCGTGAGCAGGCGGCCGTCCGGGCGTCGCGCGACGATGTCGGTGAAGGTGCCGCCCCGGTCGACCCAGAATTGCCAGCCTGTCACGTCTGTTCCCCGCTTCCGCGCTGCTCAGAGCGCCCGGAGGCCGTTGATCACGTCGCGCAGAATACTCTCGTCCGGCAGCTCGGCGGGCGGTACGGGACGTGTCACGTGGACCATTTCCTCGTCCACGAGGTCCCCGATGAGGACCCGTACCACTCCGATCGGCAGGTCGAGTTCGGCGGCCAGCTCGGCGACCGACTGCGGCGCGTCGCGGCAGAGTTCGACGATGTCCACGTGCTCCGGGGACAGCGTGTGGTCCGCTTCGGGGTCGTCGGCGTGAGGTTCCGTGACGACCACCGCGATCAGATCGAGGCGGTGCTGGGCCGGACTGGTGGTGCGGCCACGCGTCATGGCGTACGGGCGGACCACCGGTCCGGCTTCGTCGTCGAACCAGTGGCGTGTTCCCTGACCGTCTCCGCTCATGTCATCCCACTACCCGCCCGCGGGCAGATCGGTGCGCGGAGTGGCGGCCAGATGTACGCCCACCCGCTTCACGAGGAGCGTCATCTCGTACGCGACCTGCCCGACGTCCGAGTCGGCGTCGGCGAGCACGGCCAGGCAGCTGCCGTCACCGGCCGCCGTGACGAACAGGAAGGCCTCGTCGAGCTCGACGACGGTCTGACGGACGCTGCCCGCCTCGAAGTGGCGGCCGACGCCCTTGGCGAGGCTGTGGAAGCCGGAGGCGACCGCGGCCAGGTGCTCGCTGTCCTCCCGGGTGAGGTCCTTGGAGGCCCCGGTGGGCAGGCCGTCGCCGGAGAGCACGATCGCCTTGCGGATGCTGGCGACGCGGTCCACCAGCTCGTCGAGCAGCCAGTTCAGCTCGCCGGATGCCGTGCTGGTCTCGGTGGGCCCTGCGGCCTTCGGTGCGGTCATCGACCGTCCCCCTTTGTCGTTCCTCTTGCTGAGCCGTCCTGGGCGTCGTCGCCCACGGCGTTCTCCTCGCGGCCGCGCTGCCAGCCCCGCTGGAGCGAGGCCATCCGGTTGCGTACCTCGTCGGCGTCGCGCTCGGCGACGTCCGGACCCGTGCCGGTGCCGGTCCGGTCGCGCTCGGCGCGCCGGTCGGGTCCTGCTTTCAACTGCGGGGCCAGATTGGCCTGGCGGACGCGGCGGGGCAGGCGCGCCGCGCCCGCTTCCGCCTCGCCGGTGGTGGCCTCGGGGCGCGCGGCGGTCGCGGAGCCTGACGGTGTCCCGCCGGTGTCCGCCGGCGTGGTGCCGCGTCGGGTGCGTCTCGGGAGGGCCGGGGCCTCCCCGGAGCCGGGAGTGCCGGGAAGGCCCGGTGTCCCCCGCAGGCTCGCGGACTCCCGGAGGCCTGACGTGTCACGCAGCCCGGGGGCCTCGCGAAGGCCGGGACCCTCCGACCGCTCGCCGCCACGCCGCATCGAGGCCTCGGAACGCGCGCCGCGCCGCGTGGGCAGCGGCTTCGCGCCGTCCGGTTCCCTCGTGCGCCGTTGCGACGGTTCCCGGTTCCCGGCCGACTCCCGGCTCGACACGGGCTCCGTGTACGGCACCGGCGCGAAGCTGTCGTCGGGCTCGTCCGTCTCGTCGCGCCGGGACCTCGTCCGGGTCACCGGACGGCCGTGCGAGCTGACGAGCTTGGGAGCTCCGCGCCGCGGCAGCGGGACGGCGGGGGCACCCGGACGGTCCTCGCCGACGAGCGCGGGCTCGTCCTCACCGTCGCGCTCCTGCTCTTCCTCGCCGACCGGTACGCCCGCGATGGAGCGACGTGGCCGGAACAGACCGCCCCGCTCGCTGTCCTCGTCGTCGAGGGCGCCGGGGAAGCCGGTGAGGGTGTCCAGATCGACGGGTGCGTCCAGCTCGACCGGGCCGTCCAGGATCGAGGCGGGCAGGCCGGGCAGACGCACGGGCGCCTCGGAGAGCGCCGCCTTGCGGCCCTCCGCCACCGCGGCCTCCTTCGAGGGGAGCGCGCGGTCGAGCCGGAATCCGATGCCGTTGGTGTCCGGGACGTCGTCGGTGAGGAGCATGTCGGGAATGAACACGACAGCGGTGGTTCCGCCGTACGGGGACGGCTGAAGGGAGACGCGCACGTTCTGGCGCTGGGCCAGTCGGCTGACGACGAAGAGACCGAGCCGGTCGGTGTCCGAGAGCTCGAACTCGGGCGTCTCGGCAAGCCTCAGGTTGGCGTCGAGGAGAGCCTCGGCGGCCATGCCGAGGCCACGGTCGTGGATCTCGAGGGTGAAGCCGTTGGCGACGCGTTCGCCGACGACGTGGACGGCCGTGTGCGGAGGCGAGAACACCGTGGCGTTCTCCAGGAGTTCGGCCACGAGATGGGTGACGTCGGCGACCGCGGGACCGGTGACGGCGACGCGCGGCAGGCGGCGCACCTCGATGCGCTCGTAGTCCTCGACCTCGGCGACGGCGGCACGGACGATGTCCATGAGCTGTACGGGTTTGCGCCACTGCCGGGAGGGTGCGGCGCCGGAGAGGATGACCAGGCCCTCCGCGTGCCGGCGCATACGCGTGGTCAGGTGGTCGAGGCGGAACAGGTCGGCCAGTTCGTCGGTGTCCTCGGTCCGGCGCTCCATGGTGTCGAGGAGCGTGAGCTGCTTGTGGAGCAGCACCTGGCTGCGGCGCGCGAGGTTGACGAACACCTCGGAGACGCCGTCGCGCAGTTCGGACTGCTTGACGGCGGCCTCGACGGCGGCGCGCTGGAGGGTGTTGAGGGCCTGACCGACTTCGCCCATCTCGTTCTTGTCGTATTCCAGCCGTGGCACTTCGGTCTCGACGTCGACCTCTTCGCCGGCGGAGAGTCGGCGCATGACGCTGGGCAGGCGGACGCCGGAGGCTTCGTGCGCCTCGAGCCGCAGTCGGCGCAGATCGCGGATGAGGCTCCGGCCGATGCGCACGGACATGACGAGCGACACCAGCACCGCGATGAGTCCGACGACACCGGCGACGATCGCCTTGACGATCACGCCCATCGCCACGGGCCCGACCCGGTCCTGGTAGCGGTCGCCCGCCTGGTCGTCCATTTCGCCGAGATCGTCGAGGACGTGTCGGGCCGCCCCGTCCCAGCTCTTCGCCGTGACGCCGCGCGGCGAACCGTCGGTGGCGGTGACGACCGACTGTTCGGCCACCCGCAGGGGCGCCGTGTCGGCGTTCTTCCAGTAGCGCTGGAAGCGTTCACGCTCCGAGGACGGCAGCAGCGGCAGGCTGGTGTCGTACAGCAGAGTGCGCTGGGCCACGAGGTCGGAGATGTCGCGGGCCTCGTCGCGGGTCAGCCGGCCCACGACCAGGGCGGAACCGAGCAGGGCGTCCTCGCGGGACAGCAGCTCACGGGCGCGGTCCACATTGACGAGGGCGCGGCCCTGCTTGTCCATCTCCACGTTGTCGAGCACGTGCAGGTTGGCCAGCAGGACGTAACAGGGGTCGACGAGACGGTTGTAGAGGTCGAGGGCCTGGGACCGGTTGACGGTGCCCTCCTCGACACTGCGGCGCAGCGAATCGATACCACCGACGGCGTCGAGGAGCGAGGTGAGTCGCTCGCTGGTGCCCCCGCCCATCTCGTCGCGCAGGTCCCCGTCCTTGGAGTTCTTTCGGACCTTCGCCACGACCCTGTCGGTGGCGGTCCTGCTGCGCTTGAGGGCGGCGAGCGCGTCCGAGGCGCGGGGATCGGCCAAGTAGACGAGTGTCTGTCTGCGTTCCTGCTGGAGGACGCGGACGGCGTCCTCCGTGGGGAAGCCGATCTTCTCCACGACATCGGCCACGTTGAACAGCTGTTTGGCGGCGCGGCCGGTGAGTACGGTCGCAAAGCCCCAGATCGCTGTCAGGGAAACCAGCGGCACGAGGAGCAGCGCCACGATCTTCCGGCGGATGGACTTCCCGCGAAAGCGCATGGCCTCCCCCAGCTCGACCCCCTCCCGGGGGTACACATGTGCGTCAACAAACGGCGTGAGCCTACTACCGACGCACAGGTAACTCGAAGACCCGTCCGGGTGCAGCCCGCGCGGGTCGGGAACGAGACATGGGCAGTTGTCCGTTCATTGGGGGAGATCGCCTCCCCCAATCCGGCACTTGGGGCCGGATCCCATCGGAGCGGTGAAGTTGGTCAGTTGGCCGGAAATCTTCGCTCCTTGGGAATCTTCGGGACACGTCGTTCGTCTGTCTGTACGGGAAATGGGGGCGGAATCGGTCACAGGGGCCGCATGCCGCGCTCAGGGGGCGTAAAAGAGCGCAAGCCGGGCAGCCAACTGGGGAGCGGGTGTCGCGTGACACCTGTGCGAGGAGCCTGCTGGGCGGTGGGGAGTGACGAGTTGATGGGCACGGCGGAGCGGAGCGGGGCGCTCGGGGAAGGTGTTGCGGCGCCCGAGACGGCGCAACTGGCCGTCCAGGCACCGGATCACGACATTCCGACGGACGAGTACGAGGTGTACGGGCGCGAAGCCCCCCCGTACTACCGCCCGTTGTGGATCGAGGAGCCCGCGCGCAGGCGGCGGTTGCCCGACCCGGTGCGCACGGCGGCGGTGCGGGCCGTCCTGATCATCGCCGTGACCCTGATACAGGCGGTCGTGGCCTTCTTGTGCACCCTCGCGGGGTCCTGGTTGGCGTTCCCCATGGTCCTCAGCAGCATCGCCGGCACCGTCGTGGCCACGTGGGCGGCGCTCGACGTCTGGGTGACCCGCCAGGTGTGGAACCAGCGCAACGGAGTGGTGTCGGTGCCGAGCAGCACCGCGCGGGCCCTGCGCCGGGAGCGACGCAAGGCCAGGCGGCAGGCTCGGGCGACGGAGCGGTCGCAGGAGCGCATACGCCGGCGCGGGGGTGCCGGGCAGCTCTCGCACTCCTAGCGAGACAGTGTGCGCAACCGCCGTCGGCGGGTGTACCTGTGACCGAGCGGTCCTCGTCACAGGCACACCCGGGACAGGACGGTCCGTCGCAGGCACACCCGGGACGGAGCCGTCCGCGACGGGCGCAGCCGGCATGGAGCTGCCCGTCGCCGGCGCCTCGACGGCGCCGCTTCAGAGGCGGGCCGTCGGCGCGACCGGCATTTCACTTCGGGCCAGTTCGCGGCGGACCCGTGTGAACGGACGGGGGCGGTCCACGGAGAGCACGGCCGTCGTCCGGCCGTCCCGTTCGTAGAGGGCGAGGAGTCCGCCCTCGGCGGGCCCTCCCTCCTCGATCCCGCCCTCGATGATCCGGACGGTGTCCGACTCGTGCCGGCGCCCTGCGAACTGGATCCGCGCCCCGTACTGGTCGGACCAGAAGTAGGGCAGGGGCCGACCGGTGGCGACGGTGCGTCCGGCCAGCAGGTTGCGTACGGCGACCCGGGGTTGCTCGGTGGCGGAGGTCCAGTGCTCGGCGCGGGTGCCACCGACACGGGCGACGTCACCGACGGCGACCACCTGCGGCAGCGCGGTCGCACAGCCGTCGTCGCACAGCACTCCGTCGTGCAGGGCGAGGGTCGAGCCGGCGAGCCAGCCGATGTTCGGTGTGGCCCCGATGCCCACGATCACGACGTCGGCGTCCAGCACCCTGCCGTCGGACAGCCGGACACCGGTGACAGCGGGCGGAGACGTACCTCCTCGTCCGCTCCCGCGCAGGCCGGCGACACCGGTGCCGGTGACCAGGGCGACGCCGCCGCGGCGGTGCAGTGCGGCACACACGGCGGCCATGCGGGGGCCGAGTTGGGGGACGAGGGGCAGTGCCGCCGCCTCGACGACGGTGACGTCGTGGCCGAGAGCGGCGCACGAGGAGGCCGTCTCGGCGCCGATGAAGCCGCCGCCGATGACGACGATCCGGCGCGGACCCCGGGTGAGTTCCGCACGCAGGGCGCGGGCGTCGTCGAGGGTGCGCAGCGTGTGCACCCCGGCGAGATCGTCGCCCGCCAGACGGCGGGCGCAGGCACCGGTGGCGATGACCACGCCGTCCGTGGAGATGGTGCGGCCGTCGTCGAGGAGGACGGTGCGCCCCCGGGCGTCGAGGCCGCGGGCGCATACGCCCAGGTGCCACTCGGCGTCGAGTTCCGTGCTCTCCTCGCCGTCGATGAGGGCGAGTTGGGCTTCGTTGGCGCGGCCGGCGAGGAAGTCCTTGGACAGGGGCGGACGGTCGTAGGGGCGGTGCCGCTCGTCGCCGATGAGCACGAGCCGTCCGTCGAAGCCCTGGGCTCGCAGCTCGCGGGCCGCGTACAGGCCGGCGAGGGAGGCGCCGACCACGGTCACGGTCCTCATGCGACCCGCGCCGCGTCGCGTACGGTCACGGCGTTCATGCGGCGGTGCCCTCCTCGGCGGCAAGGTGGACGTGGATCATTCCGTCGTCGACGGTGACGCGGTGGGTACGGACCGGGCGTCGCGCGGGAAGGCAGGTCGGCAGGCCGGTGCGGAGATCGAATGAGGCCGCGTGCAGCGGGCACTCGACGAGGCAGCCTTCGAGCCAGCCCTCGGAGAGCGACGCGTCCTGATGCGTGCAGGTGTCGTCGATGGCGTACAGCTCGCCCTCCGCGTGGAACACGGCGACGGGCGGCGTGGTGTCGACTCGTACGGATTCGCCCTCGGGGAGGTCTTCAAGGCGACAGACGGGAATCATGGGCCCCCCTCTCGGTCCGGACGGATTCGTCCGGGACCTCTCAGGTCCAGGTCGTCGGGAACCTTCCGGGTTCCGGACGCTTCGGTAACATGATGTTTCGTATGGCGCACGAGGGAGCGCTATGCGCAACAGAATCCGCGCGGGGGTCCCGTCACGTCAAGGGCTTCCCGCAGATGCGGCCCAAACAGGGCCGTCAGGTGGTGAGAGTTGAGCTATGACCCGCACTCAGAAGCAGGCTGAGCACGCCGAGGAGACGTCCGACAAGCCCGGCGGCAGGGGCGCGGGCAGCGCCGTTCAGTCGGTGGACCGTGCCGTGAGCGTCCTGGAGATCCTCGCCCGGCTCGGCGAGGCAGGAGTCACCGAGATCGCCGAAGAGCTGGACGTGCACAAGTCCACCGCGTTCCGGCTGCTGGGGGTGCTGGAGAACCGCGGCCTGGTGGCCCAGGCCAAGGACCGGGGGAAGTACTACCTGGGCGCCGCCGTGCTGCGCCTCGCCGGGGCGGCGGCCGTGCGTCTCGACATCTCCCAGGAGGGCGTCCCGGTCTGCCGCGAACTCGCCGACGAGCTGGGCGAGACGGTCAACATAGCGGTGCTGGACGACGACGCCGCCGTCAACATCATGCAGGCCCGCGGCACCGCCTCGGTCACGGCGCAGAACTGGCTCGGCAGGCGCACCCCGCTGCACGCCACCTCCAGCGGCAAGGTACTGGCCGCGCACATGCCGCCCACCCTGCGCGAGGGTCTGCTGGCGCGCCCGTTGCCCCGCTTCACCGAGCGCACGATCACGGGCCCCTCGTCGCTGCGCGCCGAGCTGGAGGCCGTGGTGGAGCAGGGCTACGGGATCACCATCGAGGAGCTCGAACTGGGACTCGCCGCGGTGGCGGCGCCCGTTCGGTCGCACGACGGCAAGGTGATCGCCGCGATCAGCGTGTCGGGTCCGGTGTACCGGCTGAACGCCGACCGGCTGCCGGAGCTGACCAAGCGGACGGTGGCCGCCGGCGCGGAGCTGTCGCGCCGCATGGGCTACGGCTTCTGAGCCCGAAGCCGGGCCGGCCGGCCCGGCTTCCGACCCGACGGCCGGGCCGACACCCGGCACCCCGATCCGCCCCCCTGAGCCGACCCGCCTGGACCGGCCGACCCGGATTCCGGCGACGACGGGGCCGGCCCCCTGCCCCTGGACCAATCCCTCCTCGGCCAGGCCCAACCGCCCCGCCCCACCCCTCTCCCACGGCAACTCCCGCGCCGTCCGCACCCCTGAGCCGCCCCACCACCCCTGACGCGGGGCCGGGACTCCCCCGGCCGCCCGTCCCGTGTATCCGCCAGGTTTCGGGCGCCCCGTTCCTTTTGCCAAGGGTTAACTCCCACCCCTTGACGGCCCCCTGAGGGCCTTCTCAGTATGTTCCTCATCGCGCAACCCATCGTGCATTGCGCAACAGCAGAGGAGCTTGTCGTGCCCCACGAGGTCCGTGCCGTAGTCGCTGTCGAGAAGGGCGCACCCGTCGAGGTGCAGACGATCGTCGTTCCCGATCCGGGACCGGGCGAGGTGCTCGTCGCGGTGCAGGCCTGCGGGGTCTGCCACACGGATCTGCACTATCGGGACGGCGCGATCAACGACGACTTCCCGTTCCTGTTGGGCCATGAGGCGGCCGGCACGATCGAGGCGGTCGGCGAAGGCGTCACCGACCTGGTCCCCGGCGACTACGTGGTCCTCGCCTGGCGCGCCCCCTGCGGCACCTGTCGCTCGTGCCGCCGCGGACGCCCCTGGTACTGCTTCGACTCCCGCAATGCCACCCAGCCGATGACGCTGCTCGACGGCACCCCGCTCAGCAACGCCCTCGGCATCGGAGCCTTCGCGGAGAAGACCCTGGTCGCCGCCGGGCAGGCGGTGAAGATCGACCCGGCCGCCCGGCCGGAGGCAGCGGGTCTGATCGGCTGCGGAGTGATGGCCGGATACGGCGCCGCGGTGAACACCGGGAACGTGGGGCGCGGGGACACGGTCGCCGTGATCGGCTGCGGCGGTGTCGGCAACGCGGCCATCGCGGGCGCCTGCCTCAACGGCGCCATGAAGGTCATCGCGATCGACATCGACGACAAGAAGCTCGACCAGGCGGAGAAGTTCGGCGCCACGCACACCGTCAACTCCCGCGGCACCGACCCCGTCGAGGCCGTGCGCGCGCTCACCGACGGCTTCGGGGTGGACATCGCCATCGACGCGGTGGGCCGTCCGGAGACGTACAAGCAGGCCTTCTACATGCGCGACCACGCCGGTGTGCTCGTCCAGGTCGGTGTCCCGGACCCGGAGATGAGGATCGACCTCCCGCTGATCGACCTGTTCTCGCGCGGCGGCGCCCTCAAGTCGTCCTGGTACGGCGACTGCCTGCCGAGCCGCGACTTCCCCTTCCTCATCGACCAGTACCTGTACGGCCTGCTCGACCTCAACGCCTTCGTCAGCGAGACCATCTCCCTCGACCAGGTCGAAGAGGCGTTCGGCAAGATGCACCGCGGTGAGGTGCTGCGGTCCGTGGTGGTCCTGTGAGTCACCAAGTCACCGTCCGGCGCGTCGTCACGTCCGGCACCTTCAGCCTCGACGGCGAGACCTTCGACGTCGACAACAACGTGTGGCTGATCGGCGACGACAAGGAAGTGCTGATCGTGGACGCGGCGCACGACGCGCGGGCGATCCACGCGGCCGTGGACGGCCGCAAGGTCACCGCCATCGTGTGCACGCACGCCCACGACGACCACATCGGCGCGGCGGCCGAGCTCTCCGTACTGACCGGCGCACCGGTCCTTCTCCATCCCGACGACAACGAGCTGTGGTCGTTCACGCATCCCGGCCGCAAGCCGGACGGCGAGCTGAGCGACGGCCGGGTCCTCACGGTCGCCGGAACCGAGCTCCAGGTGATCCACAACCCCGGCCACACCTGGGGCAGTTGCTCGCTGTACGCTCCGTTCCTCGAGACGGTCTTCACCGGGGACACCCTGTTCCGGGGCGGGCCCGGTGCCACCGGCCGCTCCTGTTCCGACCGGCCCACCATCGAGGCCTCCGTCCGCAACCGCCTGCTCACCCTGCCCGGCAGCACGGTCGTGCGCACCGGGCACGGCGAGGACACCACCGTCGAGGCCGAACGGCCCCACGTCCCCACCCCCTGAGCACGTCCGCTCCCGCACCCCGGCAAGGAGGGGCATGTCCAGCACGCCCGCAACCCGCCCGCGCGGTCCTCGGGTCGTCGTCATCGGCGCCGGCATCGTCGGCTGCTCGCTCGCCGACGAACTGACCGCACGCGGGTGGACCGACGTCACCGTTCTCGAACAGGGACCGCTGCCCGCGCCCGGCGGCTCCACCTCCCACGCACCGGGGCTGGTGTTCCGGACCAGCCCGTCCAAGACGCTCACGGAGTTCGCGCGGTACACCGTGGAGAAGTTCGGCTCCCTGCGGGTGGACGGCGTCTCCTGCTTCGACCAGGTCGGCGGTCTGGAGCTCGCGACCACGCCCGGGCGCCTGGCCGACCTGCACCGCAGGGCGGGATACGCCGCGTCCTGGGGAGTGCACGGCGAGATCGTCAGCGCCGCCCGCTGCAAGGAACTCTGGCCGCTGCTCGACGAGTCGGCCGTGCTCGGCGGCTTCCACACCCCGGACGACGGGCTGGCCCGCGCCCTGCTCGCGGCCCGCGCCCAGACGGAGCGCGCCGAGAGCAGGGGCGCCCGTTTCCTCGACCGCCACACGGTCACCGGCATCGAGCGGGAGGACGGCCGCGTCACTGCCGTCGTCACCGACCGCGGTTCCTTCCCCGCCGATCACGTCGTCTCCGCCGCCGGATTCTGGGGCCCGGTCATCGGGCGCATGGCCGGGGTCGACGTGCCCCTGCAACCGCTCGCGCACCAGTACGCGAAGACACGGCCGTTGCCCGAACTGGCCGGCGCCGTCGCCGAGGCGTCCCGGCCCATCCTCCGCTTCCAGGACCGCGACCTGTACTTCCGTGAGCACCACGACCGCATCGGCATCGGCAGCTACGCCCACCGGCCGCTGCCCGTCGACCCGTTCGCCGTCCTCGCCTACGACGAGGCGCGCGCGAAGGACATGCCGATGCCGTCGTCGTACCCGTTCACGGCCGAGGACTGGGCGCCGAGCTGGGACGACTGCCGCCGACTGCTGCCCGCCCTGCGCGGGTCGGAGGTCGAGGAGGGCTTCAACGGCGTGTTCTCCTTCACGCCGGACGGCATGCCCGTCCTCGGCGAGTCCCGTGAGCTGCGCGGTTTCTGGCTGGCCGAGGCCGTCTGGGTCACGCACTCCGCGGGTGTGGCGAAGGCGGTCGCCGAATGGATGGTCGACGGGCGCGCGTCCATCGACCTGCACGAGTGCGACCTCACGCGTTTCGAGGACGCGCAGCGTTCACCGTCGTACGTGCGTGAACGCGGTTCACAGCAGTTCGTCGAGGTGTACGACGTCCTGCACCCCCTCCAGCCGATGGAGCAGCCGCGTCCCTTGCGCGTCAGCCCCTTCCATGCCCGGCAGCAGGAGCTCGGCGCGTATTTCCTGGAGGGCGGCGGCTGGGAGCGCCCGCACTGGTATGAGGCGAACGCCCCGCTCGCGGACGGCCTGCGCCTGCCGGAGCGTGACGCGTGGTCGGCCCGCTACTGGTCCCCGATCGCGGCGGCCGAGGCGCAGGCGACCCGTGAGAAGGTCGCCCTGTACGACATGACGCCGCTGCGCAGGCTGGAGGTCACCGGCCCCGGCGCCCTCGGCTTCCTCCAGCGCATGACGACCAACAACCTGCGCAAGAAGCCCGGAGCGGTCACCTACACGCTGCTGCTCGACGAGACCGGCGGCGTGCGCTCCGACCTGACCGTCGCACGGCTCGCCCCCGACCGGTTCCAGGTGGGCGCCAACTCCCCCGCCGACCTGGACTGGCTGATCCGCCACGCACCCGACGACGTGCACCTCCGCGACATCACCTCCGGCACCTGCTGCATCGGCGTGTGGGGGCCGCTCGCCCGCGAGCTCGTCCAGCCGCTGACCCACGACGACTTCTCGCACGAGGGCTTCGGCTACTTCCGGGCCAAGCAGACCCACCTGGGCCATGTCCCGGTCACCGCCATGCGGTTGAGCTACGTCGGCGAGCTGGGCTGGGAGCTGTACACCACCGCCGACCTGGGATTGCGGCTCTGGGACACGCTGTGGGAGGCGGGGCAGCCGCACGGCGTGATCGCCGCGGGACGCTCGGCCTTCAACTCCTTGCGCCTGGAGAAGGGTTACCGCGCCTGGGGCGTCGACATGACGGACGAGCACAACCCGTACGAGGCGGGTGTGGGGTTCGCGGTCCGCATGGACAAGGACGGCTTCGTCGGCCAGGAGGAGCTGCAGGGCCTCGCCGGGACGGAACCCGCGCGCAGGCTCACCCCGCTGCTCCTCGACGATCCCTCCTCCGTCGTCCTCGGCAAGGAACCTGTCCACGTCGGCGGCACCCCCGCCGGCTACGTCACCAGCGCCTCCTACGGCTACACGCTCGGCCGCTGCGTCGCGTACGCCTGGCTGCCCTCCCTGGCGACGGGTACCGGCGTGCACATCGAGTACTTCGGCGAGAAGGTTCCCGCGACCGTCGCCGAAGAGCCCCTCTTCGACCCGAAGATGACCCGCATCCGCTGCTGACATGCCCTCAGGAGGCCTTCGTGTCCCCCACCTACGACGTGATCGTGATCGGTCTCGGCGGCATGGGCAGCGCCGCCGCCCACCACCTGTCCGCACGCGGTGCGCGTGTGCTCGGTCTGGAGAAGTTCGGCCCCGTGCACAACCGCGGCTCCAGCCACGGCGGTTCGCGCATCACCCGGCAGTCCTACTTCGAGGACCCGGCGTACGTGCCGCTGCTGCTGCGCGCGTACGAACTGTACGAGGACCTGGAGCGGGAGACGGGACGCGACATCGCCACCCTCTGCGGCGGCGTCATGGTCGGCCCCCCGGACTCGCGGACGGTCTCCGGCTCGCTGTTCTCGGCCCGGCAGTGGGACGTGCCGCACGAGATGCTGGACGCCGCCGAGATCCGCCGCCGTTTCCCGACGCTCGCCCCGCGCGACGACGAGGTCGCGCTCTACGAGGCGCGCGCCGGCCTGCTGCGCCCCGAGAACACCGTCGCCGCCCACCTCCAGCTCGCCACCCGGCAGGGCGCCGACCTGCACTTCGAAGAGCCGATGACGCGCTGGGAGCCGTACCGCGACGGTGTGCGCGTCCACACGGCCGAGAACACCTACACCGCGGGCCAGTTGGTGATCTGTCCCGGGGCATGGGCACCGCAGCTGCTCACCGACCTCGGTGCGCCGTTCCGGATCGAGCGGCAGGTCATGTACTGGTTCCAACCGCGCGGCGGAACCGGGCCGTTCGTCCCCGACGCCCATCCGATCTACATCTGGGAGGACGCGGCCGGCGTCCAGGTCTACGGCTTCCCCGCCATCGACGGCCCGGAGCTGGGCGCCAAGGTCGCCTTCTTCCGCAAGGGTGTCGAGTGCACCCCGGAGTCCATCGACCGGACCGTGCACGACGACGAGGTGCGGGCCATGGCCGGCCACATGTCCCGCTGCATCCCCGACCTGCCCGGCAGCTTCCTCAAGGCCGCTACCTGCATGTACTCCAACACTCCCGACGAACATTTCGTCATCGCCCGGCATCCCGCGCACCCGGAGTCCGTCACCGTGGCCTGCGGATTCTCCGGACACGGCTTCAAGTTCGTGCCGGTCGTCGGCGAGATCCTCGCCGACCTCGCGCTGAAGGGCACCACCGAGCACCCCATCGGCCTGTTCGACCCCAGCCGCCTCGCCGCCGCGCCCGCCTGAGGAGTCCGCACGTGTCGACGATCCCCGTCTCCCCGTCCCCCCTCTCGCCCAGCCTGATCGCCACCCTCCCCGGGCGCTACTACACCGATCCGGAGATCTTCCGGCAGGAACAGGAGCGACTCTTCGAGTCGATGTGGTTCTGCGCCGTCCGCTCCGCCGACCTGGCGAAGCCCGGCGCGTTCCGCACCGTGCAGGTCGGCCGCGAGAGCGTCCTCGTCACCCGTTCCCGCACGGGCGAGCTGCGCGCCTTCCTCAACATCTGCCGCCATCGCGGGGCCCGGTTGTGCACCGATGAGTCCGGGGAGGTCCGCCGGAGTCTCCAATGCCCTTACCACGCCTGGACGTACGACCTCGACGGCAGGCTCGTCGCCGCGCCGAACCTGACGAGAATGCCGGACGTCGACCGCGCCGAGTACGGCCTGGTCACGGTCGCCCTGCGCGAGTGGCTGGGGTACGCCTGGGTGTGCCTGGCCGACGAACCGCCCTCCTTCGAGGAGACCGTGACGGGCGCGGCCGTGGAACGGCTCGGCGACGCGGCGGCCATCGAGCACTACGGCACCGAGAACCTGGCGCTCGGCCGGCGCATCACGTACGACGTGAAGGCGAACTGGAAGCTGATCGTCGAGAACTTCATGGAGTGCTACCACTGCGCGACGATCCACCCCGAGCTCACCGACGTGCTGCCGGAGTTCGCCGACGGGTACGCGGCCCAGTACTACGTCGGCCACGGCGCCGAGTTCGGCGAGGGGATCAAGGGGTTCACGGTCGACGGCAGCGAGGGCTTCGCCCGGCTCCCCGAGGTCTCCGACGACCAGGACCGCCGCTACTACGCGATCACCGTGAAGCCGACGGTCTTCATCAACCTCGTCCCGGACCACGTCATCCTGCACCGCATGTTCCCGCTCGCCGAGGACCGTACGGTCGTCGAGTGCGACTGGCTGTACGCGCCGGAGGTCGTCGCGTCCGGCGCGGACGTGTCCAAGTCGGTGGAACTCTTCCACCGCGTGAACGAGCAGGACTTCGCGGCCTGCGAGCGGACCCAGCCGGCGATGGCCTCGCGGGCCTACCGCAGGGGCGGTGTGCTGGTCCCCACCGAGCACCACATCGGCATCTTCCACGAGTGGCTGACGACGCAGCTGGGAGGCCCGCATGCCTGACCTGTTCATCGACGGTTCCTGGCGGGGCGCGCTGGACGGGCGCACCCGGGAGATCCGCTGTCCCGCCGACGGCGCCCCGGTCGGCGTCGTCGACGAGGCGGGCGGCAAGGACACGGCCGACGCGATCGCCGCCGCGCGCCGCGCCTTCGACGACGGACCGTGGCCCGCGACAGCGCCCGCGGACCGCGGCGATCTGCTGCTGCGCGTCGCCGGCCTGCTCGTACGCGACAAGGACGCGCTCGCCCGCGCCGAGTCCCTCGACACCGGCAAGCGGCTCGTCGAGAGCGAGTACGACATCGACGACGTCGCGAACTGTTTCCGCTACTTCGGCCGGCTGGCCGCCGCCGAGGCCGGCCGGGTCGTCGACACGGGCTCGGCGGCCGTCGACAGCCGTGTCGTGTACGAGCCCGTCGGGGTCTGCGCGCTGATCACACCGTGGAACTATCCGCTGCTGCAGACCGCGTGGAAGGTCGCGCCGGCCCTGGCGGCGGGCAACACCTTCGTCCTCAAGCCGAGCGAGCTCACCCCGCACACGGCGATCCGTCTGATGCGCCTCCTGGACGAGGCGGGGCTCCCGCCGGGCGTCGCCAACCTGGTGCTGGGCGCGGGTCCTGAGGCGGGCGCACCCCTCGCCGACCATCCGGACGTGGACCTCGTCTCGTTCACCGGCGGCCTCGGGACCGGCCGTCGGCTGATGGCCGCGGCGGCCGGGACGGTCAAGAAGGTCGCCCTGGAACTCGGCGGCAAGAACCCCAACATCGTGTTCGCGGACGCCGACTTCGAGACGGCGGTCGACATGGCCCTGACGGCCGTCTTCCTGCATTCCGGGCAGGTCTGCTCGGCGGGAGCACGGCTCCTGGTCGAGGACGGGCTGCACGACCGGTTCGTCGACGAGGTGGTGCGGCGCGCCGGGCGGATCCGGCTCGGCGGGCCGTTCGACGAGCGGGCGCAGACCGGTCCGCTGATCTCCGAGGCACACCGCTCCAAGGTCGAGGCGTACGTCGCCGGGGGCCTCGCGGAGGGCGCGGTGCTGCGCTGCGGCGGAGCCCGTCCCGAAGGGCTCGACGAGGGGTTCTACTACCTGCCGACGGTCCTGGACGAGTGCACCGGCGGTATGTCGGTGGTCCAGGACGAGTCGTTCGGGCCCGTGCTCACCGTGGAGCGCTTCGGCAGCGAGGCCGAGGCGGTGCGGCTCGCGAACGACACGGTGTACGGTCTCGCGGGCGCGGTCTTCACGACCGACGAGGCCAAGGCCCGGCGGGTCGCGGCCCGGCTGCGCCTCGGCACGGTGTGGATCAACGACTATCACCCGTACGTCCCGCAGGCCGAGTGGGGCGGTTTCAAGCAGTCCGGCTCCGGACGCGAGCTCGGGCCGTCCGGCCTCGCCGAGTACCGCGAGGCCAAGCACATCTGGCGGAACACCGACCCGTCCCCGCAGGGGTGGTTCGCCTGAGGTCGCGCTGACGCCACCATGCGCACCACACACGCACGACACCGCGTACGACCATGCGCACCACAGCACGCAGCGCACCACACCGCACCGCGCACCACGCCGCACACCGCACCGCGCACCATCCCGCACCGCGCGCAGTCCCCGCACCGGTCCCGGCACCCGCAGGAGCCGCTCCCTCATCCCTCCCCCAGGCCCACCTGGAGTCCGCTCATGACGACAATCGAGCAACCGACAGGCCCACACGGTCACGACGACGCCGAACTCGCCGAGTTCGGCTACAAGCCCGAACTCAAACGCACCCTGGGCAACTTCCACACGTTCGCCGCCGGCATCAGCTACATCTCCATCCTCACCGGCACCTTCCAGCTGTTCTACTTCGGCTACGGCAGCGGCGGCGCCGCCTACTGGTGGTCCTGGCCGATGGTCTTCGTCGGCCAGTTCATGGTCGCGCTCTGTTTCGCGGAACTGGCGGCCCGCTATCCCGTCGCGGGCTCGGTCTACAACTGGTCGAAGAAAATAGGCAATCCGCACCTCGGCTGGCTCGCCGGCTGGATGATGCTGATCGCCTCCATCGTGTCGATCTCGGCCGTGGCGCTCGCCTATCAGCTCACGCTGCCCCAGATCTCCGACGTCTTCCAGTTCGTCGGGGACGGCACCGGCACGTACGACGTAGCCACCAACGCGGTCGTCCTGGCGACCGTGCTCATCCTGTTCACGACCCTGGTGAACGCCTTCGGTGTGAAGCTGATGGCCACCATCAACAGCGCCGGCGTCTTCATCGAGCTGATCGCCACCGTCGTCCTCATCGTGCTGTTCGCCGTCCACATCACGCGAGGACCGCAGGTCGTCACGGAGACCGCCGGCACGGGGGCCGGTCATTCCACGGGCTACCTGGGCGCGTTCCTCGTGGCCTCGCTGGCGTCCGCGTACGTGATGTACGGCTTCGACACGGCCGCCTCGCTCGGTGAGGAGTCCCTGGACCCGTCCCGCAACGCCCCGCGCGCCATCATCCGCGCCATCGTCGCCTCGTTCATCCTCGGCGGACTCGTGCTGCTGCTGGCGCTGATGAGCGTCTCCAGCCTCAAGGGCGACAAGCTGTCCACGGACGGCCTCCAGTACATCGTGCTCGACGTGCTCGGTCCGACAGCGGGCAAGGCGATGCTCTGGTGCGTGCTGATCGCGGTCACCGTCTGCGCGCTCGCCGTGCACACCGCGGCCATCCGGCTGGCCTTCGCGATGGCCCGGGACAACAACCTGCCCGCGTCCGCCCTGATGGCGCGGGTCAGTCCGCGGTTCAAGACCCCGGTGCTGCCCGCGGTGATCATCGGTGTCCTGGCGGTGGCGATCCTCGTCGTCAACATCCGCCAGCCGCAGATCTTCACCGTCGTCACCAGCATCGGCATCATCATGATCTACCTCGCCTATCTGGGCGTCACCGCGCCGATGCTGGTGGCCAGGCTGCGCGGCACCTGGCAGCCGGCCGGCGAGGGCCGGTTCAGCCTCGGCCGCTGGGGCCTGCTCGTCAACGTCGTCGCCGTGGTGTGGGGCGCCGCCATGACGCTCAACCTGATCTGGCCCCGCGCCTCGGTGTACAACGCCGCCGCACCCTTCCACTGGTACCTGCGCTGGGGCGCGGTGCTGTTCGTCGCCGTCATCGCGGGCGGCGGCTTCGCCTACTACTGGTTCGTCCAGCGGCACCGGACCGGTGTGCTCGCCGAGCACCGGTTGGAGTCACCGGCCGCCACGTCTCCCCTCGCCGCTCCCACGGCCGACTGAAGGAGGTCACCCGCTCATGAGCATCGACGAGTTCGACTACGTGGTGGTCGGCGGCGGCACCGCCGGGAACGTGGTCGCCGCCCGGCTCTCCGAGGACCCGTCCGTCACCGTGTGCGTCCTGGAGGCCGGTCCCAGCGACGTCGGCGACGACAGCGTCCTCAAACTGGAGCGCTGGATGGGCCTGTTGGAGTCCGGCTACGACTGGGACTATCCCGTCGAGCCGCAGGCGAGCGGCAACAGCTTCATGCGGCACGCCCGGGCGAAAGTGCTCGGCGGCTGTTCCTCCCACAATTCGTGCATCGCCTTCTGGGCCCCCGCGGAGGACCTCGACGACTGGGCGGCCGCCGGGTGTACGGGCTGGAGCGCCGCCGAACTCTTCCCGCTCTACCGGCGGCTGGAGTCGAACGACGCACCCGGTGACCACCACGGCCGCAACGGTCCGGTCAAGCTGCGCACGCTGAAGGGCGAAGACCCCTGTGGCGCGGCGCTGTTGGAGGCCTGCGCGCAGGCGGGCATCCCGACCACCGCTTTCAACACCGGAACGACCGTGATCCGCGGCGCCAACTGGTTCCAGATCAACTCCGACGAGAACAACATCCGCCAGTCCTCGTCGGTCGCCTACCTCCACCCGGTGATGGGCAAGCGCCCGAACCTGGAGGTACGCACCGGGGTGCGGGCCAAGAAGCTCGTGCTCGACGGCCGACGCTGCGTGGGCGCGGAGTATCTGGACCCGGACCTGGTCCACACGCGGACGGTGCGCGCCCGCCGCGAGGTGATCGTGTCCTGCGGGTCGATCGACACTCCCAAGCTGCTGATGCTGTCCGGCATCGGGCCGGCCTGGCATCTGCGCGAGGTGGGCGTGGAGGTGGTGGTGGACGCCGCCGGCGTGGGCGAGAACCTCCAGGACCACCCCGAGGGCGTCATCATGTGGGAGGCCCGGCGGCCGATGACCACCACGTCCAGCCAGTGGTGGGAGGCGGGCATCTTCTACGACACCGAACCGGGTCTGGACCGACCGGACCTGATGTTCCACTACGGCTCGGTGCCGTTCGACATGAACACGGCCCGGCACGGCTTTCCCACCTCGGAGAACGCCTTCTGCCTGACGCCCAACGTCACGCGCGCGAAGTCCCGCGGCACGGTGCGGCTGCGCACCCGTGACTACCGGGACAAGCCGATGGTCGATCCGCGCTACTTCACGCACGAGCACGACGTGCGGGTGATGACGTACGGCCTGAGGCTGGCCCGCCGGATCGCCGGGCAGCCCGCGCTGAGCGGCTGGACGGGCGCGGAGCTGGCGCCCGGTCCCGACGTGGGCACGGACGACGAACTGCTCGACTACATCCACAAGACCCACAACACCGTCTACCACCCGTCGTGCACGGTGAAGATGGGTGCGGACGACGACGCCTCGGCGCCGCTCGACGCGCGGCTGCGGGTCAAGGGGATCGCGGGTCTGCGGGTGGCGGACGGCTCCGTGATGCCGGACCTCATCTCCGTCAATCCGTGCATCACGACGATGATGATCGGCGAGAAGTGCGCCGACCTGCTGAAGGAAGACGCCTGACGGCACCTCCGCGAGCGGGGGTTCCTGTCGGAGGCATCGGGGAGTGGGGGGGCGGCCCCCCCCGCGGCCCCCCCCCCCCCGCGCGGGGGGGGGGGGGGGGGGGGGGGGGGGGCCGCCCCCCCCCCCCCCCCCCCCCCCCCCCCCCGCCACGGCTCAGGGCTGCGGAGTGCTCGGTGCGGGACGCTTGTACATCCGCGTCGCCGTGATCTCGCTGTGCACGGCCTCCCCCGCCTGTGCCTGCTGCGGCAGTCCCGGCCGCAGGTGCTCCTCCACGCTGATGTACTTCAGACCGGCACGCAGGTCGGCGTCGTTGCGCAGCCGGATCACCAGCGGGAACTCGGCGAGGGCCGTCGTGTCGAACAGGCCCGTGGTGTACAGGAGCTGGACGCCGAGCGCGTCCGAGACGGCCCGCTGGAGCTCCAGCAGGTACGTCGCGTTGGCGCGGCCGATGGGGTTGTCGAGGAAGAGCGTGCCGGCGTGGCGGTGCTTGTCGCGGCCCCGGTCGTTGCTGCGCAACGCGGCCATCGTGCAGTACAGGGCGATCGCCGCGGTGAGCAGCTGTCCGCCGGAGAAGACGTCGCCCATCTGCCCGACCGGGACGCGCTCGGCGCGCAGCACCGCGTCCGGCTTGAGGATCTCGACGGCGATGCCCTTCGGCTGGAGTGCCGCGCTGACGCCGCGCAGCAGCAGCGACATGCCGTCGCGGCGCATGTCCGAGTTCTTCCTGACCGCCGCGCGGGTCGCCTCGTCGACGACCTCGCCGAGCCGCTCGGTGAGCGTGGCCTGGTCGGGCTCCTCGAAGCGGATCCGCAGGAACTCCTGTCCGGACCACTCGCCGAGCCCTTCGGGGAGGCGGGACAGCCGCTGCGCGGACCGCAGGGTGGCGAGCGACGACTCCACGAGCCCGCGGAGCCGGTCCACGATCGAGTCGCGATTGCGCTCCAGCTGCGCCAGCTCGTCGGTCAGCACCCGCAGCCGGGGCGCGAACGCGTCCGCCCACTTCTGCGCGTGCTCCGGCAGCGCGGCGGCGGGAAGCTCGCGGATCTGCTGCCGCGCGGGCGTGCGCACCTGCTCGTACCGCGTGGAGTTGGCATGCCGTACGAGGACGTCACCGGCCTCGCGGACGGCGGACTCGGCGGCGGAGAGGTCGGCGGCGCAGCCACGCAGCGAGCGGCGGGTCTCGGCGGCGGAGTGGCGTGCCTCTTCGAGCGTGCCGGGGTAGGGCTCGGTCTCCTCCTGCTCCTCGTCGCCGTGCTCGCGCAGGAGGTCCCTGAGCAGGGCGGAGGTCTCGTCGAAGCCGCCGGCCGCGTCCTCGGCGGCGCGGTGGGCGGCGAGCAGTTCGGCATGGGCCTCGCGGGCCTGGTCCAACGCCTCGACACGGGAGGTCAGTTCGCCCGTGGCGGTGCGCAGCAGGCTCTGCGCGTGCTCGGCGTCGCGGGGCAGCAGTTCCTCGGGCAGCCGGGTGTGGGCCTCGCCGTCCTCGGGCGCGTGCCGCTCTGCCTCGCCGCGCAGTCGTCCGAGCTGCTCGCTCGCGGTCGACATGCGGGTCTCCAGGAGCTGCACGAGTTCCTCGGCACGGGCGGCGGCGGCCTGCCGGGAGGGCCCGTCGGAGCCGTCGGGCGATTCGAGGAGCTGTGCCGCGCGCGTGCGTACCTTGTTGCTGAGCCGGTCCAGTTCCGCGAGCGCGGCACTCTCGTCGCTCTCGGCGCGGGCCTGCTCGGCGCGGAGGTCGGCGCCGACGCCGACCTTCTCGTACAGCTGGGAGGCTGCGCGGTAGGCCTCGCGCAGCGCGGGCAGCGGGGACTGCGACGCCGCCGTCTCGTCCTCCGGCACGTCATCGGGGGCGCCGGCGATCTCCGCGCGCTCGGCGCGCAGCGCGCGGGCCGTGCGCCGGGCGTCGTCGGCCGCGCGCTGGGCGGCACGGCGGTCCTCGTCGGCGGCGCGGGCGCGCTCCAGGCAGACCTGGGCGCGAGCTTCCGACTCCGCGGCCTCGTCGGCGAGTTCACGGACCTTGACCTGCCAGCCGGCGCGCTCACGCAGCCGGAACGCCAGCCCGGCGAGCGCGTCGGCGGCACGCCGGGCACGCTGCGCGGCCTCCTGGCGTTCGTCGCGCACGTGGGCCGCTTCGGCCGCGGCCTCGTCTGCCTCCGCCCGGACGGTTCGCGCCTCGGCCAGCTCCGCCTCGGCCTCGTCGGCGAACGCGCGTGCTTCCCCCGCGGCCGTCGCGAGCTCGGTGAGCCGCCCGGCCGGGCACCCGGTGCGCCAGGACGCGAGGCGTGCCGCCAGCTCTCGGTCCTTGGCGAGCCGCCCGGCCAGGACGCGGATCTCCTCGTCCCGCTGGGTGGCGCGGCTGCGCAGCGTCTGCCGCTCCTCGTCGGCGGCGTGCTCGTCGTGCATGGCCGGGTTCGGCGGTACGAGGAAGACTCCGCCGTCTCCCCCGTCGGGGGCCGGGGTGGGGGCGAGCAGCGCGGCGGCGGTGCCGACGGCCACGGCCGAACGGGGCAGCAGCGCGGCGTCGCCGAGCACTTCGCGGGCGCGCGCGTGCGTGTCCGGGTCGGTGATGATCACGCCGTCGACCAGCTCCGGGCGGGCGGCGAGCACGCGCGCGTGGTCGGCGGGGTCGACGGCCTGGGCGAGATAGCGCCAGCCGGGCAGGGCGGGGATGCCGTGTTCGCCGAGGTACTCCACGGTGGCGAGCACGTCGGGGCCCGGCGGCAGCAGGCCGCCGTCACCGAGGGCGCCGAGGATGCGCGCGTCGTCCGCGGCGGCGGTCCGCAGCTCGAACAACTGGCGCTCGGCGGTGGCGACCCCGTCGTCGAGGAGCTCGCGGAGCTCGTCGGCGTAGTGGTCCAACTCGTGCGGGGCCAGGGGGCTTTCGGTCGTTCCCCAGTTCTCGTCCGCGCCGCTCTGCCTCGCCCCGGCACCGTCTTCCTTGCCGTGGCTGACACCGCCGCGGGCGCCTTCGGCCGGGCCGTCGCCGGTGCGGGGCACGGGCACGGTGCCGCGGACCGTGCGGGCGGCGCCCGGCAGACCGAGCAGCTCGGCCAGCCGCTCCTCCTGGGCCAGTGTCTCCGCCGTACGGCGCTCCGCCTCGTGGGACCGCTCGGCCGCCGTGGCGGCGTCCGCCGCGCGTGCGGCCGTCAGTTCCGCGCGGGACTCGGCGGAGGCCGCCTCGCGGGCGTGCTCGAAGGCGCGGCGCGCGGCCTCGCGTGCGGTGTCCCAGGAAGCGACGGCCGTCTTCTCGGCGTCGCTGGCGGCGAGCGCGGCGCGGGCCGGGTCGGCGTCCGGGGCGCTGTCGTCGAGCCAGCCGGCGCGCACCGCCTCGGCGGTCTCCTGCTCGACCTCGGCGAGGCGCTGGCGCAGATGCCCGACCTCGCTGCGGGCGCGCTGTGCCGCGGTCGCGGCGGCGGTCGAGTCCGCGTAGGCCGTCTCGCCGACCTCCTGAAGACCGGCCGAACGCTCCTCCTCCTCGTTGGCGAGGGTCTCGGCGCTCTCGGCGGCGCGGTGCAGGGCGCGGACCAGGTCGACGGCGGCCTTGGCGCGCGCGGCGAGCGCGGGCGCGGCGTCGCGTTCGGCCTCCCGGATCGCGGCGGCCACGCGCGCGGAGCGGTCGGCGGCCGCCCGGTGCCGCAGCACGGCCTCGGCGGCCTGCCACGCGGAGTGCAGGGTGCGCGCGTCGGCGAGCTCGCGCTTCTGTGCCGTCGCGGACTTCTCGGCTCCGGCCAGCGCCAACGAGGCGTGCCGGTAAGCGAGTTCGGCGGCGATCAGGGCGCTGCGCTCGCGGGCGCCCTCGGCGTGGGTGACGGCGTACGCGGCGGCGGTCACGCGCTGGGCGAGCTCCCCGGCCCGCACGCGCTCCTGCACGGCACGCGCGGACAGCCGGCGTGCCAGTGTCCGGGTGCGCCGCTCCGCGCCCGCGTGGATGTCACGCGCGCGTGCGCGCGCTTCGCTCGCCTCGACGATCCGCCCGAGGAGCTCGACGGAGCCGGCCGTGAAGTCGCGCTCGGCGATGAGTTCGGCGCGGCGCCCCAGCTTGTTGCCGAAGCCGCCCACCAGGTCGGCGAGTCCGTCGGTGTCCCGGGTGTCGGTGACCGCGCGGAGCAGCAGGTCGGTGAAGTCGGAGTCCTTCTTGACCGCGAAGAGGCCGGCGGCCTCACCCTCGTCGGCGTTCATCTCCCGCTGGTAGCGGAAGAGTTCGGGGTCCAGGCCCAGGTCGCCGAGGTGTTCGTTCCACCGGTCGTGGATGTCCTCCCAGTGCACTTCGAGGTGCGGGTAGGCCTTGCCGGCCTCGGTGATCGCGTCCCGGAAGCCCTTCATGGTGCGGCGTCGTCCTTGCGCCCCGGACGCGCCCTCCGCGGGCGGGCGCACGGCGGTGGATTCGGCGACGGGCAGATTGTCCAGGCTCAGTCCGGGGCCGGGCCGGAAGGAGTACCAGGCCTCGGCGAACTTCCGCGGGTCGTTGGAGACCTGCCGTCCGCGCCATTCGCTGGCCTTGCCGACCACGACGCACTCGCCGGTCAGCGTGTGCTGCCACTCCAGCGCGACGTGCCCGCAGTCGTCGGCGAGCAGGAACTTGCGCAGGACGCCGGAGCTGGCGCCGCCGAGGGTGTTGCGGTGGCCGGGGAGCATCACGGAGAAGATCAGCTTGAGCAGCACCGACTTGCCGCCGCCGTTCTCCAGGAAGAGCACGCCCGCGGGAGCGGGCCGGCGCGGCGGCCCGACCGGCTCCTCCTCGAAGAACTCCGCCTGGATGGGCGCGGGGTCGGGCACGGGCTCGCCGACGCCCCGCAGGTCCAGCACGGTGTCGGCGTAGCGCGCACCGGCAGGCCCGATGGAGTAGAGGCGGACCCGGGACAGCTCGTACATGGCGGCGGACTCTCGTAGTCGTGAGGGGGGTGAGTCGGTCAGGAGTGGAAGGGCAGTCCGGCGTCGGCGGCCAGCTCGAGGTCGTCGGTGTCCTCGGCGGGCATCAGGGTCGCGGTGCCGTCGGTCACCGGGACGACGCCCAGTTCCAGGAGCTCGGCCATGGCCGCGCTCCCCGCCATGTCGCGGACCTGGAGCTGATAGCGGGCCGTCGTGCGGTAGGTGCCTCCTGCGTCGTCCCCGGTGCGCTGGAGGAATCCCGAGTCGGTGAGGAAGGCGGCCGCCTTGCCGACGATGCCGGTGGTCGAGCCGGCCAGTCGTCTCGCGTCCTTGGTGGCGCCGGTGGAGCTGCGGCGCGCCCAGATCCGCCAGGCCGCCTCCAGACCCGGGGCGTCCGTCGCCGGGTCGGTGTTCTCGCCCTGGTCGCCCGCCCGCTCCTCCAGGCGCCGGCAGGCCTGTCGGACGAACGCGTCGACGCCGTTGACCGAGACGCGTCCGATGTATCCGTCGTCCGCGAGGTCCTCGGGGCGGGGGAAGGCGAGGGCGGCGATCGCGAGGTGGGCGAGCCCGTGCAGGAAGCGGTCGCCGGAGTCGGCCGACGCGCGGCGGGCGTAGTCGCCCATCCGGACGGCGAACACGGAGTCCTCGGCGGCGGTCACCGCCATCCCCGCGCGCGGGGAAACCTCCAGCACCACCAGCCCGAGTCCGGCGGCCACGGCGTCGGCGAGCCGTGCGAACGGCGGGTCCTCGCGGTAGCGGCGCAGCAGCTCGGTGTACTCCTGGTCGCGGGCGGGCTGGAGCTTGGGCTGGAGCCCGAAGGCGACGAGCCGCGCCGCGTCGGCGGCGTCGGCCGGGGTGACGGGGGCGTGCGCCGGAGCGGCGGTGGCCTCCGCTTCACTCCACTCGACGTGCTCGGTCACGGCTGGGGCTCCTTGGTCGGCTGGTGCTTCATCACGTACGTCAATGTCAGGGGGCTGTCGCCCGGTGTCTCGTGCGGCTTGCGCCGGGCCGCGTGTCCGATCCGGTCCTGGTCGCTCGCACGGCTCCCCACCGGCGTCACGCGGGCTCCGGCGCGGGGCCCGGCGCCACGTCCGGGCGGGGTCAGTCGGGCGTCGGTCCGGTCCCGCGTCCGGCTGCGGTCCGGCATCTCATGCGGCTTCCGCGCGGTCCGCCGCCATCCCCGCCGCGTCCAGCAGGGCGGTGCCGACGATGAGGTCGGCGCCACCGAACTCCGGGTCGTCCAGCTCCGTGCCGTCGTCCACCGCGAAGAGCAGCTTCTCCTCGCCCTGCCGATAGGCGGTGCCGACCGGCGGGCTGGCCGCGTGGACGGCCAGCAGCGCGACCAGGTAGGGCAGTTCGGGGTCGCGGCGGCGGGCTTCGGCGAGGAGTCCGGACAGGCGGCGCGGCGCGTCCGCGGGCAGGTCGAGCAGCTCCTTCGCACAGGCGAGCTGCTCCTCACTGAACCGGCTGTCGTCCGGGGTGGCGATCAGATCGGGCTCGGGCATCTCGGCGCCGAGGTGTTCCCGCTCCAGGGGCGGGGTCAGGAGCAGGTCGACGAGATCCCCGACGCGTACGGCGACGGGGGTGCGCAGTCCCGTCCCGCGGGCGAAGAAGGCGTCGGTGACGCGCAGTGCCTGCTCCACCGGCAGGGGCAGTACGGGGGCGACGAGATGTCCGTACAGGTCGATGCCGGACGTCGTCATGGGGGTCGCGAAGGCCTGCCGGTCCTGCTCCGCGCGGAACAGGGGGCCCGCCTCCAGCAGCCGGGACTGGAGCTGGGTGTGCCTGCGGATGCAGTCCTTGACGATGTCGACGAGTTCGGCGGCCCGCCGCTTCTGCTCCGGATCCTCGGACTCGTCCCGGGCCTTGCGGATGTTGGTGAGGATCGCGTTCTCGTGGCGGTACCGGTCGGCCACGTGGTCCAGCGCCTCGGCGATCATGTCCGGGACGGCCTGGAGCCAGTCGACGGCCCGCACATTGCGGCGGGTCGCGTCCAGCGCCCGGCGGAGCGTCTCGGAGTACTGCACGGTGCGGTAGCGGGCCTGCTCTGCGGCGAGCTGGGCGTCCGCGAGCCGGCCCCTGCTGATCAGCACCTCCAGCTTGACCTCGGCGGCGATCTGCGCGCTGGTGACGTCGGTGTCGAGGGCGCCGACGAGGACGTTGACCGCTTCGTCGGTCGTACGGAGGTAGACGCTGCCGCCGTACCCGGGCACCTCCTCGATCAGCTTGAAGTCGTAGTCGCGGCGGACGTAGGAGCCGTCGGGCGCGAAGGTGCCGTACACCGCGCGGAAGCCGCGGTCGACACTGCCGACGTTGATCAGGTTCTCCAGGACCCAGCGGGCCACGCGCTCGTGCTCGGCGACGGGCCGCCGCGGGGCCTGGGCGGCGATGCGCGGGATGAGCCTGGCCACTATCTGGTCGTGGTCGGCACCCGTGTCGAAGTCCATGTTGAGTGTGACGAGGTCGATCGCGGCGAGGGCGATCTCCGCCATTCCGTAGACCGTGTACTCACCCGCGAGATTCGCCTTGCGTGCGTCGAGGTCGTGCAGCGGCGCGGTGCAGGCGAGCGCGCGCAGGCGCCGCGCCAGGCCCTCGTCGGCGGCCGGGCCCGGCGCCGGGCGCGGCCCCGCGCTGAGCTGGGGCGGAACGCTGTCCGTCGATGCAGGCGAAGTCACGGTGCACAGACTAGGTCCTCGGTCCGACAACGGTCGAAACGACGCAGATGCGACCGGCGGTCACGACGGGCACGGTGGTGGCCCCCGGCCCGGTCAGGCGGTGCCCTGCGCCGCGTCCGCCACCCGCCGCCCGTACACCTCGACGAGGCCTCTGAGCGAGTCGTCGAGGTAGACCGAGAGCAGTTGCTCGGCGCCGTCCCGGTCGCCGTCCTGGAGGGTGCGGAGGATGTCACGGTTGCGGACGAGGTAGGGCTCGTGCAGCCGCCGGGGGTCGTCCACCACATGGAAGGCGAGGCGGAGTTCGGCGAAGACGCTGCGCATCAGCTCGTCGGTGCGGTCGCTCCCGGCGAGCGCCACGAGCTCCCGGTGGAAGTGGATGTTGGCGGTGGAGACGCCTTTCCAGTCGCCCTCGCGTGCCGCCCGCTGCCCGTCGGCGACGGCGTGGGCGAGGCCGTCCACGGCGTACGGCGGCTCGCCGAGACCGCGGACCACGGCGCACTCGACGAGGGAGCGGGTGCGGTAGATGTCCTCGACGTCGTCGACGGTCAGCACCCGCACGAAGACGCCGCGGTTGAGCTCGTGGACGAGCAGCCGCTCGTGCGTGAGCAGCCGGAAGGCCTCCCGCAGGGTGTTGCGGGAGACACCGAGCGCCCCGCCGATGCTGTCCTCGGACAGCCGTGTGCCGGGCGGGAAGAACCCGTCGGCGATACGGCTCCTGAGGATGTCCGAGACTCGCTCGGCGGTGCTGGTGCGGCCCAGCAGGGCGCGATCGTCGGCCAGTCCCGTCAGCTCTGCCATGCCCGGAATTCAATCGCAGATACAAGAACGAAACAACATGGGTATTGAGGGATCGTTCAACGATCCTCTACCTTGACGGTCAGGCGTCATCCGCTCGGTCGCACCGCACCACCGGAACAGTTGCGGGCAAATCGCCCATAAAACCGCATAGATGTTGCTCGCACGGCTGCCGGCGCACTGGCAGCGCAGCCACGAACCGCACATGCACGCACCTGCTCGCACCACCGCACACGCCAAGCCGCAGGACTCGCACCCGCACCGCCCGCACGACCGCGCACGGCAAGCCGCAGGACTCGCACCCGCACCGCTCCGGCGTCCGCCGCCGCGCGCCGCACCGCTCAGCCCAAAGCACCCTCCGTCCCCTCACTGTGAGGTGCCCATGAGCACAACCCCTCCGTCCCAGGCCCTGACCCCCGACGCCCGGCCGGGCGCACCCGAACCCGCCGATCAGGACGGCGCGTTCGGCTGGCTGCGGGCGCTCGGCCCGCGGGGCCGCCGCGCCTTCGGCGGCGCCTTCGGGGGCTACGCCCTCGACTCGTACGACTACTTCACACTGCCGCTCAGCATGGTCGCGCTCGCCGCGTACTTCGGCCTGGACAGCGGCCAGACCGGCCTGTTCACCACGGTCACGCTGGTCGTCTCGGCGATCGGCGGCGCGGTCGCCGGCGTCGTCGCGGACCGCATCGGACGCGTGAAGGCGCTGCTGCTCACCGTGGCCACCTACGCGGTGTTCACCGTGGCCTGCGGCTTCGCGCCCAACTACGAGACGCTGCTGGTGTTCCGGGCCCTTCAGGGCCTCGGCTTCGGCGGCGAGTGGGCGGTCGGCGCGATCCTGGTCGCCGAGTACGCGAGCCCGCGCCACCGCGGCCGTACGCTCGGCGCGGTCCAGAGCTCCTGGGCCGTCGGCTGGGGGCTCGCGGTCGTCGTCTACACGCTGGTCTTCCAGTACGTCGACGACGACCTCGCCTGGCGCGTGATGTTCTGGACCGGCGCACTGCCCGCACTGCTCGTCGTCTGGGTCCGCCGCAAGGTGCAGGACGCCCCCGAGGCGGCCGCCCAGCGCGAGAAGAGCGCCCGGAAGGGCTCGTTCACCGCCATCTTCAAGCCCGCCGGCGCCGACGGTCCCGGCCTGCTGCGCACCACGTTCTTCGCTGTCCTGCTCTCCACCGGAGTCCAGGGCGGCTACTACACGCTGGCCACCTGGGTGCCCACCTACCTGAAGACGGAACGCGGTCTGTCCGTCGTGGGCACCGGCAGCTACCTCACGTTCCTGATCTCCGGGGCCTTCATCGGCTACCTCACCGGCGGTCACCTCACCGACAAGCTCGGCCGCAAGCGCAACATCCTGCTCTTCGCGATCCTGTCGGCGGCCTGCATCCTCGCGTACGCGAACATCCCCAGCGGCGCCGACGACCTGCTCCTCGTGCTCGGTTTCCCGCTGGGCTTCTGCATGTCGGCCATCTTCAGCGGCTTCGGCTCGTTCCTGAGCGAGCTGTACCCGGCGGCGGTGCGCGGCACGGGGCAGGGCTTCACGTACAACACCGGGCGTGCCGTGGGCGCGGTCTTCCCCACCACCGTCGGTTTCCTGGCCGACAGTTGGGGCGTGGGCGGCGCGCTGGTGTTCGGCGCGATCGGCTACGCCCTCGCCGCGGTGGCCCTCGTCGGGCTCCCCGAGACGCGCGGGAAGGAGCTCCGGTGAAGGACACCCTCCAGGTGCACCCGTCGGGTCTCCCCGGCCGGCAACTCCGCGCAACGGGCGCGCCCGACCACGACGGCCACGCGCACGCGTGGACGCCCGGGCAGGCGCGGGCCCGCTTCCGTTCGGGCCTGTCCGCGCCCACCGCGGGGGTCGCCGCGGGCCACACGCAGGCGAACCTCGTCTCGGTCCCCGCCGACTGGGCGTACGAGATGCTGCTGTTCTGCCAGCGCAACCCCAAGCCCTGCCCGGTGCTGGACGTCACCGAGGCCGGCGCCTGGACCACCCCGCTCGCCGAGGGTGCCGACCTGCGCACCGACCTTCCGCGCTACCGGGTGTGGGAGCACGGCGAGTTGGTCGACGAGCCGACGGACGTGCTGGACCGCTGGCGTGGCGATCTGGTGTCCTTCCTCATCGGATGCAGCTTCACCTTCGAGTGGGCGCTGAGCGAGGCGGGGGTACCGATGCGCCACATCGAACAGGGCCGCAACGTCTCGATGTACGTGACGGCACGTCAGTGCCGGCCCGCGGGGCGGCTGCACGGCCCGATGGTGGTGTCGATGCGCCCGGTCCCTCCCGAGCACCTGGCAGCGGCGATCAGGGAGAGCAGTCTGCTGCCCGCCGTGCACGGCGGGCCGGTGCACTGCGGTGAACCGTCGGGGCTGGGCGTCGAGGACCTCGCACGCCCCGACTTCGGCGATCCCGTCGACTTCGCGCCGGACGACATCCCGGTGTTCTGGGCCTGCGGTGTGACGCCGCAGGCTGCCGTGATGGCCTCCCGACCCCCTTTCGCGATCACCCACGCACCCGGCCGGATGTTCGTCACGGACACCCGTGACGAGCAGTACCGCGTGGCGTGACGCGACCCACGACGACCGCAGAGGAGGGACCGCTCCCCATGACCCCGATCGATCTCAACGCCGACCTCGGCGAGGGCTTCGGCCGCTGGCGGCTGACCGACGACGAACAGCTGCTGTCCGTCGTCACCAGCGCCAACGTGGCCTGCGGCTTCCACGCCGGGGACGCCGCCACCATGCGGCGGGTGTGCGCGCTGGCGGCCGAGCGCGGCGTGCGGATCGGTGCCCAGGTCTCCTACCGGGACCTGGCGGGGTTCGGACGGCGCGCGATGGACGTGCCGTCGGACGAACTGGCCGCCGAAGTGGCGTACCAGATCGGCGCCTTGGAGGTCTTCGCGCGCGCGGCCGGGGCGCGTGTCGCGTATGTGAAGCCGCACGGCGCGCTCTACAACCGTGTGGTGCACGACGAGGAGCAGGCGGCGGCGGTCGTCGAGGGCGTCCGGCTCGCGGACGCCGCCCTGCCCGTCCTCGGCCTGCCGTCGTCCCGCTTCCTGAAACTCGCCGAACAGGCCGGACTGCCCACCGCCACCGAGGCGTTCGCGGACCGCGCGTACACCGAGGAGGGCACGCTGGTGCCGCGGGGCCAGGACGGCGCGGTCATCACGGACGCCGAGGCCGTGGTCGAGCGCTCGGTGGGGCTGGCCCGCCTCGGTGAGGTGAACGCCCTGTCCGGGACCCGCATCCCGGTCCGGGCACGCTCCCTGTGCCTGCACGGGGACACCCCGGGCGCGGTCGGCCTGGCCCGCCGCGTGCGCGAACGCCTGGAGTCCTCCGGCGTCCGCGTGGAGGCGTTCGCATGACGGCCGCACCCCTCGGGGAAAGCTCCGCCCCGTCCGCCGGGACCGGGATCGCGGCCCGGCCCCCGGGGGACGGCGTGCGGGCGCTGCCCGTCGGGGAGAGCGCCCTGCTCGTCGAGGTCTCCTCCGGCGACGCCGCCCAGGCTCTGCACGCGGAGCTGCTGCGCCGTCGCGCCGAGGGGTCCCTGTCCGTGCGGGAGATCGTGCCGGCGGCCCGCACCGTCCTCCTGGACGGTGTGGACGACCCCGTGGGACTGGCCGCACGGCTGCCCTCGTGGCACGTCCCGCCGCTGCCCGCGCGCGCGGACGGCGCCGTCGAGATCCCGGTGCGCTACGACGGCCCCGACCTGGCGGACGTCGCGACTCTGTGGGGTGTCGACGTGCGGGAGGTGCCCGCGATCCACGCGGCGGCCGAGTTCCGGGTCGCCTTCTGCGGGTTCGCCCCCGGCTTCGGCTATCTCACGGGGCTGCCGTCCCGGTACGACGTGCCCCGCCGGACGACCCCGCGCACGGCGGTCCCGGCGGGTTCCGTGGCGCTCGCCGGCCCGTACACGGGCGTGTACCCGCGTTCCTCGCCCGGCGGCTGGCAGCTGATCGGCACGACGGACGCGGTGTTGTGGGACCACGCGCGCGTGCCCGCGGCGCTGTTGACACCGGGTGCCCGCGTCCGCTTCGTCCCGGCGGAGCTCCCATGACGGACCGTGCCCTGTCGGTCGTCCGATCCGGAGCCCTCACCACCGTCCAGGACGAGGGCCGCCCCGGTCACGCGCATCTCGGCGTGCCGCGTTCCGGCGCGCTCGACCCACCCGCGGCGGCACTGGCCAACCGGCTCGTCGGCAATCCGGCGCAGGCGGCCGTCCTGGAGACGACGCTCGACGGCTGCGCCCTGCGGCCGCGTTCGGCGGTCGTCGTGGCGGTGACGGGAGCGCCGTGCCCGGTGACCGTGGACGGCCGTCCCGCCGCCTGGGGTGCGCCCGTGCAGGTGCCCGCCGGGGCACTCCTGGACGTCGGCTCCGCCCGCGCGGGGCTGCGCAGTTACGTGGCCGTCTCGGGAGGCGTGGCCGTGGAGCCGGTCCTCGGGAGCCGTTCCACCGACCTCCTCTCGGGCCTCGGCCCGGCGCCCCTCACGGACGGCACGGTGCTGCCCGTGGGCCGGCCCGGCGTGCTCCACGCGCGCGTGGACGCCGTCCCGCACGTCGCGCCGCCCTCCGAACTGGTGCTGCGCGTGACGCCCGGTCCGCGCGACGACTGGTTCACGGCGTCGGCGCTGCGCACCCTCACCACACGCCCGTACCGGGTGTCCTCCGCGAGCAACCGCATCGGCCTGCGGACGGACGGGCCCTCGCTGGACAGGGCCGTGTCCGGCGAACTCCCGAGCGAGGGCCTGGTCCTGGGCGCCGTCCAGGTACCGCCGGACGGCAGACCGGTGGTGTTCCTCGCCGACCATCCGACCACCGGCGGGTACCCGGTGATCGCGGTCGTCCGCGGCGCCGACCTGCCGGCAGCCGCTCAGGCGGTGCCGGGCACGCCGGTCCGCTTCACGCCCGTACGCCGCCGCTGAGCACGCGGCCGACGAGCGCGGGCACGCCGCCGAGGCGCGGCCGCACGCCGCCACCGAGCACCCTTACGCCGCTGCCGCGCGGTCGCGCACCGACGCCCGGCATCCCTACGCCGCTGCCGCGCGGTCGCGCACCGACGCCCGGCAGCCATGCTCCACCCCGGGAAGGTCGCGTCCCGCTCCTCATGCCAGGTCCGGCTGTTCGGCCGCCGAGAGGGCGGCTAGCGCGGACGCCACGGCGTGCGAGGCGCTCAGGTCGAGCCGGGCGCTGGTGCCCCGGGCCCGGTGCCGTACCTCGGCGGCGGCGAGGGTGAGGAGCTGCGGCAGCAGGTCCGTGCACCGGCGGGCCACCCACCCCGTGCCCGCGGTGGCCAGCCACCACAGGCCGGCCGACCGGGTGGGCGGCGGGAACTCGGGCTCGGCGCCGGGCGCCGTCCCCTCGGCGATGCCCTCGCGCGTGAGCAACGCATGGAAACGGAGGGCGAATTGCCGGTGCCCGCGCTCCCCCGGGTGCAGCCGGTCCGCGCTCCACATCGCGCGGTCCCGCAGCCACGCGCCCTCCGCGGCATGCAGGTGCACCGCCCCGTACCGCTCGGACAGCGCGTGCACGACGGTGTTGACGGCCCGCTGCCGCCGGGCCAGGGGGCGCGCCAGGGCGCCCGGCAGCCCGAGCATGGCGCCGGGGTCCGGCAGGCACGCGGTGAGCAGGACGGCGTCCTGGCCCCGGAAGGCCGCGTACACCTTGTCGAGCCGGGCGGCCACGGCATGGATGTCGAAGGTGCACCGCAGGGTGTCGTTGACGCCGATCACGACGGACACCACGTCCGGCCGCAGGGCCAGCGCCGCCGGTGTCTGCCGCTCCAGTACGTCCCGGGTCTGCGCCCCGCTCACGGCGAGGTTGGTGAAGTCGACGGACCGGGCGAGACCGCCGGCGAGCAGCGCGGCCCACCCCCGACGGCGCTCGCCCACGGGGTCGCCCACGCCTTCTGTGAGCGAGTCGCCGAGGGCCACGAACCGAAGCGGTCTCATCCCACGCCCTCCTGGAGACGCGGCCGCACCTGGAGCTCTGCGTCGTGCGCGGCTAGGAAGCCCGCCACGGCGTCGCCCCAGCCGAAGCACTCCGCACGCGCGCGTGCCGCTTCCCTGCGCTCGCGTTCGGGCCGGCCGAGCAGCAGCCGTACCGCGTCCGCGAAGGACTCCCCGCTGTCCGCCGCCGTGGCGCCGGCCGCGCCGACGATCTCCGGGAGGGCGGACACCGCGCTGGCCACCACGGGGGTCCCGCAGGCCATGGCCTCCAGCGCGGCGAGCCCGAACGTCTCGGCAGGACCGGGCGCCAGGCACACGTCGGCGGTGGCCTGGAGGGCGCCCAGAGCGGCACGGTCGGCGACGTGCCCGAGGAACGTGACGGGCAGGTTTCGCTCCCGTGCGCGCTGTTCGAGCCGGGTCCTGAGCGGCCCGTCTCCGGCGACGACGAGAACGGCCCGCTGTCCTCGTCGCAGCAGCGCCTCCAGCGCGTCGAGCGCCGTGCCCGGCCGCTTCTCGACCGACAGCCGCGAGCACATCACGAGCAACACCTCGCCCTCGCGCGCGTGGCGGGCCCGCAGCGCCTCGTCCCGCAGCGCGGGATGCCGTCCCACCAGGTCGACGCCCAGGGGGGCGCGTACGACGTTGCGGGCGCCGATCCGGACGAACTCGCGCTCGGCGAACTCGGTGGTGCACACCACGCGCGCGTAGGTGTGCGCGGTGCGGACGTTGAGGGCGTCGGCGGTCCGCCGGGCCAGGCCCTCCGGCAGCCCCCACGTCCGCAGCACCCCGTCGGCGGTCTCGTGGGAGACCATCACGGCGGGCACCCTGGCCCGCCGTGCCCACACCCCGGTCCAGCGCAGGGTGGTCCGGTCGGAGACCTCCAGACGGTCGGGCGCGAGGGACTCCAGGAGCCCGGCCACCCGCCGCTTGTCGGTGAGCACCCGATAGCCGCCCGTCCCGGGCAGCAGCGGTCCGGGCAGCGTGATCACCCGGCCCTGCTCGGTCTCCTCGTCGCTCGCGCGCTCGCCGGGGACGACCAGGACCGGTTCGTGCCCGGCCGCCCGGTAGCCGGCGCCCAGCTCGCGCAGCGCGGTGCGCAGGCCGCCGGAGGCGGGGGCGACGAAGTTGGCGAGCCGTACGATGCGCAGCTTCATGCCGCCACCGGCTTCCGTGCGAAGAGCACGTCCGTGTAGTGCCCGATGAGCTGGTCGCCCACGGCGGCCCAGGTGCGCCCCTCGACCATGTCCCGCGCCGCGCTGCCGTAGGCCCTGCGCAGACCGGCGTCGGCGGCCAGGGCGGCCACCGCGTCCCGTACGGCGCCGGCGTCGCGCGGCGGCACCAGCAGTCCCGTGCGGCCGTGGGCGACCAGGTCGAGCGGTCCGCCCGCGGCGGGGGCGACGACGGGCACGCCGCTGGCCATGGCCTCCTGCACGGTCTGGCAGAAGGTCTCGAAGGGGCCGGTGTGCACGAAGACGTCCAGGGAGGCGAAGATGCGGGCGAGTTCGTCGCCGGTGCGACGGCCGAGGAAGACGGCGCCGGGGAGCGCGCCCCTCAACGTCGTCTCGCTCGGGCCGTCGCCGACCACGACCACGCGCACGCCGTCGAGGCCGCAGGCGCCGGCCAGCAGTTCGACGTGCTTCTCGGGGGCGAGCCGGCCGACGTAGCCCACGATCAGTTCGCCGTCGGGCGCCAGTTGGCGGCGCAGCCTTTCGTCCCGGTGTCCGGGACGGAAGCGGACCGTGTCGACGCCGCGCGGCCACAGGCGCACCCGGGGCACGCCGTGCGCCTCCAGGTCGGCCAGGGCGGCGCTGGACGGGGCGAGGGTCCGGTCGGCGGCGGCGTGCACGGAGCGTATGCGCCGCCAGGCGGTGGCTTCGCCGGCGCCCATGTAGGTGCGGGCGTAGCCGGCGAGGTCGGTCTGGTAGACGGCGACGGCGGGGACGCCGAGCCGGGCGGCGGCGGCCATGCCGCGCACGCCGAGGACGAAGGGGCTGGCCAGGTGGACGATGTCGGCGCGGTGTTCGGTGATGGCGGCGGCGACGCGTCGGCTGGGGAGGGCGACGCGGACCTGGGGATAGCCCGGCAGCGGGAGGGAGGGGACACGGACGACGGGGCAGGGCGCCAAGGCGTCGGCCCCCGTCCCGGCGACGGGTTCTCCGCCCCGTCCGTGGGCGTCCCGCCACCCGTGCGGGGCGGAGAACGGGGAATCGGTCGGGGACGGGACGGACTTGGCGGGCGCCGCGGACTTGGCGGACGCGGCGGATTTGAGGGACGCCGAGGACTTGGGGGACGCCGGAGCGACGACGAGGGGAGCGTGACCGCGATCGACGAGGTGCCGGGCGGTCTGGAGCGCGCAGTGGGCCACGCCGTTCACATCGGGGGGAAAGGATTCGGTCACGATGACGACACGCATACCGGTGTTGTCGCCGTGCCGGACGTGGACGCGTCAAAGTGGATCTTTCCGCGCGGGGAACGTCCCATGAGCGTTGCGCTGCGCCCCTGTCCAGGTCAGCCCGCGTCCACGCCCCCCTGACTCACGGGTCACCGAACGTTCATACGGCGGGCATGTCGGGTCCGATCCGGCTGCGGACCGCTGTCTGGACATCGGCCTCCTCGGCCGGATCCGCTGCCAGCCGGCGCAATTGGTCCACCACGCGCGCGTCACCGGTCTCGGCGTGCCGCGCGGCGACCTCGCGGGTGGTCTCCTCGCAGTCCCACAGGCATTCGACGGCGAAGCCGGCGGGGAACGAGGGGTCGGTGGCGGCCAGGGCGCGTGCGGCGCGCCCGCGCAGATGGGACGACGCCGTCTCCCGGTAGATGTGCCGCAGCACGGGGGCGGCACAGACGATACCGAGCCGTCCGGCGCCGTCGACGAGGGTCCACAGGGTGGGCGCGTCGGGGCCTTCGCCGCGTACCGCCTCGCGCACTGCGTCGAGGACCAGTTCGCTGTCCTGGGCCCCGCCCCGGCAGGCGAGCATCCGCCCGGCGGCGGCCCCCAGGACGTCGGGCCGGTGCGCCCAGCCGCGCGCCCGGTCGACGGCGGCGACGCTGCGCATCCGCTCGAAGGCGTCGACGGCGGCGTCCACGACGGCCGTCGAACCGGTGGCGACGGCCGCCTCGATCAGGTCGAGGGCTTCGGGGTCGTTGCCGTCGGCGAGATAGCGCAGGGCGGTGCAGCGCGCGCCCTCCCCGCCGTCGCGTGCGGCCGCGACGATCTCCGCCCGGTCCTCAGGACCCGCGACGGCCATGAGGCAGCGGGCGGCGGGGACGTGCAGTGCCGCGCCGCGGTCGATGCCCTGCTGCGCCCAGTCGAAGACCGCCTGCACGCTCCAGCCGGGCCGGGGCCCGCTGGGTCGCATCTGGCGCTGCCAGCGATCGAAGGAGCCGGCCTCCTGGGCGCCGCGCACGCGCGTGCCGACGGATGCGCGGGGATCGTCGGCCCACAGCCGCCAGGGCCGGGGTTCGAAGGCGTCGCGCACTGCGGTGGCGAGGGCGGCCTCGCCCTCCGGATCGGCCGGGAACCGGGCGAGCACGGGCTCGGCCAGGGCTCGCAGTCCCGCGTCGTCGTCACGCAGCGCCAGCTCGTCGAGGGCCCAGGCCCAGTTGGTGCCCACGGCGGCGTACCTGCGCAGCAGTTCGAGCGCGTCGCGCCTGCCGTACGAAGCGAGGTGGCCGAGCACCGCCAGGGCGAGGCCGGTGCGTGACTCGCACTCGTCGAGGGTGTCCTCGACGTCGAAGAGGTGGCGCTCGATCTCGTCGAGCTCGCCGCTCAGGTCGAGGTAGAGGCGGGCGTAGTAGAGGGAGCGGTTCTCCACCTGCCAGTCGTGGCGGGGGTCCCGCAGCACACAGTGGTTCAGAGCCGCGAGCGCTTCGGCTCGCGGGGCGGTGAGCGCGTGCAGCGTGCCGTCGCCGCGGCCCCTCTGGAGCAGGCCGAGCAGCGTGGCGCTGGGCGCTATGACCGGATCGAACATGGGAAACAGCCTCACATCAAGCGTCGACGCAACCGGGAACCTGGATTACCTGGCCGCGTGACAACACGTCGGAGCGCCCGCCGTTTCTTGCTTGCTGTAGACCATCTTCCTCTGCCTCTCGTCGGTGGCCCATGCGGGCCGGATCACGGCCCGCGCGGTGCGGCAACACCTGCCCAGCCATCGCGTCCGTGAATCACGACGTCATGATGACTCGGCAGTTCTTCCTGCCGCGACCGTATTTCCGGCGGCCCCGTACCGCCTCCCCCGTTTTTTGCGTTTCGCCTGGTCAGGACATACGCGTCAGTGCGCGCCGAACAATTCGAGCAGTTCGGTCTTGGCGAACATGCGCGCGGTGTCGACGGCCGAGGGCGTCCCGGCGGCGGGATCGGCACCTGCGTCCAGGAGCACCCGGATCACGGCCTCCTCGCCCTTGAAGACGGCACCGGCGAGCGGTGTCTGGCCTCGGTCGTTCACGCGGTCGGCCTCGGCGCCGCGCTCCAGCAGGGCGCGGACGGCCTCGGCGTGGCCGTGGTAGGCGGCGAGCATCACGAGCGAGTCACCGCGGTCGTTGGTCAGGTTGGCCGGAACACCCGCGTCGACGTAGGCCACGAGCGTCTCGGTCTCGCCGCGGCGGGCCAGATCGAAGATCTTGGTCGCCAGCTCCACGACCTCGGGGTCGGGGGCTTCACTCATCGGCCGGACCGCCTCTCACAACGACTACAACGGGGACTGCGGGAGCTTACGACAGCGAGCGGAGCTGTCACTCCCGGACCTGCACGGGGCCGGGGATGCGCCCGTACGGGTGAATCGCCAGCGTACTGGCTCCGGCGGCACATGACCGGCCTCGCCGACGGCAAAGATCACAGCGGATCCACGGGCCGACGGCGGACGCATCAGGCCCGCCCGGGCGCCTCAGGACAGCTCTGCCACCTGGATGAAATCGCCAGAAAATCACCCAGTTGCACCTTTTATCGTATGGATACATCCTGTGATCCTGGAAGTACTCATGGTGACTGTCCCCACGAACCAGGAGAGCTCAAATGATCCTGTCCATCTCAGGTGTGGTCCTGCTCGGCGTCATCGTCTTTCTCTTCTTCCGCAAGGACGGCCTCAAGGCATCGCACTGCCTGGTGTCGACCCTGTTCGGCTTCTACCTGGCGAGCACGGCGATCGCACCGAGCATCAAGGCCGGCGGCGAGAGCCTGGCGAGCCTCCTCGGCGGGATCAAGTTCTGACGCCCCTCCCTCTCGCACGCACCACCAGGAGACAGCAGTGGCCCGGCGCCCCCTTCCCCGCATTCTCAGGCACGGCAGCGCGCAGATCGCCCGAAGCCGGGAGCTGGCCAGGACGGCGGCCGACAGTGCCACCGATGTCCTCCACCCGCTGATCACGATCACCCGTGGACTGCGCCGGCTGGCCGGGGCCGGACGGCGCAAGTGGGCCGACACCCCCAAGGACCGGCGCGGGCCACTGCTGTTCCTGGCAGCCTCCGCTGTCCTGGTCGTGGCGCTGCTGCCGTACGGACCGCTGCTCGCCGCCATCAGTCTGATGGCGGCGGCAGCGTGGACCGGACGCGAACGCGCGGCGCCCGAGCCCACGGGCCCCGACGAGTCCCAGATCCAGCGCCTCCAGTCGCTGTACGAGGCCCTGGTCCCGTACTTCTCGACGGCCGAGGACCCCGCTCCCCTGTACGCCCACGGCGGCGACTGGGAGAAGGCCTTCCCCTCGTTCGAGTTCGACGACGACGGGCGCGTGTCCCGTCTCCTCGTCCGCTATCCGGCGTACTTCACGGACGGCGAGGCGGAGGCCCGGGCCCGGATCGAGCAGTTGCTGCACGTGAAGTCGGGGCGCGGCCGCGAGTACCACTTCGCGTGGGACGAGGAGGGCAACGAACTCACGGTCGACGTGCTGCCTCCCCTCCCCACCGACATCGCCGCCCAGCGCTTCGTCACCGCGCCGGGCGAGACGGTCCTCGGCTTCACCGACCCCGCCGACGTCCAGCGCACGCTGCCCCTCACCCATGGCGAGGAACAGCGTGACGTCCCGCCCGTCGTCTGGCGCACGGGTGTCCGCTCGACCGAGCCGCACCTGCTGATCGCGGGGCAGCCCGGCAGCGGCACGACCACCCTGCTGCGCTCCATCGCCCTCCAGGCCCTCCAGCACGGCGACGTGGTCGTCGTCGAGGGTGCGGGCACCGGCGAGTACGCCTGCCTCACCGGCAGGGACGGTGTACTGGCCGTCGAGTGCGCGCCGGCCGGGGCTCTCGCGAGCCTCGAGTGGGTGGCCCACGAGACGGAGCGGCGGCTGATCGCCGCGAACCGCGCCCGGCAGGCGGGGCACCCCGCTCCCGACGACGTCAAGAACCCGTTGTGGATCCTGCTGGACCGGCCCAGCGCTCTGGGTCACCTCGCCGCCGCCGACGGGCGCAACGACCCGCAGGGGCTCCTCCAGGTCCCCCTCCGCCACGGCAGGGCGGCCGGCGTCATGGTCGTGGTGGCCGAGCACTTCGACAGCCTCGACTGCCTCAGCGACGCCGTGCGGCAGCACACCCGCGCGCGCGTGGTGCTCGGCGCGGCGTCCTCCGAGCAACTGGAAGCGGTGCTCGGGGCCCCGCCGCACACCACGCCGACCCGGGACGTCCCGCCCGGGCGCGGTTACGCCCGGCTCGGGAGCGGGCCCGTCCTACGGCTCCAGGTTCCGGCGACTCCGGACCCGTACGACGACACGACCAGCGAGGCGCAACGGCAGGCCGTGCTCGACCTGCTTCCCGGACGGACGACTCCGGGTGCGCCGGACACCCGGCCTGTCGAGGCGCTCCCCGTGGAGGCGCAGCCCGCGAAATCCGTCACCGCGGACGCCCAGCCCACGGCGTCCCTCCCGGTGGTGGCCGAGGGCTGAGACCCCCGTTTTCCGCTCCTTGTCATCAGGCCTGAGCCGAAGTCCCTCGGCTCAGGCCTGATGCTGTCGGAGCCCGGTGCGCGCGGCGGCGTGGGCCCGGCCGTACGGCTTCCGGGCCTCCGACGGCTTCGGAGGCTCCGGGGAATTCGGGGGCGTCGGGAGCCGCTACGCCACGAACGTGCGCGGCGCCTCGTTCCCGGTGCTCGCGCCGCTCTCGACCAGGCGGGCCGCCGCCGCCAGGCGCACCGCGGCCTCCTCGGCCACCGCACCGCCCACGGTGAACGGCAGGCGCACATAGCCCTCGAAGGCGCCGTCCACACCGAAGCGGGGGCCGGAGGGGACGCGTACGCCCACGCGTTCGCCCATCTCGGCCAGGCGGGAGCCGGACAGCCCGCCGGTCCGCACCCACAGCGTGAGGCCGCCCCGGGGCACCGAGAACTCCCATCCGGGCAGCTCACGCCGCACCGCGGCCACGAGGGCGTCGCGGTTCTCCCGGGCCTGCCCGCGCCGGATGTCCACGGCCTGCTCCCAGCCTCCGGTGCTGAGCAGCCAGTTCACGGCGAGCTGCTCCAGCACGGGTGTGCCGAGGTCGGCGTAGGCGCGGGCGGCGACCAGGCTGCGGATGACATCGGGAGCGGCGCGCACCCAGCCGATCCGCATCCCGGCCCAGAAGGCCTTGCTCGCGGAGCCGACGGTGACGACGGTCGATCCCGCGGGGTCGAAGCCGCACACCGGGCGCGGCATGTCCAGTCCGTCCTCCAGATGCAGCTCGCTCATCGTCTCGTCGACGACGAGCACGGTGCCCGCCGAGCGTGCCGCCTCCACGAGCCCCCGCCGCCGGCCCTCGTCCGCGAGGGCGCCGGTCGGGTTGTGGAAGTCGGCGACCACGTAGGCGAGGCGGGGGGCCGCGTCACGCAGGACCTGACGCCAGCGGTCCATGTCCCAGCCCGCGAGCCCCTCGGCCATGGCGACGGGCACCAGCCGGGCTCCGGCCTCGCGCATCAGCTGCAGGATGTTGGCGTAGGACGGGGACTCGACGGCGATGCGCTCGCCGCGTCCCGCGAACAGGTGGCAGATGGCGTCGATCGCACCCATCGCCCCGGTGGTCACCATGATCTGCTCGGGCATGGTCGGGATCCCGCGCGCGGTGTACCGCTCCGCGATCATCGAGCGCAGCGCGGGCAGCCCGGCGGGATAGTCGCCGTGCGTGTGCGCGTACGGCGGCAGCTCCTCCAGGGCGCCCTGCACGGCGCGGGTGAGCCACGGCTCGGGCGCGGGCAGCGCCGCGCAGCCGAGGTCGATCACGGACCCGAGGGCCTCGGGGGGCAACGGTTCCAGGCCGCGCGCGGGCAGCGGGTTGCCGGCCGGCACGGCGGTCCAGCTGCCCGCGCCGCGCCGGGACTCCAGGAATCCCTCGGCACGCAGCGCCTCGTAGGCCGCGGCGACAGTCGTACGGCTGACGGAGAGGGACAGTGCCAGTTCCCGCTCGGCGGGCAGCCGCGCGGCGACCGGCACCCGGCCCTCCAGCACCAGCAGCCGGATGCCGTCGGCGAGTGCGCGGTAGGCGGGCGGGCGACGGGTCCCGGGGCCCGCGGGCCGCTCCTGCTGGGAGTTGAGGAGCCGGGCGAGCTGCGCGGCGCCCACCGCCGAGGTCCACTGCGCCATGATTTCCAGTCCACCTTCCCCGAATTGGCCATGGATGGCTTTTCTTCTCAAGCCACAGAGTGTCACGAGCCAGGCCAGTCCGACCACAGGGGGCACCACTTGTCCATCCGCGCCGCGCGTTCGCACCCCGTCGAGAGCCCCTCGGGCCCCCGGTCCCGGCGGCTGCCCCGCCGCCTCGTCCAGCTGTACGTGGGCCTGGCCCTGTACGGCGCGAGTTCGGCGCTCCTCGTGGAGTCGGGGCTCGGCCTGGAGCCCTGGAACGTGCTGCACCAGGGGCTCGCCGAGCTGACCGGTCTGACGATCGGCGTGGTGTCGATCATCGTCGGGGCGGCCGTGCTGCTGCTGTGGATCCCGCTGCGCCAGCGCCCGGGCCTCGGCACCGTCTCCAACGTCTTCGTGGTCGGCATCGCCATGGACGGCACGCTGGCGCTGCTGCCGGCCGCGCACACACTGGCGGTGCGGATCCCGCTGCTGGTGGCGGGCGTCCTGCTGAACGGCGTGGCGACCGGCCTCTACATCTCGGCGCGCTTCGGCCCGGGCCCCCGCGACGGTCTGATGACGGGCCTGCACCGGCGCACCGGCCGCTCGATCCGCGTGGTGCGCACGGTCCTGGAACTGGCCGTCGTCGCCACCGGCTTCGCACTCGGCGGCACGGTCGGCGTCGGCACGGTGCTGTACGCGGTGGCGATCGGCCCCCTCGCCCAGCTCTTCCTGCGCGTGTTCGCCGTCCCCACGGCACCGCCCGGCAGCGCCGTCGTTGCCGCCGGGCAACCGGAGCGCGCGATACTGCCCGGGTGAGCACGCGCATACGCCATCCGTACCTCGACCATCCCGGCCCGATCGCGTTCGCGCACCGGGGCGGGGCGGCGGACGGCCTGGAGAACACCCTCGCCCAGTTCCGCCGCGCGGTGGAGACCGGCTACCGCTACATGGAGACCGATGTCCACGCGACGGCGGACGGCAGGCTCGTCGCCTTCCACGACGACACCCTGGACCGGGTGACGGACGCGGCGGGCCGGATCGCGGACCTCCCCTGGGACGACGTGCGCCACGCGCGCGTGGCGGGCGAGGAACCGGTGCCGCTGTTCGAGGAGCTGCTCGACGCCTTCCCCGGCGTTCGCTGGAACGTGGACGTGAAGGCCGAACCCGCGCTCCGGCCCTTCCTCGACCTGGTCGAGCGGACCGGGGCCTGGGACCGCGTGTGCCTCGGCTCCTTCTCCGAGGCACGGGTCGCGCGTGCCCAGCGCCTGGCCGGGCCTCGCCTCGCGACGTCGTACGGCACCCGCGGCGTGCTCGGCCTGCGGTTGCGCTCCTGGGGCGTACCCGCGCCGCTGCGCCGCTCCGCGGTCGCCGCCCAGGTGCCCGAGTCGCAGTCCGGGGTGCCGGTGGTCGACCGCCGCTTCGTACGGGCCGCGCACGCGCGCGGGCTCCAGGTGCACGTGTGGACCGTGAACGAACCGGAACGGATGCACCGGCTCCTGGACCTGGGAGTCGATGGCATCATGACCGATCACATCGACACGCTGCGCAAGGTCCTGGAAGACCGGGGCACCTGGTTCTGAGCCTCCTCGCGCGGTCCGTTCACGGGGAAGCGAGGGGCACGGGTGAGCACTGACACCGTGCGCACGGAGTCGGCCGGCGAGGCCGCCGAGCGGCGGCGCGAGCAGCGCGGCTGGTACTTCTACGACTGGGCGTGCTCCGTCTACTCGACGAGCGTGCTGACCGTCTTCCTCGGCCCCTATCTCACGTCGGTCGCGGAGCACGCGGCGGACGCGGACGGCTTCGTCCACCCCCTGGGCGTCCCGGTCCGCGCCGGCTCCTTCTTCGCCTACGCGGTCTCGGCGTCCGTCGTCCTGTCGATCCTCGTGATGCCGGTGGCGGGCGCGGCGGCGGACCGGACGGGCCGCAAGAAACCGCTGCTCGCGGCCGCCGCCTATCTCGGCGCCGCGGCCACCACCGGCATGTTCTTCCTGGACGGCGACCGCTATCTGCTGGGCGGGGCCCTGCTGGTCGTCGCCAACGCCTCGGTGGCCGTGTCGATGGTCCTCTACAACTCCTACCTGCCGCAGATCGCCCGGCCGGAGGAACGCGACGCCGTCTCGTCCCGGGGCTGGGCCTTCGGATACGCGGCCGGTTCCCTGGTGCTGGTCGCGAACCTGGTCCTGTTCACCGGTCACGACTCCTTCGGCGTCTCCGAGTCGACGGCCGTCCGCATCTGCCTGGCGTCGGCGGGCATCTGGTGGGGCGCCTTCACCCTCGTCCCCCTCAAACGGCTGCGCGACCGCCGCACGACCGCCGCGGAGGGGCCTTCGGTGCACGGCTGGCGGCAGCTGGCGGCCACGGTGCGGGACATGCGCGGCAAACCGCTCACCCTCGCGTTCCTGCTCGCGTACCTCGTCTACAACGACGGCATCCAGACCGTCATCTCGCAGGCCTCCGTCTACGGCTCCGAAGAGCTCGGGCTGAGCCAGTCCACCCTGATCGTGGCCGTCCTGCTGGTCCAGGTGCTCGCCGTCGGCGGCGCGCTGGGCATGGGGCGGCTGGCCCGCGTCTACGGCGCGAAACGGACGATTCTCGGCTCGCTCGTCGCCTGGACGGTGACCCTGGGGGCCGGGTACTTCCTCCCCGCGGGCAGGCCCGTCTGGTTCTTCGTTCTCGCCGCCGGCATCGGCCTGGTCCTGGGCGGCAGTCAGGCGTTGTCACGCTCCCTGTTCTCACATCTGGTCCCGCGCGGCAAGGAGGCGGAGTACTTCTCGGCGTACGAGATGAGCGACCGCGGGATGAGCTGGCTCGGGCCGCTTCTCTTCGGTCTGACGTACCAGCTCACCGGAAGTTATCGGGACGCGATCATCTCGCTGGTGGCCTTCTTCGTCATCGGGTTCGTGCTGCTCGCCCGGGTCTCGGTGGGGCGGGCGATCCGCGACGCGGGGAATCCCGTACCGGACAGGATTTAGCACCCGGCGCCAAAGAGCGGTAGTGTACGCGTTTGGCCTGCCAGGCGTACCGTTACTGCGCGTCAAAGATGCTGAAGCGTTGGGTGACATCTGATCCCAGATGTGACAAACCGGGCGGCTGTGGGTACAACAAGGGGCGGCTACGACGGCGACGCATGACCCGGAACGGGAATCTTTACCGCCGACCGGACGTTGACCGGATGACGACGACAGCGACACCTGTCCTGTGGGCGACAAGCCCGGGAGGCACGATTCATGAGTGAGCGAGCTCTTCGCGGCACGCGCCTCGTGGTGACCAGCTACGAGACGGACCGCGGCATCGACCTGGCCCCGCGCCAGGCCGTGGAGTACGCATGCGAGAAGGGGCACCGGTTCGAGATGCCCTTCTCGGTCGAGGCGGAGATCCCGCCGGAGTGGGAGTGCAAGGTCTGCGGGGCCCAGGCACTCCTCGTGGACGGCGACGGCCCTGAGGAAAAGAAGGCCAAGCCTGCGCGTACCCACTGGGACATGCTGATGGAGCGGCGTACCCGAGAGGAACTCGAAGAGGTCCTCGAAGAGCGCCTGGCCGTCCTGCGCTCCGGCGCGATGAACATCGCGGTGCATCCGCGGGACAGCCGCAAGTCCGCCTGACCCCACGGGGCCGGACGGCATACATGAAGCACGCCGAGACCGCGGGCACGTACGCCAGTCGTACGGGCCCGCGGTCTCGTGCTGCCTGGGGCCACGTCGCACGTGCAGCGCCGGGCACGTCCCGCGTGCAGCCCCGGGCACGTCCCGCGTGCAGCCCCGGGCCGTGTCGCGGCCGTCCCGGCCTCCGGGCGCCCCACAAAACGAGTCGTCCCGTGCCCCCAGTCCCGCACAGGCGCCCAGACACAGCCCCGACCACCCCGCGCCGCTCGCGCGTACCCCGGTCGCGCCACGCGGGCACCTCGCACGGCATACGCGGGCACCTCGCACCGCATACGCGAGGACCCCGCCCTCGGCTGGGCGGGGTCCTCGCGACGGATGTACGGCGCCCGCAGGTCAGCGGGTCAGCGGCGGGTACTCACCGGGCTGCGGGCTCGGCCGGTCCTCGTCCCTGATGACCTCGCCCGGCACCACCTTGCCGTCGGGGCGATGGATGCGGGCCTGCTGGAACGCGTCGCCGAAGGTGCCGGGGACGGCCTCCCGCATCTTGCGGTCGAGGGTGCGCTCCGCGTACCGGCCGACGGCCTTCTGGACGGCCGGGATCAGCAGGAGAAGACCCACGGCGTCGGAGATGAGCCCCGGGATCATCAGCAGCAGACCGCCGAGCATCATCAGGCCGTTGCCCCGGCCGCCCTGGCCGGCGGGCGCGACACCGCTCTGCTGCCGTTGCAGCGTCTCGCTGAGGTTGCGGAAGGCGCGGCGCCCGGCGCGCTTGATGACCACCCCGCCGAGCACGAACCCGGCGGCCAGCAGCAGGAACACGGCGAAGCCGCTCGCGGTCCCCGCGACCATGGTCAGCAGCCAGATCTCCAGCACCAGCCACGCCGCGATGCCGAGCGGCAGGAAGGTGCGCAGCCGCGATCGCCGCGGCCGGGCGGGGTAGGAGGAAGTCGGAGCGCCAGTCGTCATGGTCCCAGTGTGCCTGGACCCGGCTCAGTACGGGATAAGCGAATGATCGCCCCGCCGCACCCTCCACCGGCCGGCGCCCCCGCCTGGGCGAGGGGCACGATGGTGGGCGGCGGGGCGTCGCGCGGTGCCCCGCGGTGGCGCCCGGGGTGCGTCAGGAGGACTTCCGCCCGGTGATCCGTCCGACCCGCTCCCCCACACCCCAGGTGGTGACGCGCCACAGCGCCTCCACCAGGATGTCGCGGCTCATCTTGGAGTCGCCCAGTTCCCGCTCCACGAAGGTGATGGGGACCTCCACGACGTGGTAGCCCGCCTTCACCGCACGGCGCGCGAGGTCCACCTGGAAGCAGTAGCCCTGGGAGGCGACCTCGCCGAGCCCGAGGCCTTCGAGGGTCTCGCGCCGGAAGGCGCGGTAGCCGCCGGTGACGTCACGGATCGGCACGTCGAGCAGCACACGCGAGTAGAGGCTGCCGCCGCGGGAGATGAACTCGCGGGACTTGGGCCAGTTCACCACCCGGCCGCCCGGCACCCAGCGGGAGCCGAGCACGAGGTCCGCGCCCTTGAGGGCGGTCAGCAGCCTCGGCAGTTCCTCGGGCTGGTGCGAGCCGTCGGCGTCCATCTCGATGAGTACGCCGTAGCCGTGGTCGAGGCCCCAGCGGAAGCCCGCGAGGTACGCGGCGCCGAGCCCTTCCTTGCCCTTGCGGTGCATCACCTGGACGTTGTCGTCCTCGGCGGCCAGCTCGTCGGCGAGCTTGCCGGTGCCGTCCGGGCTGTTGTCGTCGGCCACCAGGACGTGGGCCTCGGGCACGGCGGCGCGTACGCGACCGACGATCCGCTTGATGTTCTCCGCCTCGTTGTAGGTCGGGATGATCACCAAGGCCGTGCCGAGCGGGCCGAACTGCCTCCCCTGGGCTTGTGCCGCGAGGGTCCCGTCGCCGTCGTTCACTGCTGCCCCTTCAAGTCCGTACGCAGAGGTCCACCATAGTGCGCCCAACCTGCACTGCTGCGCCGGCTCGTCACTACTGGGGGTCGAGTCGACAGGAGAGGGGTAGGACTGCGTTTTCCGGAGGCTGGAGTCGTGTGCTGCGGGATCGGGGCCCGGCGCCCTTCGGGCCGACCAGGGACTCGCTGGCTGCGAGTCGACCGAAAGCCGTTGTCTACTGAACGTCCGGGCCCCACCCGGGTCACACCTGCCGACTTGTCGGAACGTTCCCTCGCCTCGTGGCGCGGGCGCTGGGCCTGGCTCCCAGTGGTGGTGCGCCGGTGCGGCACATCACCCCTGACCCAGCGGCGCCTCGACGGCCGCGCGGAAGTTCCCCGGTCGGACGTCCGGTGGTGGACCCGGCCGAACCTACCGGCCCCCTGCGGCCCGGTGTCAACAGTCGTTTGAGCTGCGGTTTTCCACACAAACCCCTGGTCAGTGCCGAGGATGCGCAGGTCGCGCAACACGGCCGCGAACGACGACGGGGGCCACGCCACCCCCGGACATCACTCGTTAGGCCGTACGAATACCGTCCTACCGCCGACGACGGTGCGCAGGCAGACGGGCAGGTCGCCTCCCGGGGTCAGATCCGGCAGTCCGGGCGTGCCGGACCGGGGGTCCGTCGACCAGCGGGCGACGCGGTCGTCCGGGGCCTGTACGACGAGGTCGCCGGTGCGCCATACGGCGTAGTCGGCGGGTGCGCCGGGCACCAGGATGCCCGCGTCGTCACGTCCGACGGCCCGCCAGCCGCCCCGCGTATGCGCCGTGAACCCGGCGCGTACGGACACCCGGTGCTCGGGTGTGCGATGGAAGGCGGCGGCCCGTACGGTGCCCCACGGGTCGAGCGGGGTGACGGGGCTGTCGGAGCCGAACGCGAGCGGTACGCCGCTGCGCAGGAGGGCGGCGAAGGGGTTCAGCGCGCGGGCGCGTCCGGCGCCGAGACGCTGCGCGTACATGCCGTCCTCGCCGCCCCACAGCGCGTCGAAGGCGGGCTGCACGGAGGCGGTCAGGCCGAGCTCGGCGAAGCCCGCGATCGTCTCGGGGGTGAGCATCTCGGCGTGCTCGACGCGGTGCCGGGCGGCCCGGACCCGGGCCAGGCCGACCTTCTCGGCGGCGGCGCGCACGCCCTCGACCACAAAGGCCACGGCGGCGTCACCGATCGCGTGGAAGCCCGCCTGGAGGCCGGCCTCGGTGCAGGCCACCACGTGCGCGGCGACCGCTGCGGCGTCGAGGTAGGCGGTGCCGGTGTGCCCGGCGTCGGCGTAGGACTGGTGCAGGCAGGCGGTGTGCGAGCCGAGGGAGCCGTCGGCGAAGAGGTCGCCCGCCGCGCCCAGCGCACCGAGCGCGCGGGCCCTCTCGATGCCCTCCTCGCCCGCCTCGGCCCAGTAGCCGACGACCCGGGGGCCGGGTTCCTCGGCCGCGAGCCTCAGCAGGGCGGCGAAGTCGTCCTCGGAGGAGATGTCGGGGCCACCGCATTCGTGTACGGAGCCGATGCCGAGCGAGGCGGCGTGCGCGAGGGCGGCGCGCTGGGCCCGGGTGCGCTGCTCGCCGGTGACGGCGCCGAGGGCCGCGGCGCGCACGGCGTGGTGGGCGTCCCGGGTCAGGGGGCCGTCGGGCGAGTGACCGGGCTGGTCAGTGACGCCCGGGACCAGGTCGAGGAGTGCGGTGGTGACCACGGCCGAGTGCACGTCGATGCGGGAGAGGTAGAGCGGCCGGCCGCCGGTGGCCTCGTCGAGTGCCGCGCGCGTCGGGGGCTGCCCGCCGGGCCAGCGGGCCGCGTCCCAGCCGTGCCCGAGCAGCACCCGGTCGCCGGGGTGGGCGGCGGCGAAGTCGCGCACCAGGGCGAGGGCCGTGTCCAGGGAGCGGGCGCCGGACAGGTCGAGGCCGCCGAGCGCGAGACCGGTGGCGGTGGTGTGCACGTGTGCGTCCGTGAACGCCGGGGTGACCAGGGCGCCTTCGAGGTCCACGACCTCGTCGACGCCGTCCACGAAGGCGTCGGCCGCGCCTTCGGAGCCGACCCAGGCGACTTGCCCTCGCTCCACGACCATCGCGGTGGCGAAGGGGTCGGCGGGACTGTGGACCTCTCCACCGCGCAGCAGCACGGTGTCCGACGAGGCGGTGCTCTCACTCATGGAGACAGTCTCGCGCCTGCCGGCACGCTCTCCGCGCGCGGGGCCCGCAAAAGGGGGCGAACGACGTCAGATCCTGGGCGGTCGCGCCTCGTAGGGGGTGGACAGCACGACCGTCGTACGGGTCGACACACCCGCCAGGGTGCGCAGCCGGGCGAGGAGCTCCTCCAGCTCGTGCGGGGTGGAGACGCGCACCTTGAGGATGTAGTTCTCGTCGCCGGCGACGCTGTGGCAGGCCTCGATCTCCGGGACGCCGGCGAGACGCTCCGCGATGTCGTCCGGGGCGCTCAGGTCGAACGGTTTCACCGAGATGAAGGCGGTCATGGGCAGCCCGACGGCCTCCGGGTCCACGACCGCCGCATAGCCGCGGATGACGCCGCGCTGCTCCAGCCGGCGCACCCGCTGATGCACGGCGGACGTGGACAGGCCCGTGGCCTTGCCCAAGTCGGTGTAACTCATCCGCCCGTCTGCGACGAGCAGCTGCACAATCTGTCGGTCCAGCTCCTCCATGACGCAAGAACCTACAGTGCGCTTGATCCCCCGGATACCTCAGCAGCGCAGGTCATACCCGGTTTGTGATGTGTCTGTGCGTGAGCCGTGCGGCGCGTGGGGGACAAAACGACCGCGCCGGGCACCTGCACGCGGCATGTGACGAACACCACACGCATGCAACCGGGTCCGTGATGTTCTCGTGATTACCGCAGAGACCGGACGGGAAGTGCTTGCTGTGGTCGAGGCCGCAGCGCCTTGTCGGCCCACCCGAGGGGGAGAATCCCATGCAGAGTCTTAAGCGCCCTGGCCGTACGGCACCCAAGCGGCAGCTGCCGGTTGTCGAGCCCGAGCCGGAGGGCGTCGAACCGGACGCCCTGGACGGCGAGGAGTTCGACGCGTACGACACGTTCGAGATGTACCGGGTGATCTGCCCGGACTGTGCGCAGCCCATCGCGCTCCTGGCGGACGAGGAGTTCCTGCCGGAGCACGCGCTGTGCGCCTCGCCGTGGAACCCGTTCGGGCTCACGGTCTGCTCGGGTACCGGCCGCGCGGCGGCCGGCGCGCGGCCCGCGGACGAGTCCACGGAACCCCAACAGCAGGACATGGCCCTGCTGTTGACACTCCCTCAGGGGCTCGACTGGCGCATGCAGCCCTTCTCCCACGTGGGTGGCCCGGGCTCGCGCCCGATGCGCATCCCCGTGATGCCGCGCCAGGCCGCCTGACGCCGCGGACTCAGCTGCCGACGCCCGGTCCGTCCCAGTAACTGCCCTGCACCATGGCACGCAGGCTGCCGTGGTGCAGGATCAGTGTGTCCGGATCCGCCGGTACGGCGACCTCGCCGAAGTGCGCCTGGCGGTAGGCGACGCGCAGCATGACGATCGCGTGCCGCAGCGCGGCGTACAGGGTGTAGAAGTCCATGTCCCGCGGTACGTGGCCGGTGAGTTCGGCGTAGCGCCGTTCGACGCGGTCGCGGCGCAGGAAACCCGGCAGGCCGGCCTGACCGAAGCCCACGGTGAGGTCCTGGAAGAAGCGGTGCAGATAGACGGTCCAGCCGAGGTCGACCTCGCGCGGGGCCGGTGCCGCCATCTCCCAGTCGAGGACGGCGGCCGGTTCGAAGCCGTCGTACACGACGTTCCCGATGCGCGCGTCACCCCAGTTGAGCACCGACTCGCCCTCCTCGCGCGGCCAGAGGTCCTCAAGACGGTCGAAGGCGCTCTCGATGAGCGGCGAGGATGACAGGCCGTCAGTCACCCATGCGTAGTAGGCGCGTTGGGATGCGACATGCCGGCGCAGCGGACTGCCGTCGCCGGGCAGCGCCAGGAAGTCGGCCTCCTTCACGGGCACCTGGTCGTGCAGTCGGGCCAGGAGCCCGATCGACGCCGCCTCCAGGTGCGCGCGCTCGTCGTCGCTCGCCGCGTGCAACCAGTTCCCCTCGTACGTGTAGGGCATCACGTCCGGTGGCACGCGCCCGTCGATCCGTTCCATGACGAAGAAGGGCGCCCCGAGCGGCACCGGGTCCTCCTCGAGCCAGAGCACCCGCGGCACCGGCAGGTCGGTGCGCTCGCCGACCAGGCGCATGGTGCGGTACTGGCGCGGCATGTCGTACACGGGGAACACGGTGTACGCCGACGGGTCCGCGGCGAGTCTCAACGCGCAGCCACGCAGGGGTGGTTCGGGATGCTCGATGTCGAACAGGAGGGTCTCGCTGGACATTCCGTTGGACGCGGGGACCGTCACGTCGACGGCCTCGGCCCCGGGCAGTCTGGTCCGCAGCCAGGCGGTCAGCCGACGCGCCAGTTCCTCGGGTTCGCGGGTGGTCGTGCGGGGGCGTGGTGCGGTGGCCATCTGACCACTCCCATCAGGGCGCTACGGAGTCGAAGCCGGTGAAGCCGCTCGGGTCGTGGCGGCCGAACGAGCCGTGCTCGAAGATCCCGTGACCGACCTGCCCGGCGAGGGTGAAGCGGGCCGCGTGGTCGACGACTCCGTACGCGGCGAGCGGATGCGCGGCGGGGTCGGCGAGGTCGTAGACGCGGCGGTCGGTCCAGTCGCGACCGCGCCAGGTGCCGTGCTGCCAGTCGTCGGCGGGCGGATAGCCCGCGCCGACGGCGAGCGGTGACGAGGTCAGCACCTGCACGCCCAGTTCCAGGGGTTTGCGGTCGACGGGGTCCGCGAGGTGGACGACGGCCGAGGTGGGCTCGCGCGTACCGGACCGGTAGGTGATGTCGGCCTGGGGCCAGCCGAGTTGGAGATCGCGGCGGCCTTCGCGCACGAGGGTGGCGTCGTTGAGCGTGCGATGCCCGTCGGCGTCCTCCTGCACGACGACCATGAGGAAACGGTCGTCGAAGCGGACGGGGCACCAGATCCAGTGGAATCCCTCGGTGGGGTTCTCCTCCGCGAGCCGGCCGCCCTCCTCCCCCGGGGTCGGACGCACTCCCCAGCTGCGGTCGCGGGTGCCGGTCCACTCGCGCGCCGAGACGGGTATCTCCTCGCCGTCGACGCGGATGACCCCCTGGACGCCGCCCGCCTGCACGAAGCGGCGCCCCTCCAGCGTCAGACGGTCACCGCGGCGCTGGATGTGGTGCGGCTCCCACAGCGCCGGGAAGTCGGCGGTCCAGGTGATGTCGTAGGACAGGGAGTCGTCGTCCGACCGGAGGCGCAGGCGGCGCAGCGGCTCCTCGACGGTGATCCGCAGCGGGCCGACGGTGAGGTTCATGCGGTCGTCGCCGAGCGCGTCCGAGGCCCGTACCGCGTGCAGGCGGTCTCCGAGCCGCAAGGTGGCGTAGGCGTCGATCACACCGAGGTTCGGATAGACGCCGAGGCCGAGGATCAGCAGCGCTCGGCCCTGGTGGTCGAGGACGTGGAAGATGCAGCGGTCGTACGCGTTCCGGTCGCCGGTGGCGACGTGCCTCATGGACAGGGGCACCTGGTGCACCGGGTACTCGTCGAGGGCAACGGGACGGTCGTCGGGCACGGCAGGCCTCCCTGGACGCACGGCGGTCGACATCGCGCGACAGGATGCGGCCCGGGCACGACGGCGAATTGACGGTACGTCAGATGTCGCCGCACGGCCAGATCCCGCACGCCGGGCGGCACGACCCGCACCGACATGCCCTGTCCGGGCGACACGACGCACCACGCCGTGCATCGTCCGGGCGACCCGACGCGCCACCCCGTGGATCGTCCGGGCGATACGGCCCGCGACCGCATGCCGTGTCCAGGCGGAGCGCCTCGGCGTCGCGTGCCGTGCCCCGGCCCGGACGCCGGGCGTCACGCGCCGGACGGTGCCCGGTGAGGGCGGGACGCCCGGCTCCGCACGTCACGGGGCACCCTCCGGCGCCGGGAGCCTCACTCGGGCCCCGGGGCGGCGGAGCACCCCACACAGGGCCGCCGCGCCTCGGGCGAGGCCCCAGCCCGGCCGCACGCCGCAGCCGGCACCCTGACCGAGCACGACACCCGCCCGGGTCGGAGGGCCCGCGGGGCAACCGCGTGCGGCCGAGGGGGACGGCTCGGCGGACCGCCTCACCGGATGCGCGCGCCCCACGCACCCGATGCGAAAGCACCGGTCACGGGCGGGCCACGCCAGATGTGCGCCCCCACGGCGACCGTGAGCACGCCGACCACGCGGTGAGGCGCGCCGGACAGGGGCCCGCCCGTCGGCGTCCAGGCGCCGCGCCCGGCGGGCCCCCGTACGGGCTTCGAGTGAACTCACGGTCGATTCCGAGCACGGGTGACCTGCCCGGCCACCCGCGCGTTGCCCCGGTATGACCCCCACCTACTCCGCGACCGGTCGTCGGCGCCGGATCTTCGTCCCCGCTCCGACAGAACCGGTTCGGCAGGGGCCCCCGCCGAACCCGGATCCGCCCATCTACCGCGCTCTGATCCGCGCCTGGGCCGATCGCGGACGCACACTGCCGGGGCGGCACGACCCGGAGTGGGTCAGGCTGGCCGCCCCGTCGGCGATGTACGGGTACGCGCAGTTCAGCGCGAGTCGGGACCCGCGAGGTGACGGGCGATGACCATGCGCTGGATCTGATTGGTGCCCTCGACGATCTGGAGCACCTTGGCCTCGCGCATGTAGCGCTCGGCGGGGAAGTCGGCGGTGTAGCCGTAGCCGCCGAGCACCTGCACCGCGTCCGTGGTCACCTTCATCGCCGTGTCCGTGCACAGCAGCTTGGCCATGGCCGCCTGCTTGGAGAACGGCCGGCCCGCGTCGCGCAGCCGTGCCGCGGCCAGGTACAGCGCCCGGCCGGCCTCGATCTGCGTCGCCATGTCCGCGAGCATGAAGCGCAGACCCTGGAAGTCCGAGATGGGACGCCCGAACTGCTGACGGCCGGTCGCGTAGGCGACGGCCTCGTCGAGCGCCGCCTGGGCCAGGCCGATGGCGCAGGCCGCGATGCCGAGGCGTCCGGAGTCGAGCGCCGACAGGGCGATGGCGAACCCCTGGCCCTCGTCACCGAGCCGGCGGTCGTCGGAGACCCGCACTCCGTCCAGGTGGACCTGGGCGGTGGGCGAACCCTTCATGCCCATCTTCTTCTCCGGCGGCGCGGCACTCAGCCCCTCGGCGTCCCCCGGCACCAGGAAGGCCGTGATGCCGCGGGGCCCCTGCCCGCCGCTGCGGGCGAGCACGGTGTAGAAGTCGGCGACGCCGCCGTGCGTGATCCAGGCCTTGGTGCCGGTGATCACCCAGTCTCCCCCGCCCTCGGAGCCGCTCGCGCGGGAGGCGTCCCCTTCCTCGCGCACGGCCTTGGTGCGCAGTGAGGCGGCGTCCGACCCGGAGGACGGCTCGGAGAGGCAGTACGCGCCGAGGAGTCCGCCGCCGAGCATCGCGGGCAGGTGCTCGACCTGCTGCTCCTTGGTGCCGTAGTTCGCGAGGGCGTGGCAGGCGAGGGTGTGCACGCTGACGCCGAGGCCGACGGTGAGACGGGCCGCGGCGAGCTCTTCGAGCACCTGGAGGTAGACCTCGTACGGCTGGTCGCCTCCGCCGTACTCGGAGTCGTAGGGCAGACCGAGCAGACCCGATTCGGACAGCAGCCCGAAGACGTCACGCGGGAAGCGTCCGGCGTCCTCCTCCTCGGCCGCCTTCGGGGCGATCTCACGCTGCGCGATGTCGCGGACGAGCGAGATCAGATCCCGGGCCTCGTCCGTGGGCAGTTGACGGTCCACCGGCTGCGGGGCGCGGTCGGGCATGGCGACGCTCTCCTCCCTGTCGGGCACATCGGCGGACGCACACCTGGGTGGGGCTGCTCCGCCGGGTCTCACCTGGCCCAGCCGATGCTCCCGCTCCGGGTTGCGGAACGCGCTGATCAGCGGCTGTGGCGCTGTGAGTATGCCCGATCGGAGGCACCGAGTCACCAGTTAACGACCGCTTACTCAAAGAAAGGGAAATTGGTACGAACCATTGACGCACTGGTCTAGTCCTCCTAGGGTTCCCCCAACGCCTTAACGCGTTCATGCCAACCGGCATCGACAGGCCTCCGCGGCCTGGCATCCGACGGGTCGAGCGGCCCGCAACGGGCGGGCCCCGCGGCCGTCGGCAGGTCCAAGCACCATCGCCCCCACACGCTCCCCTCCCCCACGAGGAGACACGATGCTCAGACCGCACCGCCCCCGCGCCTCCTTCCGGGCGCTCCTGTCCGCCGCCTGTTGCGCCGTCCTGGGCGCCGGACTGCTCGCCGGTGCCGGCACCGCGACCGCCACGCCCGAGTCCCGCACCGCAGGCACCGCACAGGCCGGCACCGCGCAGGCGGCCGCGGCCGGATCCAAAGTCGTCGGCTACTTCACCGAATGGGGTGTCTACGACCGGAACTACCACGTCAAGAACATCGAGACCTCCGGCTCGGCCGCCAAGCTGACCCACATCAACTACGCCTTCGGCAACGTCACCGGTGGCAAGTGCGCCATGGGAGACGCGTACGCGGCGACGGACAAGGCCTATACGGCCGACCAGTCCGTCGACGGCGTCGCCGACACCTGGGACCAGCCCCTGCGCGGCAACTTCAACCAGCTGCGCAAGCTCAAGAAGAAGCACCCCGGCCTCAAGGTCCTGTGGTCCTTCGGCGGCTGGACCTGGTCGAGCGGGTTCGGCGAGGCCGCGCGCAATCCGGCCGCGTTCGCCCAGTCCTGCTACGACCTGGTCGAGAACTCCAAGTGGGCGGACGTCTTCGACGGCATCGACATCGACTGGGAGTACCCGAACGCCTGCGGCAACACCTGTGACACCAGCGGCAAGGCGGCGTTCAAGAACCTGATGTCGGCGCTGCGGACGAAGTTCGGCAGCGGCAACCTGGTCACCGCGGCGATCACCGCGGACGCCACCGCCGGCGGCAAGATCGACGCCGCCGACTACGCGGGCGCGGCGCAGTACGTCAACTGGTACAACCCGATGACGTACGACTTCTTCGGGGCCTGGGACACGGCGGGCCCGACGGCTCCGCACTCGCCGTTGAACTCGTACACCGGCATCCCGAAGGCGGGCTTCCACACGTCCGCGACCATCGCGAAGCTCAAGGGCCTCGGCATCCCGGCCTCGAAGCTGCTGCTCGGCATCGGCTTCTACGGCCGCGGCTGGACCGGAGTGACGCAGGCGGCGCCGGGCGGCACGGCGACGGGTCCCGCGGCCGGCACGTACGAGCAGGGCATCGACGACTACAAGGTGCTCAAGACCAAGTGCCCGGCGACCGGCACGGTCGGCGGCACCGCGTACGCCAAGTGCGGCAACAACTGGTGGAGTTACGACACCCCGTCGACCATCGCCGGCAAGATGAGCTACAAGAACGCGCAGGGCCTGGGCGGCACCTTCTTCTGGGAACTGAGCGGTGACACGTCGAACGGCGAACTGATCAAGTCGATCAACTAGCCGCGGCTGTACGGCGACAGGGGCGGGGACCCACGGCGGTCCCCGCCCCTGTCGCGTTCGCGCGGATGCCCGGGGATCCGGGCGCGGGAACGCTCAGACGTCGTCCCGGCGGGCGGCCTCGGGGGCCGGATAGGAGGGGTCGAGCTCCTCGACGGCACGCATCGCGCCGCCCAGCATCTTCACCAGCAGTTCGCGCATGGTGTCGCGTGGCAGCGCCGGATCGCCGATCCAGTCGAGGGTGGCCCCCTCGACGCTGTACAGCCACCCGAGCAGAGCCATGCGCGGCAACGGGGCGATGCCACGCCGCGCGCCCGTGCTCCCGCCCTCGCCGCCGAAACGGCGCGCACCCCACGCCCCTTCGGCGATGGTCTCGACGATGACCTCGCGCACGCCCTCCCGGATGGCCTGCACCTCGGTGTCGAAGCCGACGCCCCCGGTGATGATCGTGCGGTACGCGGCCTGGTTGTGCTCGGCGTACCGCAGATAGCCGTCGATCGTGCGGTGCACCCGTTCGTCGGGAGGCAGTTCGAGGCCGCTCGCCGCCCGGGAGATCAGATCCGCCACGGAGTCCTGGACGATGGCGAGGTAGTAGCCGCGCTTGGACTTGAAGTAGTAGTAGATCAGCCCCTTGGCGACATGCGCCTGCCGCGCGATGTCGTCCATCGACAGCGCGTCGTACGACGTGTCGGCGAAGAGCTTCCGTCCGATGGCGATGAGTTCGGCGCGGCGCGCCAGTGAGCGGTCGGTGCCGCGCGCCCGGGGACGGTCGACGTCGCGTTGTTGACTATTATTCAATTCCGGCCCAAGTCTCCACCTGCCGACAGGACATCGGAAGTATGGCAGACCTGGGCCACCTGCTCGTTCGACTCCCGTCGATCGCCCACGCGCTCGCCCGGCGCACGGGCCGGGAGCGGAGGTCAGCGGCACACGAGCGGTCCGAGGTGTGTGCTGCCCCCGAAGGGCGCGGAGGCGTCGGCGGGGATCGGAGCAGTGCGAGCCGAGTGATCAGAGAAGTCCGAGCTGGGTGATCAGCATCGCCACGACCACCACCAGGGTCCAGCCCAGGACGTGCTCGAGGATCTTGGGGCCGTCTTCCTGCGGCCCGCCGGTACGGGCACGGGCACGGGAGCTGGTGGCGGAGGTCGCGGTCATGGCATCTCGCTGACGTAGTGGTGCGGTGGCGTCCCCCCGCTTCGGCCGGCTCCCCACCGACTCGTCCACCTTGCCACCGGCAGGGGTCACGGCGGTAGAGACCTGGGTCACGCACACACTTCGACGTGGTTCGAATGGCCCGTGATTCCACAACGATGCGCGGGGACTGTGCGTCTCCTCACACGAAAGTGGTCAGCCAACCGAAAGGTCTTCGATGAGCACGTTCCGGACGCCCCGCCGCACAGCTCGCCTGGCCCTCGCGGCGGCGATCACCGTGGCGGCCGCCCTGACCGGTCCCGTCTCCCAGGCCGCGCCTGCCACGTCCGAGGCCCCCTCGCCCGGTGCGGCCGGGCTCGGCGACCCGATCTTCCCGCTCGACGGCAACGGCGGCTACGAGGTCGGCACCTACACCCTCGACTTCGACTGGCAGGCCCCGAGGACGCCCTTCGAGGCCTCCGCCACGATCAGGGCGACCGCGACGCAGGCCCTGTCCCGCTTCGACCTGGACTTCGCCGGCAACACCCTGCACGCGGTGACCGTGAACGGGAGGACGGCCACCGCCGTGCGCGACGGGGACGAGCTCGTGATCACCCCGAAGGCGGCCCTGCCCCGGGGCAGGGCCTTCACGGTCAAGGTCACCTACACGGCCGACCCGACCCGGATCCGGCACCGCGACGACGCCATCGAGGACTACGGCTGGATCCCCACACCGGACGGCACGGTGCTCTATCCGCAGCCCGACGGCGCCAAGATGATCTTCCCCTCGAACGACCATCCCAGCCGCCGCGCGCCCATCACCTTCCACATCACGACTCCGGCCGGGCTGTCCGCGGTTGCCAACGGCAAGCTCACCGGGCGCACCGAGCAGGCCGACGGGCGCGTGAAGTGGACATACGACTCCGAGCAGCCGCTGGCGACGCAGCTCGCGCAACTGGCGATCGGCCGGTTCACCTTCGTCGACGGCACCGGCCCGCACGGGCTGCCGATACGTGATGTGGTCCCGGACGACCTGGTGGCGCCGACCGAGGAGTACCGCGAGCTCACCGCCGACCACATCGCCTGGCTGGAGGAGCGCCTCGGCCCCTACCCGTTCGACCGCTACGGCGTCCTCGTCGGCGACACCGACCTGGGCGTGGCGCTGGAGACGCAGACGCTCTCCCTGGTACCGAAGGCCGATCTGCTGGGCACGCGGGTCGACGCCGAGCGCAATCTCGTGCACGAGCTGGCCCACCAGTGGACCGGTGACAGCGTGGGCATCAAGACCTGGTCCGACCTGTGGCTGAGCGAGGGCCACGCGCGGTTCTACGAGCGGCAGTACTCGCAGGAGCACGGCGGCGACACCTTCGAGGCCGCCATGAAGACCGCGTACACGAACCACGACCAGTGGCGCCACGACTACGGCGCCCCGGCCGAGCCGACCGAGCCGAACCTCTTCAAGCGGATGCGCTACGACGGTTCCGCGCTCGTCCTGTACGCGCTGCGCGAGAAGGTCGGCGAGGAGACCTTCGGGAAGATCGAGCGCGCCTGGGTGACGACGTACAAGGGGAAGACGGCGAGCACGCGGGACTACGTCGACCTGGCCTCGAAGGTGGCGGGCGAGGATCTCGACGGCTTCCTGCACCCGTGGCTGTACGGGGCGAAGACGCCGCCGATGCCGAACCACCCCGACTGGGTGGTCGCCCCGGTCCAGGGCTGACCGCCCCGGGCGGCCCCTCCACGGCGGGGAGGAGGGGCCGCCCTCCCTGGGTCAGCGGATGCCCACCGCCGCGAGCGCCTTGCGCTGCCGCGACGAGGGCTGCGCCGGGAAGTACAGGTAGCAGACGCCGCCCGTGCCGGAGACGACGTTGCCGGAGGCGTTGTACCGCTTGGTCCGCAGCCAGATGTTCTCCCACTCGCGCCGCTTGTAGACGCGGCGCACGGCCTGGTCGCTGGGCGACGCGGGGTCGTTGGCGATCACGTCGCCGTCGGCCGTGAACCCTATGACGGTCATGAGGTGGCCCGAGGTGCCGTAGCCCGCGCCCGTCAGTTCGGTCTTGAGGAACGACTGGGACGTTATGGCCGGGATGCCGGCGGCGATCAGCGTCTCCAGGTCGGTGAGCGAGCCGAGTCGGGTCACCACCCCCTGGAGGTCGGGGTACGTCGCCGCGTAGGCGGCGTTGAAGGGCCAGTTGCCGCAGCCGCCGTACTGGTAGTCGTACGTGAAGCGTGCCGCGTGGCACACCTGGGGGTCGGCGTACGCGGGGTCGACCCAGGACAGTTGCTCGGCGGTGGGCCGGCGGCCCCAGTACTCGATGATCATCTGCGAGGAGGTCGGACTGCACCAGGCCTCGCCGCCATTGTCGTACTCGGGGTACTGCCCGGCGTGGATCTCCTGGGACAGGCGCGGCACCGCGAGTTCCTGGGCGAGGCCCGGGGTCGAGGCCGGGACGGTGAAGCGGTCCGGCACGTCGGAGCCCATCGCGCCGAGCCGCCACACGACGGGTGTGATGCGGCTGCCCGGGGTCCGGTACAGGGTCAGGCGCAGCCGGTAGGAGACGAGGCGCAGGCCCGAGGCGGCGTCGTCGATGGAGAAGGTGTCCGTCCAGATGCTGCTCTTGCCGTCGCTCTGGTCGTCCAGGGACGTCCGCTTGATGTCCTGGTCGCCGGCCGCCCATCGGCCCATCACGTACCAGGGGGTGTTCGTGCCGTCGGAGTACGTGCCCGTCAGTTCGACCTGGAGCCAGGTGCCCGCCGGTGTGTCCGCGTTCCAGGAGGCGATGGCCTCGGTGGCGGGCACGGCGAGCTTGTGGACCGGCGAGGTCCAGGTGGCGTACTCCCAGGTGGAGGTCCTGCCGGTGTGCGGATCGGTGTAGTCCGTGGTGCCGGCCGGGGCCGCGATCACCACCCCGGGGCGGGCGCCGGACACGCTGCGCGTGCCCTTCGCGGTGCCGCCGCGCCAGTCGGAGTACGAGGTCCAGGCGCGGTTGTCCACGAGGCCGCCCGGTGCTCTCCCGTGGCGCGCCGGTGCGGCGGCGGCCGGCGGGCTCGCGGCGCCCACGGCCGCCGCGGCGACGGCGGCGGCCAGGACGGTTCTACGGGACGGCTGTTCGGCTCTGCTCATGGGTGGATGACCCCCAGGTGTCCGGAACGGGCGGGCCCAATGCACGGTGGTGGGCCAACTATGGACGCCGGACACCGAGTTCTGCCAGCACTTCGGCTCGCGTCGCGTCCACCAATATTGGTCGGGACCACTGGCATGACCTGCGGAGCCTCTCCCCGGACCGGCGGGGGCCGGGCCGGGGAGGGGACGTCGGACGCGCCGCGCGAAGGCCGTCGGACACCGAGAGGACGGCCGTCAGATGAGGTCCATCGCCGCGACCTCGTCGGGCCGGCCGTAGCTGACCGGACCCTGGAAGCGGCGGCGGGCCGTGGCGAACCACCAGACCGTGGCGACCACGAGCACCACGGCCAGGGCGATGGACGCGTAGTTGAAGGTGTCGCCGGTGATGGGCGAGACCTGCGGCAGCATGAACAGCACACTGCTGGCGAGGATCCAGATCACCGCCACCCAGCCGATGAGCCTGCTCCAGCGGCCCAGGTTCCAGGGGCCGGGCCGGAACTCGTCGCCCAGCCGCAGCCGAAGGAAGATGGGCACGGCGTAGGCGAGGAAGAGTCCGACGACGTTGACGCTGACGATGGCGGTGAAGGCGGTGTGCGACCACCAGCCCGGCAGGACGAGCGCCAGCGAGCAGCCGACCGCCAGCCAGACGGCCTTGACGGGGGTGCGGGTGCGCGGCGAGACCGAGTGCCACCAGCGCGAGCCGGGCATCGCGCCGTCCCGGGAGAAGGCGAAGATCTGCCGGGTGTTGCTGGTCAGATTGGCCAGGCCGCAGAAGAGCATGGCGCCGATGACGATGAGCAGGATGGCCTTTGCCGTGCCCATGCCAAGCCCGTCGATGAGAATCTGCACCGGCGGCGCCGAGGAGCCCGCCACCTGGTCATAATCATGAATGCTGTACACAAGGGCGAGCATGAGGACGAGCCCGGTGACCGCCGAATAGCCGATCGCGCGCGTGATCCCCTTGGGCGCGTTGACCGTGGCCCGAACCGTTTCCTCGGACATGTGGAAGCTGCCGTCGAAGCCCGTGAAGGTCCAACTGGTGACCAGCAGGCCGAGCATCCCCCCGTAAAGGCCGTTGGTGAAACCGGTGTTGTTCTCGAAATGCGTGACGAACGAAGCCGACTGGTGATGATCGGGCATCACGACGAGTGTGCTCACGATCACGACGAGCCCGATCAGCAGCCACCACACCGAGATCCGGTTGAGCACGGCGACCAGCTGCACCGTGTAGGTATTGGCCAGACCCTGGAGCACGATGATCACCATCGTGATCAGGACGGTCTGGTGCGCGGTCGGCTCGTACGAGTCCCACTGGAGCGCGACGAAGGCCTGGATGAACGTGGCGGCCGCGTACCCGGTGGCCGCGGTGCCGCCCACCTGACCCACGAAATTCAGCCATCCCGTGTACCACGACCATGCGCCCTTGTGCCGCTTGGCGAGCTTTCCCGCGGAGAAATAGAGCGCCCCGCTGGTCGGATAGGCGGATGCCACTTCCGCCATGGCGGCGCCGATGAAAAGCACCATCACGGACACGCCGATCCAGCCGAACACGAGAATGCGCGGACCACCGGCATTCATACCGAATCCGAAGGACGAGAAGATTCCCGAGATGATATTGATGATGGTGAAGGAGATCGCGAAATTGTCGAACGCCTGGAATCGGCGCGTCAGTTTTCGCGGATATCCCATCGCATGAAGTGTCGCGTCGTCGTCGAGCGCGGCGGATTCCTCACCCGTGCGCCCTCCGGTACGTGGGACCGATATCCGTTCTGACACAACTGACCTTTCTCTGGGGGGTTGGCCGGAAGACTGTGGGGGCCGGCCCGGGCAGCCGGTCGGTCAGGCGGCTCCCGGCACCGGCATGCCGCACGTCCGGCGGGCTCGGGAGAGTTGCTCCTCGGGCTCGCCGAACACGCTCCAGGGCATGCGGCAGGCGTACGGCCCCATCGCGGTGAAGACCGCGCGCGCCTCGAACTCGCGCTGGGACATGAACAGGGCGTGGGCCAGGTAGGACAGGTCGAGCACGGGGGTGAACCGGTAGCCCGGCACCTCGGGGAGCCAGTTCTGGTAGATCGCGAGCGCGGTGGAACGCCACTGGGGCTGCTCCCAGGTCCGGTCGACCAGGAGCTGCGAGGGGTTGTAGCTCTCCACCAGGGCCACCAGCGGAAGGAGTCGCAGCGGCGAGGAGGCGGGGGCACGCTGGCTCAGGAAGGCGGCCACGTCCCAGGCGGCGTTGACCGAACCGCCGTGGCGGGTGAAGAAGAAGGCCAGGAACCGATGGTGGCCCTCGCGGTGCCAGGGGTCGAGGCGGAGGATGTGCGAGAACAGCCGCCAGGGGCCGGGCGGCGCGGTGAGCAGCCCCTGCGGCGCGGGTTCGCGCAGATCGTGCAGCCGGGCCATGGACAGTTTGGCGGCCCAGGGCGTGGGATCGGCGGGGATCATGGCGGCGGCCCGCTCGCAGGCGGTCAGCGCGATCCGTTCCAGGGCCTCGGCGCGGCCGTCCTTGGTGTCGGCCGCGCGCAGTGCCCGCAGCACGGCCACACGTGCCCACAGGAGCGCCGCCTCGGGGGACGGCTCCTCGGCCAGCCAGCGTTCGGCGAGGTCGGAATCGGCGGCCTCGGAGGCCACCACCAGGGAACGGTGGGCACGCAGTCCGAAGTCGGAGCGTGTCTCCTCCAGGGCCTCACGGGCACTCAGATAGCGGCCGGCACGGACATCCACACAGACACTCGCGAGTCTGCGGTCGTCGGCCGCCGGATGCCACACATACTGCCCCTCGAATAACCCCGCGGCCATCTTCCCCTGTCCGTCCCCGTACGACACTTCGCAGTTGCGCAACAGGCACCCTACTCAGCATCAAGGGAAGCCGGAACGGGGTTTCCGAAATACCTGGTTCCGCTGTGTCGACATCTTATGGAGGAAGCGAAAGCGGATCCTGGGGATTGTTCAAAAGGTAGTTCAATGCGGCACTATTGTGCGGCCGCGCACCTGCCGCGAACAGCACTCGATAGAATGTTCCCCAGGAATATGCCCGACACCTCCTCCGCACCGCCGTGCACGCCCCTGCCGACCCCGCACCTCCCCCGGGAAACACCATTCACGACCTCGCCGCACAACTGCTCCGGCTGCCGCCGTCCTGCGGCCCGGTCCGCCTCGTCGGCATCGACGGGCACGCGGGCTCCGGAAAGACCACATTCGCCGGGCAGTTGGCGGTGGCACTGGACGGCGCCCCCGTGCTGCACCTGGACGACGTCGCCACGCACGAGGAGCTCTTCGCCTGGACCGGACGGCTGCTGCGCCAGGTGGTCGAGCCACTGCACCGCGGGGAGCCCGCCCGGTACACCCCCTACGACTGGACGGCCCGGACCTTCGGGCCGTCCCGCGAACTGCCGGCCGCGCCGGTGATCCTGCTGGAGGGCGTCGGCGCCGGCCGCCGGGCGTTGCGACCCTTCCTCGCGCGACTGCTGTGGATGGAGTTGCCGCACGAGGAGGCCTGGACGCGAGGGCAGCGACGGGACGGCGAGGCGCAGAGCGCGTTCTGGGACGGATGGGTCCGTGCCGAGCGCCGGCACTTCGCCGAGGACCCTTCGCGCCCCTTCGCCGACCTTCTGGTGCGGCAGTGTCCTGAGGGATACGAGGTACTGAAGGGACCTGTTGGGACCCCCGGGCCGGACTCCTCCATCACTCACGGTGACGGACCATCCGCAATGTGCTGAACTTGTGAAGATCCTTGCGAACGAACTTCCGTGAGTGCTCCAACTCGGCTTGACCGGGGGGCCGTACAGGACTTACGTTCTGAATGTGCGGCCTTTGGGAGCCGCCCGCATTCGCGAAGCCCCCGGTTGTTCCCCCGTGATCGGGGGCTTCGTTCTGCCCACACCACCCTTTTCGGACGCCGCGCGCCGTGATTCGTTCACCCTCGGTGACCGAGCACAGTGCGCCCCATCTGCTCCCACCTCGTGGAACGGGGTGTGCGGCACCCTTCGGCCCGCCCCTGTGCCGCAGGTACGATGCCCTCGGTGCGACCTTCGGACGGCTGCTCAGTGCACCGGCGCAACTCCCGTCCGCGGCACAGCAGTTCGGCCAAGTTGTCGACGGGTACCGGCCCGGCGGCGAGGGGGTGCGGGTCCACGAGGCACTCCCCGATCATCGGGGGCACGGTTTGTGGGGGGACGCGATGGAATTCGGCACGCAGGGCCCCGAGGCCCCGGCCGACCTCGCCTGGCTGCGAGGCGTGGACGCCTACACGATGGGCGCCTACCCGCAGGCGGAGGAGGAGTTCCGTACCGCGGTCCGGATCGACCCGGGCATGGCGGACGGCTGGCTCGGCCTGCACGCACTGCGGGTGGACACGACGACCGCGCTGCTGCGGATGTTCCGCCACCGCGACCGCTTCGGCGAGCAGCGCACCCGCCACCGGCGCACGCTCAACTCCTGGTACTGGCTCGGCTGGTGGGTCCAGCCGGTGCTGGAGAGCCCGCGCGACCTGCTGCTGGCGCACGCCTCGCACTGGCTCGACGGACGCCATGTCCCTGAACTGGACCGGGCGCTGGCCGGCCTGCCGCCCGTGGACGCCGATCATCAGGTGCGGTTCCTGCACGCCTGTCGCGCCTATCTGGTCAAGGACTGGGAGCAGCTGGTCCGGCACACCGACCCGCTGATCGACGATCCGATGCTCGGCATAGAGGCCGGGCTCTTCGGCGGTATGGCACGGGTGCGTCTGGAGATGTACGGGCAGGCGGAGCCGCTGCTCTCCTCCGCGCTGATGCGCTGCCGCAGCGAGCAGCCGCAGCGCAAGGAGCTGCGGTACTGGCTGGCCCGGGCGCACGAGGGCACCGGACGGTCCGCCGCGGCACTGCCGCTGTACCGGGCCGTGCACAGGGTCGACCCCTCCTTCATGGACACCTCGGCCCGGCTGGCGGCCATCGCCGAGGGCGACGGGTACGACGACGCCGCCGCCGACCTCGCGGCGATCAGCCTGGCCGGCATGGGACAGGACGTCATGGAGGGCCCGGACGGCGTGGACCCGCTGTTCGGCGCCGAAGGGCGGGACCTGAAGATCTCGGAGCCCGGACTGGCGCCACCGGGCGGGCTGCCGCCCGAGGCCGACTCGGTGCGGGAGAAGGTCGTGCTGCCGGTGCAGCCGCTGCCCACGGGCCCGACCGACCCCGCGTTACTCGAGGAGGCGCTCGCCGAGCTGGAGCGCATGGTGGGCCTGGAGCCCGTGAAACGCCAGGTCAAGGCGCTGTCCGCGCAGCTGAACATGGCGCGGCTGCGGGCCGGTCAGGGCCTGCCCGTGCAGCCGCCTAAGCGGCACTTCGTCTTCTCCGGCCCGTCCGGCACCGGCAAGACCACCGTGGCCCGCATCCTCGGCCGGGTCTTCTACGCTCTCGGGCTCCTCGGCGGCGACCATCTGGTGGAGGCCCAGCGCGCCGACCTGGTCGGCGAGTACCTGGGGCAGACCGCCGTGAAGGCCAACGAGCTGATCGACTCCGCGATCGGCGGCGTCCTCTTCGTGGACGAGGCGTACTCGCTGTCCAACTCCGGCTACGGCAAGGGCGACGCGTACGGCGACGAGGCCCTGCAGGTCCTGCTGAAGCGGGCCGAGGACAACCGCGACCACCTGGTCGTCATCCTCGCCGGCTACCCGGAGGGCATGGACCGCCTGCTGGCCGCCAACCCCGGTCTCTCCTCCCGGTTCACGACCCGCGTGGACTTCCCCTCCTACCGCCCCCTCGAACTCACCTCCATCGGCGAGGTGCTGGCCGCCGAGAACGGCGACGTCTGGGACGACGAGGCACTCGACGAGCTCCGCTCCATCAGCGGTCACGTCGTCGACCAGGGCTGGATCGACGAGCTCGGGAACGGCCGCTTCCTTCGCACGCTGTACGAGAAGAGCTGCGCGTACCGGGACCTGCGACTGTCGGGCTACCCGGGGACCCTGTCGCGCGACGACCTGTCCACCCTGCGGCTGCCGGATCTGATGCAGGCGTACGGGGAGGTGCTCTCCGGCCGGGGGCCCCAGGATCCGTCGGCGCTGTGAGCGCGCGCCGCACCTCGCTTCGGGGCGGCACCTCCGGTCCCGTCCATGAACGCGCGGTTCCCCGGACCCCTTCAGGGACCCGGGGAAGCGCGCGACAAGCCTCCGCCGGCCCGCGGCCGAGCGGGAGGCCGGAGACGGCTCAGCCGGCCAGCGCCTCCTCCGGTGCCTCGCTCGGGCGCGGCTCCGAGACACGCAGCGGCGTGGCTTCCCGGTGCGCCGGGTCGCGGACCTCGCCCACCAGCAGCTCCAGGACGTCCTCCAGCGCCACGAGCCCCAGGACCCTGCCGGACGCGTCGGCGACCTGAGCGAGGTGCGTGGCGGCGCGGCGCATCACCGTGAGGGCGTCGTCCAGGGGAAGTTCGGCCCGCAGGGTCGTCATCGGGCGCCACATGTGCTGCGGCACCGCCCGGTCGGATTCCTCCAGGTCGAGGACGTCCTTCACGTGCAGATAGCAGCCCATGAAGGCGCCGTTCTCGGCGACCACCGGGAAACGCGAGTACCCGGTGCGCGCGGTGAGCGCGACGACCTGGCCGGGAGTGACCGAGGGATCCACCGTGATCAGCAGATCGCGGTCCAGCAGGACGTCGGTGACCGGGCGGGAGCCCAGCTCCAGGGCGTCCTCCAGGCGCTCCTGCTCCTCGGGGTCGAGGAGACCGGCCTGGCCCGAGTCCTCGACGAGACGGTTGAGCTGTTCGCTGGTGAAGACCGCCTCGACCTCGTCCTTGGGCTCGACGCGGAACAGCTTGAGGATCACCCGCGCGCAGGCTCCCAGGGCGACGGTCACCGGACGGCACAGCCGTGCGAAGGCCACCAGACCGGGGCTGAGCCACAGCGCGGTCTTCTCGGGCGCGGCCATCGCCAGGTTCTTCGGCACCATCTCGCCGATGACGAGGTGGAAGAACACGACGAGGGCGAGCGCGATCACGTAGCCGAGCGGGTGGATCAGCCCGTCCGGCAGATGCGCCGCCTCGAAGACCGGCTCCAGCAGGTGGGCGACGGTCGGTTCGGCGACGGCGCCGAGCGTCAGCGAGCAGACGGTGATGCCGAACTGCGCGGCGGCCATCATCTGCGGGAGGCGCTCGAGGCCGTACAGGACCCGTCGGGCCCGTGCGGTCCCGAGCGGTTCGATCTGGCTGCGCCGCACGGAGACCAGGGCGAACTCGGCGCCGACGAAGAAGCCGTTGGCGAGCACCAGCAGGGCGGCGAAGAGAAGTTGGAGCACGCTCATCGGACGGCCTCCGGGACGGGCGCGGTCCGCACCAGGCGGACGCGTTCGGCGCGGTAGTGCCCGACCTGGCGTACCGACAGACGCCAGCCCGGCAGTTCGGCCCGGTCGCCGGGGGCCGGGATCCGGCCGAGCAGATCGGCGACCAGGCCGGCCACGGTCTCGTACGGTCCCTCGGGCACGTCGAGGCCTATGCGCTGGAGGACGTCGACGCGGCAGCTGCCGTCTGCGTCCCAGGCGGGCCGCCCGTCCTCGGGCGGGGCGGGGGCGAGCTCGGGGAGTTCGTTGAGGACGTCGTCGTGCTCGTCGTGGACCTCGCCGACGAGTTCCTCGACGATGTCCTCCAGGGTGACGACACCCGCCGTACCGCCGTACTCGTCGACGACGACGGCGATGGGCTGTTCGCTGCGCAGCTGTTCCAGCAGCGGCTGCACGGGCAGCGTCTCCGGGACGAGCAGCGGTGCCTGGGCGATCCGGCCCACCGGGGTGCGCAGCCGGTCGTGCGAGGGGATCGCCAGGGCGTCCTTGAGATGCACCATGCCGACGATCTCGTCGATCCGCTCCCGGTAGACGGGGAATCGGGACAGGCCGGTGGCGCGGGTGAGGTTGACGACGTCCTCGGCGGTCGCCGACGACTGGAGCGCGCTGACCTTCACGCGCGGCGTCATGACGTGCTGGGCCGTCAGGTCGGCGAGCGAGATGGTCCGCACGAACAGGTCCGCGGTGTCCTGCTCCAGGGCGCCGGCCTGTGCCGAGTGCCGGGCCAGGGAGACGAGTTCGCCGGGGGTGCGGGCGGAGGCCAGCTCCTCGGCGGGTTCGACGCCCAGTGCGCGCACCAGCCGGTTGGCGACGGTGTTGAGCGCGGCGATCACCGGCCGGAAGAGCCGGGAGAAGACGTGCTGGGGGCCCGCGACGAATCGGGCGACCTGGAGGGGCCTGGACACCGCCCAGTTCTTGGGCACCAGCTCACCGACCACCATCTGCACGGCTGAGGCGAGCAGCATGCCGACGACCACGGCGACACCGGGCACGGCGCCTTCGGGGAGGCCGATCGCGGTGAACGGGCCGTGCAGCAGCTCGGCGAGCGCCGGTTCGGCGAGCATGCCGACCACGAGCGAGGTGATGGTGATGCCGAGCTGGGTGCCGGAGAGCTGGAAGGACAGCTCCTTGAGGGAGTCGACCACGGTACCGGCCCGTCGGTCGCCTTCGGCCGCGGCCTTCTCGGCGTCGGGGCGCTCGACCGTGACGAGGCCGAACTCCGCCGCGACGAAGAAGCCGTTGGCGAGGATCAGCAGGAACGCCGCTCCCAGGAGCAGCAGGGGGATGGTCATGCCGCCGCCTCGGTATGTCGGGAGGGGGCGGCGCAGGTACTACAGGACGATCCGTCCATCGCTGGAGGGAGTCACTCCTCGGGTAGCAGGGGGCCTCGGAAACGCCGGGTGGCGGATCGAAGGCGGAGGCGCAACGAAAACGCCTCCGCCAACAGGTTAATCAAGACATGGGCCCTCGGGGCAGGGTGGAAGGGCGAGAGTCAGCCCAGATGTTCGTCACGTCGTCCGTGCGGCTCGCCGATGGCCCGGGCCTCGGCGAGGGCGCGCAGGGCGCGGGCGTCCTCGATCGCGCGCTGCTTGGCGATGCCCGGCTGGATGCCGAGCGCGGGCAGGCTGGTGCCGTCGCTCAGGTTGAGGAACACCCAGGGGTCGCCGGGGCGCAGGTTGACCTGGAGGATCTCGGCCCACTCCAGGTGCCTTCTGCTGGCGATGTTGACCACGGTGACGCCGGTCTCGTCGGCGACGACCTTGGGCCGGGCGAGCAGCAGGAGTACGCCGAAGAGCAGCGCCGCAGTGAAGACGAAGCTGGTCCGCTCCCCCGGGCTGAGCTGTTCGAGGAGCAGTGCGACCGTCGTGATGACCACGAAGATGGCGGCTCCGCCGATGAGCAGCACGGCCCGGGTGCGGGACGGCCGGAAGGTGACGGGGAGCGCGGGAGGCGCGGAGTTGTCCGACATGTTCTGCGTCCCGTCAGAGCCGGCAGGCGTGGATGGCCGTGGTCAGGATGGCCCGCGCGCCGAGGGCGTACAGGTCGTCCATGATCCGCTGGGCTTCCCTGGCGGGGACCATGGCCCGGACGGCCACCCAGCCCTCGTTGTGCAGCGGCGAGATGGTCGGCGACTCCAGCCCCGGGGTGAGCGCGACGGCCTTCTCCAGGTGCTCGGCGCGGCAGTCGTAGTCCATCATCACGTACGTCCGCGCGACCAGGACGCCCTGGAGGCGGCGCAGGAACTGCTGGACCTTGGGCTCGGCCTCCTCCGAGGTGTCGGCGCCGACGCGGCGGATGACGACGGCCTCGGACTTCATGATCGGGTCGCCGAAGACCTCCAGGCCCGCGTTGCGCAGCGAGGTGCCGGTCTCGACGACGTCCGCGATGACCTCGGCGACACCCAGCTCGATGGCCGTCTCGACGGCGCCGTCGAGGTGGACGACGGAGGCGTCGATGCCGTGGTCGGCGAGGTGCTTGGCGACGATGCCCTCGTAGGAGGTGGCGACCGTCATGCCGGACAGGTCCGCTACGCCGTTCGCGGTACCGGGCTTGGTGGCGAAGCGGAAGGTGGAGCGGGCGAAGCCGAGCGGGAGGATCTCCTCCGCGTTGGCGCCCGAGTCGATGAGCAGGTCCCGGCCGGTGATGCCGATGTCGAGGCGGCCGGAGGAGACGTAGATCGCGATGTCGCGGGGGCGGAGGTAGAAGAACTCGACCTCGTTCTCCGGGTCGACGATCCGCAGCTCCTTGGACTCCCGGCGCTGCTGGTAGCCGGCCTCATGCAGCATCTCCGCCGCAGGGCCTGACAGGGAACCCTTGTTGGGGACGGCGATGCGCAGCATGAGGTCGGCTTCCTTCGTTCGTGCGTCTGTGTGTGGATTGCTGGTGCGGCTCAGAGGTGGGCGTACACGTCGTCGAGGGAGATCCCGCGCGCGACCATCATCACCTGGACGTGGTAGAGCAGCTGCGAGATCTCCTCGGCGGCGGCGTCCTTGCCCTCGTACTCGGCGGCCATCCAGACCTCTGCGGCCTCTTCGACGACCTTCTTGCCGATGGCATGGACACCCTTGCCGACCAGCTCGGCGGTACGCGAAGTGGCGGGGTCGCCGTTGGCGGCCTTGTGCTGGAGCTCGGTGAAGAGCTCCTCGAACGTCTTCTTGGACATGGTGCTGCCCACCCTACGCGCTCGTGGCCGTACCTCAGCGCCAGGGTTCGGATACTGAACGGAGTGTGGCCGCCGTCGCCACGGCGGCGGTCACCGCCTCGTGACCCTTGTCCTCGTTCGAGCCCTCGATGCCCGCGCGGTCCAGGGCCTGTTCCTCGGTGTCACAGGTCAGCACGCCGAAGCCGACGGGGACGCCGGTGTCGATGGAGACCTGGGTGAGGCCCTGGGTGACCCCCTGGCACACGTAGTCGAAGTGGGGGGTCCCGCCGCGGATGACGACTCCGAGCGCGACGATCGCGTCGTAGCCGCGGCCCGCGAGGACCTTGGCGACGACCGGGAGCTCGAAGCTGCCGGGGACCCGCAGCAGGGTCGGCTCGTCGATCCCCAGCTCGTGCAGGGCGCGCAGCGCGCCGTCGACGAGGCCGTCCATCACCTTCTCGTGCCACTGTGCCGCGATGACCGCGACGCGCAGGTCGCCGCAGTTGCGTACGGACAGTTCGGGTGCACCCTTGCCGCTCACGTCTCTCCTCAGTGCCGCTGTGCTGTGTTGCCGTTGGTGCTGCTTGTTCGGTGGTGTTGCCGTGTTACTGGTTGCTGCAGGCCGACACGGTGGTCGTGTCGAGCCAGGGCAGATCGTGTCCCATCCGGTCCCGCTTGGTGCGCAGGTAGCGGAGGTTGTGTTCGCCCGCCAGGACGGGCATCGGTTCGCGTCCGGTGACCTGGAGGCCGTGCCGGACGAGCGCGTCGGTCTTGTCGGGGTTGTTGGTCATCAGGCGCAGGCTCCGCACGCCGAGATCCTCGAGGATCTGGGCGCTCGCGCCGTAGTCCCGGGCGTCGGCGGGCAGGCCCAGCTCCAGGTTGGCGTCGAGGGTGTCCCGGCCGCGTTCCTGGAGTTCGTACGCGCGGAGTTTGGAGAGCAGCCCGATGCCGCGTCCCTCGTGACCGCGCAGGTAGACCACGATGCCGCGGCCCTCGGCCTGGATGCGCTGCATGGACGTCTGGAGCTGGGGGCCGCAGTCGCAGCGCTGCGAGTGGAAGACGTCGCCGGTGAGGCACTCGGAGTGGACGCGGACGAGGACGTCCTCGCCTTCGCCGACGGTGCCGTGGACGAGGGCGACGTGCTCGACGCCGTCGACGGTGGAGCGGTAGCCGTAGGCCGTGAACTCGCCGAAGGCGGTGGGCAGGTGCACCTCGGCCTCACGGCGCACGGTGGGCTCGGCCGACGGTCCCCCCTGCTCGGGCGGGGCCGAGAGCTTGAGGGAGCGCCGGTAGGCGATCAGGTCCTCGATGGAGACGATCGTCAGGCCGTGCTTGCGGGCGAACGGGATCAGCTCGGGCAGCCGGAGCATCCGGCCGTCCTCGCCGGCGATCTCGACGATCGCGCCGGCGGGGCGCAGCCCGGCGAGCCGGGCCAGGTCGACGGCGGCCTCGGTGTGGCCGTTGCGGACCAGGACACCGCCGGGCCTGGCGCGCAGCGGGAAGATGTGCCCGGGGCGGACGAAGTCGTCGGCCCGGGCGGTCCCGTCGGCGAGGAGCTGGAGCGTGGTGGCCCGGTCGGACGCCGAGATGCCGGTGGTCACACCGTGGGCGGCGGAGGCGTCCACGGACACCGTGAACGCGGTCTTCATCGACTCGGTGTTGTCGTCGACCATCTGCGGGAGCCGGAGCCGGTCGAGTTCGTCGCCCTCCATGGGTGCGCAGATCAGGCCGCGGCACTCGCTCATCATGAAGGCGACGATCTCGGGGGTCGCCTTCTCGGCGGCGATGACGAGGTCGCCCTCGTTCTCCCGGTCCTCGTCGTCGACGACCACGACGGGGCGGCCGGCCGCGATGTCGGCGATGGCCTGCTCGATCGGGTCGAGAGCGAAGTCGGAGGCATCCTGGTCGTGCCCGATGCTGTACCGAACCGGCGCGGTTGTCATGCCGGGGCTCCTTCCATGACGGGCTGCCCGGCCTTTCGGGAGCGCAGCCACCAGTCGCGCATGCCCCACAGGACGAGCGCGCCGTACAGGACGTAGACGAATCCGGAGAAGGCGAAGCCGTTGGCGAAGTTCAGCGGTACGCCCACGACGTCGACGAGCAGCCAGGCGAACCAGAACTCGACCATGCCGCGCGCCTGGGCGTACATCGCCACGATCGTGCCGACGAAGATGTACGCGTCCGGCCAGGGGTCCCAGGACAGGGACGGGTAGGCGAGGAACAGGCCGGCGACGGCGACCGTGCCGACGGCGGCGGCACCGGCCATCGCCGCGCGCTCGCGCCAGGTGGCGAAGCGGACCGCGACGGAGCCGTCCTGGCCCTTGCCGCGGTTCCACTGCCACCAGCCGTACACGGCGACGACCATGACGACGACCTGCTTGCCCGCACTGCCGGAGTAATGGGCGGTCGCGAAGGCCGCGAAGAGGATGACGCCCGAGACGAACTGGGCGGGCCAGCTCCATATGGAGCGCCGCCAGCCGAGGGCGAGGGCGATCAGACCGATCACGTTGCCCGCCATGTCCGACCACTTGATGTGCTGGTCGAACAGGACGAAGGCCTCGGAGTTGAGCCAGTTCACCGGGTGGCTCCCTCGGTGCCGGGCACGCCGGCCGGCTGGTCGCCGCGCCCGCCGAGCAGCCGCTCGACGTACTTGGCGATCACGTCGACCTCGAGGTTGACCGGGTCGCCGGGCTGCTTGTGGCCGAGCGTGGTCAGGTCGAGGGTGGTGGGGATGAGGCTGACCGTGAAGTGGTCGGGGCCCGCGTCGACGACCGTGAGGCTGATGCCGTCCACGGTGATCGAACCCTTCTCGACCACGTAGCGGGAGAGGTCCGCGGGGAGCGAGATCTTGACGATCTCCCAGTTCTCGGACGGCTTGCGCTCGATGATCGAGCCGGTGCCGTCGACGTGCCCCTGCACGATGTGTCCGCCGAGGCGCTCGCCCACGGCCATGGGACGTTCCAGGTTGACGCGGGAGCCGACGGCCAGGGCACCGAGGCTGGAGCGGTTCAGGGTCTCCGCCATGACGTCGGCGGTGAACTCGTCGCCCTCGTGCTCGACCACCGTGAGACAGACGCCGTTCACGGCGATGGAGTCGCCGTGCTGCGCGCCCTGCGTGACGACGGGGCCGCGCAGACGAAAACGGGAGGCGTCGTCGAGGATCTCGACGGCGGTGACCTCACCCAGCTCTTCGACGATTCCGGTGAACACTTCCCGGGTCCTCCTGCCTCATGGGGCACGGACTCCGGGGCCTGTCGATGACGACAGAATGAGCGGACGAGAACACCGGGAACGTCGCCGACAGGGACACGTCCGACAGGACGTGTCGCAACATACGGCGGCGCGCACGAATGCCCGCCCGCCGCGCACTGCCTCCCATCCGGACTTTAACCGTCGGTCCAGGAATTTCACCTGGTCAACCGGCCGCTGGAAGCGACCGGGTCGCGGACTGTAACCGCCGGTTCGGAATTTCACCGACCCCGGAGTGCGCTGCTTCTGGTACAGGGCCAGTGTGCCACGCCTGATCGACGTCCATGGGGGCGAATCCCTGTGGGGTGCCTCACAGGCCAGGCGAATGGACTTTTGCGACAGACCTGTCGGCCCAACTCCCTTGCCACGAAACCATCTTGCTATTGGTCCATACCTATTGACCTTGCTGGTCTAGTCCACTTAGGGTCTGCGATCACTGCGCTGTGCCCCCAGATCGACCCGGCGGCGGTGACGAAGGCCCTTGCCCCGCCGCCGGGTCCCCCACCCCGGCCGACTCGGGTCTCCCGGCACGGGCGCGCCGGCCCGAAGACGCGTACGGGCCCGGGGAAATGGCATGAGGTGCCTCTGCCAGGCTGGGAGCGTGACGACAAGCCTCGCCGACGAGTTCGAGACGCACCGCCCGCAGCTGTTCGGGCTCGCCTACCGCATGCTCGGCTCCGCCGCGGACGCGGAGGACGTCGTGCAGGACGCCTATCTGCGTTTCAGCAGGACCGACCGGGCGACCGTCGAACAACCGCGCGCCTGGCTGGCGAAGGTCGTCACCAACCTCTGTCTCAACCTGCTCGCCTCGGCCCGCGCGCGGCGCGAGCGGTACACGGGGACATGGCTGCCCGAACCCGTCGTCACCTCGGACGGGACGCTCGGCCCCCTGGAGTCGGCCGAGCGGCGCGACGCCGTGTCCTTGGCCCTGCTCGTCCTCCTGGAGCGGCTCACCCCGACGGAACGCGCCGTGTACGTGCTGCGCGAGGCCTTCGCGTACGACCACCGGGAGATCGCCGGCGTACTCGCGCTGGGCGAGGCCAACTGCCGCCAGCTGTACCGGCGCGCGGTGCAGCGGCTCGCCGTGCCCGAGGCCCGCTTCGCGGCCCCCGTGGAACAGCAGGAGGGGCTCGTGGCCTCCTTCATCACGGCGGCGCGCGAGGGAGACCTCGCCGGCCTGGAGCGGCTGCTGGCGGCGGACGTGACCTGGTGGTCCGACGGCGGCGGCAAGGTCAGAGCGGCCCTGCGGCCGATCCGGGGCCGCGACAAGGTCCTGCGCTTCTTCGCGGGCGTCACGAACAGGATCGAGGCGGGAGCCGAGTTTACGACGGCCGAGGTCAACGGGAGTGCGGCGCTGGTCGGACTGCACGACGGCCAGGTCTTCGTCGTCGTCTCGTTCGAGGCGCACGACGGTGTGTTCACACAGATGCGCGGCGTGCTCAACCCGGACAAGCTGGCGTTCGTGGGACGCCAGCTGGCGGGGGCGTAGCGCGCCGTTGTCACATTGCACGGGCGCTGTCCGGTCTCAGTCGGTGAAGTGCGCTCCGCACGGGAGCGGCCGACGTCGAAAGGGCTGAGCAGCATGACCACGATCCTGGTGACCGGCGGTACCGGAACCCTCGGACGTCTCGTCACGGCGCGACTGCGGGCGGACGGCCACGACGTGCGGGTGCTGAGCCGGCACACCGAGCCGTACGCCGTCGACCTGCGCGAGGGCGGTGCCGGGCTGGACGCGGCGCTGGCCGGTGTGGACACCGTCGTGCACTGCGCGAGCTCTCCCCGCGGGGGTGACGAGCGGGCGGCGGCGCACCTGATCGCGGCCGCGCGGAAGGCCGCGGTGTCCCACCTGGTCTACATCTCCATCGTCGGCGTGGACGTGGTGCCGCTCGGGTACTACCGGGCCAAGCTGGCCGTGGAGAAGCAGATCGAGGAGTCGGGGCTCGGCTGGACGATCCTGCGCGCCACCCAGTTCCACGACCTCGTGGCCCAGGTTCTCGGGTCCCTGGCCAAGATGCCCGTGCTGCTGCTCCCCGCCGGCGTCCCGGACCAGCCGGTGGAGGTCGCCGAGGTCGCCGACCGGCTCGCCGCACTGTCGCTCGGGACACCCGCGGGCCGCGTCGACGACATGGGCGGCCCCGAGGTCCGCGGCTTCCGCTCCCTGGCCGCCGCCTACCTGCGCGCCACCGGCAGGCGACGCCCGCTCGTCGATGTGCGCCTGGCCGGAAAGACCTACCGGGCCTTCAGGAACGGCGGACACCTCGCTCCGGACCACGCGGTGGGCAAGGGAACGTTCGAGGAGTACCTCAAGGCGCACATCGGACGGACCGAGGCCTGAGGCGGACGGGGCGCCCCCGGCGTACGGGAGCCCGCGGGGAGGCGGGCCGTTCAGGCGTACGGGACGGAGCGGGGTGCCCGCCCGGCCGGCGTCCGGGAGGGCGCGGGACCACGCGGGCAGCATGCCTTCCCGGCGTGCGGGAGCGTGCGGGAGGCCTGCCCTCCGGCGTCGGGGAGTGCGCGGGCGGCCTGGCCGACCGGCGTGCGGGAGCGTGCGAAACCGCGCGGGCAGCCTGGCCTTCCCGGCCTACGGGAGTGTGCGGGAGGCGCCCCCTTCCGGCGTACGGGACGACGCGGTCGGCCTGCCCTCCCCTGCGCGGGCAGCTGCGCTTCGGGCGTCCGCGACCAGGGCCCGGTTCGTGGCCACGGTCTACAGGATGTTGTGCCCCCCGGCGCTCCCCGGCGCCGCGAAGAGCTCGTCCTGTGCGCCGTCGCGCGCGGTGAGCAGCGCTCCGCGCAGCACCGCACCCCCGCCGAGCGTGCTCGCGCGCACCTCGGTGGGCAGCGGCGACATCCCCCGCAGACGCTCCTCCACCCGTGCCGCGAGGGCGTCGCCGCCCGCCTGCCCGACCTCACCGCCGAGCACCACGCACCCCGGGTCGAGCACGGCGATCACGGACGCGGCGCCGATGGCGAGGCGGTCGGCGAGGGCGTCGAGGAAGCGGACCGCGCCGGAATCGCCCGGGGCAGCCACGGCCGCGCGCACCAGCGCCGCGGCGTGCGGTTCGTGCGCGGCGGACTCCGCCGCGAGGCCGTACTCCGCGGCGAGTGCCGCGACGGCCGCCGCGCCCGCCAGGGAGTGGAAGCCGCCCTCGCAGTCCGTCGCCGAGGGGAGCGTGCGGGTGCCGGGCACGGGCAGGAAGCCGATCTCCCCGGTGCCGCCGGAGGCACCGCGACGCAGGGCGCCGTCCAGGACGACGGCCGCGCCGGTGCCGTGGCCCAGCCACAGCAGCACGAAGGTGTCGCGGTCGCGTGCGGCGCCGTCTCGCTGTTCCGCGAGGGCGGCGAGGTTGGTCTCGTTCTCGACGAGGACGCGGGCGGGCAGGCGTTCCTGGAGGGCGGCGACGAGGCGGCGGTGCCAGGCGGGCAGACCGGAGGAGTCGCGCAGCTCGCCACCGGCGGGGTCGATCAGGCCGGGCGCGCCGATCCCCACCGTGTGCAGACGCTCGGCCCCGGCCTCCTTGGCGGTGCGTTCGACCAGGGTGACCGCCTGTTCGACGGCGGGCCCGGTGCCCGTGTCGTCGGCGATCGGCAGGGACGCCCGCGCGAGCTCCGCGCCGAGCAGATCGCTGACGACGACGGAGACGCTCTCGGTGCGGACGTCGAGGGCGGCCAGCTGGGCGCGGTCGGCGACGATCCCGTACAGGCGGGCGTTCGGTCCGCGCCGCTGCTCCCCGGACTCCCCCACCACGGAGACGAGACCGGCGGCGGTGAGCCGTTCCACGAGGTCGGCGACAGTGGGCCGGGACAGTCCGGTGAGCTGTTTCAACTGCCCTGCCGTCAACGGGCCTTCCTGCTGGAGGAGCCGCAGGGCGAGCCGGTCGTTGATGGCTCGGGCGGTGCTCGGGGATGCGGGCATGCCGGGATCCTCCCAGATCACGGAATCCTCCCGGGTCGGCAGGGCACACGGCCCGGACGGCCGGGGTACGGGCCCCGGTGTCCGGCGCCCGGTCCTGTCCTCCGGTACCGGTGTCCGAATCGTCGACTATTTATCAGGCAGGGTTCCTGATAGTTTACGGCAGCAGTATGGGGAGGACGTCCGGGAGGGGCAGCGGCACGATGGGTGAAGTGGTCTACGACATGAGCGACTTGAAGCGCGCCCGGTATGCCGTGGCCGCCGTGTTCGCGGTGCACGGAGCGGTCACCGGCTCCTTCGCGACTCGTGTCCCCTGGATCCAGGACCACGCCTCGCTCGGCGCGGGCCAGCTCGGCCTCGCGCTCGCCTTCCCGGCGATCGGCGCGTCGGTCGCGATGCCGCTGGCGGGCCGGATCAGCCACACCTTCGGCGCCCGCAACGCGCTGCGCGGTCTGATCTCGTTGTGGACACTGGCGCTGATCCTGCCGTCCCTCGCGCCGAACCTCTTCACCCTGTGCCTCGCGCTCTTCACGTACGGCGCCACGGCGGGCATGGCGGACGTCGCGATGAACGCGCTGGGCGTGGAGGTCGAGAACCGGCTCCACAAGTCGATCATGTCGGGCCTGCACGGGTGGTGGAGCGCCGGCGCGCTGATCGGCTCGGCGGCCGGCACACTGGCCGCACACCTGGGCTCGGACGCGCGTCTGCACCACGCGCTGGCCGCCGCCGTGCTGACCGTCCTGGGCCTGGCCGCATGCCAGTGGGTGCTCGACCTCAAGCCGACCGAGGACGAGGAGCCGCCGCCGCGCTTCACCCTGCCGCCCAGGTCGGCGCTGCTCATCGGGGCGGTCGGCTTCTGCGCGGTGTTCGCGGAGGGTGCGAGTCTCGACTGGTCGGCGGTCTACCTGAGGGACCAGCTGGGCACCTCGGCCGGTCTCGCGGCGGCATGCACGACCGGCTTCATGCTCACGATGGCGGTGGCCCGGCTCCTGGGCGACACGGTGGTGAACCGCTTCGGCGCCGTCCGCACGGTGCGGGCCGGCGGAGTCCTGGCCGTGCTCGGCGGACTGCTGGTCGTCGTGGCCGGCCATCCGGCCGTGGCGATGGGGGGCTTCGGACTGCTCGGCCTCGGCATCGCGGTCGTGGTGCCGCTCTGCTTCGCGGCGGCCGGGCGCAGCGGCCCGAACCCGAGCCAGGCCATCGCGGGCGTCGCCACCATCACGTACACCTCGGGCCTGGTCGCGCCGAGCGCGATCGGCACCCTGGCGCAGGCGACGAGCCTGGTGGTGTCGTTCGGGCTGGTGACGGTTCTGGCGTGCGGCCTGGCCGTGCTGGCGGGTGTGCTGCGCGCGGGCGACCGGGACCGCCCGACGGTCACCCCTGTGGACGCAGCAGTTCCCGACCCAAGGCCCTGAACCGGTCGCTCCACGCGGTCGGACGCAGCGTCCCGGCGTCGAGCCGGACCAGGACACGGGTGCCGTGCGCGTACGTCACCGCGCCGTCGGCCGAGCAGAAGCGGAAGCCGTAGGTGAGCCCGGTGTTGCCTAGCCGTTCCAGCCAGATGTGGACGGCGTAGCCGCCGGGCCTGCTGACCGGGGCCTCGTAGCTGACGCGCAGTTCCCGCACGGCGTTGCAGAAGTCGCCCGCCGCTTCCCAGTCGCCCTCGAAGCCGAAGCCGAGTTCGCTCCACAGCGCGGTCCAGGCGCGCTCCACCATGACCGGGTAGCGGGCGTTGTGGAGCAGTCCGAGGGCGTCCAGGTCGTCGAAGTGGACGGTGACGGGCAGCAGCCGCCCGTACGGCAGGGCGGGGGCGACGGGGGCTTCGGCGGTCACGGGCGGGGCTCCTGAGACGTACGGGACGAACGGGACATGGCCGAAAACGGCACCCTCTCATCCTAAGCAAACGCTCAGAAGCCTCGGCGGGGCGGGTTCAGCCCGCGATGGAGTCGAGCTGCTCGGCGGCGGGCCGCAGCGCCCACAGGTCACCGCCGGGAGGCGCCTCCATCCTGGGCAGCGCGGCCCGGGCGGCCCGGTCCCCCGCGTCCGCGGCCGCGTGCACGACGTCGCTCGCCGCGAAGCGGTGGAACTCGAGCTCGGGATGCCCCCAGGGCTCGGCACCGGTGGCCGCGGGCAGCAGGTAGTCGACCGCCTCGAAAAGGCTCTGGCCGTCCGGCCCCCGGTACGACCACAGGTTCACCCCGACGTGCCGGCCGATGGCCGCGAGCCGCGTGTAGGCGACCAGGTCGAAGGTCGAGTAGTGCCAGCTGCGGGTGCGGGCCAGCTCCTGGGGCTGGCTGCCGTCACCGGCGATCTGCGGACCGATGCGCCGGGCGCGGGCGTCGAGGACGGTCCGCCGGGCGAGCTCCCGGTCGCCGGTCGCGTAGGCCAGGGCGGCGAGCTGCATGTCGTAGAAGGTGCCGTGGTTGTTCTGGGCGGCGCCCTCCTCCTTGCCGAAGGCGCTGTCGGCCAGCCAGTCACGGAACGCGGTGTTCCAGGCCCGCATCGCACCGCGGTCCCCTTCGGACCAGCCAGGGGCGCCCGTGTCCAGGATGGCGACGGCGTCCAGGACGCTGGTGTAGGACTGCGAGAAGTCGATGACGCCGATGGCCCGGCCGTCGTACTTGCAGGGGATGAACTGCCCGTGGTCCAGGTTCGGGTTCATCCGGCTGTCCGGGGCGAGGAACCAGGTGCGCAGGACCTGTCCGGCCTTCTCGGAGTACCGCTTGTCGCCGGTGTAGTACCAGGCGAGCGCCAGGTCGTACGTCGAGTCGAAGACCTTCTCGACGTCCTGGCGGTCGGTGCCGGTGTCGACCTCGGGGTTGCGCTGGCCGTCGCGCTGCACGTAGGGGCATCCCCAGGGGTTCTCGGCGGTCCTGGGCTGGGACGGCCACCAGTAGGGCGCCTGGCTGAGGTAGTCGTGGACGTCACCGCCGGGGGCGGGCTTCGGCTTGTCGACGACCGTCCAGGGGCCCTGGCCCAGCCAGTTGTCGGCGCGGGCCGTCAAGTCCTTCAGGGTTCGGGCGAGTTGTGGATCTCCGTGGTCCAGGCGGACCTTCGTCCGCTGGAGTGCGGCGCCGTCGAGGACGGCCGTCCGGGGAACCCTGGGCCCCGCGTGGGCCGTGGCCGAGGGGACGACGGTGGCCGCCAGGGCGATCACGGCGGCCACGACCACGCCCAGTCGGGATCGTGCACTCATTGACCACTCCGATCAGACATATGAACGAGGTTCATGAGTAAGACCGTGCGAGCGTAGGGCGGCTGGTTACCCCTGACAATGGTCCGGACAGATTCACGTACAGAGAAAGCGAAGCCACACCATGGACCTCGGCGTGCGCTGGAAACCGCACGGCGACGGGCGCAGGCCCGAACCCGGAGCAGTCGTCCGCCCCGATGAACGCCTCTCCTGGCCCCGCACGATCGGGCTGGGGGCACAGCATGTGGTGGCCATGTTCGGGGCGTCCTTCGTCGCGCCCGTCCTCATGGGCCTCGACCCCAACCTCGCGATCATGATGTCCGGCGTCGCGACCGCCATCTTCCTGCTCGCGACACGCGGCCATGTGCCCAGCTACCTGGGCTGCTCCCTGTCCTTCGTCGGCGTCGCCGCCGTGATCCGCGCCCAGGGCGGCACCAGTGCGACGGTGACCGGTGCCGTGTTCGTCGTCGGTGTCGCGCTGTTCCTGGTGGGCCTCGCCGTGCGGCGGTTCGGGGCACGGATCATCCACGCGGCGATGCCGCCGATCGTGACCGGCGCGGTCGTCATGCTCATCGGCTTCAACCTCGCTCCGGTCACCGCCTCCACGTACTGGCCGCAGGACCAGTGGACGGCGCTGCTGGTCATGCTGTTCACCGGCCTGGCCGTGGTGTGCCTGCGCGGCTTCTGGTCACGGATCGCGATCTTCCTGGGGCTGCTCTTCGGATACGGCATCTCCTGGGCCTTCGACCGGATCTTCGGCAAGATCCGGTCGGTGGACGCGAGCGGAAAGCTCACGGACCACTGGCGGCTGGACCTCTCCGCCGTCGGCAAGGCCGACTGGGTCGGACTGCCGTCCTTCCACGGCCCGTCCTTCCAGTGGTCCGCGATCCTCGTCGCGCTGCCGGTGGTGATCGCGCTGGTCGCCGAGAACGCGGGCCATGTGAAGGCGGTCGGCGAGATGACCGGGGAGAGCCTGGACGACAAGCTGGGCACCGCGATCTCCGCGGACGGCGTCGCCTCGATGCTCTCCACCGCGGTCGGCGGCCCGCCCAACACCACCTACTCCGAGAACATCGGCGTGATGGCCGCGACCCGCGTCTACTCCACGGCCGCGTACTGGGCCGCCGCCGGCTTCGCCCTCCTCTTCGGCCTCTGCCCCAAGTTCGGCGCGGTCGTCGCGGCGATCCCGGGCGGTGTCCTCGGCGGCATCACCGTCATCCTGTACGGCATGATCGGCCTGCTCGGCGCGCAGATCTGGCTCAACGCCCGGGTCGACCTGCGCAACCCGCTGAACCTGGTGCCGGCCGCCGCGGGCATCATCATCGGCGTCGGCGGCGTCACGCTGAAGTTCACGGACAACTTCTCGCTGAACGGCATCGCGCTGGGCACCCTCGTCGTCATCACCGGCTACCACGCGCTGCGCGCGATGGCACCGGCGCACCTCAAGCCGCAGGAACCGCTGCTGGACGAGGGCACCTCCTCGTACGACGCGGACGGCGAGCCGGAGTCGAGCGCGCCGGGCAGGGATCAGCGCGCCAGTTCATAGGCGTACTCCGCCGAGAAGCTGCCGGGCGAACCCTTGCAGCCGTCGGACTCGCCCGGCAGCTTCACCCACAGATAGGCGTCGATCCTGGACTCGTGCGTGTTCAGGGTCGGCGCCTGTCCGATCTTCCGGCCCGCCGGATCGCACCACTCTCCGTCGGGCGGCGCGCCGTTGCCGTTCCTGCTGGTGTCGACGACCGCGCCCAGGCTCGCGGGGCCACCGAGGGCGGAGAGCACCTGCCTGGCGTACCCGATCTCGTCGGCCGTCCGGTGGAAGTTGGACACGTTCGTGAAGATGCCGTCGGAGGAGCGGGGCGACGCGGCCCCCGCCTGATCGAGCAGCGAGGCCTGCTCGGCGGCCGGGTTCCAGTCGGAGTGTCCCGCGTCGTAGTAGACCCGGGCCTTGGGGTCCGCGTCCTTGAGGACACGCCCCGCGCGGGCCAGCGAGGCGAACCGGTCGGCCTGCTCGCCCTCCGAGAGGCAGTCGGACTGGGCGATCGCGTCCGGCTCCAGGATCACGACGACCTCGCCGGAGCCCAGCCCCGCCGCGAACCTGTCGATCCAGCCGTCGTAGGCCGCCAGGTCCGGCGCCCCGCCGTCCGAGGCGCCGCCGCAGTCGCGCTGCGGGACGGCGTACGGCACGACGACCGCGACCCGGCCCTGCGCGGCGGCGGCCGACGTCACCGCCCCGACCCGCGCGGTGATGGTCGACGGGGTGAAGTCCGCGAACCACACCGCCGCCGGGCGATCGGCGATCCGGGACTCGATGACCGCCCGCCGGGAGTCGCCGGGGTGGGCCCGGACCCAGTCGAGGACCTGCGAGTCGGGATGCCGGTAGAGCAGGGGCGCGGCCGCGACGGTCTTCGTCCGCTTCCTCGTCGGGGTGGGCTCGGGGCGCGGCTTCGGGGACGCGGACGCCGACGGGGAGGGCGAGGCAGGGGCGGTCGTCGGCGTCGGTACGGCCGGCAGGGGCAGCAGGCGAGGTGAGCTCGTCACCGTCGGCCCTGCCTCGCCGGAGGGGCGATGACCGTCGAGCGCGGACAGGACTCCCGTCGCACTGCCCACCGCGACCACGACCGAGGCCGCCGCGACCATCGCACCGCGCCGGGCGGTGCGCCTGGGCTCGGCCTTCCGCGCGGCCAGCCGCTGGGCACGCAAGCCTGACACGTACTGCTCCCCCCCCCACTCCCGCCACGGACGGTTCCCCCGTTCTGGGGAAGCGTCCGGCCCGGCGGCACTGCGGCCAGCCTAGGACTGGGACGCTGCCCCCATGGCGCAGTCGGCACAGTTCAGCGATCCCGTCGGCACGGTGGGCACCGTCGTCTCCCGCATGCGCGCCCTCGACGCGAGGCTGCCCGGGCGGGACGGCGTCGCCGTCTTCAACCGCGTCTACCTCGCCGTCACCGAGGAGGTCGGCCGGCGCCTGGAGGCCGGTGCCTTCCCGGACCGGCGGGCCACGACAGCGCTGGACGTACGGTTCGCGGAGCGTTATCTGACGGTGGCCGAGGAGGGGCTCGCGCCCGCCTGCTGGCGGCCCCTGCTCCAGTTCCGCCGCCATCCGGGCGTACGTCCGCTGCAGTTCGCGCTCGCGGGCATCAACGCGCACATCGGGCACGATCTGGCGCTCGCCGTCGTGGACACCTGTCGTACGCTCGGCTGCGAACCGGCCGATCTGGAGGACGAGTTCGACCGCGTGGGCGACCTCCTCGTCTCGTTGGAGGAACGCGTCCGCGAAGATCTGATGCCGGGCCCCGACCTCCTCCAGATCGCCGACCCGCTCACTCATCTGCTCGGCTCGTGGAGCCTGGAGCGGGCGCGCGACGCCACCTGGGCGGCGGCACGGGCCCTCTGGGCGCTGCGCGAACTGGCCGACCTGGCCGATGAGCTCGCCGAGCGCCTCGACGCGGCGGTCGGGTTCGCCGGACGGATGCTGCTCACGCCGCTGCCCGACTGATCCGGCCACGCCGCGCCCGGATCGCCGGAACTCCCCCGAGATCGCTGTACGTTGATCGACGGGCACACCCGGATGCGAAGGAGCAAAGGTATGGCGACTCGGCTCGGCCTCGGTCTCCCCCAGATGAAGCAGTACGACCTCGGGCGGGACGTGCCCGACGTCGCTCGCACGGCCGAGCGGATCGGGTACGACAGCCTGTGGGTCTTCGAGCGGGCCCTGTTCCCTGATCCCCCGACCCAGGGGCTGTACGGCATCGAGGGGATGCCCTGGCCCGAGTCGTACCGCGGGGTCGCCGAACCCCTCGTCTCACTGACCCTCGCGGCCGCCGCCACCGAGCGCGCCCGGCTCGGCACCAGCGTGCTGATCGCCCCGCTGCACGTGCCGTTCCAGCTCGCCAAGTCCCTCGCCACGCTCGACGCGGCGAGCGGCGGACGGGTCGTCGCGGGCCTGGGCACGGGCTGGTCGCACGACGAATACGCGGCGGCGTCCGTACGGCCCTTCGCCGAGCGCGGCCAGGCCCTCGACGAGATCATCGCCGTGTGCCGCGCCGTATGGGGCCCGGACCCGGTGGTCTACGACGGCAAGGTCACCAGGATCGCGTCGGCCGCGGTCGGGCCCAAGCCGGCCCGTCCCATCCCGATCCTGCTGGCCGCGGGCTCGCCCAAGGCACGGCGCCGCCTCGTCGACGTGGCGGACGGCTGGATGCCCGTGGGTCTCGGTGTCGGGCAACTGACCGAACAGTGGGGTCAGTTGCAGGAGCTGGCCGCCGAGCGCGGTCGCACCCGGCCGATCGAGACGGTGCTGCGCACCAACGCCCGGTACTCGGCGAAGCCGTACGAGGGCGAGCACCGCCGCCCCTTCCAGGGCAGCGTCGACCAGATCGTGGAGGACCTGGCGGCGCACGCGGAGCTGGGCTTCGACGAGATCTTCCTCGACCTCCAGAGCTCGGTGCGGGACGCCGAGGAGCTCAAGGACGTGGCCGCCGAGGTGTACACCGCGGCGCGGGCGGCCGGTATCTGACGTCGGCCGCGGGCGGACGGAGTCCGGCTCCGGCGCGGGCGGACCGAATCCGACTCCGGCGCGGGCGGGCGGGATCAGCCCGGCCCGCCCGCGCCGGACGTTCTCAGTCCTCCGGCAGTTCCACCGGCGCGATCTCGTCGTAGACGTCGCCGGGACCGGGGTTGGTCGCGTCGGTCTCGCCGCCCAGCTGGTGCATGACGCCCCACACCGCGTTCAGCGCGGTCTGCACGGCACCCTCGGCCCAGCCGGCCGTCCAGGAGATGTCGTCTCCGGCCAGGAAGATGCCCCGCTTGTCCTCGGGCAGCCCGTCCTGCATGAAGTGGGTGAACAGGCGCCGCTGGTAGCGGTAGTGACCGGGCAGGTTGGCCTTGAACGCGCCCATGAAGTAGGGCTCGTTCTCCCAGGACACGGTCACCGGGTTGCCGATGACGTGCTTGCGGATGTCGACCTTCGGGTAGATCTCGCCGAGCGACTTCAGCATGACCTCCATGCGCTCGTTCGCGGACAGCGGCAGCCACTTCAGGCTGTCGTCGCACCACGTGTACGAGAGGCAGATGACGGCGGGCTTGTCCGGGCCGTCGTCGAGGAGGTAGGTCCCGCGGGTCATACGGTCGGTGAGCGTCATCGACATGACGTCCCGGCCCGTCGGGTTTCCCCTGTCGTCGACGGCCTTGTCGAGCCAGAACGGCCGGTCGACCGGCACGAAGAGCTTCGAGGACTCCATGTAGTGGGTCCGCTCGATCGCCGTCCAGTGGTCGATCGGGAAGAGCGAGTCGTCGCAGGCGATCTTGGAGAGCAGCATCCAGGACTGCGCGGTGAACACGGCGGCCTTGAAGGTGCGGATGTCGCCGTCCGCGTCGGTCACGGTGATCGCGTTGCCCGCGGTGCGGTGCAGCCGGGTCACGGCCGGGCGCGGCGCGCCGTTCTCGTGCAGGCTCGCCAGCGAGGTGCCGTACGCCCAGTGGACGATCTTCTCCGGCTCGCGCTCCCACAGGCGCAGCGGCAACTGCTGGGAGCCGCCGACGATGCCACGGTGGTGGTCGTCGGCCTCGGTGTAGACGACGCGCAGGATCTCCAGGATGGAGTTCGGGAAGTCGGTGTCCCAGCCGCCGGTGCCGAAGCCGACCTGGCCGAAGATCTCCCGGTGCCGGAAGGACTTGAAGGACTCGGAGTCGCAGAGGAAGCCGTAGAAGGTCTGGTTGTCGAGCTTCTCGACGAGCTTCGCCCAGATCTCGCGGATGCGCGGCACGTCGCGCTCCCGCATGGCCTGGTTCATGTCGGAGAAGTCGGCGCCCTCTTCCAGGCACTTGTTCCAGGCCTCGGCGACGTCGCGGTAGACCTGCGGCAGGTCGTCGATCGTCTCGGCGTAGTGCGACTCGCCCTTGAGGTCGACGACCGTGGAAGGCGTCGACTCGGCCAGCGGGTTGGGGAACGGCCGGGTCTCGAGGCCCACCAGGTCGATGTAGTGCTGGAGTGCGGTGGAGGAGGGCGGGAAGCGCATCGCGCCCATCTCCGCGCTCAGCGACGGGTCGCAGCCGTCGAAGCCCACGGTGCGCAGCCGGCCGCCGATCTGGTCGGCCTCGTACACGACGGGCTTGAGACCCATCTTCATCAGCTCGTAGGCGGCCACGATGCCGGAGAGACCACCGCCGATGATCGCTACCTCGGTGCCGTGCTCGGTCGCGGGTATCTGGCCGAGCCCCGCGGGGTGCGCGAGGAAGTCGTCGTACGCGTAGGGGAAGTCCGGGCCGAACATGGTGATCGGCGGCTGCTGCACGTCGGCGTGCTGGACGGCGTTGGGCACCGTGGACGTCATGGGGTACGGACTCCTTGCGGGAAAAACGTGCGGGGCGGGCCGGTGGGGCGGGGGCGGGGCGCCGGGGCGGCGGGGTGTCAGATCAAGGACCCGTAGAGGCCGGGGCGGCGGTCCTTCAGGTACGGGTTCGTCTCGCGCGAGTCCGCGAGCAGGACGGGGTCGGCGTCGGCGAGGACCAGTTCCTCGCCACGGCCGGCCCGGGTGCGGGCGATCCCGTCGGGCCCGGCCAGCGTGGAGAGCCCGACGAACTCGAACTCGCCCTCGGGACCCGTGCGGTTGACGTACGCGACGTACATCTGGTTCTCGAAGGCCCGCACCGGGACGACGGACTCGGCGACGAACTGGAACGGATGCATCTGCGCGGTCGGCACGACCAGCAGGTCGGTGCCGGCCAGCGCGTGCGCGCGCACGTTCTCCGGGAACTCGACGTCGTAGCAGATCATCAGGCCGACGCGCAGTCCGCCGAGCTCGGCCTGTACGACGGGCTGCTCGCCGGGCGTGAAGTGGTCGCGCTCGAAGCAGCCGAAGAGATGCGTCTTGCGGTAGTTCGCGAGGCGGGTGCCGTCGGCGGAGATCAGCTGCGCGGAGTTGAAGACCCGCTCGCCGTCGCGCTCCGGATAGCCGTAGACGACTGCCACGCCGTGCCGGGTGGCGATCTCTGCGATCGCGTCGGCGGAGTCGCCGTCCGCGGGCTCGGCGAGGCGGGCGACGTCGTCGCCGATCGCGTACCCGGTGAGGAACATCTCCGGCGTGGCCAGCAGCCCGGCGCCCGCTTCGGCGGCACGGCCCGCGGCCTCGTCGAGCACCTTGAGGTTCTCGACGACCGAGCCGGGGCGGCCGGAGCTCTGGAGCAGGGCTGTGCGCATGCGTGTTCCTCACCGGTACGGAGGGGTTTGGGGGCCAGATAGACGGTACGGTCGGCGGGCTCGGCCGGACAAGAAGGACCCGTTGCGCGGCACTGGACGAATCGTTGCGTGCCCATGGCCCTCGGCGGTGATTCGTTGCGCGCCCCCGGAAGGGGCTCAGTCGCCCTTGAGGCGCAGGTCACAGGCGTGTGACCGGCCCGCGATCCCACGGCCGCGCCCTGGCGGCCCCCGCTCCGGACCCGACACCCGTGTCCCGCCCGCCGGCCGCCGCCGGCCGACTCCCCCGGCGGGGCCCGCACCGGCCCCGGAGACCGGGCTGGGACCGGCGCCGACGCCAGGGCTCGCCGTCGCCCCGATACCCCGGCTGATCTTCGTGCCGACGCCCGGGCCGGCACCGGTCCCGGCACCCGGACCAGGTCAGCTCCCGGTGGCCTGCCACGGCTCCCGAGGCCAGGCACACACCGGCACCGACGCCAGGACCCGCATCGGCGCTGACGCCCGGATGACGTCAGCCCGGTGGCCGGGCCAGCCGGTCACGGCACCGCACACGTCGGGTCCTCAGAGCTCGCGCAGGCGCTCGACGATCTCGCGCAGCAGCTCCGGGTCGGCCACCGGTCCGCCCGGGGCGTGACGCGGCGGGTCGTCGACGCGCACCAGACCGGCCTCGGCCAGGTCGTCGAGCAGGACGCGCACGACGGTCAGCGGCAGATCGGCGTCCGCGGCGAGCTCGACCACGGGCCGGGGACCGCGGCGCACGAGCTCCAGCAGGGCGGCCCGGGCGTGGTCCACACCCGGGAGCCCCGCGTCCGTGTCCAGGGCGGTGACCCGCGACATCAGATCGATCGCGTGCCGGTCCGAGGGCCGGGTCCGCCCCCGCGTCATCGTGTACGGCCGCACCATCGACCCGGTCTCGTCCTCGTACCAGTGGTCGTCGGACACGGCGGGCTCAGGGACCCGCGGGTTCGGCGGCCGACCGTACGGCGGCAGCCATGTGCCGGCCTACGCGGCGGACGAGCAGCGTCATCTCGTGGGCGAGCTGTCCGACATCGGTCTGCACGTCGCTCAGTACGGCGAGCCGACTTCCGTCCCCGGCCGGGGTGATGAAGAGATACGCGTCGTCGAGCATCACCATGGTCTGGCGCACCTCCCCCGCGGCGAAACGTTCCCCGGCCGAGCGGGCGAGGCTGTGGAAGCCGGCGCAGACGGCGGCGAGGTGCTCGACGTCCGCGCGCCGCATGCCGTCCGAGCGGCTCAGCGGGAGCCCGTCGGCGGTCAGCAGCACGGCCTGGCGGACGTGGTCCGTCCGGGCCACGAGGTCGTCGAGCAGCCAGCCGAGGTCCGCTCCGGGCGGTTCGGCGGCGGTATCCGGAGGCCCGGAGACCTCGGTGGGGCCGTCGGTGGTCTGGTCACGGCGCATCGTCGGCGTCCGTCCCTTCCTCGGTGTCGGTTCGCGGCGCGGATACGGGGTCCGCGGGCAGGCCCCTGCGGCCCCGGTCGAGGCCACGCTGGAAGGAGCCGAAGACCGCGCGCATCTCCTCGGGCGTGACCTCGCGTTCCGGTGTCTCCTCGGACGCCGGCTCCTCGGTGCGCAGCCCGGGGGCGAGGGAGGCCTGGCGCACGCGGGTCGGCAGGGCGGGGGCGCCCGCAGCCGCACCGGCTTCCGGCCCGTGTCCCGCCTCCTGCCGTCGGTCCGGCTCACGACCGGCGCCACGCCGCCACTCGGGTTCCCGACCCGCGCCGCGCGACCGCTCCCGCTCAGGTACTCCGCCCCGTCCGGGCTCCCGCTCACGGGCTCCGTCCCAGCCGGACTTCCGCTCACGGGCTCCGTACCGCGGGGGATCCTCACCGGCTCCCTCCCGTCCGGGCTCCCGCTCACGGCCTGCGTCCTGCCACCGCTCCCGCTCGCGGACCGTGTCCTGCCCGTCCTCCGGCGCCGTGTCCGTCGCCGCGCCCGGCTCCCCTGTCCGTTGCTGGGGCAGGACCGTCGTCCGGGTCCGGGAGGGCAGGGCCCGGCGATCCGGGTCCGGCGTCCGGTCCGGCCGGCCGGACCCGTTCGCCGATCGCTCGGTCGCCCGGCCCTCCGGTGCCGTCGTCGGCCGCGCGAGCTCCCGTGGTGCGAGCTCGGGTCGGTCCGGCTCGGGCCGTTCGGGCTCCACCGACGCGAGGACCGTGCGGGGCAGCAGTACGACCGCCGTGGTGCCGCCGTAGGGCGAGCGGCACAGCGTGACCTCGATGCCGTGCCGTGCGGCAAGCCGCCCCACCACGTACAGCCCGAGCCGGTCGTGCCGGGTCGGATCGAAGTCGTCCGGCGTGGTGAGGGTGCGGTGGGCCTCCTCCATCTGTTCGGGGTCGAGGCCGAGGCCCCGGTCGTCGATCTCCAGGACGAAGCCGCCGCCGGCCCGGCTCGTGCGCAGGGTGACCTGGGTGTGCGGGGGCGAGAACACCGTGGCGTTCTCGACGAGTTCGGCGACGAGGTGGACGACGTCGGCGACCGCGTCCGCGGCGATGCCCGTGTCCGGCATCGGCGGGACCACCACGCGCGCGTACTCCTCGATCTCGCTCACCGCGGAGGACACCACGTCGGCGACGGGCACGGGCGCCCGCCATCGGCGGCCGGGTACCGCGCCGGAGAGGATGATCAGGCTCTCCGCGTGGCGGCGCATGCGCGTGGTGAGATGGTCGATCCGGAACAGGTCGTCCAGCACGTCCGGATCGTCGGTGCGCCGCTCCAGCGTGTCGACGAGTTTGAGCTGCCGGTGGACGAGCGCCTGGTTGCGGCGCGCGATGTTGAGGAGCACGGCGAACAGTCCGCGGCGCAGAGTGGCCTGCCGTACGGCGGCCTCCACGGCGGCGAGGCGCGCCGTGTTGAAGGACCGGCCCACCTGGCCGATCTCGTCGGCTCCCGCCTCCCCGTCGGCCAGGGGCGGTGCCTCGGCGGCGGCGTCCACCTCCTCGCCCGAGCTCAATCGCCGCATGACATCGGGGAGTTGGCGGGTGGTCAGGCGGTCGGCGGCGTCCCGCAGCGCTTCCAGGCGACGCGAGATGCGGCGGGCACCGCGCACGGCGAACCACAGGGAAAGGCCCACCGCGGCGAGACCGAGCGCGCCGACGATCGCGGCCTTGGCGAGCTCCCGGTAGGCGAACGCCCGCCCGCGTTCCGCGGAGTTGACGGCCGCCCGGGTGCACAACTGCATGTAGCGCTTGACGGCGCGGTCGGTCGTGGTGCGCCAGGAGCCGGCCGCGACGGCCTCCCCGGCGCGCTGCGCACCGGCCCGCAGCAGGAAGTCCTCGCCCCGCGTCAGCTCCCGGTGCACGTCTGCCCGCTGGAACCCCTCGAAGAGTGCGCGCGAGTCGGCGGGGAGGTCGGCCACATAGGTCCGCTCGAAGACGCGGCGGTCCTCGATGGTCGCGGCGAGTGTGTCGTACTGCGGGTCGGTGAGCGATCCGGCGGCCCGCGCCCCGGCGACGAGGGCGTCCTCGCGCGACACGAACTCCCGTACCCGCACCAGCTCGATCACGACCTGGGCCTCGCGCGCGAGCTGTCCGGCCTGGAGCGCGGTGAGCGCCGACTGGACGTCGAAGCCCGGTTCCACGAGGGCGCTGTACTCGGTGACGGCGCGGTCCCAGGAGATGTCGCGGGACAGCACGCGCTGCCGCAGGCCGTCGAGGCCGTCCACGGAGTCGAGCATGGCGTCGAGGACTTGGCGCTGCCGGTCGGAGAGCGCGCCCCGGTCGCCGCCCCGGATCGCCTCGCGCATGGCCGTCACGGCACGGTCGGTCCGGTGCTGCTGCTCCATCAGGTCCAGGGCCGCGGCCGTGCGGGGCTCCCCGCCCAGGTACGCGGCGGCGAACCGACGTTCGATCTGGATCTGCCCGATCGCCGTGTCGACGGGGGTGCCGAAGGACTCGTACACCCCCTGGACCCGGACGAGCGCGCGGAGTTCGCCGGTCACGGAGACCATGGCGAAGCTCCACAGCGCCATGAGGGCGACGACCGGGGCGAGCGCGAGCGCCACGATGCGGGTACGGACCGTGGAGGGACGGCCGAAGGGCCAGCGCATGGACTCCCCAGGACGGCAGGACGGTCGGGTGGCCGGGCGACTGGTCGTTACCCATCGGTGTTACTCGCTGGTAGCGAGTGCGCGGATCAACCTAGGGGATGGCGTGCTCGAAGCGCAATGGCTGTCCGCGCCGGCTACCGGCTCACCCGCCTGCCGTCCGGCCGGCCGACCCGGCGGTGCCCGGACCGGCGGGGCGGGGCAGCGCGAAGGTCGTGACGACCGCCGCGTGGTCCGACGGCCAGTCGTTGCCCGCGACGTCGGGCCAGCGTCGCGGGGTGCCGCTGACGACCGTGCGCGAGTCGAGCACGCGCAGACCGCGGTGCAGGACGAAGTCGATGCGGTCCTGGGGTTCGGGCCGCCCGCTGCCGTCCTCGTGCAGCACATGGACCGGCGACCAGGTGTGGCCCGGTTCCCGCGCCGGGTCGGGGTGGGCCTCGCGGTACGAGTCGCGCAGGCCGGCCTCCTCGGCGGCCCTCGTCACGGGCCACTCGACGTCCTGTCGGTCCAGGTGCGAGGGCGCGTTGAAGTCGCCGGTCAGTACCACCGGCACGGCGTCGTCCGCCGAGTCCGCGACCCGCCGGAGGATCTCCCGCATCTGTGCCAGGCGTACGCCTTCGTGGGCGATCAGCTCGTCCGCCGCGAGCCCGTCGAAGCCGGCCTCGTACGGGCCGTACGGGGTGTAGTCGAGGTGCGCGGTCCACACGTCCAGCTGCTGTCCGTCGTCCAGCCGGATCCGCACTCCCGTCCCTCCGTAGAAGCCGACGTCCGGGTCGCCCAGGCGGGCCGTCACGGGGTACCGGCTGATGACGCCGAGGTTGTCGCCGGCGCGATGGTGGTGCCAGCCGAGCGCGTCGGCGAGTTCCCGGGCCGAGTCCCCGTACGTCTCCTGGAGCCCGACGACGTCCGCGCCCGTCTCCGTGATGACCTTGAGCTGCTTGGCCCGGTGGTCGTCCACCTTGGTGCCGCCGCACCAGAGGTTCCAGCTCATCACCCGCAGCTCGCGCGGCGCGACCATCGCCCGCAGTCCGTCCGGGGTCACCTCCTCCAGGCTGGCGAGGACGGTACGTCCGGCGGCGGGGGCGATCGGCGCGAGGGAGGGCACGGCGAGCACGGCGCAGCCGGCCGCCTCGGCGGAGGTGACCCCGGTCGGGGTGTCCTCCACGGCGACGCAGGCGGCGGGCTCGACACCGAGGGCGCGGCAGGCGGCGAGGTAGGGGTCGGGGGCCGGCTTGGTGCGTTCGGTGTCGTCGGCGGTGACCGAGACGGCGAAGCGTTCGGCTCCGAGAGCCCTGAGGACCGTGTCCGCCACGGCCCGGGGCGAGGCGGTGACCAGGGCGGTCGGCACGCCGTCACGCGCCAGGGCGTCCAGCAGCCGCGTCGCCCCGGGACGGGGCACGATGCCGGTGCGGACGCGGTGCGCGAACTCCCCGTGCAGTTCCTCGGCGATCTCCCGCACCGGGGCTCCGGTGATCCCGCCGAGCCATGCGGCGGTGTGCTCGACGGGCCGTCCGAGCACCTCGGGCTGGTCGGCGCCGGTCAGCCCGTGCCCGAGCCCGTCGGCCACCTGCTCCACCGCCTCCCACCACAGCCGCTCGGTGTCCACGAGCGTGCCGTCCATGTCGAACAGGACGGCCTGGAGGGTGGGCCGCGGGGTGGTGCGGTGGGTCACGGGGCTCTCTTTCGTCGGTGGGGGCGCCGGGGGGACGCGTGCAGGTGTCTGTGTGGGGGCGCCGGAGCTCGCCGGCGCGTGCCCCGCGCCGTTCAGACGGAGCGCTCGGCGACCAGGACGGGCCTGTCGGGCAGGCTCACCGTGACCGCGCCACCCGGGCCGAGTGCCGCGGCCTCGTGCGTGGGCAGGTCGGCCTTGACCTCGGTCCCGTCGGCGAGCCGCACGGTGACACGGGTGGCCGCGCCGAGGAACGCGGTGGCCACGACCTGGGCGGCACCGCCGTCGTCGACCCGGACCCGGACCGCCTCGGGTCGTACGAGGACGTCGACCTCGCGTGCGACCGGGGCGTCGCCGTCCACCGGCAGCCGCAGACCGAGGACCTCGACGGTCCCGTCGTCCAGCTGCCCGGGGATCCGGCTCATCGTGCCCACGAACTCGGCGACGAAGGCGGTGGCCGGGCGCCCGTACAGCTCGGCGGGTGCGGCGCACTGTTCGAGCCGCCCGGCACGCATGACCGCGACCCGGTCCGCCATGGAGAGCGCCTCCTCCTGATCGTGCGTCACGAACACCGTGGTGATGCCGAGTTCCTGCTGGAGCCGGCGGATCTCGTCGCGGAGGGTGAGCCGCACCTTGGCGTCCAGCGCGGAGAGCGGCTCGTCCAGCAGCAGGACGCGGGGCCGCAGCGCGAGCGCCCGGGCGAGCGCGACCCGCTGCTGCTGTCCGCCGGACAGCTGGTGAGGGAAGCGTTCGCCCTTGTCCGCCAGTCCCACGAGGTCGAGCAACTCGGCCGCGCGGGCACGCCGTTGCGCCGCACGCACCTTGCGCATGCGCAGCCCGAAGGCCACGTTGTCGAGGGCGCTCAGGTGCGGGAAGAGGCTGTAGGACTGGAAGACCATCCCGGCGTCACGGCGGTGCGCCGGGACTCCCGTGACGTCCTCGCCGTCGACCAGCACCTCGCCGGAGTCGGGGTGTTCGAATCCGGCCAGCATGCGCAGCGCCGTGGTCTTGCCGCAGCCGGACGGGCCGAGGAGGGCGAGGAGTTCACCCGGCCGCACGGTCAGGTCGAGGCCGTCGAGGGCGACTGTCGGACCGAACTCCCTTCGTAGGGACCGAAATTCGACGGTGGCGGCCTTTTCTGACGTGGCGACGGTCATTGGTTCATCCCCGGTCTGCCGAAGCGGTTGCGGTACGGGAGCGCCCGCCGAGGACGGCGAGCGTGAGGAGCAGTGCCCAGGTGACGAGCAGGCTGAGCACGGAGACGGCGACGGACAGCTGGGCCTGCGAACCGCCGACGCTGTAGATCCACACGGCGAACGGCTGGAAGCCGAGCAGCTGGGCCACCGTGAACTCGCCGAGGACGAGGGCCAGTGTGAGGAAGGAGGCGTTCAGCAAGGCCCCGCGCAGATTGGGCAGGACGACCCGGACCAGCGCCTGCGGCCAGCCGGCGCCGCAGCTGCGGGCGGCCTCGACGAGGGTGCGTACGTCGACGGCACGCAACCCCGCGTCCAGGGCACGGTGCACGAACGGCAGCGCCATCACGACGTACGCGAGGACGAGCACGAACGGGAAGTCGGGGTTCTGGAGGGCCACGAACGTCTGGAACAGCGGGGTGCGGGAGAGGTGTTCGGGGCCCCACTTCAGCACGGTGGAGATCCCGGCGACGAACGCGATCGGCGGGACGACCAGCGGCAGCGAGCAGACCACCTCCACGACCGGCCGCAGCCGGGGCGCGCCGAGCCGCAGGGCGACCATGGCGGGCACCATCAGCAGCAGGACGACGGCGATGGTCGCGGCGGCCAGTTCCAGCGAGAGCAGCAGGCTGGAGGCGAAGCCGTCGGTGGAGACGATCTCGCTGTACGCGTCGAGGGTGACACCCCGGCCGGGCACGTCCACCGTGAAGATCACCGACGCCGCCAGGGGCACCAGGAAGTACAGCCCGGCGAGGGCCAGGACGGCCCAGCGCCACAGGTTCAGGCGAGCCATCGCGCGCTCCGTCGTTGCAGGGGCAGGTACACGGCCATGACCAGTCCTGCGACGAGGACCATGTCGAGGCTGAGGGCGAGCGCCACGTTCTCCTGGCCGACCAGGACGTTGCCGGAGATGGCGTCGGCGATCTGGAGGGTGACCAGCGGGACCGCGCTGCCCACCATGGCCGCGGCGGTCGCGTACGCGGCGAAGGCACTGCCGAACAGCAGCACCAGGCCGCCGAGGAGCGAGGGCGCGAGGACGGGCAGGGCCACGTGCCGCCAGTACTGGAAGGCGGTCGCGCCGTTGTTCTGCGCGGCCTCGCGCCACTGGGAGCGCAGTCCGTCGAGGGCGGGCGTGATGGTGAGCACCATCAGCGGGACGAGGAAGTACAGGTAGACGACGACCAGGCCCCAGAAGCTGTACAGGTTCCAGCCCTTGCCGGTCAGGCCCAGGTGCCGGGTGAGCACACCGGAGTTGCCGAGGGTGGCGACGAAGGCGAAGGCCAGCGGGACACCGCCGAAGTTGGCGAGGACGCCGGACGCGGTGAGCACGGCCTCGCGCAGGGTACGCGAGCGGGAGGTCACCACCGCCTGGGCGAGCGGCAGTCCGAGGACGGTCGCGATGGCCGCGGAGACCGCCGACAGCTTGACGCTGCCGACCAGCGCGGTCAGATAGGCACCCTGGAGCGAGGCGGTCAGGTTGGCCGCGGTGTACGACGTGGCGCCGGTGGCCTGGTCCTTGACGGTGAACGCGCCGTTCAGCATGGCCAGGGCGGGGATGCCGAACGCGATCGCGACGAAGACGAGCAGCGGGACGACGGCGAGCCGGCCGGAGGCGCGGCGCCGCCGCTGCTGCTTGTCTGCAGCGGCGGGCGCCGTGTCGGTCTCGGTGAGGACGGCGGTCATCCGGAGACGGCCTTGCCCCAGCCCTGGGCGAGGACCGTCTTGGCCTTGCTCTGCTGGGCCTCGCTGGGGAAGCTCGGCGTGCCGGACACTGCGGGGAGCTTGCCGGCCGCGGTCTTGTCGAGCGTGCCGGCCTTGTCCATGGCGGCCATCAGGGCCGGGCGGGCGTACCCCTTGAGCCAGAGGTTCTGGCCTTCGGCGCTGTACAGGTACTCCTGCCACAGGCGTGCGGCCGCGGGGTGCGGGGCGCCCTTGTTGACGGCCTGCGAGTAGTACTGGGAGAACTGGCCGTCCGACGGGACGGCGACCTTCCAGTCGACGCCCTTGGACTTGAACTCGTCGGCGTAACCGGCGTTGAGGTAGTCCCAGTCGATGCTGATCGGTGTCTCGCCCTTCTCGACGGTGGCCGGGGTCGACTCGACGGGCGTGTAGTTGCCGTTCTTCTTCAGCTCGGCGAAGAAGTCCAGGCCGGGCTGGATGTCGTCGAAGGAGCCACCGTTCGCGAGCGAGGCCGCGTAGACGCCGCCGAAGGCCGAACCGGACTTGGTGGGATTGCCGTTGAGCGCGACCTTGCCCTTGTACTGAGGCTTGAGGAGGTCCTTGAAGGTCGTCGGGCACTCCTTGACCTTCTTGGCGTCGCAGCCGATGGAGATGTAGCCGCCGTAGTCGTTGTACCAGCGGCCCTCCGCGTCCTTCTGGCCCTCGGGGATGTCACCGAACCCGGCCACCTTGTAGGGGGCGAGCAGCCCCTGCTGCGCCGCGCTCAGCGCGAAGGAGCTGCCGAGGTCGAGGACGTCGGGGGCGCGGTCCTGGCCCTTGCGGGACGTGACGGCGTTGATCTCGTCCTGGCTGGAGCCGTCCGGGTTCTCCACCTCGACCCGGATGCCGTACTTCTTCTTGAAACCGTCGATGAGGGCGCCGTAGTTCGCCCAGTCGCGGGGCAGCGCTATCGCATGCAGCGTGCCCTCCTTCTTGGCGGCCCGGACGAGGGCGTCGAGGCCGCCGAGGTCCGCGGCGGAGGTCGCGGTGGCCGCGCTCTTGCCGTCGGCGGTGGTCGCCTTGTCGTCGGGGGCGGCGCCGCAGGCGCTCAGGGCGAGTGCGGCGGCGACGGCGAGGCCGCCGGTGAGGAGGGCGGTCCTCGGCAGGAACACGGTCACGGTCTCTCCAGGAGTACGCACGAGGGTGTGATGGAGCGGAGAACTTGTCTGAACAAGTTGGCCTCAGTAGGCCCGCCGGTGGTGTCCTGTCCGTAAACTTTGGCGAAACCGTGACCCCCGATTCCCTGCACAATCCCGGGCATGCCCGTACACGTCCCGATCTCGATTAGGCTGATCACGCTGTGCACAGCAGTCGGATCCGAGGGGAAGCATGGCGGCGCGACACGAGGAGATCGCCGACGAACTGCGGCGGGCGATCGACCGCGAGCAGTACACGGTGGGCAGCCTGCTGCCCGCGGAGACGGAGCTCGCGGCCCGGTACGGCGTGTCGCGCGGCACGGTCCGCCAGGCGGTGGCGGCGCTGACCGCCGAGGGGCTCATCGGCTCACGGCAGGGCGCCCGGCGCGTGGTCCTGGCCAGCCGGCGCAGCCAGAGTTTCGCCGAGCTGCGCAGCTTCGCGCAGTGGGCGCGCGCGATGGGGCGCGAGGCGACCGGGCACGTGGTGGCTCAGGAGTACCACCCGGCGACGACGGAGGACGCCGTGCGCCTTCAACTCCGCGAGGGGACAAGGGTGTTGCATGTGCTGCGGGTCCGCGGCCTGGACGGCGAGCCGGTGCTGCTGGAGCGGACGGTGTACGCGGACTGGGTCGCCCCCGCCGTCGAGGTCATCGAACCGGACTGCCCGTCGGTCACCCAGCGGCTCTTCGAGGACACCGGCGTGGTCTTCGCCTACGGCGAGCACGTCATCGACGCGGTCGCGGCGGGCGCCCAGGACTCCGAACTGCTCGGCGTGCGCCGCACCAGCCCGCTGCTGCGGGTCCGCCGGGTCACCACGACACGCGAAGGGCGCCCGGTGGAGTGGTCCGACGACCGATACCGCTCGGACGCCGTGAGCTTCAGCGTGCACAACTCGACGGGAAACAACGCCCTGGCCCGCAAGACGGCGCAACAGCCCCGCTAGGGGCGCGAGGAACGGCGCGCCGAGCCCCCGTCCACCCGCACCGAACCGCCCCGGAGCACCCCACCGAAGGGGCGCGAGGAACGACGCGCCCAACCCCCACAGACCCCGCACCCGCGCACGACCCGACCCCCACCCCGAGGGCGCACAAGGTCACTTGCGGGGGCCGCCGACTACGTGGGCGACCCCGAGGAGAACCGACGCAGCAGAGGCGACAGCACCAGCACCGACTTCGTCCGCTCCACGAACGACTCGCCGGCGATCCGCTCGAGGACCCGCTCGAAGTGCCGCATGTCGGAGGCGAAGACCTGCACGACCGCGTCCGCCTCCCCGGTGACGGTGGAGGCGGCCACGACCTCCTGATAGCGCTCCAGCCCCCGCTGGATGGTCTCCGGCGAGGTGTTGCGCCGGCAGTAGATCTCGACGAACCCCTCGGTCTCCCAGCCGAGCGCCGCCGGGTCCACCCGTACGGTGAATCCGGTGATGGCGCCGGTCGCGCGCAGCCGGTCCACGCGCCGCTTCACGGCGGGCGCGGAGAGGCCGACGAGTTGCCCGATGTCGGCGTAGGAGCGGCGGGCGTCCTCGGCGAGGGCGTGCACGATGCGTTCGTCGAGATCGTTCAGCACTGCGGGTGGTTCACTTTTCTACGGTGGCGATACGGGAGCGGCGATAGCCGTAACTGAAGTAGAACACGAGCCCGACGGCCATCCAGACTCCGAAGACCACCCAGGTGACGGCCGAGAGGCTGCCCATCATCCACACGCACAGCACGAAGCCGATCGCGGGCAGCACGGGCGACAGCGGCACCCGGAAGGTACGCCGCATGTCCGGGCGGGTCCGGCGCAGCACCACCACGGCGACATTGACCAGCGCGAAGGCGAAGAGCGTGCCGATGCTGGTGGCGTCGGCCAGCTGGCCGAGCGGGATGCAGGCGGCGAGGACGCCGCAGAAGAGCGAGACGATCACCGTGTTCGCGCGGGGCGCGCCGGTCTTCGGGTGGACCTTGGAGAAGACCTTCGGCACCAGGCCGTCGCGGGACATGGCGAACAGGATGCGGGTCTGGCCGTACAGGACGGTCAGGACGACGCTCGCGATGGCGATGACGGCGCAGGCGGCCAGCAAGGTGCCCCAGAAGGTCTGACCGGTGACGTCCTTCATGATCTCGGCGAGCGCGGCCTCCGAGTCGCCGAACCGCCGCCAGGGCTTGGCACCGACGGCGACGGCCGCGACGAGGACGTACAGGGCCGTCACGATGACCAGCGACAGCATGATCGCGCGGGGCAGGTCGCGCTGCGCGTCCTTCGCCTCCTCACCGGCCGTGGAGGCGGCGTCGAAACCGATGTAGGAGAAGAAGAGGGTCGCGCCCGCGGCGCTGACGCCCCCCATGCCGAGCGGCATGAAGTGCTCGTAGTTGCCGGAGCGGAAGCCCTGGACACCGATGGCGCAGAACAGCACGAGCGCGGCGATCTTCACGACCACCATGATCGTGTTGGCGCGCGCCGACTCCTTCGCCCCGCCCAGCAGGAAGGCCATCGCGAGCAGCACCACGATGAGGGCGGGCAGGTTGAAGACGCCGCCGTCGCCGGGCGGCGCGGAGAGCGCGTCCGGGATGGTGACACCGATGGTGCCGTCGAGGAGCTCGTTCAGGTACTCGCCCCAGCCGACCGCGACGGCCGCGACCGAGACGCCGTACTCCAGGACCAGACACCAGCCGCAGATCCAGGCGATCAGTTCGCCCATGGTTGCGTACGCGTAGGAGTACGAGGACCCGGCGACCGGGATCGTGCCCGCCAGCTCGGCGTAGGAGAGCGCGGAGAAGAGCGCGGTGAGTCCGGCGATCACGAAGGACAGGGTGACCGCGGGCCCGGCCTTGGGGACGGCCTCGCCGAGGACGACGAAGATGCCGGTGCCGAGCGTGGCGCCGATGCTGATCATGGTGAGCTGCCACAGCCCGAGGGAGCGCCGCAGCGTTCCTCCCTCGCCCTGTCCGCCCTCGGCGACCAGGCGTTCCACCGGCTTGCGGCGCATGAGGCGCGTGCCGACGCCGGGGGACGGTGGGGAGGATGTGGTGCGGGACTGCGGGGGTGCGCCTTGGTCGAGCACGCGCTGGCTCCTTGATCGCTGCCGGTCGGAACAGCGGGGACCGGCGGCACCCCTGCGAGCAGGAACCCACCGAGCGGGGTCCCCGCCACGCCTATGTACAGCGCCTGACCCTACGAGTCCTGCCTTCGCGGGCGTAATGCAGCAACCTTGCGCATCTCCGCAAGATCGTTGCGTTCATCGCATCCCGGCGCGTGTTCGTTGCGCGACCCCTTTCGATGGTTGCGTGAGGCGCCTTTCCGCACGTCGCGCGGGGGTTCGCGACGACCCCTCGACGTCGGGCACGGACCGCTCCGCGCCCACCCGCGGACACCGCTCCACGCCCCCGAACTGTCGTCGCCCGAAAGCGATCTCACGCCCCGTCAACATCCGGCGCGGGTCCGCTCCGGCCACCGCGAGCCATACGTCGGCAGCCGCGCGCCGGCGTGCGTAGCCACCGGGCACCGCGTGCACGCCATCGCCGTTCGCGGGCCCCGGTCGGTGCCGGCCGGTGTGCGCCCGGCCGGGCCCGCCGCCGGTCTCAGCTGTCGTCCGGATCCCCGGCCAGCGCCCGCGCCCGTGCCGTGTCGTCCGCGTCGAAGCCCATGAGTCCGGGCTGCCCGTAGGCCGCCGCCTGCGCGTCGATCCAGCGCGTATGGGCCTCCCAGGCGGCCTGCTTGCTGGTGCCCAGGGCCGCGCCGATCTGCGACCAGGAGGCACCGCTCTCGCGGGCGGCACGGACGGTGAGCTGACGGCCGTGGGCCGCCTTGCGGGCGACCACCTCGCTCAGCGCGAGGAGTTCGAGGAGCTCGGCCCGGTCGAGGGACTCGGCGTCGCTCCCCGCCCCGGCCAGCGAATCCCGCGCCCGCAGGTCGTCGAGGCGGGCCACGGCGGTCAGCAGGGTGTGCTGCGGTTCGATGCTCTGTGGCGTCGTCATGTCTCCAGAGTCACGTCAAGCGAGCTTGACGTCAAGAGAACCTGACGACCGTCGGTCCGCCCCTCCCCGAACGCCCGCCAAGGCGTTCCTCGGCACCCGCCGGCCCCGTCCGGGGCACGACATGCGTACGGCCCCTCTCCCCCCGCAGCAGGGAAAGGGGCCGTACGCCGGGTGCGCGCGTCAGCTCCAGCTGGCGTGCAGCGGCTTGCCCTCGGCGTAGCCGGCCGCGCTCTGGATACCGACGACGGCCTTCTCGGCGAACTCGTCCAGGGAGTTGGCACCGGCGTAGGTGCAGGAGGAGCGGACACCCGCAATGACCGAGTCGATCAGGTCCTCGACGCCCGGACGGGCCGGGTCGAGGAACATGCGCGAGGTCGAGATGCCCTCCTCGAACAGCGCCTTGCGGGCCCGGTCGTACGCCGATTCGTCGCTGGTGCGGTTCCGGACGGCACGGGCGGACGCCATGCCGAAGGACTCCTTGTAGAGACGGCCGTCGGCGTCCTGCTGGAGGTCGCCCGGGGACTCGAACGTCCCGGCGAACCAGGAGCCGATCATCACGTTCGACGCGCCGGCGGCCAGCGCCATGGCCACGTCGCGCGGGTGCCGGACACCACCGTCGGCCCACACGTGCTTGCCGTACTTCCTCGCCTCCGCGGCGCACTCCAGGACAGCGGAGAACTGCGGCCGCCCGACGCCGGTCATCATGCGGGTGGTGCACATGGCGCCCGGCCCGACACCGACCTTGATGATGTCCGCGCCCGCCTCGACGAGGTCTTTCACGCCCTCGGCGGCGACGATGTTGCCCGCGACGATCGGCACCTGCGGGTCGAGCCCGCGCACCGTCCGGATCGCGCTGATCATCGACTCCTGGTGACCGTGCGCGGTGTCGATGACGAGCGTGTCGACGCCCGCGTCGAGGAGCTGCTTGGCCTTGCCCGCGACGTCGCCGTTGATGCCGACGGCGGCGGCGATGCGCAGCCTGCCGCCCGCGTCGGTGGCCGGCGTGTACAGCGTGGCGCGCAGGGCGCCCTTGCGGGTGAGGATGCCGGCGAGCCTGCCGTCGCCGTCCACCGCGGGGGCGTAACGGCGGTTGGCGGTGTCGAGCCTGTTGAAGGCCTCGCGCGGCTCGATCTCCGCGTCGAGCAGCAGCAGGTCCCGAGACATGACCTCGGACAGCTGTGTGAAGCGGTCCACGCCGGAGAGGTCGGCGTCGGTGACCACGCCGACCGGGCGGCCGTCCTCGTCCACCACGACACCCGCGTTGTGCGCACGCTTGGGCAGCAGTGCCAGCGCGTCGGCGACGGTCTGGTGGGGCGCGAGGACGATGGGGGTGTCGAGCACCAGGTGGCGTCCCTTGACCCAGCTGATGACCTCGGTGACGACCTCGATCGGAATGTCCTGCGGGATGACGACGAGGCCGCCGCGGCGGGCGACGGTCTCGGCCATCCGGCGGCCCGCGATCGCCGTCATGTTGGCGACGACGAGCGGGATCGTGGTGCCCGTGCCGTCCGGAGAGGTGAGGTCCACGCCCTGACGCGATCCGACCGCGGAGCGGCTCGGCACCATGAAGACGTCGTCGTACGTCAGGTCGTAAGGGGGCTGGATGTCGTTGAGGAAACGCACGTGCTGCACATCCCAGTCGATCAGAGGTGGCCCCCGGACAGGTCAGCCAGGGGGAAGAGCACGTACTTCATTGTCCCATGCCGTCCCGTATGCGGTGCCCGCACAGATCATCCAGGCTGGTCAGGGAGTAGTTCGTCGGATCCTCCGAGAGAGAGGACGACGGAGAGTGACGCGTCGAACCCTTCGTAGTGCCCGGCGGCCGACTCCAGCACCTGCTGCGCGACCTCCCACTCGTCGGGCCGCGCCTTCGCGTACGGCCGCCAGCCGCTCACCACGAGCAGTCTGCCCGGACTCGCGGGCCCCCAGTCCGGGTCGCCGAGGACGTCCGCGAGCGCGTCCCAGTTCCGTCCGAACCAGTCCGGCAGGTCGAGGGCGCGCACGCAGCGCGCCATGAAGCCCGCCTTGTCGGTGATCCCCGTCAGGTCGAGCACGGTGACCTGCCAGCCGGCCGCGTGGCACACCTCCGCGAGGGGGCCTCGGGTCATCTCAGCACCGCCCTGAACGACTCGTAGTGGTCATCGGTGTAGTACACCTCGCCGTGCAGCCCGGTGACCAGCCGCCGGGCGCCCCGGTCGCTCTCGCCCGGCGTCCGGACCGTGTACTCGTGGTAGTACCCGCGCTCGTGCCGCGGAAGCAGTCGTTCGAAGTTGCCGAAGACGGTTCCGTCCTTGGCGTACGGGAAGGGGCCGCCCCGGTCGATGAGTGCCAGGGTCCGGCGTGCCTCGGCCGGGAGCCGGGACTCGGTGACGGTGGGTATGCCGGCGGCCCAGGAGGGGGTCGCCGTCGGCCTGTCCGCGCCCGTCGGTTCAGGCGTGCCGGAGGACGCCCGCGTGCCGGTCGAATCTGGCGTGACCGTCGGGGTGTCCGTCGACGTCGTGTCCGTCGAGGGGTTCGTGTCCGTCGACGCGCAGCCCGTCAGGAGAACCGCGAGGCACAGCAGGAGGCCGGAGAGCGCACGGGGGACGGACCGCAGCAGCATGCCGCCGATGCTGCCACGGCCGCCCCGGGCGGGCGCGCTGTCAGGGACCGTCCGGGTCCGCCCGGTTGAGCGCGGGACGCGGCGTCGGTCCGGCCGTCATCAGATAGTCCGCCGCGGAGGTGTCCGTCACCAGGCTGGTGACCAGCCCGGAACGCAGCACCGCGTCGATCGCGGCGGCCTTGCGCTGCCCGCCCGCGATGGCGACGACCTCGGGGATGCGCCGCAGCCGGTCGGCCTCGACCGTGATGCAGCGCTCGCCCAGATCGCGCCCGATCCGGCGCCCCTCCGCGTCGAAGAGGTGCGCGGACATCTCGGCGGCGACGCCGAGGGACGCGTAGTGCGCGCGCTCCTCGTCACTGAGCATGTCGTGCACCGTGGAGATGCCGGGCTCCCAGGAACCGATGGAGACGCACGCCACCGTGACCTTGTCGAAGTACTCGAAGGCGCGGGCGATCCCCGTCTGGTGGCGCAGCGCGGCCGCGGTGGCCGCGTCGGGCAGCAGCATCGGCGCGTAGATGGGGTGCGCGTCGCCGCCCGAGACCTGGGCAGCGCGGCGCACGGCCTCCACCGAACCGCGCTCGGCGGTCCCGGCGTCGTACACGCCCGTCAGCTGCACCACGGTGCACGGCGGCAGCCGGTCGAGCGCGGCCGCCATGTGGATGGTGGAGCGGCCCCAGGCCAGACCCAGCACATCGCCCTCGTTGACCAGCTCGCCGAGCAGGTCTGCGGCGACCTCGCCGAGGTTCTCGGGGTCGGGCGACTCCTCGGCCTCGGCCGGGGACTCGACGACGACGGCGTGCCGCAGCCCGTAGCGGGCGCGCAGCGCGTCGGAGCGCTCCGCGTCCAGCTCTGCGGGCACACGGATCTCGATCCTCACGAGATCCCGTTCGAGAGCGGTCTCCAGGACCCGGGCCACCTTGAAGCGGCTGACGCCGAACTCCTCCGCGATCTGGATCTTGGATTTGCCCTCGAGGTAGAAGCGGCGGGCCATGGCCGCCGCCTGCACCAGCTCAGCGGGTCCCATCCGCATGGCTGACCGGCCCGCCGACATACCCGACACGGCGATCTCCTCACTGCTGTTCACATTCTGGATTCGCCGTTCATCCTTGCAGATCCGGCGTACTTGATCAGCCCGGATGGGCGCCGTTCACGTTCCCTTGGCTCAGTGGTCGCACGCCCATGCCGCCTGGGCCGTGGCGTCCCGGGCCTGGGTGCGCAATGCACGTACCGCCTGCGCCGGGTCCGCCGCCCCGTACACCGCCGAGCCCGCGACGAACACGTCGGCTCCCGCCTCCGCGCACCGCTCGATGGTGGAGGCCGACACGCCGCCGTCCACCTGGAGCCACAGTTCGAGGCCGTGCTTGCTGATCAGCTCACGGGTGCGACGGATCTTCGGGAGCATGATGTCGAGGAAGGCCTGGCCGCCGAAGCCCGGCTCGACCGTCATGATCAGCAGCATGTCCAGCTCGGGCAGCAGATCCTCGTACGGCTCGATGGGGGTCGCGGGCTTCAGCGCCATCGAGGCGCGGGCGCCCTTCGCGCGGATCTCCCGGGCCAGCCGCACCGGGGCCGCGGCGGCCTCGGCGTGGAAGGTGACGGAACCGGCCCCCGCTTCGACGTACTGCGGTGCCCACCGATCTGCGTCCTCGATCATCAGATGACAGTCCAGGGGCGTCTCCGTCGCGCGGGCCAGGGACTCTACGACCGGCACTCCGAGCGTGAGATTCGGTACGAAATGGTTGTCCATGACGTCGACATGGAGCCAGTCCGCCCCTTCCACCGCTTTTGCCTCCTCGGCAAGACGGGTGAAGTCGGCGGACAGGATGCTGGGGTTGATCTGCACGGCCATGCCCCAAGCCTGCCATGCCCCGGGCCGGTTGCTCTCCCCGGTCCGTACCTGGACCCTCAGGCGGATGTTGCGGGGCCCTCCTCATGCCATGCTGGCCGCCGACCGGATCCAGAAGGGGCTACGGGGGTGGCCATGACGGACGGACAGGGGCGCCATGTGCGCCAGGGACTCATCGGCTTCGTGTGCGGTCGCCGCAGCAAGTGGCTGATCGTCGGACTGTGGCTGGTGGTGCTCGTGGTCGCGGCGCCGCTCGCCTCGAAGCTCACCGACGCGCAGGACAACGACGCGGCCTCCTGGCTGCCCGGCTCCGCCGAGTCCACCCAAGTCCTGGACGCGTCCAACCGGTTCAGGCCCGAGCAGATCCCCGCGGTCGTCGTCTACGCCCACGACGGCGGGCTCACCGACCGGGACCGGCAGCGGATCACCGAGGACGTCCGGGAGATCAAGGCGCTCACGGCCCACGGCGTACGCGGCGCCGAGACCCGCGGTCCCGTCTACGACACGCCGACCGCCCCCGAGGCCGCCCAGATCTTCGTCCCGATCACGATGGACGAGAAGGGCTGGGAGGAGATCGCGCCCGCGGTCGACTCGCTGCGCGACCGGGTCGGCCGGAGCGGCGCCGGGCTCAGCGTGCACATCACGGGCCCGGGCGGCACCTCCGCCGACTTCTCCCAGGCCTTCGAGGGCATCGATTCGACGCTGCTGTTCTCCGCGATGGCCGTCGTGATCGTGATGCTGCTGCTCACCTACCGCAGCCCGACCCTGATCTTCGTACCGCTGATCGGTGTGGTCGCGGCGCTCTTCGCGGCCCAGGCGCTGATCTACCTCCTCGCGAAACACGCCGGACTGACCGTCAACGGCCAGAGCGCGGGCATCCTCACCGTCCTCGTCTTCGGCGCGGGCACCGACTACGCACTGCTGCTGGTCGCCCGCTACCGCGAGGAACTTCGCCGCCACGAGGACCGCCACGAGGCCATGGCCCTCGCCCTGCACCGCGCGGGCCCCGCCGTGCTCGCCTCCGGCGCCACGGTCGTCCTCAGCATGCTCGTGCTCCTGGCCGCCGAGATGAACTCGACGCGCGGCCTCGGTCCGGTGGCCGCGATCGGTGTGGCGATCGCCCTGCTCGCCATGCTGACCCTCTTCCCGGCCCTGCTGCTCGTCTTCGGCCGCTGGATCTTCTGGCCGGTGATCCCGCACCTCGGCTCGGCCGACCCGACCGCGAGCGGCCTGTGGGCCCGCATGGGCGGGCGCATCGCGCGCGGTCCGCGCATGGTGTGGGTCGCCACCGCGCTCGCCCTCGCCGTCCTCTCGCTCGGTCTGCTCCAGCTCCGCGCCGGTGGGATCGGCAACGCGGACGCGTTCACCGGCAAACCGGACTCGATCACCGGCCAGGAGGTCTCGGCGCGGTACTTCCCGGCCGGCAGCGGCGACCCCTTGGTCGTCATCTCCGACCAGGCACGTGCGGACCAGGTGCGGGCCGCGGTGGCCGGCACGAAGGGCGTGGTGCCGGACAGCAACGCCGTGCCCGAAGGCACGAAACCCTCGTACGACGGCAAGGTGCTGTTCGAGGCGACGATGACCGACCCGGCCGACGGCGACGCCGCGAAACGGACCGTCGAGCGGGTGCGCGACGGGGTGCACGCGGTGCCCGGCGCCCACGCCGAGGTCGGCGGCGGCACCGCGTCCCTCCTCGACATGAACGAGGCGACCACCCACGACAACATGCTGGTCATCCCGGCGGTCCTGGTGGTCGTGCTGTTGATCCTGGGGGTCCTGCTGCGTGCCCTGGTGGCTCCGCTGCTGCTGATCGGCACCGTCGTGCTGTCCTTCGCGGCGGCACTCGGCGCGAGCGCGCTGTTCTTCCGGCACGTCTTCGACTACGCGGGCGAGCAGACCGACTTCCCGCTCTTCGTGTTCGTGTTCCTGGTGGCCCTGGGCATCGACTACAACATCTTCCTGACCACCCGGATCCGCGAAGAGGCCGCCCGTGAGGGCACCCGCACGGGTGTGGTGACGGGCCTGGCCGCGACCGGCGCCGTCATCACGTCCGCGGGCCTCGTCCTGGCCGGCACGTTCGCCGCCCTCGGCACCCTGCCGATGGTCGCCTTCGCGGAGATCGGTTTCGCCGTGGCGCTGGGCGTGCTGCTGGACACCTTCGTCGTGCGTTCGGTCCTGGTGACGTCCCTGTTCCTGGACGCGGGAGAGAAGGTGTGGTGGCCGCACCGCCTCGCCCACGAGGAGCGTTCCGCGCGGACCGAGCCGGACTCCCCCGCGGCCCCCGAACCGGCGGCACGGCAGGAGTAGGCCGCCCGGCAGCGTCCCGGGGGCCGGCGTCCGGCCCGCCCGGGCGCCGTGGCGACGACGGCCGGGTCCCCGCCGGGCAGGGATCCGCCGCCACTGTCCCGCGCGGGGCCGGAGCCACCGTCCGGCGGTGGACCGGACCAGCTGTCCTGCGGTGAACCGGCGTCAGCGTCCGCCGGCGTTCACCCGGTCCGGCGGATCAGGGCGAGGTACATCGCGTCCGTGCCGTGCAGATGCGGCCACAGCTGAACGTCGGGGCCGTCGCCGAGGGCCGGTACGCCGGGCAGGAACGGGCGGGCGTCGAGCAGTTCGGCGGAGCCGCCGTCATAGTGCTTGAGCACGTCGTCGACGACCGCGCGGGTCTCGGCGAGGTGCGGCGAGCACGTCGCGTACCCGACGACACCGCCGACCCGCACCGAGTCGAGCGCCGTCCGCAGCAGCCCGCGCTGAAGGGGGGCGAAACCGTCGAGGTCGTCGGGGCGACGCCGCCAGCGGGCCTCGGGACGGCGGCGCAACGCACCCAGGCCCGTGCACGGGACGTCCATGAGCACACGGTCGAAGGTGCCGGGGCGCCACGGCGGCCGGGTGCCGTCGGCGGCGATGACCTGGTAGGGCCCGGGGTTTCCGGCGAGTGCCTTCGCCACCAGACCCGCGCGGTGCGGCTGCTTCTCGGAGGCCAGCAGCACCGCGCCCCGTTCGGCGGCGAGCCCCGCCAGCAGGGCTGCCTTGCCACCGGGGCCGGCGCAGCCGTCCAGCCAGGTCCGGTCGGGCCCGTCCAGCGGCGCGTTCGCGAGGGCGAGCGCGACCAGCTGGCTGCCCTCGTCCTGGACGCCCGCGCGCCCCTCCCGCACTGCGTCGATGGCGCCCGGCTCGCCGCCCTCAGTGAGCCGCACCGCGTACGGCGACCAGCGGCCCGGCAGCGCGGACTCCTCGCCGAGCGCGTCGAGCAGTTCGTCGGCGCCGAGACGGCCGGGGCGGGCGACGAGCGTCACCTCGGGCCGTTCGTTGTCCGCTTCGAGCAGGTCCTCGATTCCGGCACGGCCGCCGCCGAGCGAGTCCCACAGCGCGGAGACGACCCAGCGCGGGTGCGAGTGCACGACGGCGAGATGGTCCTCGGGGTCCTCGTCGTAGGGCGGTGCGACCTGCTCCAGCCAGCCGTCGAGATCCTGCTGCGCGACCTTGCGCAGCACGGCGTTCACGAACTTGGCGCGCCCGTCGCCGAGTACGACCCGGGCCAGTTCGACGGCGGAGGAGACGGCGGCGTGCGTCGGGATCCGCGTCCCGAGCAGCTGGTGCACGCCCAGGCTGAGCACGTCGAGCACGGGCGGGTCGACCTCACGCAGCGGCCGGTCGACGCAGGCCGCGATGACGGCGTCGTAGGTGCCCTGTCTGCGCAGCGTTCCGTAGACCAGCTCGGTGGCCAGTGCCGCGTCCCGCCCGTCGAAGTCGCCCTTCTCGCGGGCCTTGCGCAGCAGCGGCGGCAGGACGAGGTTCGCGTACGCGTCACGCTCGTCCACGGCCCGCAGCGCTTCGAAGGCGAGCATGCGGACCGGGTCCTTCTGGGGACGGCGGTAGGGCTTGCCGGGCTTGCGCGGCCCTCGGGACTGCTCACTCACGAAAAAGGTGCTCCGGATCCTGGATGGTTCGACCCGTCCAGCCTACGTCCGTACGGGCACCGCCGACCCCGCGGGCCGGGTGCGCCCGCCTGTGCGCACCCGGTCCCCGGGGACGTCGTCGTCACACGCCGAGCCGCTCCCCGGAGGGGATGCGCACGCCGCGCGCCCAGTCCGCGGCGCGCATCGGCTTCTTGCCCTGGGCCTGGACCCAGAGCAGCTCCACGGCGTACGAACCCGTCCCCGCGTACACGTTGTTCTTGCCGACGGCCAGCTCGCCCGGGGCGAGGTCGGTGTGGTCCGGGAGCGGAGCGACCTGGATGAGCTTGAGCCGCTCGCCGCGGAAGACGGTCCACGCGCCCGGCGCGGGGGTGCAGCCCCGCACCAGCCGGTCGACGCGGAGCGCCGGGGCGGACCAGTCGACGTGGGCGAGCTCGACGGTGATCTTCGGCGCCGTGGTGACGCCCTCGGCGGGCTGCGGCACGGCCTTGAGGGTGCCGTCCTCGATGCCGTCCATCGTCGCGGAGAGCAGCCCCGCCCCGGCGAAGGCGAGCCGCGTGAGCAGGTCCCCGCTGGTGTCCGTGTGCCGGATCTCCTCGGTGACGGTGCCGTACACCGGCCCCGAGTCGAGGCCCTCCTCGATCAGGAAGGTGGAGGCGCCGGTGATCTCGTCACCCGCCATGATCGCGTGCTGCACGGGGGCCGCGCCGCGCCAGGCGGGGAGCAGGGAGAAGTGCAGGTTGACCCAGCCGTGCGCGGGGACGTCCAGCGCGACCCGGGGCAGCAGCGCGCCGTAGGCGACGACGGGGCAGCAGTCCGGAGCGATCTCCCGCAGCCGGGCCAGGAAGTCCTCGTCGCGCGGCTTGGCCGGCTTCAGCACCTCGATCCCGGCCTCCTCCGCGCGCTGGGCGACCGGGCTGGCGACGAGCCGGCGGCCCCGTCCGGCCGGGGCGTCGGGCCGCGTGACGACGGCGGCCACCTCGTGGCGCCCGGAGGCGATCAGGGCGTCCAGGGCGGGAACGGCGACCTCGGGGGTACCTGCGAAGACGAGCTTCATGGGTGGCGGCTGGCCTCTCGGGCGGGAGTTCGTATCGGCTCGCGCGACAGCCGGCGAACCGGGTCGTGCGGGGCAACGCACCAGTCTATGCGGCACGGGGGCCCGCGGCTCGGGAGTATCCGGGCGAGGCGCGTGCGCCCTCAGGAGGCGGGCCGGACGGCGTGCCGCCCCATCCACCTCCTGGGGGCGTACGCGTCAAGACGCGCCCCGTGCATATGCCCTTACGCGCCCGCAGCGTGACCACTCACCCGGAAACGCGTTGGTCAAGAAAGAGTTGACCACAAGGGCCGCATTCGCGGCCCGATCCTTTTCAACGCCGGTTTCGAGAGGCTTGTTCATGGCCGACCACGCAACCCACGACGCCCAGGCTCGGGCCAGCCTGCACTTGCTGGTGCGGGACATCGAGCGGGTCCGCCGGCAGGTGGACGCACTGCGCACGCTCACCGCCCAGTTGGGCAACGTCTACCGCCCGCGCCGTTCCGGCCCCTCCACGGGCTTCGTCGTCTACGGGCGCGCCCCCGCCCCGACCGTCCGTCTCGCGCAGGAGCTGCGGGACAGCGTCGAGACCCTGGTCACGGCAGCCGTGGACTTCGACCGCTCACTCGGCTTCTCGTGGGACGCGGTCGGCTCGGCCCTCGGGGTCACCAAGCAGGCCGTGCACCGCCGTTACGGCGCCCGCCGCGCCGCCGCACAGGCCGCCGCGGAGGCGGAGCGGGCCACGGAGACGGCGGGCACCCGGGCGGTGACCGTCAACACCGGCATCCCCACGGTGCCGACGGTCCCCGCGGCCCGCTCCATGCCGACTCAGCCGACGGGAAGTCCCACCCTCCGCGAAGAGGTCAGGCCCACGGCGTTCCCGGGGCCGCGCAACGGCTGATCCGCCCGTCTCTGCCTCCCGGTGTCCACAGCCGACCTGGGAGGCAGACGCATGCATGCGCCCGTGCCGAGTCCTGCCGGGCCCCACCCGTAGTCGGCTCGCTGTATGCGAACCGGGCCGCGGGCCGTTCGGCCACACACCTGAAGTCGGCCTGCGGCAGCAACCGATGCCCACCTCGTGCCGAGCGGAACCCTCGTTGCGAGCGCCCCCACCATGCCGAGCGGAACCCTCGTTGCGAGCACGCACACGACACCGAGCCGGACGACCGGCACGAGCATCCACCCCACCCTGACCCGGACGGCCGCTGCGACCGCCGACGCGTCGCGCCGAGCGGCACTCACCCGATGTCGAGCGGATCGATGCGGATCCGTATCGGCTCGCTCCCGCCACGCGCCAACCGCGCCGCCTGCGCGGTCTTCAGCGCGGCCGCCAGCGCGGCTCCGCTCCCTGGGGGCACCCGCACGAGGGCTCGCTCCCAGTGCTCCCCGGGCGGCGGCCCACCGGCCCGCCGAGGCCGCCCCGCCTCCGTACCCGGCGCCGGGACAGGCCCCAACACCTCTGCATCATGGGGCAGTTGGGCGGCCGTGAGGAACTCCGTCAGCGCCTCCGGTGCACCGGACACCGCGGCCATCCGCGACACCGGCGGGAAACCCAGCTCGGCCCGCTCGGCGAGCTCACGCACGGCGTGCCCGACGGGATCCCAGCGGACCAGCGCCTGCACCGGACGCAGCGTCGGCTCGGCGACGACCACCACGGTCCCGCCGGCGCCCTGCGGGCGGACGAGCGCCGCCGCTGTCAGCCAGCGCCGCAACGCGTCCTCGCCGGCCCGCAGATCGGGCCGCCCGAGCATGGCCCAGCCGTCCAGGAGCAGCGCGGCCGCGTATCCGCCCTCGGCCACCGGTTCGGCGCCCGGAGTGCTCACGACCAGGGCGGGCGCCTCGGAGACCGTGTCCAGCACCTGCTCCCGCCCGGACGTACGGACCGGGACGGCCGGGAAGGCCCGTCCCAGTTCCTCGGCGGTGCGCCGCGCCCCCACGACCTGCGCCCGCAGCCGGAAGCCACCGCATTCGGGACAGTGCCAGGCGGGCTCGCCGCGCCCGCACCAGTCGCACCGCAGTTCGCCCGCGTCCTGCGCCTGGAGCGGTCCCGCGCAGTGGCGGCAGCGCGCGGGGGCCCGGCAGTGCGCGCAGGCCATCCGGGGGACGTAGCCGCGACGCGGCACCTGCACCAGCACGGGGCCGTGCCGCAGGCCCTCCCTGACGGTCTGCCAGGCGAGTGTGGGCAGCCGGGCCGCGCGGGCCGCCTCGTCCCGGGCGAGGTCCCCGTCGCCGACGGTCCGCACGAGGGGTGCCGCCGCACGGACCTGGTCGCGGTCCGCGACCAGCGGCAGCGCCCATCCGCTCTCGACGAGCTGTGCGGCCTCCACCGTGCAGCTCCAGCCGCCCAGCAGGAAGCCGCACCGGTCGCGCGAGGCCCGCAGCTCCAGCACCTCCCGGACGTGCGGGAAGGGGGCGTTGTCGTCGCTGTGCCCGGCGTCGCCGTCGTCCCAGACGACGACGAGCCCCAGGTTCCTCACGGGCGCGAACATGGCGGCGCGGGTGCCGACGACGGCTCGCACGGCCCCGCGCCGTACGGCGAGCCATTCGCGGTAGCGCCGCTCCTGCCCGGCATCGGCCGTCAGCACGGCGTGCTGCCCTTCCCCCAGCAGTGCCGTCAGGGCGGCGTCGACGCGGGCGGCGGGCCGGCCCGCCGGTACGACGACCAGTGCCCCGCGCCCGGAGGCCAGCGTCGCCTGCACGGCCCGGGCGACCTCCTCGGCCCACTGGGGCCCGGGCAGCGCGGTCCACACGGCCCGTGGCGCACCGCCGGAGGCGAGCGAGGCGAGGAAGTCCGCCCCCCGGCCGTACCGCTGCCAGGTGCCCGGAGCGGGCGCCGGGGGCGGAGGCGGTGCGGGGGTGGACTCCCGGGCCTCGGCCCGCGCGTGCCGGGGCGGGACGGCGAGTTGCAGCACATCGGCGAGGGAGCCGGCGTAGCGGTCGGCGACGGCCCGGGCGAGGCCGAGCAGTTCGGGGTCCAGGACGGGTTCGGACGACACGACCTGCGCGAGCGCGGCCAGCGGCCCGCTGTAGTCGGACTCGGCGATCCGCTCGACGACGAACCCGTCGATGAGTCCGCCGCCCTCGCGGCGCCCGTCGCGCACAGTGCGGCCGCCGGCGCCGAACCTGACCCGGACCCGCACGCCCGGCTGCGCGGCCTCGTCGAGCTCCTCGGGCACCGCGTAGTCGAAGTACCGGTCGAGATGCAGCACGCCCTTGTCGACCAGCACCCGCGCCACCGGCAGCTCCTTGGCCAGCGCGGCCCCCCGCCAGGTACGCGGCTTGGCCTTCGGCGCCTTGGCCTTGCGCACGGCCTCCCGGATCAGCGCGAGCTGCTCGGGCGGCGCACTCTCCGCGCCGCCTTCCCCCTGACCGTTCTCGCTGCTCACAGCAGCATTCCTACCAGACCCCACTGACACGGGACGGCCGTCCCGGCCCCCACCGGCACGGGCCGGTCGTGCCACACCTCACCGGCAAGGGCCGGGCGTCCGAGCCCCGCGGCCCCGGCCGGCCGGAGAGCGGCCCCCTCGCACACACCGAGGCTCGGCTCCCCGAAGGGCAGCCGAGCCTCGTGACAGTACCGGTCGGGCCTTACAGACCCGCGGCCCGGCGCAGCGCGTCCACGCGGTCCGTGCGCTCCCAGGTGAAGTCGGGGAGCTCGCGGCCGAAGTGGCCGTACGCGGCCGTCTGCGAGTAGATCGGGCGCAGCAGGTCGAGGTCGCGGATGATGGCCGCCGGGCGGAGGTCGAAGACCTCGCTGATGGCGGTCTCGATCTTCTCGGCCTCGACCTTGGCGGTGCCGAAGGTCTCGACGAAGAGGCCGACGGGCTCGGCCTTGCCGATGGCGTAGGCGACCTGGACCTCGCAGCGGGAGGCGAGACCCGCGGCGACGACGTTCTTCGCGACCCAGCGCATGGCGTAGGCGGCGGAGCGGTCGACCTTGGACGGGTCCTTGCCGGAGAAGGCGCCGCCGCCGTGGCGGGCCATGCCGCCGTACGTGTCGATGATGATCTTGCGGCCGGTGAGGCCGGCGTCACCCATCGGGCCGCCGATCTCGAAGCGGCCGGTCGGGTTGACCAGCAGGCGGTAGCCCTCGGTCTCCAGCTTGATGCCGTCGTCCAGCAGCGCCTTCAGCTCCGGCTCGACCACGAACTCGCGGATGTCGGGGGCCAGCAGCGAGTCCAGGTCGATGTCGCTCGCGTGCTGCGAGGAGACGACGACCGTGTCCAGGCGGACCGCCTTGTCGCCGTCGTACTCGATGGTGACCTGGGTCTTGCCGTCGGGGCGGAGGTAGGGGATGGTGCCGTTCTTGCGGACCTCGGACAGGCGCCGCGAGAGCCGGTGCGCCAGGTGGATCGGCAGCGGCATCAGGTTCGGCGTCTCGTCGGTCGCGTAACCGAACATCAGGCCCTGGTCGCCGGCGCCCTGCTTGTCCAGCTCGTCCTCGTCGCCCTCGACCCGGGACTCGTACGCCGTGTCGACACCCTGCGCGATGTCCGGGGACTGCGAGCCGATCGACACCGAGACACCGCAGGAGGCTCCGTCGAAGCCCTTCTTGGACGAGTCGTAGCCGATCTCGAGGATCTTGTCGCGCACCAGCTGCGCGATCGGCGCGTACGCCTTGGTCGTGACCTCGCCGGCCACGTGCACCAGGCCGGTGGTGATCAACGTCTCCACGGCGACGCGGGACGTGGGGTCCTCGCGCAGGAGCGCATCGAGAATGGTGTCACTGATCTGGTCAGCGATCTTGTCGGGGTGACCTTCGGTCACGGACTCCGAGGTGAACAGGCGACGGGACACAACGCTCCCTGTGGTTGCAGCGGCTGCTGGCTGATCATTGGTGGACGGGACGGGGGCTGCGCCCGGCGTCGTCCGAGAACAGTTTATCTGTCGTGCCCACCGGCAGGTCCCCCTGTCTCGCTTGTCGGAAGCGCTGTGACCTGCGGCACGGGCATTCTGCGCCATGGCGATCCGCCTCCGCCAGGGCCACCGCACCTGTTTTTGCGCGCCGGGAGGCATCTGCCGGGACGGGTGAGAAAGCTACTCCGATCGGCGCGTCACGAGGTCCCACACGGTATCGGCCAGCGCTTCCTTGGGCCCGTGGGCCACCGGAGTCTCGCTGCCGTCGGCTCCGAGCACGACGGCCTCGTTCTCCTCGGAGCCGAAGGTCTTGCGCTCGCCCACCTCGTTCACCACGAGGAAGTCGCAGCCCTTGCGCTCCAGCTTCTTCCGGCCGTTGGCGAGGACGTCGTCCGTCTCGGCGGCGAAGCCGACCACGACCTGGCCGGGGCGTGCCCGCGTGGCCGAGATCTCCGCGAGGATGTCGGGGTTGCGGACCAGGGCGACGGGCTCGGGCTCCTCGCCGTCCTTCTTCTTGATCTTCCCCGCCGCGTACGCCGCGGGGCGGAAGTCGGCGACCGCCGCCGCCATCACGACGACATCGGCGTCCGGGGCCGCCTTGAGCACGGCCTCGCGCAGCTGTACGGCGGTGCCGACCTGGACGACGTCCACGCCCGCGGGGTCCGGCATGCCGGTGTTCGCGGCGATCAGCGTGACCCGGGCTCCGCGCGCGGCGGCGGTGCGGGCGAGGGCGTACCCCTGCTTGCCGGAGGAGCGGTTGCCGAGGAAGCGGACCGGGTCGAGGGGTTCGCGGGTGCCGCCCGCGCTGACCACGACATGCCGGCCGGCGAGGTCGGGCTCGGTCACGCCGCGGGCCAGCACCCGGCGGCAGACCTCGAAGATCTCCGCGGGCTCGGGCAGCCGCCCCTTGCCGGTGTCGACGCCGGTCAGCCGCCCGACTGCGGGCTCGACGACGACGGCGCCGCGGCGGCGGAGCGTCGCCACGTTCTCCTGGGTGGCGGGGTGTTCCCACATCTCCGTGTGCATGGCGGGCGCGAAGACGACCGGGCAGCGGGCGGTGAGCAGGGTGTTGGTCAGGAGGTCGTCGGCCAGGCCGTGGGCAGCCTTGGCGAGCGTGTCGGCCGTCGCGGGGGCCACCACGACGAGATCGGCCTGCTGTCCGATGCGGACGTGCGGGACCTCGTGGACGTCCGACCAGACCTCGGTGGACACGGGGTGGCCGGAGAGGGCGGACCAGGTGGCGGCGCCGACGAAGTGCAGCGCGGACGCGGTGGGCACGACGCGTACGTCATGGCCGGACTCCGTCAGCCGTCGCAGCAGCTCACATGCCTTGTAGGCGGCGATGCCGCCGCTCACCCCCAGAACGACCTTCGGCTTGTCCACCGGGCCTCCCCACACTCGACTGCGTACAACCCCATGACACACCACAGGCCCGACAGTCGCGCTGCCGGGCCTGTGGAAAAGACTTCTGCGATCTGCAGATCTTGCTTACGGTGTGAGATTGCCGACTACGCCGGGCCCTCGATGGCCTCGGAGGTCAGCAGACCCGCGTTGATCTCGCGCAGGGAGATCGAGAGCGGCTTCTCGTGGACGTGGGTGTCGACGAGCGGACCGACGTACTCGAGGAGGCCCTCGCCGAGCTGCGAGTAGTACGCGTTGATCTGGCGGGCACGCTTGGCCGCGTAGATCACGAGGCTGTACTTCGAGTCGGTGGCCTCAAGGAGCTCGTCGATCGGAGGGTTGATGATGCCCTCGGGCGCGGTGATGGAAGAGGACACGCTCTGCCTTCCGAAAGGTGGGATTGATCAGTGAAGATCACACAACGTCCATCAAGGCTAGCAGCTCGCGCGCCACGTCCTCGACGGAGGTGTTGACCAGGGTGACATCGAACTCCGGCTCGGCCGCCAGCTCGATCTTGGCCGCTTCCAGGCGGCGCTCGATCACCTCGGGCGGTTCCGTGCCCCGCCCGGTGAGCCTGCGCACCAGCTCCTCCCAGGAGGGCGGAGCCAGGAACACGAGCAGAGCCTCCGGCATGGACTCGCGAACCTGACGTGCGCCCTGGAGGTCGATCTCCAGGAGGACCGGCACGCCGGCCTCCAGGTGCTCCAGGACGGCCGCGCGGGGCGTCCCGTAGCGATTGCCGGCGAATTCCGCCCACTCCAGCAGCTCACCGTTGGCGATGAGCTTGTCCATCTCCTCGTCGGAGACGAAGAAGTAGTGGACTCCGTGCTTCTCACCGGGGCGCGGCTTGCGCGTCGTCGCCGACACGGAGAGCCAGACCTCGGGGTGTTCCTTGCGCATATGGGCGACGACCGTGCTCTTGCCGACCCCGGAGGGGCCGGAGAGCACGGTCAGCCGCGGACGTTCACTCATGCAGCGATTATTCCAGCAATCCCGGAGTGCCCAGGACTCAGGCGCCGGAGCCGCCGAACTCGCGCTCCAGGGAGGCGATCTGGTTCGAGCCGAGGCCACGCACGCGGCGGCTCTCGGAGATCCCGAGTCGCTCCATGATCTGCTTGGCGCGGACCTTGCCCACGCCCGGCAGGGACTCAAGGAGGGCGGAGACCTTCATCTTGCCGATGACGTCGTTCTCCTGGCCCTGCTTGATGACCTCGTGAAGGGAGGCGCCGGAGTGCTTGAGTCGATTCTTGACCTCGGCCCGCTCCCGGCGAGCCGCGGCGGCCTTTTCGAGCGCGGCTGCGCGCTGTTCAGGGGTAAGGGGCGGAAGAGCCACGCCTACGTCACCTCGGATGTCGAACTGTCGGATACGGACCGGTGAGGAACCTAGTCGCCCCACACCTGGGGAGCTACGAGCAACACGCTCCCCCACTGCCTTGAAGCGTGGGAGGTGCCCCCACTCGACGGAGACTAGCGGGCAAGTGCGCCAGAGTCAGCGAGAACAGCGGAAAAGTCCTGGTCAGCCTCCCTGGAGCCAGACATTTCCGACATACTGCCCCGGATTTGAGAATGTATTCAGACTCAAGGCGCCCCTCGGACACTCATCGGAGGACTGCCGATCGAGCATCCGAGTGCTCGCCGGACCGTCCCGGCGGTCCGGCGAGCGGCGGGCGAAGGCCCTCAGGCGGCCTCGACGGCGGCCCTGATCTCCTCCGCGAAACGCTCCGCGGCCTCCCGCAGCGCGACGACGTCGGGACCGTGACGCAGAACACCCCGGCTCACGTTCGGGACGACGTTGCGCACGGCCGCTCCGAAGACACCCGCCAGATCGCCCGCCGTCGCCCCCTGGGCGCCGATCCCGGGCGCGAGGAGGGGGCCGTTGATGTCGAGGTCGTAGGAGGACAGATCACCGAGCGTGGCACCGACCACGGCGCCGAAGGAGCCGAGCGGCGACTCCCCCGCGTTCTCGGCGGCCAGGTGCCCGAGCACGGTCGCGCCGACGTTCCGGCCGTCGGCACGGACGGCGTGCTGGACCTCGCCGCCCTCCGGGTTGGACGTCAGCGCGAGCACGAAGAGTCCGGCGCCGCTCTCGCGGGCCAGTTCCACGGCCGGCTTCAGCGAGCCGTAGCCGAGGTACGGCGAGACGGTCAGCGCGTCCGAGAAGAGCGGGGCGTCCTTGCGCAGGAAGGTCTCCGCGTACGCGGCCATGGTCGAGCCGATGTCGCCGCGCTTGGCGTCCATGACGACCAGGGCACCGGCCGCGCGGGCCTCCTCGACCGACTTCTCCAGCACCGCGATCCCACGTGAGCCGAAGCGCTCGAAGAACGCGCTCTGCGGCTTGAGGACCGCCACCCGGTCGGCCAGCGCCTCCACCACGGTGCGGCTGAAGCGCTCCAGGCCCGCGATGTCGTCGCCGAGGCCCCAGTCGGTGAGCAGGGACGCGTGCGGGTCGATGCCCACGCACAGGGGCCCGCGCTCGTCCATCGCGCGGCGCAGTCGTGCGCCGAAGGGTTCCAGGCTCATGCGGACTTCCTCACGTCGGCGCCGACCGCGTCGGCGAGGGTGGCGTACGGGCTCGTGCGAAGGCGCGCGGCGAGCCCCTTGTGGATGGCGCGTCCCCAGAAGGGACCCTCGTAGATGAAGGCGCTGTAGCCCTGGACCAGCGTGGCGCCGGCCAGGATGCGCTGCCAGGCGTCCTCGGCGTTCTCGATGCCGCCGACGCCCACCAGGGTGATCCGGTCGCCCACGCGCGCGTAGAGGCGGCGCAGGACCTCCAGGGAGCGCGCCTTCAGGGGCGCGCCGGAGAGGCCCCCGGTCTCCTTGACCAGGGAGGCGTCGGACTTCAGACCGAGGCCCTCGCGCGCGATGGTGGTGTTGGTCGCGATGATGCCGTCCAGACCGAGCTCCACGGCGAGGTCGGCGACCGCGTCGACGTCCTCGTCGGCGAGGTCGGGAGCGATCTTGACCAGAAGCGGCACACGGCGGCCGGTGACCGAGCGGTCGGCGGCCTCGCGCACGGCGCTCAGCAGCGGGCGCAGCGCCTCGGTCGCCTGGAGATTGCGCAGACCGGGTGTGTTCGGGGAGCTGACGTTGACGACGAGGTAGTCGGCGTGCCGGGCGAGTCGCTCGGTCGACTTCACGTAGTCGCCGACGGCCTCCTCCTCGGGGACGACCTTGGTCTTGCCGATGTTGACGCCGACGACCGTCCTGAAGACGGGCGTCCGGGCGGCCAGGCGCTCGGAGACGGCCGCGGAACCCTCGTTGTTGAACCCCATGCGGTTGATCAGTGCCCGGTCCTCGACGAGGCGGAACAGCCGCTTCTTCGGGTTGCCGGGCTGCGGCTCCCCCGTCACGGTGCCGATCTCGATGTGGTCGAAGCCCAGCATCGACATGCCGTCGATGGCGACGGCGTTCTTGTCGAAGCCGGCCGCCAGCCCGAAGGGGCCGTGCATGCGCAGGCCGAACGCCTCCGTGCGCAGTTCCTCGTAACGGGGCGCCAGCGCCGCCGCGGCGAACGTCCGCAGCACGGGGACGCGCGCGGCCAGACGGATCCAGCGGAAGGCGAGGTGGTGGGCCTGCTCGGGGTCCATCCGTTTGAAAACCAGACGGAAGAAAAGCTTGTACATCTCTGTGTCCTCGTCAGACGTGTCCTCGTGAGACCCGTTGACCGGGACGTCATGAGGAGCCTCATGAAGAGGGGGACACCGTTTCCGGTGTCCCCCTCGGGGCTGCTAGTCGCGGGCCGCGGTCAGATGCTCGGCGTGTTCCTGGAGCGAGCGCACGCCCACGTCGCCGTGGTTGAGCGCGTCGATCCCCTGGACGGCGGCGGCGAGCGCCTGGACCGTGGTGAGGCAGGGCACGGAGCGGGCCACCGCGGCCGTACGGATGTCGTAGCCGTCGAGGCGGCCGCCGGTGCCGTACGGCGTGTTGACGATGAGGTCGACCTGGCCGTCGTGGATCAGCTGGACGATGGTCTTCTCGCCGTTCGGGCCCTCGCCCTCGCTCTGCTTGCGCACGATCGTGGCGTTGATGCCGTTGCGCTTGAGGACCTCGGCGGTGCCGGACGTCGCGAGCAGCTCGAAGCCGTGGGCGACGAGTTCACGCGCCGGGAAGATCATCGAGCGCTTGTCGCGGTTGGCGACCGAGATGAAGGCACGGCCCTTGGTCGGCAGCGGACCGTACGCGCCCGCCTGCGACTTGGCGTAGGCCGTGCCGAACACCGAGTCGATGCCCATGACTTCGCCGGTGGAGCGCATCTCCGGGCCGAGCACCGTGTCGACGCCGCGCCCGTGGATGTCGCGGAAGCGCGACCACGGCATGACGGCCTCCTTGACGGAGATCGGCGCGTCGAGCGGCAGCGTGCCGCCGTCGCCGTTGGCCGGCAGCAGGCCCTCGGCCCGCAGCTCGGCGACGGTCGCGCCCAGCGAGATGCGGGCGGCGGCCTTCGCGAGCGGCACCGCGGTCGCCTTCGAGGTGAACGGGACGGTGCGCGAGGCGCGCGGGTTGGCCTCGAGGACGTAGAGGATGTCGCCGGCCATCGCGAACTGGATGTTGATCAGACCGCGGACGCCGACGCCCTTCGCGATGGCCTCCGTGGAGGCCCGCAGGCGCTTGATGTCGAACCCGCCGAGCGTGATCGGAGGCAGGGCGCACGCCGAGTCGCCGGAGTGGATGCCGGCCTCCTCGATGTGCTCCATGACGCCGCCGAGGTAGAGCTCCTCGCCGTCGTAGAGCGCGTCGACGTCGATCTCGATCGCGTCGTCGAGGAAGCGGTCGACCAGGACCGGCCGGGAGGGGCTGATCTCGGTGGACTCGGCGATGTAGGACGACAGCCGGGTCTCGTCGTAGACGATCTCCATGCCGCGCCCGCCGAGGACGTACGAGGGGCGCACCAGGACCGGGTAGCCGATCTCGTCGGCGATGGCCTTGGCCTCGGCGAAGGTGGTGGCCGTGCCGTGCTTGGGGGCCGGCAGGCCCGCCTCGGCGAGGACGCGGCCGAAGGCGCCGCGGTCCTCGGCGGCGTGGATCGCCTCGGGGGACGTGCCGACGACCGGCACGCCGTTGTCCTTGAGCGCCTGCGAAAGGCCCAGCGGGGTCTGGCCGCCGAGCTGCACGACCACACCCGCGATCGGGCCTGCCAGGGACTCCGCGTGGACGATCTCCAGGACGTCCTCGAGGGTCAGCGGCTCGAAGTACAGCCGGTCGGAGGTGTCGTAGTCGGTCGACACGGTCTCCGGGTTGCAGTTGACCATCACGGTCTCGTAGCCGGCGTCGCTGAGCGCGAAGGAGGCGTGGACGCAGGAGTAGTCGAACTCGATGCCCTGGCCGATGCGGTTCGGGCCGGAGCCCAGGATGATCACCGCGGGCTTCTCGCGCGGGGCGACCTCGGTCTCCTCGTCGTAGGAGGAGTAGAAGTACGGCGTCTTCGCGGCGAACTCGGCGGCGCAGGTGTCCACCGTCTTGTACACCGGGCGCACGCCGAGCGCGTGCCGCACCTCACGGACGACGTCCTCGCGCAGCCCGCGGATCTCGGCGATCTGGGCGTCGGAGAAGCCGTGCCGCTTGGCCTCGGCGAGCAGCTCCGGGTCCAGCTTCTCGGCGGCGGCCAGCTCGTCCGCGAGCTCCTTGATCAGGAAGAGCTGGTCGACGAACCACGGGTCGATCTTCGTCGCCTCGAAGACCTCCTCGGGCGTGGCGCCCGCGCGGATCGCCTGCATGACGGAGTTGATGCGCCCGTCGGTGGGCCGGACGGCCTCGCGCAGCAGCTCGGCCTTGTCGCCGGGCTCGCCGACGAAGGTGAACTGGCTGCCCTTCTTCTCCAGGGAGCGCAGCGCCTTCTGGAGCGCCTCGGTGAAGTTGCGGCCGATCGCCATGGCCTCGCCGACCGACTTCATGGTCGTGGTCAGCGTGGAGTCGGCGGAGGGGAACTTCTCGAAGGCGAAACGCGGGGCCTTCACGACGACGTAGTCGAGGGTCGGCTCGAAGGACGCCGGGGTCTTCTCGGTGATGTCGTTCGGGATCTCGTCGAGCGTGTAGCCGACGGCGAGCTTGGCCGCGATCTTGGCGATCGGGAAGCCGGTCGCCTTGGAGGCGAGCGCCGAGGAGCGCGAGACGCGCGGGTTCATCTCGATGACGATGATGCGGCCGTCGTCGGGGTCGACCGCGAACTGGATGTTGCAGCCGCCGGTGTCGACGCCGACCTCGCGGATGATCGCGATACCGATGTCGCGCAGCCGCTGGTACTCGCGGTCGGTGAGCGTCATGGCCGGCGCGACGGTGATGGAGTCGCCGGTGTGGACGCCCATCGGGTCGAAGTTCTCGATGGAGCAGACGACCACGACGTTGTCGTTCTTGTCGCGCATCAACTCCAGCTCGTACTCCTTCCAGCCGAGGATGGACTCCTCCAGGAGCACCTCGGTGGTCGGGGAGAGCGTGAGGCCCTGGCCGGCGATGCGGCGCAGTTCCTCCTCGTCGTGGGCGAAGCCGGAGCCGGCGCCGCCCATCGTGAAGGAGGGGCGGACGACGACGGGGTAGCCGCCGAGCGTCTCGACGCCCTTGAGGACGTCGTCCATGGAGTGGCAGATGACGGACCGGGCGGACTCGCCGTGCCCGATCTTCTCGCGCACGGCCTCCACGACACCCTTGAAGAGGTCGCGGTCCTCGCCCTTGTTGATCGCCTCGACGTTGGCGCCGATGAGCTCGACGCCGTACTTCGCGAGCACACCCTGCTCGTGCATGGAGATCGCGGTGTTGAGCGCCGTCTGGCCGCCGAGGGTGGGCAGCAGCGCGTCGGGACGCTCCTTGGCGATGATCTTCTCGACGAACTCCGGGGTGATCGGCTCGACGTAGGTGGCGTCGGCGATCTCCGGGTCGGTCATGATCGTCGCCGGGTTGGAGTTCACGAGGATGACCCGCAGGCCCTCGGACTTCAGGACCCGGCACGCCTGGGTGCCGGAGTAGTCGAACTCGGCGGCCTGGCCGATGACGATCGGGCCGGAGCCGATGACCAGGACGGACTGGATATCGGTGCGCTTAGGCACGCTGGCCCTCCATCAGGGATACGAAGCGGTCGAACAGGTAGGCGGCGTCGTGCGGGCCGGCTGCCGCTTCGGGGTGGTACTGGACGCTGAAGGCCGGCTGGTCGAGCAGCTGGAGGCCCTCCACCACGTTGTCGTTCAGGCAGACGTGGGAGACCTCGGCGCGGCCGTAGGGGGTGTCGGACACCTTGTCGAGCGGGGCGTCGACGGCGAAGCCGTGGTTGTGCGCGGTGACCTCGACCTTGCCCGTCGTACGGTCCTGCACCGGCTGGTTGATGCCGCGGTGGCCGTACTTCAGCTTGTAGGTGCCGAAGCCGAGCGCGCGGCCGAGGATCTGGTTGCCGAAGCAGATGCCGAAGAGCGGGGTCCTGCGCTCCAGCACCGCCTGCATGACCGCGACCGGGCCGTCGGCGGTGGCCGGGTCGCCCGGACCGTTGGAGAAGAACACGCCGTCGGGGTTCACGGCGAAGACGTCCTCGGCCGTGGCCGTCGCGGGCAGGACGTGCACCTCGATGCCCCGCTCGGCCATCCGCTGCGGGGTCATGCCCTTGATGCCCAGGTCGACCGCGGCGACGGTGAACTTCTTCTCGCCGATCGCGGGGACGACGTACGTCTCCTTGGTGGCGACCTCGGCGGAGAGGTTCGCGCCCTTCATCTCGGGCGCCTGGCGCACCTCGGCGAGCATGGTGCCCTCGTCGGGCAGGGCGTTGCCGGAGAAGATGCCGACGCGCATGGCGCCACGCTCGCGCAGGTGGCGGGTGAGGGCGCGGGTGTCGATCCCGCTGATGCCGACAACGCCCTGGTGGCGCAGCTCCTCGTCCAGCGAGCGCTTGGCCCGCCAGTTGGAGGGCACGCGCGCGGGGTCGCGTACGACATAGCCGGAGACCCAGATGCGCTGCGACTCGGGGTCCTCGTCGTTGACGCCGGTGTTGCCGACGTGCGGGGCGGTCATCACCACGACCTGGCGGTGGTACGACGGATCGGTGAGCGTCTCCTGGTAGCCGGTCATGCCGGTGGAGAACACCGCTTCGCCGAAGGTCTCCCCCACGGCCCCGTAGGCACGGCCGCGGAAGATCCGGCCGTCCTCCAGGACGAGTACCGCGGGAACCTTCGAGGCTCCCCTTGTGGAGGTCGTCATCGTGCGCCTTCCGTTTCCGTCTTGTTGATCATGGAGTTGATTGCGTCGGCCCAGTCGCCGTGCTCGGCCGAGCGGTCCGAGCGGAAGCCGGAGTCGATCAGCCTCTCGCCGTGCGCCCAGGTGACGACCAGCAGCCCGCCCTCGGTGAGGACCTTGCCCGCGATGCCCTTGTCGAGCCGGGCCTCGCGCAGCGCGGCGGCCGGGACGAAGAAGTCGGTGGCGCCGGGGCGCACGACGTCCAGTCCCTCGTCCGTCAGGGTGAGCTCGACCCGGCTGCGGGTGCCCAGGCCGTGCGCCACGATCCGGTCGAGCCACTGCCCGGCGGTGGTGGAGCCGTGGTAGCGGCCGCTCATGCTCAGTCTCGCCGGGCCGGGGTGTTCCGGCACTCCAGGCGCCTGCGGCTCGCCGGCCGCGTCGAGGGTGCCGGCCGACGGGCGGGTGGGCAGCTCGGGCAGGTCTCCCTGGAGGGTGCCGCGCCACTTCCAGCCCTCGCGCATCAGCCAGTAGACGAGTGCGACGAACAGGGCGAGGCCCACGAGCCAGCCGATCCGGGCGGCCCAGTCGGTCACTTCCGCCGACTTCTGTTCGGCGGCCATCGAGATGAGAGGTGTCACGCGAGCTTCCCGTCGACGAGGGTGGCCTTGCCCCGCAGCCAGGTGTGCGTGACCCGGCCCGGCAGCTCGCGGCCCGCGTAGGGGGTGTTGCGGCTGCGCGAGGCGAAGCCCGCGGGGTCCACGGCCCCACGGTATGCCGTGTCCACCAGCGTGAGGTTCGCGGGCTCACCAGCCGAGACGGGACGTCCGTGACCGGCGGCCCGGCCGATCCGCGCGGGCTTGACGGACATGCGGTCGGCGACACCGGCCCAGTCGAGCAGTCCGGTCTCCACCATCGTCTGCTGGACGACGGACAGGGCGGTCTCCAGGCCGACCATGCCCATGGCCGCCGCGGCCCACTCGCAGTCCTTGTCCTCGTGCGGGTGCGGCGCGTGGTCGGTGGCGACGATGTCGATCGTGCCGTCGGCGAGGGCCTCGCGCAGGGCCATGACGTCGCGCTCGGTGCGCAGCGGCGGGTTCACCTTGTAGACCGGGTTGTAGGTACGCACCATCTCGTCGGTGAGCAGGAGGTGGTGCGGGGTGACCTCGGCGGTGACGTCGATGCCGCGGGACTTGGCCCAGCGGACGATCTCGACGGAGCCGGCGGTCGAGAGGTGGCAGATGTGGACGCGCGAGCCGACGTGCTCGGCGAGCAGGACGTCCCGGGCGATGATCGACTCCTCGGCCACCGCCGGCCATCCGCCGAGGCCGAGCTCGGCCGAGACGACGCCCTCGTTCATCTGGGCGCCCTCGGTGAGGCGGGGCTCCTGGGCGTGCTGGGCGACGACGCCGCCGAAGGCCTTCACGTACTCCAGCGCCCGGCGCATGATCACCGCGTCGTCCACGCACTTGCCGTCGTCGGAGAACACGGTGACGCCGGCCGCGGACTCGTGCATGGCGCCCAGCTCGGCGAGCTTCTTGCCCTCCAGGCCGACGGTGACGGCGCCGATGGGCTGCACGTCGCAGTAGCCGTGCTCCTGCCCGAGCCGGTAGACCTGCTCGACGACGCCGGCGGTGTCGGCGACGGGGAAGGTGTTGGCCATGGCGAAGACGGCGGTGTAGCCACCACAGGCCGCGGCGCGGGTGCCGGTGAGCACGGTCTCGGAATCCTCGCGGCCCGGCTCGCGCAGGTGGGTGTGCAGGTCGACGAGTCCCGGAAGGAGCACCTTGCCGTCGGCCTCGACGACCTCGGCGCCCTCGGCGGACAGTCCGGTGCCCACGGCCTCGACGACCTCGCCGTCGATCAGGACGTCCTGCGGCTCGCCGCCGAGCACCCTCGCACCACGGATCAGGATCTTGCTCATCTGTCTTACTTCTCCTCGATGGTGCGGGCGTGGGTGACGGCGGGCTCGTTGCCGCCGAGCAGCAGGTACAGGACGGCCATCCGGATGGAGACGCCGTTGGCGACCTGCTCGACGACGGTGCAGCGGTCGGAGTCGGCGACCTCGGCGGTGATCTCCATGCCGCGGACCATCGGGCCGGGGTGCATCACGATGGCGTGCTCGGGCATCCGCGCCATGCGGTCGCCGTCGAGGCCGTAGCGCCGCGAGTATTCGCGCTCGGTCGGGAAGAACGCCGCGTTCATCCGCTCGCGCTGGACGCGCAGCATCATCACGGCGTCGGACTTGGACAGGGTGCTGTCGAGGTCGTACGAGATCTCGCACGGCCACGACTCGACTCCGACGGGCACCAGGGTCGGCGGGGCGACGAGGGTGACCTCGGCGCCGAGGGTGTGCAGCAGGTCGACGTTGGAGCGGGCGACGCGGCTGTGCAGGACGTCGCCGACGATCGTGATGCGCTTGCCGGACAGGTCCTGGCCGATGCCGGCGTCACGGCCGACGAGGCGGCGCCGCATGGTGAAGGCGTCGAGCAGGGCCTGGGTGGGGTGCTGGTGGGTGCCGTCGCCGGCGTTGATCACGGCGGCGTCGATCCAGCCGGAGGTGGCCAGCCGGTAGGGGGCTCCGGAGGCGCCGTGCCGGATGACGACGGCGTCCACACCCATGGCTTCGAGGGTCTGGGCGGTGTCCTTGAGGGACTCGCCCTTGGAGACGCTCGACCCCTTGGCGGTGAAGTTGATGACGTCCGCCGAGAGGCGCTTCTCGGCGGCCTCGAAGGAGATCCGGGTCCGGGTCGAGTCCTCGAAGAAGAGGTTCACGACGGTGCGGCCGCGCAGGGTCGGCAGCTTCTTGATCGGCCGGTCGGCGACCCGGGCCATCTCCTCGGCGGTGTCGAGGATCAGGACGGCGTCGTCGCGGGTGAGGTCGGCGGCCGAGATGAGATGACGCTGCATCTGTCAGGCTCCGTAAGGCAGTTCAGGAGGATTCGGGCATGCGGGGGCGCGCAGGGCACTCGTCGGGCGTACGGCGGTGCCGTACGGCGGAGTGCTACTGCCGCTCGCCCGGGGAGGTCCGCTTCGCGCCGAGCAGCACGGTGTCGCGACCGTCCTCCTCGGCGAGCTGGACCCTGACCGCCTCCCGCAACGACGTGGGGAGGTTCTTGCCGACGTAGTCGGCACGGATGGGCAGTTCGCGGTGGCCGCGGTCGACGAGGACGGCGAGCTGCACCGCACGCGGACGGCCGATGTCGTTCAGCGCGTCGAGGGCGGCGCGGATGGTGCGGCCGGAGAAGAGCACGTCGTCGACGAGGACGACCAGGCGGCCGTCGATGCCGTCACCGGGGATCTCGGTGCGGGCCAGCGCGCGCGGCGGGTGCATGCGCAGGTCGTCGCGGTACATGGTGATGTCGAGGGAGCCGACCGGGATCTTCCGTCCGGTGATCTCTTCGAGCTTGGCCGCGAGCCTGCGGGCCAGGAAGACGCCTCGGGTCGGAATGCCGAGGAGCACCACGTCGTCGGCGCCCTTGGCGCGCTCGACGATCTCGTGGGCGATACGGGTCAGCACCCGCGCGATGTCGGGGCCTTCGAGAACGGGCCGGGCATCGGACTCGTGCTGCTGCTTGTCGTGCTCTGTGTCCATACGAAACGGACCCCCTTCTCCGCCTCACGGGACGGATCATTAAAGGACGTCGGAATTGCGCCATCGACCTTACCAGCCCGGCAACGCCCCTGATCACATCCCTTTGAGCCACCGCGCGTGACTCCCACGGAAGGGTCGGTGCGAACCGTTCGGCTTGACGGGGAAGAGTAACGCTGCGTAACCTCACAGTGAGTCACCAGAGTCACCAGCCGCGCGGCGGAGCCGCACGTTGATACAGCGTCCGGGGAGCTATATGTCCAGCGAATACGCCAAACAGCTCGGGGCCAAGCTCCGCGCCATCCGCACCCAGCAGGGCCTTTCCCTCCACGGCGTCGAGGAGAAGTCCCAGGGTCGCTGGAAGGCGGTCGTGGTCGGATCGTACGAGCGCGGAGACCGCGCGGTCACCGTGCAGCGCCTCGCGGAGCTGGCGGACTTCTACGGAGTGCCGGTGCAGGAGCTGCTGCCGGGCACCACCCCGGGCGGAGCCGCCGAGCCGCCGCCGAAGCTCGTCCTCGACCTGGAGCGTCTTGCCCACGTCCCGGCGGAGAAGGCAGGTCCTCTCCAGCGGTACGCGGCCACGATCCAGTCGCAGCGCGGCGACTACAACGGCAAGGTGCTGTCGATCCGCCAGGACGACCTGCGCACCCTCGCCGTCATCTACGACCAGTCGCCCTCGGTCCTCACCGAGCAGCTGATCAGCTGGGGTGTCCTGGACGCGGACGCGCGTCGCGCCGTCACCCACGAAGAGGCCTGAGCCCTTCGCACCACTCAGCAGAAACGTGCCGCCGGGGTGGCCGGAACCATGGTGTTCCGGCCACCCCGGCGGCTTTCTGAGCGCCTCAGGAGCCTCCCGGGTACCAGAACGCCGGAGGGCCCGCAGCGTGATCTGCTGCGGGCCCTCCGGCGTTTCGTACCTCTGCGCGCGGGGCGTGCGCGGTACCGCGCCTGAGCCTGCGCCACGCACCCGGCGGCGCACCCGCGGGCACGGCCCTTGCGGGCGCACGCCCGGGTGCGTGTCGTGCGGCTAGGCCTCGTCGCGGCGGAGCGACGGCTTCAGGTCCTTGAGCCGGCCCAGCAGGCCGTTCACGAACGAGGGCGAGTCGTCCGTGGAGAACTCCTTGGCCAGTTGCACCGCCTCGTCGAGCACCACGGCGTCCGGGGTCTCGTCGACCCAGATCAGCTCGTAGGCGCCGAGACGGAGGATGTTGCGGTCGACGACCGGCATCCTGTCCAGCGTCCAGCCGACGGCGTACTGCGCGATGAGCTCGTCGATCCGCGACGCCTTCTCGGCGTAGCCCTCGACCAGCTCCATCGTGTACTCGCTCACCGGAGGCTGCCGGGTGTCGGTCCGGGAGTGCCGGATCCAGTCCGCGAGGACCGTCAGGACGTCCACGCCGCGCTGGTCGCCCTCGAAGAGGATCTGGAAGGCGCGCTTGCGTGCCGTGTTGCGGGCAGCCACGGTTAGCTGTTCACCCGGCCGAGGTAGTCGCTCGTGCGGGTGTCGACCTTGATCTTCTCGCCGGTGGTGATGAAGAGCGGCACGTTGATCTGGTGGCCGGTCTCCAGGATGGCGGGCTTGGTGCCACCGGTGGAGCGGTCGCCCTGGACGCCCGGCTCGGTCTCCTGGATGACGAGCTCGACAGCGGCCGGCAGCTCGACGAAGAGCACCTCGCCCTCGTGCTGCGCGACGGTGGCGGTGAAGCCCTCGATCAGGAAGTTCGCGGCGTCGCCGACGGCCTTCTTGTCGATGTGCAGCTGGTCGTAGGTCTCCATGTCCATGAAGACGAAGTACTCGCCGTCCATGTACGAGAACTGCATGTCGCGCTTGTCGACAGTGGCCGTCTCGACCTTGACACCGGCGTTGAACGTCTTGTCGACGACCTTGCCGGAGAGCACGTTCTTGAGCTTGGTGCGCACGAAGGCCGGGCCCTTGCCGGGCTTGACGTGCTGGAACTCGACGACGGACCAGAGCTGGCCGCCTTCGAGCTTGAGCACCATGCCGTTCTTGAGGTCGTTCGTGGAAGCCACGGTTGCGGAATCTCCTGGACTGACGTGGACGACCCCGGAACACGCGCACAGCTCGAAGCTAGAGCGCGAGCAGCTCCTTGGTCGTGATGGTGAGTAGCTCGGGTCCGCCGTCCGCCTCGGGGCGGACGACGAGCGTGTCATCGATCCGGACACCGCCCCGGCCCGGGAGGTGGACCCCCGGTTCGACGGTGACCGGCACACAAGCGTCCAGTTTACCCATGGCCGCGGGGGCCAGCTGCGGGTCCTCGTCGATTTCGAGCCCGACACCGTGCCCGGTCAGCGGAGGAAGTGCCTCCGCGTACCCCGCGGAGTCCAGTACCTGACGGGCGGCCCGGTCCACGTCACGGAAGGCGGCGCCGGGTGTCAGCGCCTCCCGCCCGGCTCGCTGGGCGGCGAAGACCAGGTCGTAGAGCTCGATCTGCCAGTCCGCGGGCGAGGTGCCGATGACGAAGGTACGGCCGATCTCGCAGCGGTAGCCGTGGTAGGTCGCGCCGAGACAGACGGAGAGGAAGTCGCCCTCCTCGACACGCCGGTCGGTGGGCCGGTGGCCGCGCCGCCCGGAGTTCGGGCCGGTGCCGACGGCGGTCGGGAAGGCCGGGCCGTCGGCACCGTGGTCGACGAGGCGGCGCTCCAGTTCCAGGGCGAGGTGCCGCTCCGTGCGGCCGACGAGGATGGACTCCAGGAGCTCCCCCAGCGCCTGGTCGACGATCTCGGCGCCGATCCGCAGCGCGGAGATCTCCTCCTCGTCCTTGATCACCCGCAGCTGCTCCACCGCTCCGCCCAGGTCTCCTAGGCGCAGCTGCGGCGCGACGGAGAGGATGGCGCGGTGCCGTGCCACGGTCAGATGGTGCTCCTCGACGGCGACGGACTCGGCGCCCTGGGCCGCGGCGACATCGGCGGCGGCGACGGCGGCATCACCACCGGCGGTCGGCAGCACCCGTACGAGCAGGGTCTCGTCGGGGCGTCCTTCCCCGGCCTCGCCGCTCGGCGGACTGCCGCACAGCAGGACGTCCTCGGCCACTCCGAGCAGGAGCACGGCACCGGCCGGGGCCGCGCCGGCGAGGTACCTCACATTGGCCGGGCGGGTGACGAGCGCCGTCTCGCTCCCGCCGGCCGCACAGCGCTCCCGGAGCCGCTCTCTGCGGGCCGCGTACACCTCTGGCATGAATTGAGCGTACGAGCGGTGGCCGAATGTCGCCGGTCCAGAGAGGCCGGACGGGTCCAGAAGGGCCGTTCCGGTGAACCTGTGGGAGTGCGCGGGGGCCTGCCGACGGGAGTGCGGAGGGCCGGGCTTCTCGCCGCCACGGGCCTGGTTGCCGGGCCGGCCAGTGCCCGCAGGAGCCGTCGCGGCGGCTGCCCACCACTGCCGTCGGGTAGCCGCCCGTCATCACGGTGGCGGTCCGGGGGCCTGCACCGCGGCGGCCGCCGCGGCAGACCCGCACACCTCACCCGTGCTGCGGGGAGGTGCGCGTCACCACTGCGGCGGGCTGGCGATCGAGCGGGCGAGCACGTCGTCCAGGACGCGGGCCGTGGTCGGCACGTCGAGCTGGGAGTTGTCGATGATGGGCAGCCCGGAGCCGTACCACCCGGCCATGCGGCCGTGGATGCGGGCGACCTCCTCGTCGGACAGACGGCGGTTTCCGGAGCGCTCGGCATTGCGCTCCAGGACTATCTCCAGACCGGGCAGCAGGACGACCGGCATCAGGCCGGGTCCCACGTGCCGCTTCCAGCCGCCGAGGCCGACGACCGGGCGGTCCGGGAAGACGGCGTCGTCCAGGATGCAGGAGATGCCGTTGGCCAGGAAGTTCCGTGCGGCGAAACCGCAGGTGCGGCGGGCGAGACGGTACTGCGCCTCCGAGTTGTCGTTCCACCCGGACTGCGGGTCGGCGAAGCCCGAGCGCACCCACTCGCGTACGTCGTCGAGGCTGATGTGCGCGGTGGGGACCCGGCGGTGGTCCGCCCAGTACTTGGCGACGCTGGTCTTGCCGGCGCCCGCGGGGCCGATGAGCAGGACCGCGAGCGTGGTGGCCGCGGGGTCGGGCGCTTCCGCGGCGGGCGACGGCGCGGGCACCGGCACCGGAGCACCGGACGGCAGCTGCACATGCCCGGTGGTGTCCGGCGTCGGCGGGACCGGTGCGTGGTGCGCATGCTGCGGCGCGCCCTGGTGGGGCGGCTGCGCGTGAGCGTGGTGCGGGGGCACGTGCTGCGGAGCCGGGGCGGGCGGCACCCCGGGAGGTACGGGCGCTCCGGCGAAACCCGGGGCGGGTGCGGGACCCGGGTGTCCCGGGTGGTGTCCGGCCGACGACCAGCCGGCGGCCGGTCCGTGCCCCGGCTGATGGGGCGGCGGCAGCGGAGCCCCCACTGCGTCCTGCATCCGGTGCCACTCCGTCTCGTTCTTCTCGGGCTCGGTTCACGTCCGGTCGCCGGAGCCGGTGTCGGAAGTCCGGCCGTGCGCGACCCCTCGGGCCCTCGCACGCTCGTCCCCTCCGCACCGGTGCGACCCTTCGGCTCACTCGCCGCAGGCAATGCGCGCTGGCAGCGGGGCGCGAACCCCGCTTCGCTACCGAACGGTACCGTCCCCGGCCGTCGTTTGGTGAACGGCCGGGGTCGGCCCGAAGTGCCCGTGCCGCAAGGCGAATCGGACGGACGGTGCCTCGGCGGGACTTACTCGCCCACTTCGCCGTACGCGGCGAGCAGTACGGCGGGGTCCGGGCCCTCCATGACGGTGGGCTTGGCCAGCCCGTCGAGGACGATGAAGCGCAGCAGGTCGCCGCGGGACTTCTTGTCGACCTTCATGTTCTCCAGGAGCTTGGGCCACTGGTCGTAGCGGTAGCTCAGCGGGAGGCCGACGGACTCCAGGATGGTGCGGTGGCGGTCCGCGGTCGCGTCGTCCAGGCGGCCCGCCAGGCGGCCGAGTTCGGCGGCGAAGTGCATGCCGACGGAGACGGCCGCGCCGTGCCGCCACTTGTAGCGCTCGTTCTTCTCGATGGCGTGCGCGAGCGTGTGCCCGTAGTTGAGGATCTCGCGCAGCCCCGACTCCTTGAGGTCTCCGGAGACGACCTCGGCCTTGACCTTGATGGAGCGCTCGATGAGCTCGGCGGTGTGCGGACCCGCGGGGGTGCGCGCCGCCTGGGGGTCGGCCTCGATGAGCTCCAGGATCACGGGGTCGGCGATGAAGCCGGCCTTGATGATCTCCGCGAGCCCGGAGACGAAGTCGTTGACGGGCAGGGAGTCGAGCGCGGCCAGGTCGCACAGCACGCCGGCGGGCGGGTGGAAGGAGCCGACGAGGTTCTTGCCCTCGGCCGTGTTGATGCCGGTCTTGCCGCCCACCGCCGCGTCCACCATGCCGAGCACGGTGGTCGGAACGGCGATCCAGCGCACACCGCGCAGCCAGGTCGCCGCGACGAAGCCCGCCAGGTCGGTGGTGGCGCCGCCGCCGACGCCGACGATGACGTCGGTGCGGGTGAAGCCGGACTGGCCGAGGGCCTTCCAGCAGTACGCGGCGACCTCCGCGGTCTTGGCCTCCTCCGCGTTGGGCACCTGGATGGCGACCGCTTCGAAGCCCTGCTCGGCCAGATCCGCGCGGAGCGCCTCACCGGTCTCGGCGAGCGCCTCGGGGTGGATGACCGCGACGCGCTTGGCACGGTCGCCGATCAGTGTGCCCAGTTCACCGAGGAGCTGACGGCCGACCAGGACCTCGTAGGGGTCGGTGCCCGCCGTGCCGCCGACCTGGATACGGGTCACTGCCTCGCTCATGCTTCCTTCAACTCCAGTGCGTCGAGGACCGCTTGGGCGACCTCTTCGGGGGTACGGCCGTCGGTGGCCACGACGGCTCCGGCGACCTCGGTGTACAGGTGGCGGCGTGCGTCCATCAACTCGCGCCACTGGCGGCGCGGGTTGACGGCGAGCAGCGGCCGGGCGGTGTTGAGGCCGGTGCGCTTGACCGCCTCCTCGACGTCCATCGAGAGATAGACGACCAGGTGCGCGGCGAGCAGCGTGCGGGTGTCCTCGTCGAGGATCGCGCCGCCGCCGAGCGCGAGGACTCCCTCGTGCTCGGCGAGGGCCTTGTGCACGGCCTGCTTCTCGATCGCGCGGAAGGCCGGCTCGCCCTCGTCGACGAAGATGTCGGCGATGGTGCGGCCCTGCGCGGCCACGATGTCGTCGTCCGTGTCACGGTAGACGCAGCCGAGCCGCTCGGCGACGAGCGCGCCCACCGTGGACTTGCCGACGCCCATGGGCCCGACGAGGACAACGCGGGGGGCGGTCACCGGATGGCCAGGTTCTCAAGGTACGACTGCACGTTCCGGCGGGTCTCCGGGACGCTGTCGCCGCCGAACTTCTCGGCGACGGCGTCGGCCAGGACGAGCGCGACCATCGCCTCGGCGACGATGCCGGCGGCCGGGACCGCGCAGACGTCGGAGCGCTGATGGTGGGCCTTGGCGGCCTCGCCGGTGGCGACGTCGATGGTGGCGAGCGCGCGGGGCACGGTGGCGATCGGCTTCATCGCGGCGCGGACGCGCAGCAGCTCGCCGGTGGTGAGACCGCCCTCGGTACCGCCGGAGCGGCCGGAGCTGCGCCGGATGCCGTCCTCGGTGTGGACGATCTCGTCGTGGGCCTTCGAGCCGGGCACGCGGGCGAGGTCGAAGCCGTCGCCGACCTCGACGCCCTTGATGGCCTGGATGCCCATGAGCGCGGCGGCGAGCCGGGCGTCGAGGCGCCGGTCCCAGTGGACGTGGGAACCGAGTCCGACGGGCACGCCGTACGCCAGGACCTCGACGACGCCGCCGAGGGTGTCGCCGTCCTTGTGGGCCTGGTCGATCTCCGCGACCATCGCCTTCGACGTGTCGGCGTCGAGGCAGCGCACCGGGTCGGCGTCGAGGCGCTCGACGTCCGAGGGCTTCGGGTAGACGCCGTAGGGGGCCTTCGCCTGGGCCAGTTCGACGACGTGCGAGACGATCTCGATCCCGGCCGTCTCCTTCAGGTAGGAGCGGGCCACCGCGCCGAGTGCCACGCGGGCCGCGGTCTCGCGGGCGGAGGCACGCTCCAGGATCGGCCGGGCCTCGTCGAAGCCGTACTTCTGCATGCCGGCGAGGTCGGCGTGACCGGGGCGCGGCCGGGTCAGCGGGGCGTTGCGGGCCAGTTCGGCGAGGACCTCGGGGTCGACCGGGTCGGCGGCCATGACCTGTTCCCACTTGGGCCACTCGGTGTTGCCGACCATGACGGCCACCGGCGAGCCGAGCGTGAGGCCGTGGCGCACGCCGCCCAGGAAGGTGACCTCGTCGCGCTCGAACTTCATGCGGGCACCGCGTCCATAGCCCAGGCGCCGCCGGGCGAGGTGGTCGGCCACCATCTCCGTGGTGATCGGCACGCCGGCGGGAAGGCCCTCCAGCGTCGCGACAAGTGCGGGACCGTGGGACTCCCCCGCGGTCAGCCAGCGCAACCTGCTCAACGGTGCTCCTCATGCTCGCGCCCTGGTACTGCTGCTGCGTACGCACGTCCTCGCGTACGGCGACGGCGCGACCGGGTGCGCGGCCCTGGCCCGCCACCTCCGATCCTCCCACGTCCGGGGCTCGGACCCGGTCGCAGGTCCATCAGGCGGACGCACATCGTCACGTGCGCGCGACCGGACGTCACCTGTGCGCGACCGGCGAATTCCGGCCAGATTCCGGGAAACCCGCCCCTTTCCTCCCGCATTCCCCTGACGGAAAAGACGGCCACATGCACGCGAAAGGATTCCCGAGTCGGGCCCGAGGGAGAATGCGGGTCGCTCGTCGAGGGCAGCGGTCCTCCGGACCGCGAGCCCCTTCGGGCCTAATCTGTGGGACGTGAATGCGAGACGTTTCCTGCGATCGGTCGGCGGCCAGTTCCTCCTCGCGACGCTGGCGGTGCTGCTTCTCTTCCTGCTGGTCGGAGCCGGGGTCTCGTACCTGCTCACAAGCGCCTTCGGGGGCGGCTGGTTCGTCTTTTGACCTGCGCGGCCGGGGTGCGCGCCCATGGTGCGGGCGACACCCCGGCCGGCTGCCGTCAGTGCAGGGTGCCGTTCAGTGCGTCCTCCAGCACCTGCGCATAAGCGGTGGTGCCGAGATCATTGGGATGAATGGACCCACGACTGGGCATCGCGGCCTCCTGGAAATCTCCCGGACCGTTCGGACTCATCTGAATGGGATTGATGTAGTGGGGCCCGTCACAGAAGGCGTGGCCCTCGAACTTGTACTGCGGGTTCGTGTAGACGATCTTCGGGTCGCCGAAACTCGTCGCCGACTGCTTCATCACCGTGGCGAGCTTGTCCGCCCAGGAGTTGAAGATCGCGACCTCACGGTCGTTGTACTCGACCGCGCACGCCGTGGGGCTGAACAGCCGCGGGTACCCCATGAGCACGATCTTGGCGGTCGGCGCCTGCGCGCGGATCTCGGCCAGGGTCTCCGAGACCCAGGGGCCGACACTGTTGGCGATGAACTCCGGCTCGTACTCCGTGAGCGGCTTGGGGTCGCTCTTGTACGTGTATCCGCTGTCGGAGCAGTCCGTGGCCGCGCAGGCCGCGGCCAGGGGCGAGAACCGCGCGTCGTTGCCGCCGATGGAGATCGTGACCAGGGTCGTGTCCGCGCTGAGCACACCGGAGCCCAGCTGCGGGACCTCCCCGAACTCTCCGTCGTTCCCCCAGCCCCAAGGGGCCGTCTGGTCGTCGCGGCCCGACGAGTACTTGCCGAGCGCGTTGTCCGTGTACGCGCCCGAGCAGGCGACGAACTGGTAGTCGAGGGTCGGGTCGTTCGCGTCGGCGAGCGCACCGATGGAGGACGAACGGCCCGGCAGGACGGCCTTGCGGCTCCACGCGTTGGCGCTGCGATGGCAGGCGTTCCACGTGCGCTTGCCGTAGTCCATGTCCGACTCGGGGGCGTACGATCCCGCGCCCTCACCGGACGAGAACGAGTCGCCCATCGCGACGACGAAGTCCTTCGGCTTCGCGGACAGCGGTACGAAGGCCACCGCGTCCCAGGCCACGTCGTCGTCGGCCGTGCCGTCGCCCGCGGCGTTGCTCAGCGAGACGCTCTGCGGCTTGGAGCCGTCGACGAAGCGGTACGTGCCGAGCGGGTACCACTCGTTCTTCGACGTGACCTGGTTGATCGTGCGGTGCCGCGTCGTGCCGTCGCCGAGGGTGATGTCGTACCTGGCCTGCTGCGACTCGGATCCGGTGGACGGGAGGTGCACCATCACCCGTGTCCACTGGTCGAGCCGCTGGGTCAGCGTCCAGGTGCCGGTGACCTTCATCTGCGTGATGCGGTTGGCGGTGTTGCGTGTGTGCGCGAACCAGAAGTGGGCGCCGAAGCCACCGCCGACCTGGTGGAAGTCCTCCTTGCCCTCGTACGTGGTGACGGTCCCCGGGCTGTCGGCGAAGTCCCAGGACATGGTGCCGGCGTTGCTCCAGGTCTTGGAGCAGTCGGTGCGCATGGTCGGCACCCCGGCGGCCACGTCGTCGACGATCCGGGCGCCCGACGGAAGTCCGCTCGTGGAGCAGTTGGGCTGGCCGCTGTTGCCCCGGCCGAGCTCGGCACGCAGCGTCTTGTAGGTGAGGGTCTCGTTGCCGCACTCGAGGGAACAGGTCGTCTTCCAGCTGGCGTTGGCGTGGTACCAGTACTGCTTGTAGCAGTCCTCCGTGGTGCACTGCGGCGGGTTGCCCGAGTCACAGCCGTTGCTGCCGTTGCAGAAGGTGTCCAGGGACGGCTTGACCCGCGTGCGGGCTCCCGCGTTGCCCCACCACGCCGCCTGGAAGCCGTGGGTGTTGCCGCTGTCCTGCACGCCGGCGTCGCTGTAGGAGCGGCCGGTGTCGATCGGGAAGGCGGCCCAGCCCATCACCTTCTCCGGGTAGGGCCACTTCTGCGGCTGCGCGGCGTCCGCGTAGTGGTTGTTGTCGAGGAAGGCGAACCGGTCGGCCGGGTACTTGGGGTTGGCCGGGTTGTTCAGCCAGCCGAGGCCCCATTTGCCGCTGGAGTCGGGCGTGTTGTAGCCGAGGTTGTAGTTCCAGGCGGCGGCGAACCAGTTCTCGATGTATTTGGGATCGTCGTCGTTGATCTTGATCGTCTGACCGTCGGTGTGCAGCTCGTTCCACTTCTTCGCGAGCGTCTGCGCGGCGACGGCGATGTTCGCGGCGTAGTCGAGCGCGATGGCCCGTTGCTGGTCCGCGGGGAGGGCGCCCGGCTTGCCGGGCTGCTGACGGGTGGCGACACTCATGCCGTCGGTCTGCTGGCCGATGCCGTAACCGCAGTCGGCCTTGGCCCAGTCGATCGACCAGATCTTGGTCGGGTCGTAACCGGTGGTGCCCGGGTAGATGTTCGTGCCGTAGAAGTTGCCGATCAGCGCGTTGCCCGTCTGGCCCGGCAGCGCGTGGTACGACGCCTGCCACAGGTTGGACTCCTGCGCCAGGATGCCCAGCAGCACCTGCGCCGGGATCCGCGAACCCGAGGCGGCTCCCTTCAGCGCGGGCACCGGGAACATCGTCGACGGCGAGACCGAGGAACCGAGGCCGTCGGCCGAACGCCAGCCGCCCTGGGTGATGTAGCCGCTGGTGAGGTTTCCGCGGATCGCCATGTCCACGGCCCACTCGACCTGGTTCGGCGTGGGCTGGAGGGCCTGCTGCGACTCGTCGTTGCGCGGGACGGCGCAGGTCCGCTCGGGGTCGGACGTCGTGTTGGACGAGGCCGCGGCGGTGGCGGCGAGGGCCTGCTTGGTGCTGCCGCCCGCGGTGGCGGTCCGCAGCGCGGGCGAGTGCTGCCCGGCCCCGGCGGTGGTGTCCGGCGGGACGGTGAAGTCCACCTTCTTGCCGGTGGCGGGCACCCGGGCCTCGACGGTGAACGGCAGCGGGATGTCGTCACCGGTGGCCGCGAGCGGGCTGGTCACATGGGAGCGCAGCCCCTTGGAGACGGCCCGCTCGATGACCAGACGGCCGCGCGAGGAGACCTCCGTGCCGGCGTCGGCCTCCAGCCGCCGTATTCCGCTGGGCAGTTGGGCGACGCCTTGCGGCTTCCCGGTGAGGAACAGCCGCCCGCCGGTGCCGGCGGACAGCCCCACCTTGCCGAGGGCTCCGTGCGCGAGCTCCGTGACCTTGCCGCCCGCGGCCCGGCGGACCGCGACATCGTTGCCGTGCCGGTCCAGGAAGCCGACACCGCCGTCCGCGTCGGGGTGCAGACGGAACGCGGGACCCGACGTCCGGCCGATCAGCTCGGTGGAACCGCTGCCCGTGATGCGGGTGAGCCGGTTGCCGAGGGCCGCGACCGTCGCGTCCCCGACCGGGACGGCGGACGTCGCCTCGCCGCGCACGGTGACCGTTCGGCTCACCTTGCCGGTGGCGGTGTTCAGCCGCAGCAGCCGCGTCTTGCCGACCTCCTCGTCGGCGGACTGGGTCAGCACCGCCGTCTCCCCCGTGCCGCAGCCCGGGTTGAAGTAGGCGAGCGAGACCTGCTGCGGCAGCTTGGTCACCTTGTGGGTGCCGAGGTCGACCACCGCGGCGAAGGCCCCGCGGTCGAACAGCGCGGGAGTGTTGGTGAAGGTCCGCGGGGCGTAGGCCACCACGGCCCGCTTTCCGGATCCCGTGACGCACACGTTGCCGATCCAGGCGTCCGCGTCGAACCCGTCCTCCCGCAGCGTGGCCGCCTCCTGCCACCGGTAGGCGTCGGCACTGTCCGCGACCAGGACGTGCAGTCCGCGCGCGTCGCCCGCCACGGTGACGGCCCGGTCGTCCGACGTCCGCCAGCCCTTCGGCAGCGTACGGTCCGGATCGGCGACCTTGGACGGACCCGACGGATCAGCCTCCGCCCCGGCCGTCCGGGCGGCCGTGTTCGGCGCCCTGCCCACCGGGGCCCCGCCGTCGCCCGACGCCTGGGGTGCGGCGAGGGCGTACGCCGAGGGCAGCATGCCCACGGTCAGGGCCGACGTCAGCACGACGGCCCATCTCTTTCTTGCCGTTCGGAGTTTCACTTGTCAGCCGTCCTGCTCCCTGTCGGCCCGCGGGTCACGCGGGAAACGGATGGTCCATGCAACATCCGCTGGGAACAGTAGGAGGCCGTCGCGGTGACGGTTCCGCGATCACGGGCACTGGCGCAATGCCGCCAGCCGTTGTGCGCGTTACCCCCTAGCGGGCGGCGAGCGCGTGCTCGCCCGCCTTGCGCATCGCGTCGAGCGGAGCGGGCGACCGCCCGGTCATCTGCTCGACCTGAAGGACCGCCTGGTGAAGCAGCAGGTCGAGTCCGCTGACCACGGCCCCGCCGTAGGCGGACCAGCGCGCCGCGAGGTCCGTGGGCCACGGGTCGTAGAGCACGTCGAAGAGGGTCGCGGGCCGTTCCGGGACCGCGGCGGCCAGCGCGTCGGTGGTCCCGGCCGGAGTCGTGGCGATCACCAGCGGCGCGCGCAGCGCCTGCTCGGCGTCCGCCCAGTCCCCGGTCCGCACCTCGACGTCGAGCCGCTCGCCCCACTGCCGCATCTGAGCGGCGCGCCCCTCGCTGCGGACATAGGCGACGACTTCACCGGTGCAGATGCGGGCCAGCGCGGCCAGCGCGGAGGACGCGGTGGCGCCCGCGCCGAGGATGGCGGCGGAGTCCACCTCCTCGATGCCCCGCTCACGCAGGGCGGCGACCATGCCCGGGATGTCCGTGTTGTCGCCGACGCTGCGCCCGTCCTCGGTGAACACCACGGTGTTGACGGCCTCGACGGAGGCGGCCGTGTCGCTGATCTCGTCGAGCAGCGGCATGACGGCCCGCTTGAGCGGCATGGTCAGTGACAGCCCGGCCCACTCCGGGCCGAGCTCCGCGAAGAACCCGGGCAGCGCCTCCTCGTCGACCTCGAAGCGGTCGTACGACCAGTCGCCGAGCCCCAGTTCCGTGTACGCGGCCCGGTGGAGCACCGGGGACAGCGAGTGCGCGATGGGGGAACCGAGGACGGCGGCCCGACGGGCGTCAGTTCTTGCCCGAGCTGTCATTGAATTTTTCCTTGAGCTTCTGGAAGTCGGCGTAGGTCTTGGCGAACTCGGTGTTGCTCTGGCCGTCGGTCGCCACGAAGTAGATCCAGCCGTCGTCCGTCGGGTTGAGCGCGGCCCGCAGCGCCTCGTCGCCCGGGTTTCCGATCGGGCCGGGCGGCAACCCCTTGCGCGTGTACGTGTTGTACGGGTCCTGGTTGCTGTTGATCTCCGACTCGCTGATGTCGATGTTGCTCTGCTTCTTCAGGTAGTTGAAGGTCGAGTCGAACTGCAGCAGCTGGTTGGTCTCGGTGTTGGTCGGCTTGAGGCGGTTGTAGACGACCTCGGCCATCTTGCGGAAGTCGTCGTGCGTCTTGCCCTCGGCCTGGACCAGGCTCGCGACCGTGACGAGCTGGTACGGGCTCTCCAGGCCGAGACTCTTGGCCTTCCCCTTGAGGTCGAGCTCGTTGTACCTCTGGTTGGCCTGGGCGACCATCTTCTTCAGGACGTCCTCGGGCTTCATGCCCTTGGCGGCCGGATACGTGGCCGGATAGAGGAACCCTTCCAGCGGGTCCTTGACATCCTTGCCGGCCTTCGCCCAGTCCGGCAGCCCGAAGCTCTTGTACTCCTTCTGGGCCACCTTGCCGGTGGTGCCGCCCTTGAGGGCGAGCTTCTTGTCGATGGCCTCGTAGACCGCGGAGTTCCGCTGGCCCTCGGCGATGGTGAGGTTGTTCTGGCTCTTGGGGTCGAGCATCCATTTCACGGCACTCGCGGCGGACATCTGCTTCTTCATGGTGTACGCGCCGGCCTGGATGGAGCCCGATTCGGAGTTCTGGGTGAACGCCGACACGAACGCGTCGACGCTCTTGACGACGCCGGCGTCCCTCATGAGGCGCCCGATCTCCGCGCCGCCCGCGCCCTTGGGCACCTGGACGTTCACGCTCTCGCCGGTGCCTTCTCCCGCATAGTCCGGCGCCGGGCCAAAACGATTCTGGTAGAACTGGTACCCGTAATATCCGACTCCGCCGAGTCCTCCGCCGAAGACCAGGACGACCACGAGGCAGGCGCAGCCGCTGCGACGTTTCTTCCCTTTGCTCCCGCCCTTGCCACGGCGGTCGCCGCGGCCCCGGCGGCCCGGCGGGTCGTCGTCGAAGTCGTCGTCGTCTCCGCCACCGGCGAAGAAGGCGTGTTCGCCTTGGTCGGGACCCGGGTCCCAGTCCGTTTTCGGCTCGGGTTCGGCGCGTCGACGGGCCGGCGGCTCCGGCGGCGGATAGGCGTCCGGAGTGTTGTAGTAGTCGGGCTGCCCGCCGCTGTACTGGCCGCCGTACGGGTCGGCCGGATCGGCGGCGTACGGGACCTGGGTGTGCGACCCGGTGTTCCAGCTGCCGTCGCTGTACTGCTGCTGCCCCTGACCGGCGTACTGCTGCTGCCCGTGGTCGACGTACTGTTGCCCCTGGCCCGCGTACTGCTGGTCCTGACCCGCGTACTGCTGGTCCGGGTACTGCTGCTGGCCCTGGTGCGGGTACTGCTGCTGCCCCTGGCCGTACGTGTCCTGGTGACCCGTGCCCCAGCCGCCGTACTGCGCCTGCTGCTGCGGCTCCTGTGGGTAGTGCTGTGGCTGGCCGCCGTAGGGGGACTGGCCGTCGGCGGCCTGTCCTCCCCATCCGCCGTCCCCGTACAACGGGTCCTCCGGATGCCACGGTTCGGAGCCTGCGCCCCGGCCATACTCAGTCATCGATCCCCTACGAGCCGCGAGACGGCGGCTGCTGGTGCGGTGAGCCCGGCTCCCGTCCGCCTCTTTGCTGTGCGGCGGCTGTTCGAAGACCACCGCATCGCGCGGAACGTTACCGTATCGCGATCAGATGACCACTTCGACGCCCTCGCCGGGAGATTTACCTGACACCCGTTCGGATTCCAAGGCCTGCTGCAGGATGATGACAGCTGCCGCCTGATCGATGACCGACCGGCCCTTCTTGGATTTCACGCCCGAGGCGCGCAGGCCCTGACTCGCCGTCACCGTGGTCATCCGTTCGTCCACGAGCCGCACCGGGACGGGTGCGATCCCCCGGGCGAGTTCCTGGGCGAAGGCGCGGACCTTCACCGCGGCCGGGCCCTCGCCCCCCTTGAGGGAGCGAGGCAGCCCCACGACCACCTCGATCGGCTCGTACTCCTCGACGAGCTGCTTCAGCCGACGGTGGGCGGCGGGGATGTCACGCCCCGGGACCGTCTCCACCGGAGTGGCGAGGATCCCGTCGGGGTCGCACGAGGCGACCCCGATGCGGGCGTCCCCGACGTCGATCGCAAGTCGACGTCCTCTGCGCATGGTCCTGACCGTTCTCTACTTGGCGGTCTCGGCGACGAGGCGCTCGACCGAGTCGATGGCCTCGCCGATCGCGGCCGCGTTCTGGCCGCCGCCCTGGGCGACGTCCGGCTTGCCGCCACCGCCGCCGCCGAGGGTCTTGGCGGCCGTGCGGACGAGGTCACCGGCCTTGAGGCCGCGCTCGCGGGCGGCCTCGTTGGTGGCGATGACCGTCAGCGGCTTGCCGTTGACCGTGGTGAACAGGGCGACCACCGCGGCCCGTCCGCCCTGGATACGGCCGCGCACGTCGAGGACCAGCTTGCGCAGGTCGTCGGCGGTCGTGCCGTCCGGCACCTGGCCGGTGACGAGGGCGACGCCGTGCACGTCCTTGGCGGAGTCGACGAGACCGCCGGCGGCCTGGAGGACCTTCTCCGCGCGGAACTTCTCGATCTCCTTCTCGGCGTCCTTCAGCTTGCCGAGCATGGCGGAGACCTTCTCCGGGAGCTCCTCCGAACGGCCCTTGATCAGCTCCTGGAGCTGGGCGACGACCGTGTGCTCGCGGGCGAGGAAGTTGTAGGCGTCGACGCCGACCAGGGCCTCGATGCGGCGCACGCCGGAGCCGATCGACGACTCGCCGAGCAGCTTGACCAGGCCGAGCTGGGCGGTGTTGTGGACGTGCGTACCGCCGCACAGCTCCTTGGAGAAGTCACCGATGGTGACGACGCGGACGCGCTCGCCGTACTTCTCGCCGAACTCGGCGATGGCGCCCTGCTTCTTGGCCTCGTCGATGCTCATGATCTCGGCCTGGACGTCCAGGTCGCGGGCCAGCACCTCGTTGATCTGCTGCTCGACGTCGGTCATCACGGCCGTCGGTACGGCGGACGGGGAGCCGAAGTCGAAGCGGAAGCGACCGGGCTGGTTCTCCGAACCGGCCTGGGCGGCCGTCGGGCCGAGGGCGTCGCGCAGGGCCTGGTGCGTGAGGTGCGTGGCCGAGTGGGCGCGGGCGATGGCCTTGCGGCGGCGGACGTCGATGGAGGCCTGGGCCTTGGCGCCGACGGTGACCTCGCCCACCTGGACGACACCCTTGTGGACGTACACGCCCGGCACGGGCTTCTGGCAGTCGCGGATCTCGATGACGGCGCCGGAGTCGACCTTGATGCGGCCCGTGTCGCCGATCTGACCGCCGCCCTCGGCGTAGAAGGGGGTGCGGTCGAGGACGATCTCGACCTCGTCGCCCTCCGTGGCGGCCGGCGAGGACGCGCCGTCGACGAGGATGCCGACGATCGTCGACTCGCCCTCGGTGCGGTCGTAGCCGATGAAGTCGGTCTCGCCGGCGGCGTCGGCGATCTGCCGGTAGGCACCGAGGTCGGCGTGGCCGGTCTTCTTGGCCTGGGCGTCGGCCTTGGCGCGCTCCCGCTGCTCCTTCATCAGGCGGCGGAAGCCGTCCTCGTCCACGGAGAGGCCCTGCTCGGCGGCCATCTCCAGGGTGAGGTCGATCGGGAAGCCCCAGGTGTCGTGGAGCAGGAACGCCTTGTCGCCCGCGAGGACCGTGCCACCGGACTGCTTGGTCTCGGTGACGGCGGTGTCGAGGATGTTGGTGCCGGCCTTCAGGGTCTTGAGGAAGGCGGCCTCCTCCGCGAGGGCGACCTTCTCGATGCGCTCGCGGTCGGTGGTGAGCTCGGGGTACTGCTGGCCCATCATCGCGATCACGGTGTCGATCAGGTCCTTGACGACCGGACCGGTGGCACCGAGCAGGCGCATGTTGCGGATGGCACGGCGCATGATGCGGCGCAGCACATAGCCGCGGCCCTCGTTGCCCGGGGTCACGCCGTCACCGATGAGCATCACGGACGTCCGCATGTGGTCGGTGACCACGCGCAGGGAGACGTCGGAGTCGTGGGCGGCGCCGTACTCCACGCCGGTCAGCTCGGTGGCCTTCTTGATGACGGCCATGGAGGTGTCGATCTCGTACATGTTCTGCACGCCCTGCAGAATCATGGCGAGGCGTTCCATGCCGAGACCGGTGTCGATGTTCTTGCTGGGCAGCTCGCCGAGGATCTCGAAGTCCTCCTTCGAGGTGCCCTCGCCACGCTCGTACTGCATGAAGACCAGGTTCCAGATCTCCACGTACCGCTCGTCGTTGACGGCCGGGCCGCCCTCGACGCCGAACTCGGGGCCGCGGTCGTAGTTGATCTCGGAGCACGGGCCGCAGGGGCCCGGGACGCCCATGGACCAGTAGTTGTCCTTCTTGCCCAGACGCTGGATGCGCTCGGCCGGGACGCCGATCTTGTCGCGCCAGATGGTCTCGGCCTCGTCGTCGTCGAGGTAGACCGTGATCCACAGACGCTCGGGGTCGAGTCCGTAACCACCCTTGTCCTGGGGCGTGGTGAGCAGCTCCCAGGCGTAGGTGATGGCGCCTTCCTTGAAGTAGTCGCCGAAGGAGAAGTTGCCGCACATCTGGAAGAACGTGCCGTGGCGCGTGGTCTTGCCGACCTCTTCGATGTCGGGTGTGCGCACGCACTTCTGCACGCTGGTGGCGCGCGACCACGGCGCCTTGACCTCACCGAGGAAGTACGGCTTGAAGGGCACCATGCCGGCGGGGACGAGGAGCAGAGTCGGGTCGTCCGCGATGAGCGACGCCGAAGGGACGACGGTGTGACCGCGCTCCTCGTAGAAGCTCAACCAGCGGCGGCGGATTTCAGCCGACTCCATCAGTGGTCCTCATTCCGGTTGTACGAGTACGTCGTGTTCTCGATGTACTTGATCTGCTTGTCGTTGCCGATGGCGGCGATGCCCCGCTGCGCGGGGAGCTCGGCGTCGGTGCGGTGGTTCAGTCCGAGGGCGTCGCCGAGTTCGGCCTCTCGCTGGGCCATGCCGTCGCGGACGTCGAGCGCGAACTCCTTGAGCCGGTGGCCCGCGTCGATCGCCTTGTTCGCGGCCTGCGCCGCGAGGCTCTCCGGGGTCAGCTGCCTGAGTTTGCGGTTGACCTTGGTGGTGGCCCACACACCCGCGGCTGCGCCGGCGGTGAACCAGAACGTACGGCGGAACATCGCTGCGTCAGTCCTTCTTCCGCTTGCTCCGTCGCGCGGACGGGACGGTGCGGCCCACGATCACGGTACGTCGGGGGGCCTTCTCGGGCACATTCTCACGACGGCCTCCGATGGCACGCCGCACGCCGTAGCCGAACGCCGCGACCTTCACCAGGGGGCCGCCGAAGGTGGAGGCGACGGTGGTCGACAGCGCCGACGCGTTCGACGTGACCTCCTGGACGTCCGACGCGATGGCGTCGACGCGGTCGATCTGCGTCTGCGCGGACCGCACCGCGGCGGACGCGTCGGCCAGGAGCGGGACTGCCTGTTCGGTCACGTCCGCGACGAGCTTGGTCGTCGCCCTGAGCGTCTGGGCCAGCCTCGCCAGGGCGACGGCGAGAAAGGAGACCAGGATCGCCCAGAAGACGGCCACGAGGATCCCGGCCACCTCTCCACCGGACACTGTGCACCCGCTCCCTGACTGCATGCCTGAACATCGAAAAGTCGTCCCCCGAGCCTATCGCGCCGGGGCCGCCGCTCCGTACCGCATTACCGCCCGCCCCGTGCGGAGTTGCGGGAAGTGATTGTACGGAACGCTTACGGATCAGTACTCTCCGTGTCCCATGCAGCGCTCTCACCGTCCTCGGGGCGCCGGTGGTCCGGTGCCCGGCAATCTGCCCCTGGAACTCGACGCGTTCGTGGGGCGCTCGGCCGAACTGGCCGGGCTGGCCGGGGCCCTGGGTGTAGCGCGGCTGGTGACCGTCACCGGCATGGGAGGCGTCGGCAAGTCGAGACTGGCGGCGCGTGCCGCGGCCCGGGCCGAGTGGCGCGACGGGGTGTGGCGCGTGGACCTCTCCGCGATCCGCGACCCGGGCCTCGTCGAGTACGCGGTCGTCGAGGGCCTCGGCCTGACGGACCAGACATCACGACCGCCGCGCGAGACGCTCCTCGACCACCTCGCCGACCGTCAACTCCTCCTGGTTCTCGATGGGTTCGAGCATCTGGTGGAGGCGAGCGCCTCGCTGGTGGGCGGGCTGCTGCGCGGGGCGCCGGCACTACGGGTACTGGCCGTGGGGCGCAGACCGCTGGGTGTCGCGGGCGAGCGGCTGTTCCCGCTGGCGCCGCTGCCCGGGCCCGACGCCGCCGAGCTGTTCGCGGACCGGGCAGCGGCCCGGCTGCCCGGCTTCGCGGTGCACGACGGCAACCGGTCGGAGGTGGCGGAGCTGTGCCGGCGCCTCGACGGGATCCCGCTCGCCGTCGAACTGGCGGCGGGACGTCTGAACGCCCTCTCCCCCGCACAGCTGCTCTCCCGGCTGGAGGACCGCTTCCGGCTGCTGACCGGGGGTGCGCGCGACGCCGCGGCGCGGCACCGGACGCTGCGCACGGCGATCGGCTGGAGCCACGAGCTGTGCACGCCCGAGGAGCGGCTGCTGTGGTCACGGCTGTCGGTGTTCGCCGGGCAGTTCGACCTGGAGGCCGCGGAGTACGTGTGCAGTGGCGAGGGACTGGCCGCCGACTCCGTCCTCGACGTGCTGGGAGAGCTGCTCGCGCAGTCCGTGCTGTCGCGCGAGGAGACGGTGGCGGGTGTGCGCTACCGCATGCTGGAGACGGTCCGGGCGTACGGGGCGGACTGGCTGGAGGCGACGGGCGACGCCGACCGGCTCCGCCGCCGCCATCGCGACTGGTACATGGGCCTGGCCACCTGGTGCGAGCTGGACTGGTTCTCCCCCCGGCAGGGCGAGGTCGCCGCGCGCGTCGAGTCGGAGCTGCCGAATCTGCGCCGCGCCCTGGAGCACTGTCTGACCGAGCCGGGCGACGCGCATCTGGGCCAGTATCTGGCGGGCACCCTGTGGTTCTACTGGGTCGGCTGCGGGCGGCTCTCGGAGGGCCGGCACTGGCTCGAGCGCAGCGTGGACCTGGACGGCGACCGCGACCGGTCGCGGCTGAAGGCGCTGTGGGTGCTCGGCTACATCGCGGTCCTCCAGGGCGACACGGTGCCCGCGCTGTCCGCGCTCCAGGAGTGCCGGGAGGAGGCGGAGCGCACCGGGAACGCCACGGCGGTGGCCTACGCAGAGCATCGCACCGGCTGTCTGGCCCTGGTGACGGACGACATGGCGCGCGCGGAGACCCTGCTGCGCTCGGCGCTGGACAGGTATCACGAGATCGGCGAGCTGAACAGCAATGTGCTGATGGGACAGGTCGAACTCGCGATGACGCTGGCCTTCCAGGGTGATCTGCCGGGCGCGGTGAGGCTGTGCGAGGACGTCCGGCGGGTCTGCGAGGACCATGGGGAGCGCTGGGCCCTGGCCTATGCGCTGTTCGTCCTCGCGTACCAGTCGCTGGCCGAGGGCGACGCGGCGCGGACCCGGCAGCTGCTGCGGGAGTGCCTGGCCATCGCGCACACGTTCCACGATCTGCTCGGCACCGTCCTCGCGGTGGAGGTGCTCGCCCTGGTCACGGCGGTGGAGGGCGATCCGGCCGAGGCGGCGGTGCTCCAGGGGGCGGCGTCGCGGATGTGGCCGTCGGTGGGTCTGCCGCTCTTCGGCTCGACGTACTACAACGCGCCGCACGAGCGGTGCGAGGCGCTGGCCCGGCAGCACCTGGGGGACGCGCGGTACGCGGAGTACGTCCGGGAGGGTGCGCTGCTCGGGCGGGAGGCGGCGGTGGTCCGCGCGCTGGGCCGGACGGGGCCGCCGCCGCTCGGTGCGGTCCCGTCGCCGCCCCGGCTGCCCCCGGACATGCGCGAGCCCGCCGTCTCGCCCACCTCCAAGGGCGGGGAGACGACGGGCTGACGCGCAGGTGGTGCTACGTCCGCAGGTGGATCAGCGGGCGTAGTACTCGACGACGAGCTGCTCGTCGCAGATCACCGGGATCTCCTTGCGGTTCGGCTCACGGTCCAGGCGGAAGGCCAGGGCGCGGAGGTTCACCTGGAGGTAGCGCGGGGTCTCGCCGTCGGGGGCGAAGCCACCCTCACGCGCGACCTGGAACAGCGGCTTCTCGCGGCTGCGCTCGCGGACCATCACGACGTCGTCGGGACGGACACGGAACGAGGGCTTGTCGACCTTCTGGCCGTTGACCTCGATGTGGCCGTGGACGACCATCTGGCGGGCCTGGTAGATCGTGCGGGCGATGCCCGAACGCAGGACCAGCGCGTCGAGACGGCGCTCGAGCTCGATGACCAGAGCCTCACCGGTCTTGCCCTGAGTCTTGGCGGCACGCTCGTAGGCGCGGACGAGCTGGCGCTCGGACACGTCGTACTGCGCGCGCAGACGCTGCTTCTCGAGCAGACGGACCTTGTAGTCCGAGTTCTGCTTGCGGCCGCGGCCGTGCTCACCCGGCGGGTAGGGACGGGCCTCGAAGTACTTGACGGCCTTCGGGGTCAGCGCGATGCCGAGGGCACGCGACTTCTTGACCTTGGGGCGGGACTGGTTCGCCATGAACCAAACACCTCATGTTTCTGATCTGAATACGGCTTCACCAGGGTTAGGGGAGGTCGCATCCGCAGCCTGGGAAACCCTGCGGGTCCTTGCGGACCTGCCGGGCAGCCGCTCCCTGGTCTGGGCACATACGTGCAGCACGCGAGTGGCCCACCGACCGTCCCGGTGACCGGGTGGTGGTGGGCTGCCCGCGACACCTTCGACGGTGCGCGACGCTCCTGGAATCCCCCCGTGAAGGCGGGGGCTCCGGCTTGATGTCCCGTTCTGGTGGTGCCGACCGGAGTCGGACACGGGACGCAGCGCTGCGGGTCATCCTACAGGGGGTTCCGGGCCCCTCTCGACCGGCGGGTGCGCCGGGCCGGTGTCAGGGTCTGCCCCGCCCGAGATGCTTGCGGGTCCACTCCACCGCGTCCGCGTACCGCGCCTCGGCGCCGTGCCGGGTCGGGGTGTAGTACTCGCGGTCCTTGAGCTCCTCCGGCGCGTACTGCTGAGCCGCGATGCCTTCGGGCAGGTCGTGCGGATACACGTAACCCTGGGCGTGGCCCAGCTTGGCCGCGCCCTTGTAGTGGCCGTCGCGCAGGTGCGGCGGCACCGGGCCCGCGTGCCCCTTGCGCACGTCCTCCATCGCGGCGCCGATCGCTGTGGTCGCGGAGTTGGACTTGGGGGCCAGGGCGAGGGCGATGGTGGCGTGGCTGAGGGTGAGCGCGGCCTCGGGGAAGCCGATCATGGCGACCGCCTGGGCGGCGGCGACGGCTATGGGCAGCGCGTTCGGGTCGGCGAGGCCGATGTCCTCGCTGGCGGAGATCATCAGGCGCCGGGCGATGAAGCGGGGGTCCTCACCGGCCTCGATCATCCGGGCCAGGTAGTGCAGCGCCGCGTCGACGTCGGAGCCGCGGATGGATTTGATCAGGGCGCTCGCCACGTCGTAGTGCTGGTCGCCGTCGCGGTCGTACTTCACGGCGGCGCGGTCGACGGTCTCCTCCAAGGTCTGGAGACCGATCTCCGTCTCGCCCTTGTCGAGCGCCGCGCCCGCGGCGGCCTCCAGGGCGGTCAGGGCGCGGCGGGCGTCACCGCCGGCGATCCGCAGCAGGTGGTCCTCGGTGTCCTCGGGGAGGGTGACCGTCTCCTTGAGGCCACGCTCGTCGGCGAGGGCGCGGCGCAGCAGGCCGCGCAGGTCGTCGTCGGTGAGGGGTTCGAGGGTGAGGAGCAGGGAGCGGGAGAGCAGGGGGGAGATCACCGAGAAGTACGGGTTCTCGGTGGTGGCGGCGATCAGCGTGACCCAGCGGTTCTCCACGGCCGGGAGCAGGGAGTCCTGCTGCGCCTTGCTGAAGCGGTGGATCTCGTCGAGGAAGAGGACGGTCTCCTTGCCGAAGCCGCCGGTGGCGCGGCGTGCCCCGTCGATGACGGCGCGTACCTCCTTCACGCCCGCGGTGATCGCCGACAGCTCCACGAAGCGCTTGTTCGTGGCCTTGGACACGACGTACGCGAGGGTGGTCTTGCCGGTGCCGGGCGGACCCCAGAGGATCACCGAGGAGGGACCGGCCGGCCCGCCGTTCCCCTCGCCGACGAGTCTGCGCAGGGGGGAGCCCGGCTTCAGCAGGTGCTGCTGGCCCACGACTTCGTCGAGGGTGCGCGGGCGCATCCGGACGGCCAGGGGGCTGCTGGACGGGTCCTTCTCCTGGCGTTCTTCGGCTGCGGCGGTGAACAGGTCGGGCTCCACGGGGAAAACCCTATGTCACGCCACTGACAATGCCGTCAGGCCCGGGTCTCGGGGACCGGGGCGGGGTCAGCTGGTCCAGAAGTCCCACCAGCGGGTCAGGATCAGCATGCCGATGATGCCGACGTGCAGCGTCGGCAGGACCCAGGTGAACTCGTCGAGGAAGCTCTTCAGCCAGCGGGGGGCGGGCAGGAAGTCGTTGCGTACGTTGGACGAGGTCACGTACCAGAACATGATGATCGTGGCGACCCAGGCGAGGCTGCACCACAGGCAGAGCGAGTTGATGCGGTAGAGCGACTGGAACTGCAGCCAGGTGCAGAATCCGACGCCGAAGAGCGTGCCGGCGTTGAAGGTCAGCCAGTACCAGCGCGGGAAGGTCGCGCGGGCCAGCAGGCTCATGCCGACGCAGATGACGATGCCGTAGGCCACCAGTCCGAGCATCGGGTTGGGGAAGCCGAAGGCGGAGGCCTGGTCGCTCTTCATGATGTTGCCGCAGGAGACCACCGGGTTCAGGCTGCACCCGGGCACGAAGTTCGGGTTCTCCAGCAGTTTGAACTTGTCGATCGTGATGACCCAGGCGGCGAGCAGCCCGGCGGCTCCGGTGATCACCAGCATCAGGGCGAACGCGCGGCTGCCGCCCGCCGTGCGGGGGGCGACGCTGTCTTCCCGGCCGGTCGAGACGTCCTTCACTGTCGTCTTGCTCATCACGCCGTTTCCGTAGTTTGAAGGGGGCCTGCGGGCACGGTCATTGTGCCGCACCCTCCCCCGTGTCCACCGTTCGCTGGACATAAGGAGGTACGCGCGGAGGTCCCGGAACGTTCGGTTCGGGGGGAGGCTCGTCGGCATGACGGCACACGCGAAGCAACTCGCGGTGGACGTACGAAGGCTGCGCGAGCGGTACGGGGACGTGCCCGCCGTCGACGGCATCGATCTCGGCATACGGCAGGGCGAGGTGTCCGGCCTGCTCGGGCCGAACGGCGCCGACACGAGCACCACGGTGGAGATCCTCCAGGGCAACCGCGGGCGGGACGCGGGCGAGGTGCCGGCGCTCCTTCGGACCCCTCGACGGGCACGCGCGCGTGGCGCTCGCGGGCCGGGATCGTCCGGCAGGACGAATCGGCGCCCGCCGAGTTGACGGTGCGCGAATCAATGCGGCATTTCACCCGATATCGACCGAATATCCGTGATCCGGAGGAGATCATCGTGCTGGTCGGCCTCCCGACGAAGGCCGCCAGCCGGATCACGTCACTCCCGGGCAGCCGGCGCAGGCGGCTCGACGTCCCTCCCACGGGGTGCTCCTGCCCGAGTCGGCGAGGGTCCTGGAACAGGCGGGTGACCGGGAGTTCGGGCGGATCGCAGACCGGGAGCGCTCGTTCCGGCTCCGGGACGTCCACCCCGCGCTGCCGCCCGGCACGAGTCCGCGCTCGACGTGACCGGGACGGCGCGACCGCTGCCCGCAGGTCCCGAGGCCGTCGTCCCGCGCTCCCGCCGGCTCCCGAACGCCGGAGGGGCCGGTGCTCGGCCCCTCCGGCGTTCCCGGAGCGGGGTCCGGGGCCGGGGCCCCGGGTGGCGGTTCAGCCCAGCCGGGACGTCAGCTCGGCGACCAGGTCGTCGAGGCCCACCGCGACCTGCTCGCCGGACTCCATGTCCTTGAGCTGCACGACACCCTCGGCGAGATCGCGCTCACCGGCCACGACCGTGTAACGGGCCCCGGACCGGTTGGCGTTCTTCATCGCGCCCTTCAGCCCCTTGCCGCCGTACGAGAAGTCGGCGGCGACGCCACTCCTGCGCAGCTCCGTCACCTTGGCGAAGAGCGCCCGGCGGGCCTCCTCGCCGAGCGGCACCGCGAACACACTGGTCGACGCGGGGAGTTCGAGCGAGACGCCCTCGGCCTCCAGGGCGAGGACCGTGCGGTCGACGCCCAGCGCCCAGCCCACCGACGGCAGCGCGGGACCGCCGATCATCTCGGAGAGACCGTCGTAACGCCCGCCTCCGCCGACCGCGGACTGGGAGCCCAGGCCGTCGTGGACGAACTCGAAGGTCGTCCGGGTGTAGTAGTCGAGCCCGCGCACCAGCTTCGGGTCGTCCTCGAAGGAGACGCCCGCGGCGGTGATCAGCTCGCGCACCTCCTCGTGGTACGCCTTGCACGCGTCGCACAGGTAGTCCCGCAGCAGCGGCGCGCCGACCAGCTGCTTCTGCACGTCGTCCCGCTTGTCGTCGAGGACGCGCAGCGGGTTGATCTCCGCGCGGCGCAGGGTGTCCTCGTCCAGGTCGAGGCCGCGCAGGAAGTCCTGCAGGGCCGCCCGGTACACGGGGCGGCACTCCTTGTCGCCGAGCGAGTTCAGCAGGATCCGGAAGTTGCGCAGTCCGAGCGACCGGTAGGCCTGGTCCGCCAGGATGATGAGCTCGGCGTCCAGAGCCGGGTCCTCGGCACCGATCGCCTCGGCACCGACCTGCGAGAAGTGCCTGTAACGGCCCTTCTGCGGGCGCTCGTAGCGGTAGTAGGAGCCCGAGTACCAGAGCTTGACGGGGAGGTTGCCCGCCTTGTGCAGGTTCGCCTCCAGCGCCGCGCGCAGTACGGAGGCGGTGCCCTCCGGACGCAGGGCCAGCCGGTCGCCGCCCTTGGTCTCGAAGGCGTACATCTCCTTGGTCACGATGTCGGTGGACTCGCCGACGCCGCGCGCGAACAGTTCGACGTTCTCGAAGCCGGGCGTCTCGATGTAGCCGTAGCCGGAGTTGCGCAGCGGTGCGGCGATGGCCTCGCGGACGGCCAGATACGTCGCGGACTCCGGCGGGATCAGGTCGTACGTGCCCTTGGGGGCCTTGAAGGTGCTCACGGAAAGTCTCTCGTCACATTCCTCGTCGGGGAGCGTCCACGCTCCCTTGGCCGGCGGCCACCTGCCGCAGATACGGATTGGTGGCGCGCTCCTGGCCGATGGTCGTCTGGGGGCCGTGGCCGGACAGCACCACGGTCGAGTCGTCGAGCGGCAGGCACACACGGGCCAGCGAGTCGAGCATGTCGGCCATGTCGCCGCCGGGCAGGTCGGTGCGTCCGATGGAGCCGGCGAAGAGCAGATCCCCGGAGAAGAACACGGACGGGATGTCCGCGGCCTCCGGCATCCGGAACGTCACCGACCCCTTGGTATGGCCGGGCGCGTGCGCGACGGAGAGGTCGAGGCCCGCCAGCTCCAGCCGCGCGCCGTCGGAGAGCTCCTTGACGTCGTCGGGCTCCCCCACGGTCAGCTCGCCCATCAGCGGCATGCCGATGGAACGGCCGAGCGCCTTCTCCGGGTCGCTCATCATGTACCGGTCCTCGGGGTGGATCCAGGCCGGTACGTCGTGCGCTCCGCAGACCGGGACGACCGAGGCGACGTGGTCGATGTGGCCATGGGTCAGGATGACCGCGACGGGCTTGAGCCGATGTTTCTTGAGTGCGTCCTCGACTCCCTGGGCGGCCTGATGGCCCGGGTCGATGATCACGCACTCCTCACCCGCGGCGGGGGCGACCAGGTAACAGTTGGTCCCCCAGGCCCCGGCGGGGAACCCGGCAATGAGCACGATCGTCCTTCGTGGTGGCGTACGCGCTGGTGTCGTACGGGGTGGGCGGCTGTGGTCAGAGCCTACCGGCGCTGCCGATTCCTCAGCGAACCCATATACGGTACGGGGCACACGCAGGCGGTCGGCTCACAAGACGCACGCGTCCCACTTGACGTACGAGACGCATGAGGAGAAAACCCGGTGGTCAGCCAGGAACAGCGGCGGCGTCAGCTCGCCCGGGAGAAGTTCTTGCGACAGCAGCAGCGGCGTACGGCCGCACGGCGCAAGACGCACACGCGCAACGCGATCGTCGCCTCGGTGCTCGGCGTGGTCGTGGTGGGCAGTGTCGTGTCGTACGCGACCGGGGTCTTCAAGAACGACGACAAGAAGGCCAACGCGGGCGCGGAGGTGACGCCGACCCCCTCGGCGACGAGCAAGGCGCCCGACCCGTGCGAGAAGGCCGCGGAGGGCAAGGTGAAGCAGCTGAGCTGGAAGAAGGAGCCGGGGCTCACCATCGACAAGTCCGCGGACTACACGATGAAGATGGCGACGACCTGCGGTGACATAGACATCGCGCTGAAGGCCTCGGCGGCCCCGCACACGGTCAACTCGTTCGACTTCCTCGCCGGCAAGGGCTACTTCGACCACACCAAGTGCCACCGGCTCACCACCGACGGCATCTACGTGCTCCAGTGCGGCGATCCGCAGGGCACCGGCGCCGGCGGTCCCGGGTACACCATCCCGGACGAGAACCTGAAGGACAAAAGCCTGAAGGGCAACGTGTATCCGGCGGGCACCGTCGCGATGGCCAACCAGTACAACCCCCAGACGCAGAAGGGCCGCAACACCGGTGGCAGCCAGTTCTTCCTGGTCTACCAGGACAGTCAGCTGTCGCCCGACTACACACCGTTCGGCACGGTGTCCGAGGCGGGGATGAAGGTCCTCAAGAAGATCGCCGCCGCCGGTGCGCAGCCCGCCGATCCTCAGACCGGCAACACCGCACCGAACGCGACCGTGGTGATCGACAAGGCGACCATCACCAAATCCTGACCGTCAACAGGGGAACTTCGGTCGCGCGGGATGCGGACAGGCAACCCGCTGGTCGCCTATGTTGGCGGTGACGAAACTGTGGACGATGCCAGGGGGCTACGACGCCCCTCGCAGGCATCATGTGGAGGAGGCGCTGTGAGCAGCGACCCGTGGGGCCGCGTCGACGAGACGGGGACCGTGTACGTGCGTACGGCCGACGGCGAGCAGGTCGTCGGTTCCTGGCAGGCCGGCTCCCCCGAGGAGGCGTTGGCCTACTTCGAGCGCAAGTACGAGGGCCTGGTTGTCGAGATCGGCCTCCTCGAGAAGCGAGTGAAGACCACCGACCTGTCGGCGAAGGACGCCCAGACCGCCATCGATCACATCCGCGAGCAGGTGGACGCCCACCACGCGGTCGGTGATCTGGACGCGCTGCGCGGACGGCTGGACAAGCTCGTCGAGACGGTCGAGTCGCGCCGCGAGGAGCGCAAGGCCCAGCGGGCCAAACAGTCCGACGAGGCGCGGCACGCCAAAGAGGCGCTGGTCGTCGAGGCCGAGGAGCTCGCGCAGAGCGACCAGTGGCGGGCGGCCGGCGAACGGCTGCGCGCGCTGGTGGACACCTGGAAGGGCCTGCCGCGGCTCGACCGCAAGTCGGACGACGAGCTGTGGCACCGCTTCTCGCACGCGCGCTCGGCGTTCTCCAAGCGCCGCAAGGCGCACTTCGCGTCGCTGGACGCGCAGCGCGAGGAGGCCCGCAAGACCAAGGAGAAGCTGGTCGCCGAGGCCGAGGCGCTGTCCGGTTCGACGGACTGGGGTCCGACGGCCGCCCGCTACCGCGAGCTGATGGCGGACTGGAAGGCCGCGGGCCGGGCGCAGCGCGAGCACGAGGACGACCTGTGGAACCGCTTCCGCGGCGCCCAGGACGTGTTCTTCGCGGCCCGCAGCTCCGTCTTCGCCGAGCGCGACGCGGAGCAGTCGGAGAACCTGAAGCTCAAGGAGGAGCTGGCCGAGGAGGCCGAGAAGCTCGTCCCGGTGACCGACCTGAAGGCGGCCCGCGCCGCCTTCCGCTCGATCAACGAGCGCTGGGAGGCCATCGGTCACGTGCCGCGCGACGCCCGCCCGAAGGTCGAGGGCCGGATGCACGCGGTGGAGCGGGCTCTCCAGGAGTCCGAGGAGGCCGAGTGGCGCCGGACCAACCCGGAGGCACGCGCGCGTGCCGAGGGTCTGACCGGACAGCTCCAGGCCGCCGTGGACAAGCTGCAGGGCCAGATCGAGGCGGCGCGCTCCGCGGGCAACACCGCGAAGGCCGACAAGCTCCAGAAGGAGCTCGACGGCCGTCAGGCGCTGCTCGACCAGGCCCTGAAGGGTCTGCAGGAGTTCGGCGGCTGACCCATCGGCGACACGAGAGGGGCTCCCGTACGGTGCGTACGGGAGCCCCTCTCGTGTGCCGTCCGGGCGCGGCCCGCCGTTACGGCCTGCGGGCCGAGGTCACGCGGTAGACGTCGTACACGCCCTCGACGCCCCTGACCGCCTTCAGGACGTGCCCCAGGTGCTTGGGGTCGCCCATCTCGAAGGTGAAGCGCGAGGTGGCGACCCGGTCGCGGGACGTCTGCACGGCCGCGGACAGGATGTTCACGTGCTGGTCCGACAGGACACGTGTGACGTCCGACAGGAGCCGCGAGCGGTCCAGGGCCTCGACCTGTATGGCCACCAGGAAGACCGAGGACTGCGTGGGCGCCCACTCGACGTCGAGGATGCGCTCCGGCTCACGGGACAGCGAGTCGACGTTGACGCAGTCGCTGCGGTGCACCGAGACGCCGCTGCCGCGCGTGACGAACCCGATGATCGGGTCGCCCGGCACCGGCGTACAACAGCGGGCGAGCTTGACCCACACGTCCTCGACGCCCTTGACGACCACACCCGGATCGGCGTTGGAGCGGCGCTTGCGGCCACGTCCGCGAGCCGGCGGAACGGCCTCGTCGATCTCCTCGGTGGCCGCCTCCTCGCCGCCGAGTGCCTGCACCAGCTTCTGCACGACGCTCTGCGCGGTGACGTGGCCCTCGCCGATCGCCGCGTACAGGGACGAGATGTCCGGGTAGCGCATCTCGTGCGCGAGGGTGACCAGGGAGTCGCCGGTGAGGATGCGCTGGATCGGCAGGTTCTGCTTGCGCATCGCACGGGCGATGGCGTCCTTGCCGTGCTCGATCGCCTCGTCGCGGCGCTCCTTGGAGAACCAGGCGCGGATCTTGTTGCGCGCGCGCGGCGACTTCACGAAGCCAAGCCAGTCGCGGGAGGGGCCCGCGCCGGTGGCCTTGGAGGTGAACACCTCCACCAAGTCGCCGTTGTCCAGGGTGGATTCGAGCGGGACCAGGCGTCCGTTGACGCGTGCGCCTATCGTCCGGTGGCCGACCTCCGTGTGGACCGCGTACGCGAAGTCGACCGGTGTGGCACCTGCCGGAAGCGCTATGACGTCGCCCTTGGGGGTGAAGACGAACACCTCGTTGCGGGACAGGTCGAAGCGCAGGGACTCCAGGAACTCGCTCGGGTCCTCCGTCTCCTTCTGCCAGTCGAGCAACTGGCGCAGCCACGCCATGTCGTTGACCGTGTCCTGGCCGGCGCTGCCCTTCGCGGCCCGGGGCACGTCGGTGCGGATCTTGGAGGTGCCGGCGACGGTCTCCTGCTTGTACTTCCAGTGCGCGGCGATGCCGTACTCGGCGCGGCGGTGCATGTCGAAGGTGCGGATCTGCAGTTCGACCGGCTTGCCGTTGGGGCCGATCACCGTCGTGTGCAGCGACTGGTACATGTTGAACTTGGGCATCGCGATGTAGTCCTTGAACCGGCCGGGGACCGGGTTCCATCGCGCGTGCACGGTGCCGAGAGCGGCGTAGCAGTCCCGGACGGTGTCGACCAGGACGCGGATGCCCACCAGGTCGTAGATCTCCGCGAAGTCACGGCCGCGGACGATCATCTTCTGGTAGACGGAGTAGTAGTGCTTCGGGCGTCCGGTGACCGTCGCCTTGATCCGGGCCGCCCGCAGGTCGGACTGGACCTCGTCGGTCACTATGGCGAGGTACTCGTCGCGCTTGGGGGCGCGCTCGGCGACCAGGCGCACGATCTCGTCGTACATCTTGGGATAGAGGATCGCGAAGGCGAGGTCCTCCAGCTCCCACTTGATGGTGTTCATGCCCAGGCGGTGGGCGAGCGGCGCGTAGATCTCCAGGGTCTCGCGCGCCTTCTTCTCCTGCTTCTCGCGCTTGAGGTAGCGCATGGTGCGCATGTTGTGCAGGCGGTCGGCGAGCTTGATGACCAGGACGCGGGGGTCCTTGGCCATGGCGACGACCATCTTGCGTACGGTCTCGGCCTGCGCGGCCTCGCCGAACTTGACCTTGTCGAGCTTTGTGACGCCGTCGACGAGAAGGGCGACCTGGTCGCCGAAGTCGCGGCGCAGGGTGTCCAGGCCGTACTCGGTGTCCTCGACGGTGTCGTGCAGCAGGCCCGCCATCAGCGTCGCCGGGTCCATGCCGAGCTCGGCGAGGATGGTGGTCACGGCGAGCGGATGCGTGATGTACGGGTCGCCACTCTTGCGCTTCTGGCCGCGGTGCCAGCGCTCGGCGACCTGGTAGGCCTTCTCGATCTGCCGGAGGGTGGCCGTCTCGATCTTCGGGTCGTTGCTGCGCACTATCCGCAGCAGGGGCTCCAGAACCGGGTTGTACGGGTTGGAGCGCTGGACGCCGAGACGGGCGAGGCGGGCGCGTACGCGGTTGGAGGAACCGCCGCTGCGCGCGGGCTGGCCCGGCGCGGGGCGGACCGCCGACGTGCCGGAGGGGCGCTCGGGAGGGGCGGGCTTGGGACGTGGCTGCTCGGCCGTCTTGCGGTCGGGCGCCGCCTGGGCATGCTCGACCGGCCCGCCGGTGGTGTTCTTGGCGGGCCTGTCCGCGGGCGCCGAGGCACGCTCGGGCTTCGCGGACGGGGTGACTCCCAGGCGTTCGGCGCTGGGGGCGAGTGGCTGGGCCTCGTCTGGCAAGAGGGCTCCTCGTGCGCGTTCCGGGTCCCCCGGTCAGGCTCCGGAGATCCCATGGTAGCGATCCTGGGCGTCGGACTCGCTGTCGGCCGTTGGGACGGCCTCATACAGAAGCAACGCAAGAGGCGGGCGCCGGATTCCTCCGGGGCCCGCCTCCGCGGTGTCCTACGGGTGCCTCAGGGCTTTCCAGGGCCTTTCCCGGACCTTTCCCGGGGGTTTTCCCACGGGGCGGCCGGACTCGGCGTCCTGGCTCCGCTCACACCTTGAGGAGCGCCTCCAGCGGAGCTCCCTGGAGCGCCTGCTCCAGACGGCCCCGGCCGCCCAGGAAGCCGAGCTCCATCAGCACGGCGACACCCGCGGTCTCGGCGCCCGCCCGGCGGATCAGCCGGAGGGAGGCCTCGGCGGTGCCGCCGGTGGCCAGGACGTCGTCGACGACGAGCACACGGTCGCCCGCGCTCAGGTCCTCGGCGTGCACCTCGATCTCGGCGGAGCCGTACTCCAGGTCGTACGCCTGCGACAGCGTCGCACCGGGCAGCTTGCCCGCCTTGCGGACCGGGATGAAGCCGAGCCCGGCACGGATCGCGACCGGAGCACCGAGGATGAAGCCCCGGGCCTCCAGGCCGACGATCTTCGTCGCGCCGTTGCGCACGGCGATGTCGGCGAGGGCGTCGGTGAGTGCCCCGAAAGCGGCCGGGTCCGCCAGAAGCGGGGTGATGTCCTTGAACATCACACCCGGCTCCGGGTAGTCGGCCACATCGCGGATGCGGCTGAGCAACAGTTCCTCGATGCCCGTCATCGGCGCTTCCCCGAGGGACGGCCGCGGCCGCGGTTGCGGGACGCGGGCTGGTTGCGCGGGCCGACGACCGCCGGGGCGACGTCGTCCGGCTCGTCGTCCAGCGGCGCTCCGGCGGCCTGGGGCTCCAGGGACTCGCCCTTGGCGGCGGCCTGGGCCCGCTTGGCGAGGACCCGCTTGCGCAGGGCCTTCATCTGCGGCTCGCGCTCCTTGAGGTCGGCGACGAGCGGCGTGGCGATGAAGATCGACGAGTACGCACCGGCGGCGAGGCCGACGAACAGCGACAGCGAGATGTCGTTGAGCATGCCCGCGCCGAGGACACCGCCACCGATGAACAGCAGGCCCGCGACCGGGAGCAGCGCGACCACCGTGGTGTTGATCGACCGGACCAGAGTGCCGTTGATCGAGCGGTCGGCGATCTCGCTGTAGGTGAAGCGGGTCTGCTTGGTGATGTCCTTCGTCTGCTCCTTGAGGCTGTCGAAGACGACGACCGTGTCGTAGAGCGAGTAACCGAGGATCGTCAGCAGACCGATCACGGTGCCCGGGGTGACCTCGAAGCCCACCAGGGCGTAGATGCCGACCGTGATGGTGATGTCGTGGATCAGGGCGACCAGCGCGGCGACGGCCATGCGCCATTCGAAGGCGATGGCCAGGTAGATCACCACGAGGACCATGAAGATCGCCAGGCCCTGCCAGGCCTTGTTGGCGATCTGGTCACCCCAGCTGGGGCCGACCAGGTCGGCGTTGATCTTCTCGGCGTTGACGTTCAGGTCCTTGGCCAGCGTGTCCTTGATCTGGTCGGACTTGTCGGTGTCGATGCCGGCGATCTGGATGCGCAGACCGCCGTTGCCGAGCTTCTGGACGATCGCGTCGTGGCCGGAGGCCTCCTCGGCGAACGTCTCCGCCTGCGTGACCGAGACGCTGGTCTTCTCGGTGGTGAAGACGGCTCCGCCCTGGAACTCGATGCCCATGTTCAGGCCGCGCACCGTCAGGCCGAGGATGGCCGTGATGGTGATCAGGATCGAGATGCCGTACCAGATCTTGCGCTTGCCGACGAAGTCGTAGCCGATCTCGCCGCGGTGGAGCCGGGCGCCGAGGGTGCCGAGTTTCGACATCTCACGCCTCCTTCGTGTCGACGGGGGCGGACGCGCGACGGGTGCGGCGCAGCGGCGGCTGGGCGCCCAGTCGCTTCGGGTCGAGACCGGACCAGCTGTGGCCGCTCGCGAAGAACTTCCTGCGGGCGAGGATCGTCATCAGCGGCTTGGTGAAGAAGAAGACGACGACCACGTCGAGCAGGGTGGTCAGGCCGAGCGTGAACGCGAAGCCCTGGACCTTGCCGACCGTGACGATGAAGAGCACCGCGGCGGCGAGGAACGACACGAAGTCGGAGACCAGGATGGTGCGCCGCGCGCGCGGCCAGGCGCGCTCGACGGCGGGCCGCAGGGTGCGGCCCTCGCGGATCTCGTCACGGATACGTTCGAAGAACACGATGAACGAGTCCGCCGTGATACCGATCGCGACGATCGCACCGCAGACGGCCGGGAGGTTCAGCGCGAAGCCGATGGTCGGACCGAGCAGCGACATGATCACGTAGGTGAGGACCGCCGACACCAGCAGGGACGCGATCGCGATGAGCGACAGGCCCCGGTAGTAGACCACCAGGTAGATGACGACCAGGCCGAGGCCGATCGCACCGGCGATCAGGCCGGCGTGCAGCTGCTCACCACCGAGCGCGGCGGTCACGGTGGTGACGCTCGCCTCCTTGAAGGTGAGCGGCAGGGCGCCGTACTTCAGCATGTTGGCCAGGTCCTGGGCCTCGGTCTGGCTGAAGCTTCCGGAGATCTCCGCGTTGCCGCCGGTCAGCGCCTGGTTGACGTACGGGTCGGAGACGACCTCGCCGTCGAGCACGATGGCGAACTGGTTCTGCGGGGACTGGTTCTGGGCGAGCTTGCCGGTGATGCTGGCGAACTTCTTGGAGCCACCGGACGTGAAGTCCATGGTGACCTTCCAGCCCGCGGCGCTCTGCGTGTCGTAGACCGCGGCGGCCTTCTTGATGTCCGTGCCGGACACCTCGGCCGGGCCGAGGATGTACTTCTGCCACTGGCCCGACGAGTTCTGGCCGCAGGCCACGGTGGGGTCGGACGGCTTGACGCCGTCACCGGCCGTGGCGCGGACCGCCTTGTCGGTGCAGTCGAGGGCGGCGTACTGGGCCTGGAGCTTGGCCGTGCCCGGGTCCACGCTGCTGCTCGCCGACGGCGACGCGCTGGAGGAGGGCGACGTGCTCGCGGAGCCGCTCGCGGACGGCGTGGTGTCGGCCTTCAGGGCGTCGCTGACCGCGCGGCCCTGGGAGGTGGCACTGGCCGACGGCGTCGCGGAGCTCGACGACGTCGCCTTGTCCGTCGCCTTGTCGGTGGCCTTGTTCGACGAGCTGGTGCTCGGCGACGGGCTGGCCGACGCGTCGGTTCCGGAGACCTCGGTGGTCAGGACCGGACGGAAGTAGAGCTTTGCGGTGGTGCCGACCTGCTCCCGGGCCTGCTTGGAATTCGTGCCCTTGGGAATGTTGACGATGATGTTCCTGTCGCCCTGCGTCTGGACCTCCGCCTCGGACACGCCGAGACCATTGACACGGCGGTTCATGATGTCGACCGCTGTGTCCATGTTGGTCTTGTTGATCGCGTTGGGCTGACCGGGCTCGTTCTTCGCCTCGAGCGTGATGCTGGTGCCGCCGGCGAGGTCGATGCCGAGACGCGGGGTGGGGTGCCCGGAGAGGAACATCCCCCCGGTGAGCGCCGCGATGGCGATCAGGATGAGGGCCAGCGAGCGCCCCGGCCTGCTCTGGGCGCTCGCGCTCCGGCCCTTCTTCGGTGCTGCCACCTTCTCGTACTCCCTCTCGGGCCACCGTGCGCCGGGTCAGCGCGCGGGCGGCCATGACATGGTGTCGGGACTCCGTGCGAGAACAGCACGTCCCGGGTGCGCGGGGCGCGAGCGGGTCGCGCCGCGCACCCGGGTCGTGACTACTTCGCGTCGGCCTCGCCGTCGGTCTTCTTCAGCTCCGCTGCGCCGGCGTCGTCGGCCTTCGCCTCGGCGGGCTCGTCGGCCGGCTCGTCCGCCGCGTCCTTCTTGCCGAGGTCGAGGGGCTTGTCGTCGGAGGCGTCGGAAGAGGCGTCGGCGGCGGGCTCGTCGGTCTCGGTGAGGGAGGAGGCGTCGTCCGGGACGACGGCACCGTCGGCCTTCAGGTCGTGCTCGATGCCGTGGACGATGCGGTTGTACTCGTCGTCCGTGAGGACGGCGCCGATCGCGTTCTTCGCGAAGAGCAGGTCGACCCCCGGGGCGGCGTCAAGGAGGACCGTGTCCTCGTTGACCTCCTTGACGGTTGCGTACATGCCACCAATCGTGCGGACACCGGAGCCGGGCTGCATGTCGTTGCGCATCTGCGCAGCCTGCTGCTGCTTCTTCTTGGCCGACCGGGTCATCAGGAACATGGCCCCGATGAGCACGATGAACGGGAGGAGGGTCACGAGACTCACGGGTCGGAACTTCCTTCTACGACCGCAATGGGGGGCGGCCTGATGGTTGGGGGTATGTATGCCGTCGACAAGGGCGGCATCGGCGGAGTCTAAGCGAGTCCGCACTCAGTGAACAACGCTCAGCATGGCACCGGGGTTCCTGCCCCGACACATCCCCGCGCCGTCACGCCCCGAACAGGTCCTGTTGTCCGTTTCCACCGGTGGCCTGGCGGGGCGGGGTGAGCCCGAGATGCGCCCATGCCGCCGGTGTGGCCACCCGGCCACGGGGCGTACGGGCGAGCAGTCCTTCCCGGACGAGGAAGGGTTCGGCCACCTCTTCCACGGTCTCACGCTCCTCCCCCACCGCGACGGCGAGCGTCGACAGGCCCACCGGGCCGCCGCCGAAGAGCTTGAGCAGTGCTTCGAGGACACCGCGGTCCAGGCGGTCCAGGCCGCGGGCGTCCACCTCGTACACCTGGAGGGCCGCCGCCGCGATCTCCCTGGTGATCGCTCCGTCCGCCTTGACCTGCGCGTAGTCGCGCACGCGGCGCAGCAGGCGGTTGGCGATGCGGGGCGTGCCCCGGGAACGTCCGGCGATCTCCGCGGCGCCGTCCGGGTCGATCTCGACGTCGAGGAGGCTCGCGGAACGGTGGACGACCCGCTCCAGCTCGGCGGGCTCGTAGAACTCCATGTGGGCGGTGAAGCCGAAGCGGTCGCGCAGCGGTGGCGGCAGCAGGCCCGCGCGCGTGGTGGCGCCGACCAGGGTGAACGGCGGCAGTTCCAGCGGGATGGCCGTGGCGCCGGGGCCCTTGCCGACGATGACGTCGACCCGGAAGTCCTCCATCGCCATGTAGAGCATCTCTTCGGCGGGCCTGGACATGCGGTGGATCTCGTCGAGGAAGAGCACCTCGCCCTCCTGGAGGGAGGAGAGGATCGCGGCGAGGTCCCCGGCGTGCTGGATGGCGGGGCCGCTGGTGATGCGGATCGGGGCGCCCATCTCGGCCGCGATGATCATCGACAGGGTGGTCTTGCCGAGTCCCGGGGCCCCCGAGAGGAGCACGTGGTCGGCGGTGGCGCCACGCGCGCGTGCGGCCCGCAGGACCAGGTCGAGCTGCTCACGGACCTTCTCCTGGCCGATGAACTCGTCCAGGTCCTTCGGGCGCAGCGCCGCCTCGACCGCCTGGTCCTCGCGGTCGGCGACCGAGTCCACCAGCCGCTCCTCGGCGGGGCCGACGAGCCGCTCGGCGGCGGTCGCGTCGGTCGTGTCGTCCCAGTTCATGTGAAGTGCCTCGGGGTGTGGTGGGGGTGCCGGCGGTTCAGCGGGCGCGGTTCAGGGTCTGCAGGGCGGCCTTGAGGAGCTGGCCCACCTGCGGGGCGCCCTCGGCGGCCGCTGCCTGCGGAGCGACGGCGTTGACCGCCTCGTCGGCCTCCCGGGTCGCGTACCCGAGACCGATGAGCGCGGCGTGCAGTTGGTCGCGCCACCCGGTGGTCACCGCCGTCCCGATGGCGGGGCCGCCCGTGCCGAGCGGCTCACCGAGCCGGTCCTTCAGCTCCAGGAGGAGCTTCTGGGCGCCCTTCTTCCCGATGCCGGGGACGGCGGTGAGCGCCTTCTCGTCCCCGGTGGACACCGCGCGGCGCAGGGCGTCGGGGCTGTGCACGGCGAGCATCGCCTGGGCCAGCCGGGGTCCGACGCCGCTGGCGGTCTGCAGCAGTTCGAAGGTCTGCCGCTCGTCGTCGTCCGCGAAGCCGTAGAGCGTGAGGGAGTCCTCGCGGACGACGAGGGAGGTGGCGAGCTTGGCCTGCCGGCCGGTCCGCAGCGTCGAGAGGGTGTTGGGCGTGCACTGGACGGCGATGCCGATCCCGCCGACTTCGACCACCGCGGAGTCGGGGGCGAGGGCGGCCACCGGGCCGCTGACGAAGGCGATCATGCGGTACGGCCTTTCGATGCGTGGGGCTGTGCGGGGGGCGGCTGCCGGCGCTCGGCGGCGGCCTGCTGGAGCCGGTTGCGTGCGGCGGCCTGCTGGAGCCTGTTCTCGGTGACCGCCTGCTGGAGCCTGTTCTGGGCGGGGGCGCGCCAGATGTGACAGATGGCGAGAGCGAGGGCGTCGGCGGCGTCGGCGGGCTTCGGTGGCGCGTCGAGGCGGAGCAGGCGCGTGACCATCGCGCCCACCTGGGCCTTGTCGGCCCGTCCGTTGCCGGTGACGGCGGCCTTGACCTCGCTCGGGGTGTGCAGGGCGACGGGGATGCCCCGGCGGGACGCGCACAGCATGGCGACCGCGCTGGCCTGGGCGGTGCCCATCACCGTGCGTACGTTGTGCTGGCTGAAGACGCGCTCCACGGCGACGAACTCGGGCTCGTGCTCGTCGAGCCACTGTTCGATGCCCTGCTCGATCGCGACGAGGCGCAGTCCCAGTTCGGCGTCGGCCGGGGTGCGCACGACACCGACGCCGCGCAGGGCCAGGGGCCGGCCCGCGACTCCTTCGACCACTCCCACACCGCACCGGGTCAATCCGGGATCGACGCCCAGTACCCGCACCCAGCCCCCTCCTTCGATCCGGCCCGGCATTCGCCGGGCTCCGCCCCCAGTTCCCGCAGGCTATCGGGTGCCGCTGACAAAGCGACGGGCCGACGGGGTGTGTTCCCGTCGGCCCGTGGCCCAGCCGGTGCGATCAGGCGTCGACCTTCTCCATGACGTCGTCGCTCACGTCGAAGTTGGCGAAGACGTTCTGCACGTCGTCGCTGTCCTCCAGGGCGTCGATCAGCTTGAAGATCTTCCGGGCGCCCTCCTCGTCCAGTTCGATCTGCATCGTCGGGACGAAGTTGGCGTCGGCGGAGTCGTAGTCGATGCCGGCCTCCTGGAGCGCGGTGCGCACCGCGACCAGGTCGGTGGCCTCGGAGATGACCTCGAAGGACTCGCCGAGGTCGTTGACCTCTTCGGCGCCCGCGTCGAGCACGGCACCCAGGACGTCGTCCTCGGCCAGCTCGCCCTTGGGGACGATCACGACGCCCTTGCGGTTGAACAGGTACGAGACGGAGCCCGGGTCGGCCATCGAGCCGCCGTTGCGGGTCATCGCGACGCGGACGTCCGAGGCGGCACGGTTGCGGTTGTCCGTGAGGCACTCGATGAGCACGGCGACACCGTTCGGGCCGTAGCCCTCGTACATGATCGTCTCGTAGTCGGCGCCACCGGCTTCGAGACCGCCGCCGCGCTTGATCGCGGAGTCGATGTTCTTGTTCGGGACCGACGACTTCTTCGCCTTCTGCACGGCGTCGTACAGCGTCGGATTTCCGTCGAGGTCCACGCCGCCCATGCGCGCCGCGACCTCGATGTTCTTGATCAGCTTCGCGAAGAGCTTGCCGCGCTTGGCGTCGATCACGGCCTTCTTGTGCTTCGTCGTGGCCCATTTAGAGTGGCCGGACATCTGCCTGTCTCCTTCGCGTAACCCATCCCGTACGAACTCCCCCAGACCTTAAGGATCTGGGGGACCCCCAGATCCTACAAGGACTCCGGTGTCCGGTTCGCGCGCACCATGTCGACGAACAGCCCGTGCACGCGGTGGTCGCCGGTCAGTTCCGGGTGGAACGACGTGGCCAGCGCGTTGCCCTGGCGTACGGCGACGATGTGGCCGCCGTGCTCGGCGAGCACCTCGACCTCGGCGCCCACGGACTCGACCCAGGGGGCGCGGATGAAGACGCCCTCTACAGGATCGCCCTCGACACCGCGGACGTCGACCGCCGCTTCGAAGGACTCGTTCTGACGCCCGAAGGCGTTGCGGCGCACGATCATGTCGATGCCGCCGAAGGTCTCCTGCCCGGACCGCGGGTCGAGGATCTTGTCGGCGAGCATGATCATGCCGGCGCAGGTGCCGTAGACGGGCATGCCGTCGCGCACGCGCGCGCGGAGGGGCTCCATCACTCCGAAGAGGACGGCCAGTTTGGAGATGGTGGTGGACTCGCCGCCGGGAATGACGAGGCCGTCCACCTCCACGATCTCTTCGGGGCGCCGCACCGGCCTGGCCACGGCGTCGGCCGCGGCCAGGGCGATGAGGTGCTCCCGTACGTCGCCCTGGAGAGCCAGGACGCCAATGACAGGAGTGTTCATGAGGTGATTACCAGCCGCGGTTGGCGTAGCGCTCGGTCTCGGGGAGGGTGTCGCAGTTGATGCCGACCATGGCCTCGCCCAGGTTGCGGGACGCGTCCGCGATGATCTTCGGGTCGTCGTAGAAGGTGGTGGCCTTCACGATGGCGGCGGCGCGCTTGGCCGGGTCGCCCGACTTGAAGATGCCGGAGCCGACGAAGACGCCCTCGGCGCCGAGCTGACGCATCAGAGCGGCGTCGGCCGGGGTGGCGACGCCACCGGCGGAGAACAGCACGACCGGGAGCTTGCCGAGCTCGGCGACCTCCTTGACGAGCTCGTACGGAGCGCGCAGCTCCTTGGCGGCGGCGTACAGCTCGTTGTTGTCGAAGCCGCGCAGCTTGGCGATCTCGTTCTTGATCTGGCGCAGGTGGCGGACGGCCTCGACGACGTTGCCGGTGCCGGCCTCGCCCTTGGAGCGGATCATGGCGGCACCCTCGGCGATGCGGCGCAGGGCCTCGCCGAGGTTGGTGGCGCCGCAGACGAAGGGGGTGGTGAACGCCCACTTGTCGGAGTGGTTGACCTCGTCGGCCGGGGTGAGGACCTCGGACTCGTCGATGTAGTCGACGCCGAGGGACTGGAGCACCTGGGCCTCGACGAAGTGGCCGATGCGGGACTTCGCCATGACCGGGATCGAGACGGCGTCGATGATGCCTTCGATCATGTCCGGGTCGGACATGCGGGCCACTCCGCCGTCCTTGCGGATGTCGGCGGGGACCCGCTCCAGGGCCATGACGGCGACGGCGCCCGCGTCCTCGGCGATCTTCGCCTGCTCCGGCGTGACGACGTCCATGATCACGCCGCCCTTGAGCTGCTCGGCCATGCCGCGCTTCACGCGGGCGGTGCCGGTCTCGGGGGTCTGGGCGGGGTTGGAGAGCGTGCTGGACACGGGTTGACCTCACTCGGTGAAAGAGGGTTTGTGCTGCACCGAGGAAACGTGAGGCGACCAGGCCACTGCAAGGGCCAATGGAGAGGCGGTGGATTTTTTTCGCCCGTGCCACGGGGTGACCGGACCGTCGCGGCCCGTCCCGGGTCAGGCCGCCTGGCGCTCGGCCAGTGCCGCCGGGGGCTCGTCGTCCATCTCGAAGGCCATGGGGAACGGCGCGTGGCCCGCCAGGCGGAACCAGCGCACCTTGCGGTGACGACGCAGGGCCCTGGCGGCGCGTACGGCGTCGTTGTGGAACCGCCGGGCCATCGGCACCCGGCGCACCGCCTGCGCCAGCTCGTGGGCGGCCTCCTCGCCGCCCGGCGCCTCGCGTACCGCGTCGACCTGCTGCGCCTCCCCGAACACGGCGCGCAGGGCCTGGCTCAGCTCGCTCTCGGCCACCTCGCGCTGGTCCTCCTCGGCCTGCCGGGCCTCGTGGGCCGCCTCGTACAGCACGATGGAGGCGGCCGGATCGAGCACCCCGGACGTGGCCAGTTCCTGTGCCACGGAGGCGCGGCGCAGCAGCTGCGCGTCGAGGGCCGCGCGGGCGGCGTCGATGCGGGCGTGCAGCCGGTCGAGCCGGCCGGCGGTCCAGCTCAGGTACAGGCCGATCGCGACGAGGCCGACGACGATCCAGATCAGGGTTCCGGTCACGGGCGGCAAGGCTACCTCTGCGCGGTGACGGCTCCCGACGGGCCCGGATCACCGGACGGGTTCAGCAGGCTCACCGGTCCCGTCCGGCACGCCCACCGGACACCTGCGGCACCTTCGACGCTCCCGTCCGGCACGCCCACCGGACGCGGCCGGCGCGGGTCAGTCCCGGGCGAGTCCGAAGCGCGCCCGGAGTCCCGTGCGTTCGTCGGCGGCCACCGCCGCCGCCCCGTCCGTCACGGTCTCGTACACGGACAGGATGTCCGCGCCGACGGTCGACCAGTCGAAGCGCCGTACGTGGCTGCTCCCCCGCTCGCGCAGTTCGGCGCGGCGCGCGGGGTCGCCCAGGAGCCGGACCGCGGCGGCGGCCAGCGCGTCCGCGTCCTCGTTGGCGAACAGTTCGCCCGCGGCGCCCTGGTCGAGGACCTGGGCGAACGCGTCGAGATCCGACGCGAGCACCGGTGCCCCCGCCGACATCGCCTCGACCAGGATGATCCCGAAGCTCTCGCCACCGGTGTTGGGCGCGACGTACACGTCGACGCTGCGCAGGAAGCGGGCCTTGTCCTCGTCGCTGACCATGCCCAGGAACTCGACGCGCGAGCGCATCTCGGCGGGCAGGGACTCCACGGCCTCCTCCTCGTCGCCGCGCCCGGCGACCAGCAACCGGGTCTGCGGACGCTCGGCGAGGATCTTCGGGAGGGCCTTCATGAGGACGGGCAGGCCCTTGCGGGGCTCGTCGATGCGGCCGATGAAGCCGAGGGTGTCGCCCTGCCACTCGGGCTTGGGCTTGGCCCGTGCGAAGAAGTCGACGTCGACGCCGTTCGGGATGACGACGGCGTCGCCGCCCAGGTGCTCGACGAGGGTGCGCCGCGCGTACTCGCTCACCGCGATCCGCGCGCTGATCTTCTCCAGTGCCGCCTGGAGGATGGAGTACGCGGCGACCATCGCCCTGGAGCGCGGGTTCGAGGTGTGGAAGGTCGCGACGATGGGGCCCTGCGCGGCCCAGCACGCCAGCAGACCCAGCGACGGGGAGGCCGGCTCATGGATGTGGATCACGTCGAAGGTGCCGTCGTGCAGCCAGCGCCGCACCCGGGCCGCCGACAGGAAGCCGAAGTTCAGACGGGCCACGGAGCCGTTGTAGGGCACCGGGACCGCGCGGCCGGCCGAGACGACGTAGGGCGGCAGGGGCGTCTCGTCGTCCGCCGGGGCGAGGACGGAGACCTCGTGCCCGAGACCGATGAGGTGCTCGGCGAGGTCGCGGATGTGGAACTGGACGCCGCCCGGCACGTCCCAGGAGTACGGGCAGACGATGCCGATCTTCACGGGGTCACCTCCCCGGGCTCCCGGCCGGCGCCCTCGCTCCGGATCGCCGCGGGGTCCTTGGCGGGATCCAGGTCCTTCAGCCACAGCCGTTGCAGCATGTGCCAGTCCTCCGGGTGGTCGGCGATCCCCGAGGCGAAGGCGTCGGCCAGCGCCTGTGTCATGACAGACGTCTTTTCGGCGCGGGTGCCTGTCTCGGGAATCTCGACGGGGGGATGCACACGGCCCTTCATCACGGGCGAGTCGTCGTACCAGAGTGTCACGGGCAGGAGCAGGGCGCCGGTCTGCTGCGCGAGCAGTGCCGGTCCCGCGGGCATCCGGGTGGCCTCGCCGAAGAACTGCACCTCGACACCGGACGAGGACAGGTCCCGCTCGGCGACCAGGCAGATCAGCCCGCCGTCGCGGAGCCGCCGGGCCAGCGTGCCGAAGGCGCTGCCGCCGCTGTGCGGCAGGACCTCCATGCCCAGGCCCTCGCGGTAGGCGACGAAGCGGTCGTACAGCGATTCCGGCCTGAGGCGCTCGGCGACCGTCGTGAAGGGCGTACGGAGCTTCGTGGTGACCCAGGCACCGGCGAGGTCCCAGTTGCCCATGTGCGGGAGGGCGAGGATCACGCCCTTGTCGGAGGCGAGCGCGTCGGTGAGGTGGTGCACGTCCTTCGGGTCGAAGCCCGTCTTCACCCGCTCCTCGCTCCAGGCGGGCAGCCGGAAGGACTCCATCCAGTAGCGCAGGTAGGAGCGCATGCCGGCCTTGGACAGCTCGGCCAGCCGCTCGGGCGTCGCGTCGGGCACCACGCGCGCGTAGTTGCTCTCCAGACGCTGTATGCCCTTGCCCCGGCGCTTCCAGGCGATGTCGGCGATCGTGCGGCCGAGGCGCTCGGCGACCGGCTCGGGGAGCTTCTTGACCGTGCTCCAGCCGAGTGCGTAGGCGGCGTCGACCACCCTGTCCTGAAACCTGGTCACGAGGTGGCCTCGCTGTTGTGGGCCGCGGCCTCGGCGTCCGCCTCGGCGGACTCGCGGCGCACCGTGACGACGCGCTGGATCAGCGTGACGAGGCTGCCGACGGCGACGATCCACAGGGCGACGGGCAGGAGCACCTGGATACCGGGCACGCCGAACTTGTGCAGGCCCGCGAAACCGGCCGCGACCAGCGAGATCACGAGCCGCTCGGCCCGCTCGACCAGGCCGTTGACCGCCACCGGCAGGCCGATCGACTCGCCGCGCGCCTTGGTGTACGAGACCACCTGGCCGCTGGCCAGGCAGAAGATCGAGACGGCGCACAGGATGTTGTCGTCGCCGTTGCCCGCGTACCAGAGGGCGAAGCCGCCGAAGATCGCGCCGTCGGCCACCCGGTCGAGGGTCGAGTCCAGGAAGGCGCCCCAGCGGCTGGAGCGGCCGAGCTGGCGCGCCATGTTGCCGTCGACGAGGTCGGAGAACACGAAGAGCGTGATGACGACCGTGCCCCAGAAGAACTCTCCGCGGGGGTAGAAGACCAGCGCGCCCGCCATGACCCCTGCCGTGCCCAGGAGGGTCACCGTGTCGGGGCTTACCCCCCGACGGATGAGAAACGCGGCGAACGGTGTGAGGACACGCGTGAAGAATGCACGCGCGTACTTGTTCAGCATGGCCTTCCCGAGGGTCGGTGTCGCCGCGCGGCCCCTGCTGGCCGCCGGCTGGCCCATCGTAGCCACGCGCGCGCGTGTGCGACGTTCGGGCACCCGCACGCCCCGTGTCATGACGGGATGCCGTCGGTGGCACGGCGGGATCGCGTCCGCCGTATGGACGCACCGTGACACGAGTGCAAAGCTCGAAGACACCGCGGGCGTCATCGGAGCCGCCACCGCACGCGGATCCGTCACGCCCGCGCCCACAGAGACCTCACCGTGCACGGGAGGCAAGACCATGGGCGACAAGGCGAATGCACATCCCGGAGCCGCCGGCAGGGCTACGGCGGCCGACCACCCCGCGTCCGTACGGAATGTGGTGCTGGTCGGCCACAGCGGATCGGGCAAGACGACTCTGGTGGAAGCTCTCGCGCTGACGGCGGGAGCAGTGAACCGGGCGGGCCGCGTCGAGGACGGCGGCACCGTCTCGGACTACGACGAGATCGAGCACCGACAGCAACGCTCGGTGCAGCTCTCGCTGGTCCCCGTCGAATGGGACGGGTACAAGATCAACATTCTGGACACCCCCGGATACGCCGACTTCGTCGGGGAGCTGCGGGCCGGTCTGCGAGCTGCGGACGCGGCCCTTTTCGTCGTCTCGGCCTCGGACGGCGTGGACGGCTCGACCCGCATGGTGTGGGAGGAGTGCGCGGCCGTGGGGATGCCACGGGCCATCGTGGTCACCCACCTCGAATCGGCGCGGGCGGACTTCGAGGAGATGACGCGGATCTGCGCGGAGGCCTTCGGCGCGGACGACCCCGACGCCGTCCTGCCCCTGTATCTGCCGCTGCGCGGCGCGGAGGCACCCGACGGGCACGCGCCCGTGACCGGACTGATCGGGCTGCTGTCGCAGCGGCTGTTCGACTACGCGTCCGGGGAGCGCAAGGAGGCGGAGCCCGGTCCTGAGCAGCTGCCGCTGATCGAGGAGGCCCGCAACCGGCTGATCGAGGGGATCATCGCCGAGAGCGAGGACGAGACCCTCATGGACCGCTATCTCGGCGGCGAGGAGATCGACCTCAAGACCCTGATCGAGGACCTGGAGCGGGCCGTGGCCCGCGGGACCTTCTTCCCGGTGCTGGCCGCGGCTCCGGCCGCCGACGGCGCCCGTCAGGGGCTCGGCACGGTCGAACTGCTCGAACTCGTCACGGGCGGCTTCCCCACCCCGCTGGAACGCACGGCGCCCGTCGTGACCACACCGGACGGCGCGGCGCGCGAGGTGTCGGCCTGCGACCCGACCGGGCCGCTCGTCGCGGAGGTAGTGAAGACCGCGTCCGACCCGTACGTGGGCCGGGTCTCCCTGGTCCGTGTCTTCTCGGGCACGCTGCGTCCCGACGAGACGGTGCACGTCTCCGGGCACGGGCTGTCCGACCGCGGTCACGAGGACCACGACGTCGACGAACGCATCGGCGCCCTGTCCACGCCGTTCGGCAAGCAGCAGCGCGTCCTGTCGCACTGCATCGCGGGCGATCTCGCGTGCGTGGCGAAACTGAACCGCGCGGAGACCGGGGACACCCTCTCCGCCAAGGACGATCCGCTGCTCATGGAGCCGTGGCAGATGCCCGACCCGCTGCTGCCGCTCGCCATCCAGGCGCACAGCAAGGCCGACGAGGACAAGCTGTCGCAGGGGCTCGCCAGGCTGGTCGCCGAGGATCCCACGATGCGCCTGGAGCAGAACCAGAACACGCATCAGGTCGTCCTGTGGTGCCTGGGCGAGGCCCACGCGGACGTCGCCCTGGAGCGGCTGCGCAGCCGGTACGGCGTCCAGGTCGACGTCGTCCCGCACAAGGTGTCGCTCCGGGAGACGTTCGCGGGCAGGTCCGGCGGGCGCGGGCGCCATGTGAAGCAGTCCGGCGGGCACGGCCAGTACGCGATCTGCGAGATCGAGGTCGAGCCGCTGCCGAACGGCTCGGGCATCGAGTTCGTGGACAAGGTCGTCGGCGGGGCCGTGCCGCGTCAGTTCATCCCGTCCGTCGAGAAGGGCGTGCGGGCCCAGGCCGCCAAGGGTGTGGCCGCCGGCTATCCACTCATCGACGTGCGGGTCACGCTGCTCGACGGCAAGGCCCACTCCGTGGACTCCTCCGACGCCGCGTTCCAGACCGCGGGCGCGCTCGCCCTGCGCGAGGCCGCGGCCGACGCCAAGATCCACCTGCTGGAGCCGGTGGCCGAGGTGACGGTCCTGGTCGGCGACGACTACGTGGGGCCCGTCATGAGCGACCTGTCGGGCCGCCGCGGCCGGGTCGTGGGCACCGAGCAGGCGGGCGGCGGGCGCACCCTCGTACGGGCCGAGGTCCCGGAGATCGAGATCGGGCGGTACGCCGTCGATCTGCGCTCCCTTTCGCACGGCACCGCGCGCTTCAACCGCAGCTACGCACGGCACGAGCCGATGCCGCCTCAGGTCGCCGAGAGGATTCGCGAACAGGCCCGCGACACCTGAGGGTTCGCCGGGTCACACGTCGGCGGACGGCTTCGGCCGTCCGCCGACGAATGTCGGTCGGGGCCGATACTCTGAGAACCTGATCAAGGCAATGACCTGATCAACAGGTGTGCGAGGGGCGGAAGTCGGGAAAAGCCGCAGCAGCGGACGGCGGCGATGGGGGCGGAAGTGGCATTCGACGGTTTCGATTTCACTCCCGGGGCGCAAGTGCCGCTCACGGGCTCCGCGGGCCAGACGGCGGCGACCTTCGCCCTGGCCTCCGCGGCCTACCGGGACAATGGCATCGAGGAGATCCTCAAGGCCGACAACGAATGGCACAAGTCCACCGTCAAGACGGGCAAGGTCAAGCTGTTCGCGCCGAATCTGGGCGAGGCCTTCGCCCGGGCCGTGGTGGACCGGATGCTGGGCGCCGGCCGCAAGCCGCTCATCCAGTCCTTCGGCACCGAGCCGCAGGTCGTGGTGGAGCACTGCCTGGCGGCGAACAACATCCGCCGCGAGCGGGACAACTGGCTGGCGGCCGTGATGGTGCTGTGCGGGCTGCTCTTCCTGCCCGGACTCGTCGTCTGGCTGCTCGTCTTCCAGATCCGCACCCAGATAGCCAAGCGCGAGGACAAGCGTGCCTCCGCCCTCGGCACCACGCTCCTCGTCGCCGTCGGCGCCCTCGCGGTGCTCTTCCTCCTCCGTATGCCCTTCTCCGGCTTCTGGGCCTGGTACGCGCGCGCTTCGGTCGTCCTGCCGGTCGTCGGCTGGCTGTGGGCCCGGCAGATCTGCGAGCGCACGGCCAAGGACCTGCGCGACCGCTGGGACGGGCTGCTGTCCGGCGGCGGCATCGGCGCGAGGATCCCCGAGGCGGTGCCCGGCAGCCCCGGTGAGACCGCGGCGGAGCGGCTGCGCCAGTCCCTCGCACGGCTCAGCGCGGAGCAGCAGTCCAACTCGGTCTTCTACGCGGGCCCCAAGGGCATACTCGGCATGGGCACCCGGTGGGGCAGCTGGCAGCTCGCCGAGGAGCTGGTACCGCGCGACGCGGACAAGGAGATCCACCCGTTCCGCAGCTGGGACGTCATCCGCTCCATCCACGACCAGCTGCGCATGCTGGAGCGCGGTCCGCTCAACACCGGTGGTTTCCCCGCCCCTTCGATCAAGCACTGGATCGTCACGCCGATCGGTGAGAACGCGAAGGCGGTGTCCCGGCCGGCCGGGACGGACGTGGACGCGTACACGGTCAAGACCCACGCGATACAGGACATCTGCAACAAGCAGCAGTTCGGCAGCGGTGACCGGCACTACCTCGGGGTCCAGTGGACGCTCTGGGACGGCCAGTTGGTCATCACGATGCTGATCACGGTGACCGTGCTGCACCAGACGCTGCGCATCGAGGTCACGGGGCATGCGCTGGGTCCGGTGAATCCGCTGTTCACCACCAAGCCGGAGGCGCCCACCAAGGAGGTCGCCAAGGCGGTGAAGTTCTGGGAGACCCGCAAGGTGAACCTGCCGCTGGTCACCACGGACGAGGTCGTACGGCTCGCGGCGCGGGCCCCCTTCACCTGGTACCCGCCCTTCCTGAACTGGCTCGGCGGCACCGTGGTGCTGCCCGAGCCGTTCGGCCTGCGGCACGCCTGGGCCGACCAGCCGTGGCGGCACCGGTTCATGGCCGACGACGCCCTGCGCGCCGCGACCCCGGTGCTGCGCGTGGTGCACGCGGCGGCGATCAAGGTCCTCGACGAGAACGGCGTCGACACGGAGAAGTTCGGCAACCGCTCGGCCTTCCTCAGCACGGCGGTCCAGGACCCGATGCCGCGGAAGGCGGACGTGTACGACGCGTAGCCCCGGCGGGGAGAGCGACGCGCCGCTCTCCCCCGGACCGGCCCCTGCTCCGGAGTCCGACGGCGCACCGGTGCCGAGCGGGGGCACCGCGGGTGTGGCGACGGGCCGGCCTTGCCGGAGCCGGGCGGCCCGTACGAAACGTCAGACGGTCGGCCAGGCCTCCGCCAGCATCTTGCGGGTGTCGGCGAGCAGCTGCGGAAGCACCTTGGTGTGCCCCACGACCGGCATGAAGTTCGTGTCGCCGCCCCACCGGGGCACGATGTGCTGGTGGAGGTGGGCGGCGATGCCGGCGCCCGCGACGGTGCCCTGGTTCATGCCGATGTTGAAGCCGTGGGCGCCCGAGGCGGTGCGCAGTGCGGTCATGGCCTGCTTGGTCAGCTCACCGAGCTCGACGGTCTCCGGGCCGGTCAGGTCCGTGTAGTCCGCGACGTGACGGTAGGGCACCACCATGAGGTGGCCGCCGTTGTACGGGTAGAGATTGAGCACGGCGTAGACCTGCTCGCCACGCTTCACGATCAGCCCGTCCTCGTCGGACTTGGCCGGAATCGAGCAGAACGGACAGCCGTCGTCGGCCCCCGGGCCGGTGGGCTTGTTCTCGCCCTGGATGTAGGCCATCCGGTGGGGTGTCCACAGGCGCTGGAACGCGTCCTGCGTTCCCACTCCGATCTGCTGCTCCGGCTCACTCGTCATGATGTGCAGCATATGGCTTCGCCCGTTCGCGGCGTGTCGGCGGGGCGGCACGAGGGCGCTCAGCGGCCAAGCTGGGCCGGTGGACGAAGACAGCCCTGAGGCCCGCTGGGCGGAACGCACCGAGGTCGCTCTCTTCACGGCGTCGCTGGTGTTCATGGCCGCGTACGCGACGCGCGTCCTGGCGACCGGCCTCCCGCCCGCCTGGCAAGATCTGTGCGGTCTGGTGCTGCTGGTCCTCTGGTTGCTGTTCGCCGCGGACTATGTGGTGCGCTGGCGGCTCAGCGGGCAGCACTGGTGGCGGTACGTCCTCACCCACGTGGTGACCACGGTCTCGGTCGTCCTGCCCCTGCTGCGCCCGCTGCGGATGGTGCCGCTGTACGAGGTCCTCCAGAAGAAGCGCGGGGAGCCCAGGCTGGCGCTGTACGCGCGGGTGATCTCCTACGCGGGTCTGTCCACCCTGTTGCTCGGATTCGCCGGATCCCTCGCGGTCTACCAGCAGGAGCGGGGGGCACCCGGAGCGACCATGCGGACCTTCGGCGATGCCGTGTGGTGGGCCTGCTCGACCCTGAGCACGGTCGGCTACGGCGACATCACCCCGGTGACCCCGCTGGGCAGGACGATCGCGGTCGTGATGATGGCCGGCGGGCTGGCACTGCTCGGTGCGGTGACGGGGTCGTTCTCGTCCTGGCTGCTGCAGACCTTCGCCCGGGAGGGCGACGAGAAGCCGCCGGGACGCTGAAGGTCCCGGCGGCGTGCGCGTGCGCGGTGCCCCGGATCAGACCTGGGCCCGCTCCTCGACGATCTTCGCGATCTTGGCGATCGCCTCGTCGACCGGGATGCCGTTCTCCTGCGAGCCGTCGCGGTAGCGGAAGGACACCGCGCCGTTGGCCATGTCCTCGTCGCCCGCGATGACCATGAAGGGCACCTTCTGCTTCTGGGCGTTGCGGATCTTCTTCTGCATGCGGTCCGAGGAGGAGTCCACCTCGACGCGCAGACCCCGCTTCTTCGCCTCGGCGGCGAAGGTGTGCAGGTAGTCCACGTGGGCGTCGCCGATCGGGATGCCGACCGCCTGGACGGGAGCGAGCCAGGCCGGGAAGGCGCCCGCGTAGTGCTCCAGGAGCACGGCGAAGAAGCGCTCGATGGAGCCGAACAGGGCGCGGTGGATCATGACCGGGCGCTGCTTGGAGCCGTCGGGGCCGGTGTACTCCAGGTCGAAGCGCTCCGGCAGGTTGAAGTCGAGCTGCACCGTCGACATCTGCCAGGTGCGGCCGATGGCGTCCTTGGCCTGCACGGAGATCTTCGGGCCGTAGAACGCGGCGCCGCCCGGGTCCGGGACCAGCGGGAGACCCTGCTTCTCGGCGACCTGCCGCAGCGTCTCGGTGGCCTCCTCCCAGACGTCGTCGGAGCCGACGAACTTCTCCGGGTCCTTGGTGGACAGCTCAAGGTAGAAGTCGGTCAGACCGTAGTCGCGCAGCAGGTTCAGGACGAAGGTGAGCGTCTTGTCGAGCTCCTCCGCCATCTGCTCCTTGGTGCAGTAGATGTGCGCGTCGTCCTGGGTGAAGCCGCGGGCACGGGTCAGACCGTGCACGACGCCGGACTTCTCGTACCGGTACACGGTGCCGAACTCGAACAGGCGCAGCGGCAGCTCACGGTAGGAGCGCCCGCGCGCGTCGAAGATCAGGTTGTGCATCGGGCAGTTCATGGGCTTGAGGTAGTAGTCCACGCCCTCGTCGAGCTGCATGGGCGGGTACATGCCGTCGGCGTACCAGTCCAGGTGGCCCGAGGTCTCGAAGAGCTTCCCCTTCGTCGCGTGCGGGGTGTAGACGAACTCGTAGCCCTCTTCCTCGTGACGGCGCCGCGAGTAGTCCTCCATGACCCGGCGGATGATGCCGCCCTTGGGGTGGAAGACGGCGAGGCCGGAGCCGATCTGGTCCGGGACGGAGAAGAGGTCCAGCTCGTTGCCCAGCTTGCGGTGGTCGCGCTTCTCGGCCTCGGCGAGGAAGTCGAGGTGCGCCTTCAGCTCGTCCTTCGAGGGCCAGGCGGTGCCGTAGATGCGCTGGAGCATGGGGTTCTTCTCGCTGCCGCGCCAGTACGCGGCGGCGTTGCGCATCAGCTTGAACGCCGGGATGTTGCGGGTGGTGGGCAGGTGGGGACCGCGGCAGAGGTCCTTCCAGCACAGGTCACCGGTCTTGGCGTCCAGGTTGTCGTAGATGGTGAGCTCGCCCGCGCCCACCTCGACGTCGGCGCCGTCGTCCGAGGACGCGGAGCCCTTGAGGCCGATGAGCTCCAGCTTGTACGGCTCGTCGGCGAGCTCCTCGCGGGCGGCCTCGTCGGTGACGACGCGGCGCGAGAAACGCTGACCGCGCTTCTGGATCTCCTGCATCTTCTTCTCGACGGCCTTGAGATCCTCGGGCGTGAAGGGGCGCTCCACGTCGAAGTCGTAGTAGAAACCGTCCTTGACCGGCGGGCCGATGCCGAGCTTGGCCTCGGGGAAGAGCTCCTGCACGGCCTGGGCCATGACGTGCGCGGTGGAGTGGCGCAGGATGTTGAGGCCGTCCTCGGAGGAGATCTCGACGGGCTCGACCTCCTCGCCGTCCCGCACCTGGTACGCGAGGTCCTTCAGCTCGCCGCCCACGCGGGCCGCGACGATGGTGCGCTCGCCTGCGAAGAGGTCGGCGGCCGTAGTGCCCGTCGTCACCACGCGCTCTTCCCGCTCGGAATCGCGTTGGATGATCACACGGACGTCTGACACCGGACTCTCCTGCCTGAAGGGGACGTGCGCATCGTGGGTCGCGCACGCAATACAGGCGATCGTACCGAGCCGGGGGTGCCCTCCGCGAAACGGTTCCGGTCGGTGCCGCCGGGAAAGTGCCGCACCGGCCGTGGCCCGCCGTGACGCCGGTCGGTGTCCTCGCTCCCCCGCGCCCCGTCAGTCCGCGCTGCACGCCTCCTCGAAGAAGTCCAGGTTCTCCTGGAGCGACTTCATCAGCCGGTCCCGTTCGGCCTCGTCGACCTGCACGGGCACGACCCCGGAGGCATCGGTGAGCCTGCGGAAGCCGCCACGGCTCTCCAGCCGTCCGTGCACCCGCACCGGCAGTCCGACCAGATGGGCGTGGCCCGCTATCCGGTAGGCCTCCTCGTCGAGCGTCATACGGACGTGCGGCACCTCGGCGCCCGCGAGGACGCGCAGCCGCACGGTGCCCTCCCCGCGCGGCCCGGAGCGGCGCATCCGCACCACCGCACCGGTGAGGCGCACCGGGACGGACGGCTCCTCGCGCAGGTAGCGCGCGCCGGCCTCACGCAGCACGGGCAGGTCGCCGGGCGAGAACTCGACGGGTTCGGCGGGAACCGCACCGCCCTCGGGGGCGCCTGCGGAGGGCGCCCACTCGACGGCGATCCTGGCGCCCTCGGTGCCCCGGACGAGGGCGACCAGAGCCTCCATGAGCTCATGGCTGACGCCCGCCTCGACGGCGGCGTCGAAGGCGTCCATGCCTCCGGTGGCCCGCTGGTAGTCGATGGCCTCGCGGGCGGCGTACAGCGCCTGGTGCAGCCGTACGGCGAGCGGCCGGCCCGTGGTGACGGGCACGAAGGCGGTGAGCCGGCGTCCGCCCGGTTCGGCACCGACCAGGACGTTCTCCAGGGAGGCCGCGGCGGACCTGCGGTGGCGGGCGCCGTAGTAGCCCGCACGCGCGCGGGTGGCGAGCGCGCCGGCGAGGAGCATCTGGCGGGCCGCGGCGCGCAGCTGTTCCTCGACGGTCCACGGCGCCGCGCCCACGGGACCGGTCGGCACGTCGCGCCACCAGCGGATCTCGTCACTGGGGACGGCGAGCGCGACCAGCACGTCACGGGCGGACGGGGAGCCGCTGCGGGAGAGCGCGACCAGGGCTTCGCCGAGCAGGTCGTCGCTGTCGGGAAAGGCCCGGCTCTCCGGCACCAGCAGGCTGGTGCCGCCGCCACCGGGCCCGGGTGGGGTCCATCGGCCGTACCGTCCCGCCGCTCCGCCGCGCCGCTGCCAGCCGTGCCGGTGCAGCAGCGCGCTGAGGACCGCCGGGTCGACCTGGTCGGGGGTCGGCGGGTCGTTCCAGACGGGGTCGACGGGATGCGGCCTGACCGGGCGCAGCGACTCGTCGAGGGGGCGGTGGGTCATGGTCTGCCTCCCGTCCCGACCCGGGTCATGATCTCGCAGAGCGCCCGGTCGTCGAAGATGCGGGCCGTCGGTATCCGGACGGTGGTCCTGCGGCGGCCGGTGACGGCGTGCCCGGCGAGGTTGATCCAGTAGCAGCAGTGGCGCAGGTCGAGGCGGTCGTGGCTGGCGCGCAGCCAGTCGTCCTGGGAGCGCGGCACGAGCATCACGACCAGGATCTTGTGCACCGAGACCGGCGTGCGGGCGAGCTTCGCCAGGTGCTCGTTGTCGAGGGTGAAGGAGAAGGCGGGCCCGGGCGGGTTCGGCGGGATCTGGTACGTGCACTTGAGCTGCACCTTGATGGTGACTTCGTCGTCGACCGTGTGCCCGGGGGCGCTGTGGCTGACGTGCCAGTCGATGCCGTTGTCCGGGAAGGGCTGGGACAGCGAGCAGCCCGCCGCCGCGGCGACCGCGTGCAGATAGCCGACCTGCAATGTCTCCATGCAGGCGGTGGTGGCGAGTGAGCCGCGATGGGGTGCCGTCCGCTGGGGCAGCAGCCCGCCCCGTTCGGGCTGGGCGAGTGCCATGAGTCCAACAGCCTTCCAGACCAAGAGATTCCCCGTGACGGGCCGCTGAACTGCAAAGACCCGTACCTCTGTTGTCTCCTTCCGGCGTACGTCGCAAACAGCCCGGGTATCACCAAACGGGCAGAAGACGGTGCGTCAGCTGCCGTGGGTGAACGAGGAGTTGTGTAGGTATGACGTGCTGGTACGAGGGCCCTTTGGCCGCGTTCGACACGGAGACCACGGGCGTGGACGTCGAGACCGACCGGATCGTGTCGGCCGCCGTCGTGGTCCAGGACGCCCCGGGTTCCCGTCCGCGGGTGTCCCGGTGGCTGGTGAATCCGGGGGTGCCGGTGCCCCCGGGGGCGACGGAGGTGCACGGTCTGACCGACGAGCATCTGCAGCACAACGGCCGCTGGCCGTCGCCGGTGATGGAGGAGATAGCCCGGGAGCTGGGCGAACACGCGGCGGCCGGGCGCCCGCTCGTCGTGATGAACGCTCCGTTCGATCTGACGCTCCTGGACCGGGAGTTGCGTCGTCACCGGGCCTCGTCGCTGGACCGTTGGTTCGGGTCGACGCCGCTGACGGTGCTCGACCCCCGGGTGCTGGACAAGCATCTGGACCGCTACCGCAAGGGCCGCCGCACCCTCACCGATCTGTGCGCGCACTACGGCGTGGCACTGGAGGGCGCACACGACGCGGCGGCCGACGCGCAGGCCGCGCTGGACGTCGTACGGGCGGTGGGGCGCCGTTTCGCGGCGCGTCTGGAGCGGCTCTCGCCGGCCGAACTGCACACGCTCCAGGCGGTGTGGCACGCGGCACAGGCCCGCGGGCTCCAGGCATGGTTCGCGCGCAGCGGCTCGGAGGAGGCGGTGGACCCGGCGTGGCCGCTGCGTCCGGAGCTGCCCGCGGCGGCGTGAGGACGGACCGCCGGCCGGGAACGGGCGGCACGGAAGGACCGGGAATGCGGAAAGGCCGGTCCGTCTGTGACGGACCGGCCTTCTCCCGGTGGGCGATACTGGGTTCGAACCAGTGACCTCTTCGGTGTGAACGAAGCGCTCTCCCACTGAGCTAATCGCCCGGGAACGGACTGAACCATACAGGTCCCGGCGGGTGTGGTTCAAACCGCTTGGAGACAAGCCGTCAGTCCCCGGCGTCCGGCGCGCATCATCAGGGCGTGGTTGGCCCGGAACAGCGGCCGTCCGGGCACCGCGAGCCGGCGCAGCAGCGGCTTGCGCACGTCGACCTCCTGGTCGTACCGGGCGCGCGTGCCGGTGCCGTGCGCGGTGAGCGTCCAGCGCGCCCAGCCCTCCATGTCGCCGGACAGCGCGATCTCCAGGACGCCGCCCGCCGGATCACGGCGCACCTCGCGCGCGGTGAAGGTCATGCCGTACGGGAGGAGCGAGCGGACCCGGATGACGCCGCTGCGGTCGTCGATGCGGGTGACCTCGCGCACCTGGGGCCACCAGTGCGGGTAGTTCTCGGCGTGCTCCAGCACGACGTAGACGGCGGCGGGGGGCGCGGGCAGCTCCCACTCGCTGCGGAAGCGGTAGTGGCTCCAGTCCATGGGGGGAGTGTGCCCGCTCGGGGATCTGAGTACGTCGTGAGTACGCGCACTCATGCCGTGAAGGGTGACCGGGACCACACTCCCAGGCATGACCTCGATCCCGCCCCCGGCACAGGAGCTGCGGCTCCTAGACGCCGAGCTGCGGCAACTCGACGCCCGCCGGGCTCTGTTGCTGACGCGCCGTGCCTGGCTGATCAGCGCCCTCCGGACGGCTCCGGCGCCGTCCGGCCCGCCGTCGGCCGCCGCTCCCGGACCGTTCGCCGCCCCCGCGCACCGGCCGGAGGCCACGGCCCCCGGCGTACAGAACGTGCTCCTGCTGCTCGGCGGCATCCTGCTGACCGTGGCCGCCGTCGCGTTCACGGTCGTCAGCTGGGGACACCTGGGGATCGCCGGCCGGGCGCTGGTGCTCGCCGCGCTGACGCTGACCGCGCTCGGCGCACCGCTGCCCCTGCTGCGGCGCGGGCTGCGCTCGACGGCCGAGGCGGTGGCAGGGCTCGGTCTGGCGCTGACGGTGCTGGACGCCTACGCACTGCACGAGGTCGCCGTCCCGGACGCCGACGGGCTCGGGTACACCGCTGTCACGTCGGCGGTGCTGGCCGCGGTGTGGGCCGCGTACGGTCTGGCCGTGGGCCTGCTTCCCCTGCCGGCGGGACCTTCGGCGGTCACCACCCCGGGCGAGAAGCCCGTGGGCGCCGGCGAGGGACCGGCCGGCACCCGGGTCCGGCTCCCGCTGCGGCTGCCTCTGCCGGCGGCGCTGGCCACGGCCCAGTTGCCGCTGCTGCTGTGGGTGGCGGCGGCCGACGGGGGTGCCCATGCCGTCACCGCCGCGCTGCTGGCGACGGCCGCGTTCGACACGACTGTCGCGCTCCTCGTCCCCGTGAAGCCGGTCCGTGCGGTCGCCGCCGTCGGCGCGTACGGACTGGGCGGGTGGGGCGCCTTTGCCGCCGGCTGGCTGTCCTGGACGGCCTCCGGCCCGAGCGCCGCCGCCCGTGCGGCGGCGCTCCTCCTCCTCGCCGCGTCGATCGCTCTCGTGGCGGCGTGGCGCACCCCGAAGCCGGGCGTCGCGGCCGGCGGCGCGCTGACGGGAGGCCTGCTCACGGTCGCCGCGGTCGGCGGCGTGCTGCGTGCATCGCTGCCGTCGGACTGGATGGTCGTGGCTCATCTCGTGTGTGCCGTCGCCCTGTTGGGCGCCGTGCGCACGCCACTCGCCGAGCCGATGAAGCGGGGCCTCGCGTGGGCTTCGGGTGCGGTGCAGGCCGTCGCGGTGGTGTGGGCACTGCCTCCGGTCGGCCTCGTCCTGCTGGGCCCGGCCGACTGGGCCGGCCGGATCTGGTCCGGTGCCCCGGCGACCGCCAGGGAAGCGGTCACGGCGGACGTCCCGTGGCCCGCGCACGCGATCACGGCGCCCCTCGTGCTCGCGCTGGTGGCCGGTGTCCTGGTGACGGCGGTCCGCGCGACGGACTGGCGTCCGCAGGCCCTGGCCGCCGCGACGGCGCTGGTGTGGGCCGCGGTGTCCGTCGTCCCGGCCTCACTCGAACTCCCCTACGAGGCGGGGCTGTCGGTGCACGGTCTGACGGCGGTGGCGGCCCTGGCCCTGGCCACCCGTGCGCGGCCCGCGGTGACGCCTCTCGTGCTCGCCGTCCTCACGTCCGCGAGCCTCGCCTTCCTCTCCCTGGCCTCCGAGGGCGCGACCCTCACCGTCCTCGGGGCGCTGGTCCTGTTGTTCGCGGCCGCCGCCCTGCGGCCGGTCCTCGGTCCGGTCGCCGCGCCGGTCTCGCTCGTGTACGCGACCGCGCTGGCCTGCGCCGCGGGCGCCTCCCTGGACCTTCCCGCACATCAGGTCGCCCTGCTGGTGCTCGTGGTGCCGGTGGCCGCCGCCGTGTCGGCGGCGCGTACGGACGACGTGGCGACGACCGTGTCGTCCGAGGTGGCGGGGGCCGCCGCCGGACTGCTCGCCATCGGGCTCGCGGTGACCGATCCGCCGACGCTGGCCCTGGTCCTGGCCCTCTGCGGGGTGATCGCCGCGGGCACGGCGGTACGGGAGGACCGGCGCCCGGTGGGGTACGCGGCCGCGGCGCTGTTCGTACTCGCCGCCTGGGTCCGCCTGGCGTCCTGGGACGTCGGCTCACCGGAGGCGTACACGGTCGTGGTGAGTGTTCCGGCGCTGGTCGTCGGTGTGGTCCGGCGCCGCCGGGACGGGACGGTCTCGTCGTGGACGGCGTACGGGCCGGGCCTGACCGCGACGCTGGTGCCGAGTCTCTTCGCGGCATGGGGCGACACGCACTGGCTCCGCCCGCTGCTTCTCGGCACGGCGGCCCTGCTGGTCACCCTGGCGGGTGCCCGGCACCGTCTCCAGGCGCCGCTCGTGGTGGGCGGCGCGGTCCTGGCGCTGGACGCGCTGCACGAACTCGCCCCGTATCTGGTGCAGGTGGTCGGCGCGCTCCCCCGTTGGGCGCCTCCCGCACTCGCCGGTCTGCTGCTGCTCGCGCTGGGTGCCACGTACGAGCAGCGGATCCGCGACGCGCGGCGAGTGCGGGAGGTGCTGGGGAGGATGCGCTGACGGCCGGGGGCCTACGGCATCCTGTCGCCGAGCAGCGCCAGGTTCTCGATGGCGGCGAGCCCGTAGAGCGCGGTGTCGTTCGTGTACACCCAGTCGGCCTCGCTGCCCGGCACCAGGGTGACCGGACCGCTCAGCTTCGTGGTCTTCCAGGGCGATGACTCGGTGTAGCCGTCGGAGCTGTAGAACTTCGTCCACGCGCGCGTGGCGAGCTTCGCGTCACCGGTCTGCACGGCGGCGTACGCGTCCAGGCGCGAGTGGCCCTGGAAGAGCAGCAGGGAACCGAAGTCCGAGCCGTAGCGCGCCGCCTGTTCGGCCTTGGTGGCGTTGAAGTAGCGGCAGTAGTCGAGGTAGGCCTCCTTGAAGGCGGGCATGTCGACGAGGTCGATGAGCTCGGAGCACAGTTCGTTGAGGCCGAAGACCGCGGAGAGGTGCGAGACGCCGACCGCGGGCGCCGCGGCGACGGCGAACCTGCCCGTGTCGAGGTCGTACAGCCCGGTGCCCTGGACGAAGCCGTTCGGCTGGGCCGCGATGGTCTCCATCGTCGACAGCACGCGTGCCTTGGCCTTCTCCCACTTCGGGCCCTTGCGCTCCCACTCCGTCAGCCAGGCGGACACGAGTCCGCTCCAGTCCGTGCCGAAGCCGATGGACAGCGCGTGCCGGTCGGGTGTGTAGGGCTCGGTGCGGATCTTGCGGATCGGGTCGAGGACCAGGAACGTCTCGTCGGAGTCGACGTTGGCGTGCATGAGGTCGCCGACGCGTTCGTCCGCGGTGAGGAAGTAGTAGTAGCGCCGGTACGTGGTGTTGGCGATGCGCTGCTGTTTGGCGCTGTCGGCGTAGTGCTGGACGCCGTGCCGGGTGCCGAGGCCCGCCCACTGGCCGAGGTGGTAGACGTCGACCTCGCCGGTGTGCCGGGTCATCGCCTCGGCGAAGCGGAAGATGTCCGCGCGGCCGCTGCGGAGGTAGGCGAACCAGAGCCAGAGGTCCGGCGACAGCTCGGAGTTGTCCCAGGCGTAGCCGCCGACGTCGTAGCGCCACTGGTGCCTGACCGGGTCGTAGGAGTGCATGACGTCGCCGTAGTCCCAGAAGCCGTACCACCTGCGCATCTCCACCTGGTCCCGGTAGTAGGTGAAGAGGAAGTCGAGGTGGTCCTCGATCTTCGCCTTGGCGGGCGTGGAGCGGTCGGGCTCGGAGTAGAGGCCGGGGCCGAAGACCTTCGCCCCGATGAGCTGCTTGGGCGGTGCGGCCAGTTGCGGCAGCACCCGGACGGCCGCGACCTGTTCGGCGAGCCTGTCCGGCGCGGGTGTCGACCCGTTGGCCCAGAAGAGGAGTTCGGAGGTGCGGGCGATGCCGTACGGGGTGCCGAAGCCCGGCTCGTAGTCCTCGTAGGTGATGTTGAGGCCTTCGAGCTGTTCGGCGTACGTGTCCTGGCCCATGCCGTCGTGGTAGAAGCGCAGGTCCATGGGCTGTGCCTCGGGCGACCAGAGCCACAGGGTGACCTCGGCCTCGTCGGTGTGGGCGTCGCGGATGTCGAGCTGCGCGGGGTACTTCTCCCAGAAGTCCCTGAGGCCGAAGGAGAGTCCGCCGGTGGGTCCGCCGACGTAGCCGAAGCCGGAGGCACGCCGGCCGCCGCCCGCGCCGATCCAGCCGTGCCCCTTCTTCGTGCGCTTGCGCAGGGTGAAGCCGTCGGCGGACAGCTGGGCGAGGGTGTAGTCGCCCCATTCGGGGATGTACTGGAGCCGGGTCGTCACCCGCTGGTCCCAGGTGGAGGGGTCGGGCAGCTTCTGTCCCGCGAACTGGGCGGCCTGCACGGCGGCGCCCGGGTCGCGCCGCAGTCCCGTGACGCCCTTGACGGCCTCGCGCAGCAGACCGCTGTCGTCGCCGCCGATCCTGATGTGCCGGTCGTAGGCCGCGTCGCGCATCGGTACGCCGAAGCACACGCCCAGGCCGCGGATGAAGTCGCCGCTCGACTTCCCCGGTTCCTGCTTCCCGTCGAAGGTGACGGTGTGCACCATGCGGAAGGAGTCGGCGCCCGCGTAGAAGTACAGCCGGATCGAGAAGGGCAGCCAGCTCCGGTCGCCCTTGCGGTGCTTGCCGTCGATGCGGATCACGGCGCGCACCGGGCCGTCCTGCTCGACCTCGGTCCGCGAGATGGCGCTCTCGAAGCGCTCGTACTTCTCCGCGCCCTGGTCCTCGTCCTCGATCTCCGGCTGGCGGACGAGGACCAGGCGGCCGTTCCTGGCGATCTCCGTGGAGCCCCGGGTCACGGACCTGACCAGGACCGAGCCGCTCTTGCCGATCTTCGCGGCGATGACGCCGGTGGACACGTCGACGGTGGCGCCGTTCCTGTCGACGGTCACCTTGTTGTCGGGGGCGGCCGGTGCGCCGGCGGTGAGCGTGTACTTCCCGGCGTCGGAACTCACCGCGTGCGCGGTCCACTTGAGGGAGCCGTCCGGCCAGTAGGCGAGCGGCCAGGTCTGCACGGGGACGGCTTTGCCGTCGGCGTCCGTGAGCGCGAAGGTCTGGTCCTCCCGGTGGACTCCCTTCGGCCAGGGAACGCCGACGGTGGAGCCGGGGGCGGCGCCGAGGCCGCCGTCCTCCAGCCACTCCAGGGTGACGGGGTCCGTGCCGGTGGCCGCGGCCGCGGGCGCGGCCTGGGCGCCCTGGGTGCCCAGCGCCCAGCTGAACTGCGCGGCGGCGCCGGCGACGGCGGCCGCCTTGAGGAGGGATCTGCGGGGAAGGGGAGACATGGCCTTTCCTTTCCGAGCGGGGAAGTCAGGGGCATGACAGAGAGGCGCGGCGCCCTGGGCGCCGGCCTTGCGTGGGTTGCCCGGTGCCGTCGCGAGGCGCGGCACGGGGCGTCGGGCTTGCGTGACGTTCCCGGCGCCGTGGCGGGGCGCCGGCCTTGCGTGAGGTTCTCCGCGCCGTCGCGGGGTACCGGCGCTGCGTGCTGTTCCCGGCGCCGTGGCGGGGCGCCGGCCGTGCGTGCGGTTGTTCTCAGGGCCGTCGGTCAGCGGCGGAGCCGGTGTCGCTGCTCCACCGCGACGGCCGCCGCCGCGACGAACCCGAGCACGGGCACCGCGAGCGGCGCGACGAACCAGGCGGAGCAGGCCACCACGGCCAGTCCGCCGACGAGCAGGAAGGAACCGGCGGGATCGAGTACGGTGCGGCGGCCGGCGGCCGCGAGCAGCTCGCGCCAGGACGCCCCCGGTTCCCAGGACGCCGCCGCGCGCAGTCCGGCGACGGCACCCGCGATCAGGGCGAAGAGGCCGACGGCCCCGACGACCGGTCCGCCGGGCAGCCCGGCGCGCACGGCCTGGACGTCCACCCAGACCGCGGCCGCCCCGGCCCATCCGGCCAGACCGGCGATCCAGCCGCCCCGGACGGCAGCCCGGAAGTCGGCGGCGAACTCCCTCCATCCGCCGGCTCGGTGGGTCGTTCGCCGCCGCAGGTGCCGGGCCGCGGCCGCGAAGGCGGCGGGGTACGTCACCAGGGGCAGCGCGGCCACCGCGATCCACACTCCGGTGAGCAGGCACTCCGCGAAGACGGCGAAGCGTTCGGCGAGGACGGACTCCTTGGGCGTGCGCCCCGCGCGGGCCCCGGCCCGCGCCCGTGGCTGGGTGGTGGCCATGTCAGCCCTTCAGTCCGGACGTCGCCATGCCGTCGATCAGATACCGCTGGAAGGCCAGGAAGAAGAGGAGCACCGGCAGCAGCGCCACCAGCGACATCGCGATCATCCCGCCGTAGTTGGCGACGCCCTCCTGGTCGCGGAACATCATCATGCCCAGCGAGACCGTGTACTTGCTCGGTTCGTTGAGGTAGATCAGCGGGCCCATGAAGTCGTTCCAGGCGTTGATGAAGGTGAAGATCGCGCTGGTGATGAGCGCCGGGCGGCACAGCGGCAGCACGATCGACCAGTAGATCCGCAGGTGCCCGCAGCCGTCGAGCCGGGCCGCCTCGTCCAGTTCCCGGGGCAGGTTCCGCATGAACTGCACCATGAGGAAGACGAAGAACGCCTCGGTGGCCAGGTACTTGCCGATCAGCAGCGGCACGTAGGTGTTGACCAGCTCCATCTTCTGGAACATCACGTACTGCGGGATGAGCAGCACGTGGTACGGCAGCAGGAGCGTGCCGATCATCAGGGAGAACAGCAGGTTCCGGCCGGCGAACCGGATCTTGGCGAAGGCGTACGCCGTCAGCGAGCAGGAGATCAGGATGCCGACGACGGAACCGAGCGCGTAGAAGAGGGAGTTCTGGAAGAAGGTCGCGATGGAGATGTCGGCGATGCCGTCGGCCAGTCCCTTGAAATTGGTGAGGATGGGCCGGGTCGGGAGCAGGTCGAGGCTGCCGATGATCTCCCGGCCGGGCTTGAACGAGGCCCCGACGACCCAGACGACGGGATAGAGGACCACGGCGAGGACCAGCAGGGCACCGAGGTGCCAGGCGAGCGATCCGCCGTGCTTGCGTCCCGACCGCAGGGGCCCGCGCGCGGTGGTCGTGGTGGTGCTCATCGGGCGTCCTCCTCGTAGTGCACCCACCGTTTCTGCGACCAGAAGAGGACGGCCGTCACCAGCGCCACGGCCAGCAGCAGCATCCAGGCCATGGCGGACGCGAAGCCCATCTGGGACTCCTTGAAGCCCTTCTGGTACAGGTAGCAGGTGTAGACGAGCGTGGCGTCGGCCGGTCCGCAGGTGGCGTTGGAGACCACGTACGCCGAACCGAAGATCTGGAAGGAGTGGATGGTCTCCAGGAGCACGTTGAAGAACAGCACCGGCGAGATCATCGGCAGGGTGATGTTCCAGAAGCGGCGCAGCGGTCCCGCCCCGTCCACCTCGGCCGCCTCGTACAGTTCCTTCGGGACCTGCTTGAGCCCGGCGAGGAAGATCACCATGGGCGCGCCGAACTGCCAGACGGTCAGGGCGACCAGGCTGTAGAGGACCCAGTTCGGGTCACCGACCCAGCCGCCCGTGTGAAACCCGAGGAAGGACTGCGTGCGGTCCACGACGGCGTCGTCGGAGAACAGCGCGCGCCAGACGAAGCCGACGGAGACGCTCGCGCCGATCAGCGACGGGGCGTAGAACGCGGCGCGGTAGAAGGCCTGGCCGCGGCGGCTCTGCGCGAGCAGCAGGGCGACCCCGAGCGCGAGGAGCAGTTTGAGCGGGGTGCCGATGACGACGTACTTGGCCGTCACCTCCACGGACTTCTGCCACCGCGGGTCGTCGAACATCTTGGTGAAGTTGTCGAAGCCGATCCACCGCGGCGAATTGAAGAGGTTGTAGTCGGTGAACGCGAAGTAGAGGGACGCGGCCATCGGGCCGGCCGTCAGCAGCAGGAAGCCGGCGATCCACGGGGACATGAAGAGATAGCCGGCGAGGTTCTCCCGGCGGCCCCGCCGTTTTCCGGCGGCGGGGGCCGCGGGGCGCCTCTCCGGGGCGTCGGGCGGAGAGTCCTTGACGAGCGTCACGGCGGTTCCCATCAGGCGGCGAGGGCGGTCTTCGCCTCAGAGAAGAACTGCTTCACCGCGTCGGAGACCTTGGTCGTCCCCTGGGACATGTCGCCGCCGATGCGCAGGAACGCGGCCTCGACGGTGTCGGCCCCGGCCGGGTGCGGGGTGATGGCGCCGAGGACTCCGGCGCCGGCCACATCGGTCTCGTACTGCGCGATCGCCTTGTTGGGCGCGTCGGTCGGCTTGTACGCCTCGAACTGCTCGGTGGTGGCGAGGATGCCGCGGTCGTAGCCCATGATCCTGCCGACCTCGGGGTCGTGGACCATGAAGTCGATGAACTGTGCGACTTCCTTGGGGTGCTCGGTGCGCGCGGACGCGCTCAGCATCAGGGAGGCGAGGTACTGCCCGGTCTGCTTGCCGTCGGTCGTCGGGATCGGGGCGAGACCGTAGCTGCTGTCGCCCTCCGCCGTGTAACGGACCGTGAAGTTGTCCCAGGTGAACTCGGAGGCGGCGTGGCCCGCCGAGAGCGACGACTTCGGCTTGTCCTGCTCCACGCGCTTGGGGTCGGTGACGATGCCGGCCTTGACGCGGTTGTAGCCGTCCGTCCACCACTCCGTCAGATCGGCCTCGTCGAAACCGAGTCCGTCCTTGGTGAAGAACGCCTTGCCGTTCTGCCGGAGGTAGAGGTCGTAGAGGTACATGATGCTGAAGTAGCCGGTGTCGCCCGGCACTTTCTGGGTGTCGTGGATCTTCTTGAGCGCGGCGAAGTACTCGTCCCAGGTCCAGCCCTGCTTCGGCTTGATTCCCGCCTTCTCAAAAACCTTCTCGTCGACGACAAGTGACATGGTGTTGGATCCGACGGGAATGCCGAGCTGCTTTCCGTCGACCTGCCCGACCTTCTCGACTCCGGCACGGAAGTTGTCGAGGCTCAGATTTCCCGCGTCGATCTGCGACCTGAGGTCGAGCAGTACGCCCCTCTTGTCGTACTTCCGAAGAAATCCGACGGCGTTCTGGAAAACGTCCGGCGGATTCCCGCCCGCGGCCTGGGTCTGGAACTTCTCCCAGAACGCCACATAATCCTGGAAGTCCGTCTTCACCTTGATCTTCGGGTACTTCTTCTCGAAGAGCTTGATGGACTCGTTGATCCTCTTCGCCCGCTCGTCGGCGCCCCACCAGGCGTAGCGGATGGTGACCGTCCCGTCCCCGGCGCTGCCGCCGTCCCCGCCACAGCCCGTCGTGGCGGCCAGCCCCAGCGTGGCCAGCGAAGCTCCGGCCGCCTTGAGGACGGTCCGCCTCTCAACACTCCCGTTGTTTCCCACAGTCGGGCCTCCCCGCAGCGTCGTCTCCGCCTGCCTGAATCGTTTCAAGTAAGCGCTTGCTGGCACAAGGTACGGAGGGCTTCGGGGCGCGTCAATGATTCGGACAGGAATTGATGTGCCGCGGCCCTCCGGCTCGACGGCGGGCGTACCGGATCGGAGCACGAAGGGACACCTGGCCTCGCTGGTCGCACGCCCGCGGCCGACCCGTCGAACGCGACGGGACCGTGCGGCGGGTTGCGAACAACGCGTCGGGACCCGTGCGCCGGGTGGTGAACGGTGCCGAGCCCGGGGTAGGTCACGGAGGGGACTCACCGCCGCCGGAGGCGAGGAGGATGCCCGCCGCCCGAGGCGAGGAGGATGCTCAGCGTCGCCGGAGGCGAGTTCGTGCGGGGGCTCCCGCCGCCGCGGGGCGCTTCCCACGGAGCGGCGCGCTCGGATTCACCGAGGGGCGCCCACCGGCGCCGGACGTTTCACGGGCACTTCACCGGCTTCGGCAGCACGCCATCGGCAGGTCACTCGCAGACGCAGCCGGCGCTCCCGGCCGCGCCTCCCGCGGCTGCCTGCGGGCTGGGGGTACCGGCGAGCTCCTCACCGGCGCTCCGAAGGCACGTCCCGGTCACGTCGCTCCCGGCCGTCGGGCGCGGCCCTGAGGGGCGCACAGCGCCGCCGCGAGAACCCGGCCCGGCCCTGTCGGCGACCGGACCCCGAAGGGCGGCTCGGACAGACACTCGGCGGCGTCAGGGCCACGGAGAGCGACCCCAACCGCCCGGTGGCTGGATCCGAGCGGCCACGGCGCCCGCCCCGTCGAGCCCTCGGGTGCCGAGGCCGTCCGGCGACGGCCGACATGTCACTCCCCGTATGCCGATCAGGTGACGCGAAGGACTCCATGGAGGTGCCGGCAGGCGCGCTCATGAACCGGTCGGGCCGGCGCGCCGGCACCGCGGCGCGCACCTCGCCCCCCACCCCCGCCGACCGCCGACCATCTCCCCGCCGACTGCCCGCCCGTCCGCGTGAACGCCCAGGTGGCGAGGGACGCGCCCGGCGCGACGCAGGCGCACGGAAACGACGAAGGCGGCCGGGTCCACGTCGTGCGTGGACCCGGCCGCCTGTCGTACTGGTGGGCGATACTGGGTTCGAACCAGTGACCTCTTCGGTGTGAACGAAGCGCTCTCCCACTGAGCTAATCGCCCGGGCGCAGAGAGAACATTACCCCATGTCAGGGGGTGCCCCGACCAACGGCGAGGCGCCGGAACGACGTCCGGGCGGGCCTCGTCACTCCTTGATGTTCCAGGGCATCTCGATGCCGAACTTCCACACGTAGACGCCGACGAGCACGGCCACGATCACGAGCCCGACGGTCGTCAGGGTGATGTTGCGGCGCCGCACCTTCGGGTCGAGCGCGCGCTGTGTCGCCTCCGTGACCTTGCGCTTCGTCCAGCGGAGCACCAGCTGCGCCCAGACGAACTCGGTCGCCCAGATCGCCATGCCGCCGAAGATCACCAGCCAGCCCGGACCCGGCAGCGGAAGCATGATCACGCCCGCGACGACCACCGCGAGCCCGACCACGAAAACGCCGACCTGCCAGCTCAGGTGCAGTGCACGGCGCGCCTTGATGAATTCCGGCGCCCGCGAACCGAGCGGTCGCTCGGAGTTCTCCCCGTCGTCGGCCATGGCGATCCCGCCCGGCCCGTCACTCCCCGTATTCATACGGCCAAACCCTACCGGAGGGAAACCGGTCACCGGAATGGCCCTATCCGACGAACGCACTCTCGGCCGGATGAGTTACGTAAAGACACGCAAAACACTCAGAGGGGTTTACAACGGCACCGTAGGTGGCATGTCGATTTCGCCGACGTGCGAATCCCCGAGCGCACACTGAGCGAAAGGCCCTGGCGCTTATGAACACCACGGTCAGCTGCGAGCTGCACCTGCGCCTCGTTGTGTCGAGCGAGTCCTCACTGCCTGTACCCGCAGGACTGCGGTATGACACGGCCGATCCCTACGCCGTGCACGCAACCTTCCACACCGGAGCCGAGGAAACCGTCGAGTGGGTGTTCGCCCGCGACCTCCTCGCCGAGGGCCTGCACCGGCCCACCGGTACCGGCGACGTCCGAGTCTGGCCGTCCCGGAGCCATGGTCAGGGCGTCGTATGCATCGCCCTGAGCTCCCCGGAGGGCGAGGCCCTGCTCGAAGCCCCGGCGCGGGCCCTGGAGTCGTTCCTGAAGCGGACGGACGCCGCCGTGCCCCCGGGCACGGAGCACCGGCACTTCGATCTCGACACCGAGCTCTCCCACATCCTGGCGGAGAGCTGAGGAGGCCCCACAGAGCCGCCCGGCGCCGTCCACTCGGGGAGACGGCTCGGGCCTAGACAACCGCATAGGGCACACACCGGCGCCGTCGCCGTGGGACCACCACGGAGGCGGCGCCGGCGCGCGTCCACAGCCCTGCGTACCAGGCCCTCGCCACCCATCACCGCGCCGCACCACGCCGTGACACAGCGCGATCCGGGCTCCCGGCCGCACGACGCCCCCGCTTCCGGCCGATTCCCCCGCCCCCGACGCCCCGCGCCGACTCTCCCGCGCCGGAACGCACTACCATCGGCCTGCATCGGGCGGGCGCCAGCCCGACCCCCAGGCCAGGGAGCGAAACGTGCTGATCACCCACGACACCCGGTGCGCGCTCGACGCCGTGGTGGATCTGGTGAACTCCGCGCCGGACGACGAGACGACGGACACGCTCGCGGATGTCGCGTCCCTCACCGATTTCGTACGAAAGCACGAAATCAGTGATGTCGGGGTGTTGTCGGAGCACGACCTGACGGCCGTGCACAAGATCCGCGGCCGGTTCGCGGGGATCTTCGCCGCCGACGATCCGCGGACCGCCGCCGCGCTGATCAACGAACTGGTCGCCGCGGCAGGCACCACGCCCCGGCTGACCGATCACGACGGCTACGACTGGCATGTGCACTACTTCGCACCGGGCGCCTCGGTCGCCGACCATCTCGCGGCGGACTGCGGCATGGCGCTGGCCTTCTTCGTGGTCGCCGGGGAGCAGGAGCGGCTCCGCCGCTGCGAGGCCCCGGACTGCCGGCGCGCCTTCGTGGATCTCTCCCGCAACCGTTCGCGCCGCTACTGCGACAGCCGCACCTGCGGAAACCGTCTGCATGTGGCCGCCTACCGGGCGCGTCGCAAGGAAGCGGCGAGCTGACCGGCTGCTCACGCGCCACAGGTTCGTACGCAAGGGCGCGACGGCCCGTTTCGGACATGAGCGCGCCCCTGACAGCCGGGCTGCGGCAGGGATGGACTGACGGAGCCCTCGGCGGGTGGCGCCAGGGGCTCCGTGTACGGCTCAGAGCAGCAGCAGGTCGTGCAGCGAAGCCATGAGCAGCAAACAGCCGATCACCGCAAGGAAGATCATCAGCGGCGGCTGAGAGAGCGCGAAGAGACAACCGCGCCGCTCCTCGGGAGGAGCGACGGTGTCGCTCTGTGTTGTGTCCAGCATCTCGCGGCGATGATGACCCAGGCGGCACCCCTCGCGCGATCAACACGCCCGGAATGTACGGGAGTTCGCTGGATCATGTTACGAGCGGATCCGAACGTGATCGGTTCCGCGCCGGACGCGTGCCCCCTTGTGTCGTTTCAGTCGGTCATATGCCGTGCTTCTTGAGGATGGCTTCGATGTCGCTGAAGTCGTCCGACGAGGAGCCGGCGGCGGGTTTCGTCGCGGGACGGGAGGCCGGGCGGGTGCTCGGCGCCAGCGACGGCGCGGACGCCGCGGGGGCCACCGCGTCGCGCTGGGCTGCCTTGGCCGCCTTGCGCTCCTTCCGGGTCCCGCCGCCGCGCCGCTCCACGGCACGCGTGGTCATGAAGAGCAGCCACGAGACACCGAGCACGGCGAAGCCGGCCCACGCGGTCGGGCTGAACGCGGTGTCGGCCAGCCAGCCGACGACGCCCGTCATCACGAGCCCGAGCGGCACCAGCGAGTACGCGGCGATACGGGCGGCGGACAGGAAGCGCTTGCGATAGGCCGTGACCGCGGCGATGCCCAGGCCGGCCGCGGCGACGGCGGAACAGACGGTCTCGGCAATCATCCGGGCCTCCAGCTGGGCATGCGTGTCGGGCAATGCGGTTCGTCCCTTCCATCCTGCACCGCCCGGTGCCCGATATGCCATGGTCCGGGTACACCTCAGGGACATCTCCGGGTCGCGGTCCTCCCCAGGTCCCGGTCGGGGAGCCGTACGGGTGCGCGGGGTCCCGGTTGGGGCGACCCCGGCGGGGCTGGGAGACTGGCCGTCATGAACGACTCCTCCTCCGCGCGCCCCGTCGTCCTGGACGTCTGGTGCGAACTCCAGTGCCCCGACTGCCGCGGTGCCCTCGCCGACCTGCGCGCGCTGCGCGACCGCTACGGCGACCGCCTGGAGCTGCGGCTGCGGCACTTCCCCCTGGAGAAGCACAAGCACGCCTTCGCCGCGGCCCAGGCCGTCGAGGAGGCGACGGAGCAGGGCCGCTCCTGGGCGTACGTCGAGGCGGTGCTCGGCCGCGTCGAGGAGCTGGACCGCAAGGGAGAGCCCCTCCTGATCGAGGTCGCCCGGGAACTCGGCCTGGACGCCGAGGAGTTCGACACGGCGCTGATCGACGGCCGGCACATCCTGATCGTCGACGCCGACCAGGCCGAGGGCAAGGCGATCGGTGTCACGGGCACTCCCACGTACGTCATCGGCGGTGAGCGTCTCGACGGCGGCAAGAGCCAGGAGGGCCTGCGCGAACGCATCGAGGAGATCGCCGACCGTCTGCTGGCCGAGGAGCAGGCCTGACGCCGAAGGCCCGGCGAGGGCCCTGCCGGAGACCCCGACCGGGCGGGACACCGGGCCGGGCGGGTCCAAGCCCGTGGACGTGACGCGTCCACAGCCGGCCCTTGTGTCTACTGCGGGCCCCTGCACCTACAGCAGCCTCTTGTAGAGGTAGTGCGTCGTCGTCCCGTAGCCGAGTGACGCGTACAACCGCTCGGCCGGGGCGTTCCCCGCGAACACGTTGAGGGCGATCCGGCGGTCCCCCGCGGCCACCGCCTGGGCCTCGGCGAGAAGCATGAGCGTACGGCCGTGCCCCTGGCCGCGACGGGCCTCGTCGACCTCGACGTCGTAGACGAACGCGTTCCCGGCACGCCGGCCCAGCCAGAGGTTTCCGACCGGCTCGCCGTCGTGCTCCAGGACGCTGAGCCGCATGCCGTCGGTGGCGGTCCCCCGCGGCAGCAGCAGGTCGTGGTCCCGGTGGGCCTTGGCGTACGCCTCGCCCTCCGGCATGCCCCGCCGGATCCAGTCCTGCGCGTAGGCCTCCCGGCGTTCCCGGTCGCGGACCTCGTACTCGGCGGCCGTCATGGGGCGGCCGGCGCTCCCCGCGGGCAGTTCGGGCGGAGTGTCGCCGAGCGCCTTCTCCATGGTGCGATTGCGCGTGACGTACCCGAGCGCCCCGGCGAGCCGGAGCGCCGCCGCGGCGTCGCCGGGAACGGCCACCTCGATCTGCTCGCAGCCCCAGCCGCGCAGCACTTCCTCGGCGGCCAGCGCCGCCACGGTCCCCCGGCCGCGGCCACGGTCCGGCTCCTCGATGCGGAGGTCCTGGATCACGGCGACGGACGGCACGAGGGGGTCGGTCGCGAGGTGGATCGCCCCGACGGGACGACTGTTCACACACACGTTGTAGTGACGTGAACGCGTCCCGTCGGCGGAGCGCTGAAGCGGCTCGGTCGGCCGCAGGGTGGTCGTCATCACGGGTGTTCTACCCGTTGCCGCGACCGGGAGCAGCCGAATTTCCTCAGGCGGGGTCGAGGTCGTGCCCGGCCCGCTCGTCGAAGATCCGCATGGCCTTCGCGGTCACCGGCCCGGGGGCGCCCTGGAGTTCACGGCCGTCGACCCGGTGCACGCCCTGCACGTCGCGCAGGGTGGAGGTCAGGAAGACCTCGTCGGCGCGCTCCAGGACGTCCAGCGGCAGATCGGTCTCCTTGGCGCCGGTCCATTCGACGGTGAGCGCGCGGGTGATGCCGGCGAGGCAGCCGGAGGCGATCGGCGGGGTGTGGAGCTCACCGTCGAGGACGACGAAGACGTTCGAGCCGGTGCCCTCGCACAGCTGCCCCACCGTGTTGCCGAACAGCGCCTCGGTGGCGCCGTGTTCGCGGGCGCGGGCCAGCGCGACGACGTTCTCGGCGTAGGAGGTCGTCTTCAGGCCGGTGAGCGCGCCGCGCTCGTTACGGGTCCAGGGGACCGTGACGACGGCGGTGGTGTCGGGGCGCCGGGTGGACTCCCCCACGGCGACGACGAGGGTCGGGCCGTGCTCGCCCCGGTCCGAGCCGAGGGGGCCGTGCCCGCCGGTGTAGGTGATGCGCAGCCGGCCGAGCGGCATCGGGTTCGCGTCGAGGACCGCTTCGCAGGCGCGGCGCACCTCGTCGCGGTCGGGCTCGGGCAGGCCGAGGCCGTGTGCCGAACGGGCGAGCCGGTCGAGGTGGCGCGTGAGCGCGAACGGCCGCCCGTGGACCGCCTTCACGGTCTCGAAGATGCCGTCACCCACGGTCAGTCCGTGGTCGAAGACGGAGACGCGGGCGGACTCGGTGTCCTGCAGCCCGCCGTCGAGCCAGATCTTCACGAAAGGGTCCCTCCACTTGCCTCGTACTCACCCGACGCTACCGCGAGCAGGCGGGCGGCCTTCAGTTCGGTCTCCCGCCACTCCCCGTCGGGATCGGAGCCCCAGGTGATGCCCGCGCCGGTGCCGAACCGCAGGACACCTTCCTCCCGGTCGATCCAGAAGGTGCGGATGCCCACGGCGAGCTCGCCGGTGCCGCGGTCGGCGTCGACCCAGCCGATACCGCCGCAGTAGGGGCCCCGGGGCGCGGTCTCCAGGGAGTCGATGATCCGCAGGGCGCTCGACTTGGGGGCACCGGTGACCGAGCCGGGCGGGAACGCGGCGTCGAGGAGCTCCGGCCAGCCCGCGTCGTCGCGCAACTCGCCGTGCACGGTGGACACGAGGTGGACCAGCCCCGGGTGCTTCTCCACGACGCAGAGGTCGGGGACGCTCACGGTGCCGGTGGCGCAGACCCGGCCGATGTCGTTGCGGACGAGGTCCACGATCATCACGTTCTCGGCGTAGTCCTTCTCCAGGAGGTCCGCCTCGGTACGGCCGGTCCCCTTGATCGGGCCCGACTCGACGCTCCGGCCGCGGCGGCGCAGGAAGAGCTCGGGGGACGCCGTGGCGATCTCCACGCCGTGCGCGGGCAACCGGATCGTCCCGGCGTACGGGGCCGGGTTGCCGCGGGCCAGCAGTGCGGTGAGCGCGTCGACGTCGGCGTCGGGCGCGACGGGCGCGGTGAGCACCCGGCAGAGGTTCGCCTGATAGACCTCGCCGGCCGCTATGTGCTCGCGGATGCGGCGCACGCCCGCCGTGTACGCGGCGCGGTCGAGGGACGACGTCCAGTCACCGGCGGCGGGTCCCCGCCAGCGGCCCGGCACCGGGGCGGGTACCGGCTCCTCCCGTACGTCCCGGAAGCGGGCGCAGGTCAGGCGGCCTTCGAAGTCGGCCGAGACGGCCCAGAAACCGGTGGAGTCCAGGGCGGCGGGGTCGCTGGTGACGTCGATGAGACCGGTCGCGACGAGGCCGCCGAAGCGGGCGAGAGGAGGGAGGTCGAGCACGCTGACGAGTCTAGGGCGGGTGACCTGCGGGTGCCCTGACCATGTCCTCGGGCGGTCGGACCGCAGCACGCTGCACAAACGCGTTTTTGTGCTGGCCCGGGAATCCGCTAGAGTTCAACACGTCGCCGGGACGCGCAAGCGAAACGGAAACGACAAGCGGACGTAGCTCAGTTGGTAGAGCGCAACCTTGCCAAGGTTGAGGTCGCCAGTTCGAACCTGGTCGTCCGCTCGCAGGAAGTGGGGGATCGTCCCGAACCCCCGCACTCCTGGTGGAGTGGCCGAGAGGCGAGGCAACGGCCTGCAAAGCCGTCTACACGGGTTCAAATCCCGTCTCCACCTCCAAGGACGATTAGCTCAGCGGGAGAGCGCTTCCCTGACACGGAAGAGGTCACTGGTTCAATCCCAGTATCGTCCACTGGTCCGCAAGGATCCCCCGCGCGATTAGCTCAGCGGGAGAGCGCTTCCCTGACACGGAAGAGGTCACTGGTTCAATCCCAGTATCGCGCACGCAGTACCAGCAGCAAGCGTGGCTCCGGCCGCGTGACCTGCGCGATTAGCTCAGCGGGAGAGCGCTTCCCTGACACGGAAGAGGTCACTGGTTCAATCCCAGTATCGCGCACCAGCCGAAGCCCCCGGCCGTCTCGTACGGTCGGGGGCTTCGTCGTGCACGCACGGGGAGGGGCCCCTCGGCTCAGGGAGAGGGGCCCCTCCGCCGGCAGGTCTCCCGCGGCCCCGCGCGCGTCCCGGACGGGAGAGGCTCTCTCGTCCGGGGCGTGCGGGGCTCAGGAGACGGCAGGGGTTCAGGACGAGAAGAGCATGTGCCCGAAGCTCTTGTGGCGGTGGTGGCCGCCGTAGTGACCGCCGTGGCCGCCGTGCTGCGGGGCGCCCCAGGCGGGCGCGGGCGCGGACGGGTAGGCCTGTGGCGCGGCCGGCGGCGGTGCGGGCTGCGACCACTGCGCCTCCACGCGGGTCAGCGCCTCCAGCTCGCCGTAGTCGAGAAATATCCCGCGGCAACCGCTGCACTGCTCGATCTGGACGCCGTTGCGGTTGTACGTGTGCATCGGCGCGTGGCACTTCGGACACTGCATGCTCGGCTCAACTCCTCGCCGCTCGGTACTGCTTTCGCCAGGACAGACACCACCTGGCCTCGGTCGGTTGCACCTTACGACGCGAAACCGCATGCCAACTCGGGCGGGACGGTGCCCATTCGGTCACAGGCGTCGATCACCGCCTGCTGCACCTCGTCCAACGGCTGCCCCGCGGCCACCGATTTGGCGATCGCCAGGGCCGCCGTCTGCACGGTGAGCGCGCGGGCCGCGACGTCCAGGGCGGGCCACGGATCGCCGTCCGCGGGGACGGCCGGGCCGCCGTGCCGCCGGTAGGCGGCCAGGAAGCGGAGCCACTCGTCGGGCGGCAGCAGGCCGCAGGCGTACCAGGCGGCCGGTCGGGCCAGATCCCAGGCCGGGACGCCCACGCCCAGGTCGTCGACGTCGATGAGCAGCCAGGGTCCGGCGGGCGCGGGCCCGCGCACGAGCTGGCCCAGGTGCAGGTCTCCGTGGCACAGGGTCGTCGTGTCCGGCATGGGGGCCTCGGCGCGGGCCCAGCCGGGCAGGGTGGCCCAGGCCCGCAGGACCGTCGCGGCGGCCGGGTGCGGGCCGGCCGCCGCGAGCCGCGCGAGCGCGCGGGCCGCCTTCGCGGGGCCCCGCATCGGCGGCAGCCCCGCGGGGGCCGCGGCCCGGTGCAGGCGTGCCAGGAGGGCACCCACCGCCTCCCAGGGGGCGGCTTCGGGCGTCTCGGGGTCCACCGGGGTGCCGTACGGCCAGAGGGTCACCGCGCGGTCGTGCACGCGGGCCGGCGCCGGCGACAGCGGGGGGAGGAGGACGTCCGGGAGTGCGCCGGCCACGGAGACGCGGAGGGCGAGCTCTTCGGGGTCGGTCCCCGGGGCGTGGGCCTTGGCCACGGTGTCGCCGTGCCGGACGACGGTGCCGTCGTCACGGTCCGCGAGAACCGTGTCGGTGACCTCGCAGGAGCAGTCCTGGGCACCAGGGTGTGCCGCACGGCGCGCGTGTGCGGCGAGCCCGGTGGGCAGAGCGTCTGTGGTCACGGATCCCCCCTGGCTGGTGCGACTCCGCCGCCGAGCGTACGCAGTCGTCGTGCGGGCGGTCGCACCGCACCGGTCGCACGGCCCGTCCGGTGGGCCGGCGCGAGCGCCACGCGCTCCGCTCAGGCCGGTCCCCCCGGCGGAGGAGCGTTCGTCGGTGAGCAGGGCGGCGGGCCGGGTGAGGGCCAGGGGATGTCGTTCGGCTCAGGCCTCGGCGTCCGGCGCGGAAGGGACTCGTCGCGCACCGCCCGGGCGCTGGGCGAAGAACGCACCGGCCGGGCGCTGGGAAAGAACGCGCCGCCCGGGCGCAGGGAAAGAAAATGCCCGCGCAGCTCCCCAGCTGCGCGGGCATTTGTGCCGTCCGCCGCACCCCCGTCCCCACGGGGTTTCATGGCCGGATGTCCCCGCCCGGACCGCTCTTCCGGGCCTGGGGCGCCGCTCAGCGCCCCAGCATCACGCCCACGGACGACGCCTGTGTGACCACTGCGTCCCAGCCGCCGAAGACGACCACGAGCAGGGCCGCCAGAGGAAGGACCATCGCTGTCGCCACCAGCGGGTGGCGGCGGCCCTGGCGGCTGTCGCCGAACGCCGCGGCGTACGCCTTGCGTCCCTGCGTGCGGATCGCTGTCCGCGGTGCCGTGTGGGCCATGGTCCCTCTCCTGACCGAATTTCTGTTGTGCTTGGCAGCGGCGGGCGTCTGACCTCGGGGGACGAGTGCTGCACCCGCCGCTTGACCTCAAATCTAGGGGCGCGGCACCCAGGGGTCGTCATGCCTTCGTACCGATTGCCGGGCCTCCCGGAGGATGAGCGATGACCTGCGGTGTACTCCCCAGGGTGGAGATGAGGACCTAGGACTCAGGGTCTTCCCCGAGGGGACGTCCGGTCTGCCCCGACTGTTCCGAGCTGTCCTCCCTGGGGACCGGCTGCTCCACCAGAGCCAGCACCCGGGTCGCCATGAAGCGGGCGGTACGCACCACCGATCCGCTTCGGGTGACTTCGCTCACTTCCACCACACCTCGGCGTACCGCCGTCTCCACCCGGCGGCCCGCCCTGCTCGCCACCACCTCGTACGTACGCGTCGTGTCACCGGCGTCCACGACTATCTCCACACGGTCACCCTTCACGGGCCCAATCCCCCTTCTGCGACGGACGGTTGGGATCACGGGCAGCCCAAAGCGGTGCTGCCCGCAAGCTCCCTGACCACCCTTCAAGTTTCCCACCCGGCACTGACAATCGATCGGGCCGAGAGGGCGCGGCCTCTGCGCGCACCCGGCCGCGGAAACGTAAGCTGTGGCTCGTCAAACGGACAGGGCAGCGGGGATGGACATGGCGATGATGCGCCTGAGGCGCGAGGACCCGCGTGTCGTCGGCTCGTTCAGGCTTCACAGGCGGCTCGGCGCGGGCGGGATGGGCGTTGTCTACCTGGGCTCCGACCGGCGTGGCCAGCGGGTCGCACTGAAGGTGATCCGGCCGGATCTGGCGGAGGACCAGGAGTTCCGGTCGCGTTTCGCCCGCGAGGTCTCGGCGGCCCGGCGCATCAGGGGCGGCTGTACGGCACGGCTCGTCGCCGCCGACCTGGAGGCGGACCGCCCCTGGTTCGCCACCCAGTACGTGCCCGGCCCCTCGCTGCACGACAAGGTCGCCGAAGAGGGCCCGATGGCGGCCGCGGACGTCGCCGCCGTGGGCGCCGCGCTGTCCGAGGGTCTCGTCGCCGTGCACGAGGCCGGTGTCGTGCACCGCGACCTCAAGCCGTCCAACATCCTGCTGTCCCCGAAGGGGCCGCGGATCATCGATTTCGGCATCGCCTGGGCGACGGGCGCCAGCACGCTCACGCACGTCGGCACGGCGGTCGGGTCCCCCGGTTTCCTCGCCCCCGAACAGGTGCGCGGCGCCGCGGTCACCCCGGCCACCGACGTCTTCGCGCTGGGCGCCACCCTGGCCTACGCCGCGACCTCCGACTCACCCTTCGGTCACGGCAGTTCCGAAGTGATGCTCTACCGGGTGGTGCACGAGGAGCCCCATCTCCAGGGTGTCCCGGACGCCTTGGCCCCGCTGGTCAGGGCCTGTCTGGCGAAGGACCCCGAGGAGCGGCCCAGCACGCTCCAACTGTCCCTGCGGCTCAAGGAGATCGCGGCCCGCGAGGCCCAGGGGATGCCGGACGCGCGGCCGCCCGCGCCCCGCACGGACCCCGACCGGCCGACCGGCCGCCTGGCGGAGCAGTACGCCGAGCAGCGCACCCAGCGCCGTACACAGGGCACTCCCCCGCCGCGCACCGGTGGCACGAACGGCGGCTCCCGGTCGGGCGCGCGGCCGACGCCCGTGCGGAACACCGGCCGCTCGGGGGCCAGGCCCGGCCCGCGCAGCGGTGCCGGGCGCCCCGCGCCCCGGACCACCGGCACCGGCAGGCGGCCCGCCAACCCGCGGCTGCTGCGCCAGCGGCTGTTCGTGTTCGTCGTCGTGACCCTGCTCGTGGCGCTGGGCATCGCGGCGGCGCAGGGCTGCCAGGGGCCCGCCCGGGGCCTGGACGGCGACGGCGGGCGCAAGGACGTACGGCAGGAGCAGGCGTCACCCCCGGCACTGTCCGCCACAGGGGCCACGGCCGAGCGGTACCACGAGGGCGTCTGACCGGTGCGGCGCGCTGTCGAGGAGTGACGGCGGGCCGCACCACGGTCAGGCGCGAACGTCCGGTGGGTCCGAGGGCGTCAGACCTGGGGGCGGCCCGTGGCCACCGCGTAGAAGGCGACGGCCGCCGCGGCGCCCACGTTGAGGGAGTCGACGCCGTGGGCCATCGGGATGCGGACCCACTCGTCGGCGGCCATCAGGGCCTTCGTGGACAGTCCGTCGCCCTCCGCGCCGAGCATCAGGGCGACCCGGTCCATACGGTGGGGGGCGGCCTCGTCGAGGGACCTGGCCTTCTCGTCCGGGGTGAGCGCGAGCAGCGTGAAGCCCGCGTCGCGCACCGTCTCCAGACCCTTGGGCCAGGAGTCGAGGCGGGCGTACGGGACGGAGAAGACGGCACCCATCGAGACCTTCACGGACCGCCGGTACAGCGGGTCCGCGCAGTCCGGCGAGAGCAGGACCGCGTCCATGCCGAGGGCGGCGGCGGAGCGGAAGATCGCGCCGATGTTGGTGTGGTCGTTGACCGACTCCATGACGACGACGCGGCGCGCCGACCGGAGCAGTTCCTCGGCCGTCGGCAGCGGCTTGCGCTGCATGGAGGCGAGCGCGCCGCGGTGCACGTGGTAGCCGGTGACCTGCTCGGCGAGCTCCGGGCTGACCGCGTACACGGGTGCCGGGAGCTCGTCGATGACGTCGCGCATGACGTCGACCCACTTCGCGGACAGGAGCATCGAGCGCATCTCGTACCCGGCGTCCTTGGCCCGTCTGATGACCTTCTCGCCCTCGGCGATGAACAGACCTTCCGCGGGTTCGCGCTTGCGGCGCAGCTCCACGTCCGTGAGGCCCGTGTAGTCGCTCAGACGCGGGTCGTCGGGGTTCTCGACGGTGATGAGATCGGCCACAGGGTGATACTGCCTTGTCCTGGGTTCGGTGCCAACGGCTGGGAACGGGTTGGGTTACCCGTGGTTACTCGGATGTCTTCGGGGAGCTCTGCACGCCCACGTTCACGACCTCTCCGACGACGATCACCGCCGGGGGCTTCACGTCCTGCTCGCGGACGGTCTCGGCGACGGTGGCCAGGGTCGCGTCGACGCGGCGCTGCGCGGCGGTCGTGCCCTCCTGGACCAGGGCGACGGGGGTGTCGGCCGGCTTGCCGTGCGCGACGAGGGTCTCGGCGATCCGGCCGATCTTGTCGACACCCATGAGGATCACGAGGGTGCCGGTCAGCTTGGCCAGGGACGGCCAGTCGACCAGGGAGCGCTCGTCGTCGGGGGCCACATGCCCGCTGACCACGGTGAACTCGTGGGCGACACCGCGGTGCGTGACGGGGATGCCGGCCGCGCCCGGCACCGAGATCGAGCTGGAGATGCCGGGGACGACCGTGCAGGCGATGCCTTCCTCGGCCAGCGCCTGCGCCTCCTCCATTCCGCGGCCGAAGACGAACGGGTCACCGCCCTTGAGCCGGACCACGGACTTGCCCTGCTTGGCGTGCTCGATCAGCGCGTTGTTGATCGCCTCCTGCGCCATGTAGCGGCCGTAGGGGATCTTCGCAGCGTCGATCACCTCGACGTGCGGCGGAAGTTCGGCGAGCAGGTCGCGGGGGCCCAGCCGGTCCGCGATGACCACATCGGCCTCGGCGAGCAGCCGACGGCCGCGGACGGTGATCAGGTCCGGGTCGCCGGGGCCGCCGCCGACCAGGGCCACGCCCGGCGTGCGGGTCCGGTGGTGCGGCGCGACCAGGGTGCCGTCGCGCAGGCCCTCGACCACGGCGTCCCGGATCGCGGCGGTGTGGCGGGGGTCGCGGCCCCGGGCGTCCGTCGTGAGGACGGCGACCGTGACGCCTTCGCTGTGGCCCGTCGCCGGGGTCCAGGCGGTCGCCGCGTCCGCGTCGTCCGAGCGGACGCACCACACGCGGTGCCGCTCGGCCTCGGCCGAGGCGGCCGTGTTCGCCCCGTGGTCGCTCGTGGCGATCAGCGCGTACCAGGCGTCGGCGAGGTCGCCGTCCTCGTACGGTCGCCGCGTCCACGCGATCTCGCCCGCGTCGGCCATCGCCTCGACGGACGGGGTCGCCTGCGGGGACACGAGATGGACGTCCGCGCCTGCCGCGATGAGCGCCGGGAGACGGCGTTGGGCCACCTGACCGCCGCCGAGGACGACTACGCGGCGGCCGGCGAGGCGGAGGCCTACGGGGTAGGCGGGGTGTTCGGCCATGGGAGGTGCGGCTCCTCGTGCAGAGCGGTGCGGGGTGAGGCCGCTGCGGCGTTGGAGTGGCCCCTGACGTGCGGATTTTATGGTGCGGGCCGGTGAGCGGCGGGGGCGGGTGGGATTTTTCACCTGCCCCGCCGCTCCTCGGACCTCGGGACCGCGCCCGGGGCTCCGCAGGTGCGGACGGGCGCGTGGTGGTGTCCGGGCGCTTCACTCGATGCACCCGGACAGCACCGCCGATCGCCTACTTCTCAGTTACTCCCGCGGAGTCGAACGTCGCCACTTCGTGCATCGCGCGCGCCGCGCTCTGCACGACCGGCAGGGCGAGCAGGGCGCCGGTGCCCTCGCCGAGGCGCAGGTCCAGGTCGACCAGCGGGCGCAGGCCCAGCTTGTTCAGGGCGGCCACATGGCCCGGCTCGGCGCTGCGGTGACCCGCGATGCAGGCGGCGAGGACCTCGGGGGCGATGGCACGGGCCACCAGGGCGGCGGCGCCGGCGCTGACGCCGTCCAGGATGACCGGCGTACGCAGGGACGCGCCGCCGAGGAGCAGCCCGACCATCGCGGCGTGTTCGAGCCCTCCGAGGGCCGCGAGCACACCGATGGGGTCGGCCGGGTCCGGCTGGTGGAGCTCGATGGCGCGGCGCACGACCTCGGTCTTGCGGGCCAGGGTCTCGTCGTTGATGCCGGTGCCGCGGCCGGTCACCTCGGAGGGGTCGGTGTCCGTGAACACCGAGATGAGGGCGGCGGACGCGGTGGTGTTGGCGATGCCCATCTCGCCGGTGAGCAGCGCCTTGTTGCCGGCCGCCACCAGGTCGCGGGCCGTCTCGATGCCCACCTCGATGGCGGCGACAACCTCCTCGCGGGTCATCGCGGGGCCCGTCGTCATGTCGGCGGTGCCCGCGCGGACCTTGCGGGGCAGCAGGCCCGGCGTGGCCGGCAGGTCGGAGGCGACGCCCACGTCGATGACGCAGACCTCGGCACCCACCTGGTTGGCGAACGCGTTGCAGACCGCTCCGCCGCCCAGGAAGTTGGCCACCATCTGCCCCGTGACCTCCTGCGGCCAGGGGGTGACGCCCTGCGCGTGCACGCCGTGGTCGCCCGCGAAGATGGCGACGGCGGCCGGCTCCGGGATGGGCGGCGGGCACATCCGGGACAGGCCCGACAGCTGCGCGGAGATGATCTCCAGCATGCCGAGCGCGCCCGCGGGCTTGGTCATCCGCTTCTGGCGCTCCCACGCCTCGCCGAGCGCCTTGGCGTCCAGGGGGCGGATGTTGGAGACGGTCTCGGCGAGCAGGTCGTGCGGCTCCTCGCCGGGCAGCGCGCGACGGCCGTAGGTCTCCTCGTGGACGACCCAGGACAGCGGGCGGCGCTTGGACCAGCCGGCCTGCATCAGCTCGGGCTCGTCCGGGAACTCGTCGACGTAGCCGACGCACAGGTAGGCGACGACTTCGAGGTGCTCCGGCAGGCCGAGGGCGCGGACCATCTCGCGCTCGTCGAAGAAGCTGACCCAGCCGACGCCGAGGCCCTCGGCGCGGGCGGCGAGCCAGAGGTTCTCGACCGCGAGCGCGGAGGAGTACGGGGCCATCTGCGGCTGCGTGTGGCGGCCCAGGGTGTGGCGGCCGCCGCGGGTCGGGTCTGCGGTGACGACGATGTTCACCGGGGTGTCGAGGATGGCCTCGATCTTCAGTTCCTTGAACTGCTTGGCGCGCCCCTTGGGCAGCGACTTCGCGTACGCCTCGCGCTGACGGGCCGCCAGTTCGTGCATCGCGCGCCGGGTGTCGGCGGAACGGATGACGACGAAGTCCCACGGCTGGGAGTGACCGACGGAGGGTGCGGTGTGCGCGGCCTCCAGGACGCGCAGCAGCACGTCGTGCGGGATGGGGTCGTTGCGGAAGCCGTTGCGGATGTCGCGGCGTTCGCGCATCACGCGGAGCACCGCCTCGCGCTCGGCATCGTCGTAGCCGGGGGCCGCCGGACCGGTGGACTCTCGTACGTCTTCCACTGCGGCCGTGCTCTCTTCCTGGTCGGCGACCTGGGTGTCCAGGTCGTCCGCTTGCTGTGCGACTACGGGCTCCGGGTCCGCGGTGGGCGGCTCGGGTTCGGCGGTGGGTGCCTCGGCCGGAGCGTCGGCCCCGGTCCCGGGCTCGCCCTCGCGGGGCGCCGGCACGACGACCGGAGCGACCGTCTCCGGCTCGGCGGCGGGGGCCTCGGCGAGGTCCGCGGCGGCTTCCTCCACCGGCGCGGGCGCGGGTGCGACCACGATCATCTCGTCGGCCGGTTCCTCGGCCGCGGGCTGCTCCTCCTCGGGCAGCGGCGGCACGGTCATGGCGTGCGGCGGGGTCGGGGCCAGGTGCGGGGTCGTCGGCACGGTGCCCTCCACGGGCACGAACTGGCCGAGCGTGTGGTCCTCCTGGGCCTCCGGCGGGGTGGCGAGCGGGAGTCCGGCGCCACCGGTGCTCTCGCCGGAGAGGTACGGCTCCCCGTGCGGCCGGCCGGCCGACGCCCCGGGGGTCTGCCCGTGCGCGGCCACACCCACCGGAACACCATGCAGCGACTCGGCGGGCTCGCCCTGCGCGAACACGGCGGGGTCCTCGAACTGCTGGGCCGCGACGGCTTCGAGGCCGGGGACCGGCTGCCCGTGCGAGGCGTCGGCGGAGAGCGCGTGCTGCACGGCCTCGGGGGCGTGCGCGACAGCCGGCGGGAACGTCTGCGCGGCCTCGGCCTGGGCGGCGATGTCCGCGTACTGGACGGCCTGTTCCGGGTCGTGGACGGCAGGAGTCCCGAGCTGACCGGCCTGGGCCACCGGGTCGGCCACCGGCGCCTGGCCCTGCGGCGGCGCCTGATGCACCGCGTCGGCGGGCGTGAAGTCCTGGACGGGGGTGCCCTGGGCGGGCGTGAAGTGCTCGCCCTCGGACGGAAGCAGGCCGGGCACGGCGATGTGGACGCCGTCGGTGTGCCCCGTCTCCTGCGGCACCGGCGGGAGGAGCGGTGCGTCCGTGGCGGGGAAGGCCACCGGCTCGGGAGCCTGCGCGACGCGCGGGTCCTGGACGCGCGGGTCCTGCGGGGCCGAGGCGTCCTCGGCGTGGTGCGTCTGCGCGGCCGGCGGCGCCATGTGCGGCTCCTGCGGCCCGTCGGCGACGGGTGCCTGCGCGTCCGGCACGTCCTGGGCGGCCGGCGCACCGTCCACGGCCTGGACGGCGTCCGGGGCCTGGATCTGGACGGGAAGCTCGACGGCGTCCGGCACGGGGGCCTCGGCGGTCTCCGGCATCTGGCCCTGTGCCGGAACCTGGGCCTCGGGGGCCTGCTCGAACCCGGGCGCCAGGGCGCCTTCGGCGGCCTGCGGGGCCCGGGGCACCCCGGTGCCCGGCACGGCCTCCGGGACCGGCACCTGCGCCGCCTCCGGGACGACCGTTTCTGTGGCGCCCGCCTCCGGGGCCACCGGTGGAGCGCCCCACGGAACCGCGCCCTGCGGCGGGGTCTCGCCCAGTTGCGGGACGTCGAGGTACTCGGGCCCGACCGTCGGCGGACCGGCGTGCCGGACGGACGGGGCGGGAGCGGAGGGAGCCATGGGGTTCACCGGGGAACCCGCGGGCCCGCGGTCGGCCAGCGAGCGCACCGGGCTCGCGGAGACGTCAGGGGTGGGCGGTCCGAGATGCAGCGGGCGGCGCGGGGTCACCGGCTGCGGGGCGGGCCCCGGCTCCTGTGCGCGGACGGCCCCGAGGTCGACCGCGCCGCTGTCCCGGCCGGCAGCCTCGTGCGGGCCGGGTTCGTGGACGAAGGGCATGGGCGCCGGGGGCGCCACTTCGTTGCCCCACGCGCCCTGCGCTCCCGGCATCAGGAGCAGGTCGTCGTCCTCGGCGGGGGTCTCGGAGGGGTCGAGGTAGGTGTACGCGCCCGGCGCGGAGACGCCCGGCTGCTCCACCATGCCTGCGCTCTCCGGCAGCCCGTCGCCCGGGACCTGGCCGGTGTCGGTCATGCGTACCCCTCGCCCATCGGTTAGTGCTTCCAAGTCCAGCTCGCCCGGAACGGCGCACCGACCGCCCCACAGTGAAGAACGAGCGTGCGTGCCCAGCGGCACGAACGACCGGCCAACAAAGACGACAAAGCCATTAACTGGCATTGTCCCGGTCGTTCCGCCCTCGCGACAGCGTGATCCGCGAGTGCCCGCTGTGGACTGCGCCACGTTGCGCGCCCTCCGGCTCTGCCGTACCACACACGCCTCAAAACGGGCGCGTTTTCCGGACATTGACCCACGAAAGGCTGATCACCCGGGAGCGGTACAACGATCGGCCAGCCTACCGCGCGCAGTACGACAACAGGATCACGGGGCGCGATCCGGCAGACGGCCGCTGAGCAGGAACGCGACGCTCCGTTCCTTCTCCGTCCAGGCCCTCGTGTCGAGTTCGACGGACTGGATGAGCGCGCACTCGACCTCGTAACCGTGTTCGGTCAGGTCCCTGCCGACGAGTTCGGCGTCGTCACGGGTCGCGGCATGCGTCACGATGCGCTGGGGACGCCGGTCGGCGACGGCCGAGACGACCGCCGCTCCCCCGCCACCGACGCGTACTACGTCGGGTTCGGGAAGGTTCTCCAGGACGTGCGGGGCGGTCCCGTGCACGATCTGCATCTGGACGCCGAAGCGGCGGGCGGAACCCTCGGTGCGCGCGCAGGCGCCCGGACTGCGGTCGACCGCGATGACGGCGGCGCCGGTGCGCGCGGCCTCGGTGGCGAAGGCTCCGCTGCCACAACCGATGTCCCAGACGAGGTCGCCGACGCGCGGTCCCAGACGGGCGAGTTGGGCGGCACGGAGCAGATCCGTTTCGCCTTCGCCGAGCGCGCCGCCGTACGCCGCGGCGGGCAGCCCCCAGCCGCGCAGTCCCTGGGCGGGGTCGCGTCCGGCGATCCAGCCGCCGTCCTCCGCCGCGGCCACGAAGCCGCCGATGACGATGACGACGTTGGGGTCGCGCCAGGTGTGGTCGGCGGCCTTGTCCGAGGTCAGGATCGTGACCTGTTCGCGGGCCGTACCGAGTTCCTCGCAGATGACGAAGGTGCGGTGCACCCCTTCGAGGAGCAGGCCGAGTTCGGCGGGCCCGGCGCCCGGCGAGGTGAGTACGGCGACCTTGGTGTGGGCTCGACACACATTCACCGCGCGTCGCAGGGTGCGGGGGTGTGCGACGACCACCTGAGCGTCGTCCCAGGGCATGCCGGCCCGCGCGAATGCGGCGGCCACCGAGGAGACGGCGGGCACCACTTCGACCTCCAGGCCGAACTCGGGGGCCCGCAGGGTCCGTACGACGCCGAAGAAGCCCGGGTCGCCGTCGGCGAGGACCACGGCGGTGCCCCGGTGGTTCGCGATCCGGCGGGCGGCCAGGGCGACGCTGCCGAGGCGGATGCGCTCGGCGGCCCCGGGGACTTCGGGCAGCCCCAGATGGTGGGCCGCGCCGGCCACCAGCGTCGCGGCGCCGAGGGCGGAGCGCGCCGCGGCGGTCAGCGGCGAGCCGTCCCAGCCGATCACCGTGACCCGGTCGGCCATCGTCGTCAGTCTCCAGAGGGTCTTCGCAGGTAGTCGGGCAGCCCGAGAGCGGGCTCCGTGAGGGTACCTGGTGCGCCTGGGCGGGCGCCGCGAGGGTCCGGGCCGGTGTGAGCGGTCCCGGGGTCCGGGGCCTCCGTCAGTTCCAGTCGGAGAACGACGTGAACCCGCCGGCGTCGGCGAGCTGATCGACCACGCCTTCGAGGTCCTCCGGCAGCAGGCTCCACACGATGAAGTCGGTACGGACGTCGGCCCAGCCGTCGTCCGTCCGCACGTGCACTATGCAGGCGTTGCGCAGGACGCCCTCGCTGATGCAGCCGATCTTCTGGGCGACCTGCTGGGACGCGGTGTTGTCGGCCGCGGTGCGGATCTCGATGCGCTCGAACTTCTGGTCGCCGAACAGCCATTGGGCGGTGGCGAGCGCCGCCTCGGAGGCGTAGCCCTCGCCGCGGGCCCAGGGCGCGATGATGTACGACAGCTCGGTGGAGCGGATGTGCCAGTTCGTCTTGCCGAGCTGGACGATGCCGACGAGGCGCTGGGTGAGGAACTCCGTGACGGCGAGGTCGAGGCCGCGACCCGCGGCGCGTTCGGCGGGCGCGTACTCGGTGACCCAGTTGCGGGCCCCGTCCTCGCTGAAGGGCTGCGGCACATCGGTCCAGGCCGCGACCTGCTCGTCGTTCATCATCTCGGCCAGCGCGGGGACGTCGTCCTCGTCGAGGGGACGCAGCACCAACCGCTCCGTGCTGATGGAGATGTTGGGGAAGGTGCTCGTCATGCGCCGCTCCGTAACCGTCGGGAACTTCGGGCCTTCAAAACCGTCGGGCCTGCTGAACTGCCCAGCATGCAGCATGAAAGCACTGAACCGCACCACGGGGTCCACCCCGGGCAGGGAGTGGACCCCGTGCGGTGACGGAGGGGCCGGACGACGGGGGACGGCTCGGGGGCCGTCCCCCTGGCGCGGCGGCCGTGCGGGACGACTAGAACGACGGCAGGACGGAGCCGGCGTACTTGTCCTCGATGAACTTCTTGACCTCGGGCGAGGTGAGGAGCTTGGCGAGCTTCTCGACGCGCGGGTCCTTCTCGTTGCCCTGCTTCACGGCGAGAACGTTGTTGTACGCGTTGTTCTTCGTGGACTCCAGGGCGAGGGCGTCCTTGGCGGGCGAGAGACCGGCACCGATGGCGTAGTTGCCGTTGATCACCGCGGCGTCGACGTCCTTCAGGGAGCGCGGGGTCTGGGCCGCCTCGATCTCCTTGAACTGAAGGTCCTTCGGGTTCTTCGCGATGTCCTGCGGGGTCGCGGTGCCCTCCGAGCCGCTCTTGAGCGTGATGATGCCGCTGGCCGCGAGGAAGCGGAGGGCTCGCGCCTCGTTGTCGGCGTCGTTCGGGAGGGCGACGGTGCCGCCCTTCTTCAGGTCGTCGGCCTTCTCGACCTTCTCGGAGTAGAGGCCGAGGGGCTCCAGGTGGACCGTCGCGACCGAGGCGAGGTGCGTACCGTTCTTCTTGTTGAAGTCTTCCAGGTACGGCTGGGTCTGGAAGTAGTTGGCGTCCACGGACCCGTCCTCGGTCGCCGTGTTCGGCGTGACATAGTCGGTGAACTCCTTGACCTCCAGCTTGAGGCCGGCCTTCTTCGCCAGGTGGTCCTTGACGTACTCGAGGATCTCGGCGTGCGGCACGGGAGTGGCCGCGACGACGAGGGGATCGGACGCCTTGGCCTTGGTGTCGGCCTTGTCGGAGCCGCAGGCGGTCAGACCCAGGGTGAGGGCGCCGGTGGCGAGGACAGCTGCGGTGATCTTGGTGGTGTTACGCACGAAAAGTGCCTTTCTCCATGGGTGGTGCAACCCGCCGGGTGGGACGGGGAGTCGGGGTTGCGGCGGCTCCTGGCCGGCATGCGCCGGCCGGGCCGCCGGGGGGCGGGACGTCCGGTGTCAGCGGGTCTTGGTGGGCGTGGCGCCGACCGGGCCGCCGGGCAGGAACCCGGCGAGGACACGGAAGCGGAGCGGCTCGCCGCCCTTGCCCGCGCGGCGGTGCAGGACGCGGGCACCGGAGTCGCCCGCGAACTGGATGACGGCGATGGCGACGGCGAGGACGGCGACGATGAGCCACATCAGTTCGGACTCGAAGCGCTGGTAGCCGTACCGGATCGCGAGGTCGCCGAGGCCGCCCGCGCCGACGGTGCCGGCCATCGCCGAGTAGCCGATGATGGCGACGACCGTGGTCGTGGTGGCCGAGATCAGCGACGGCAGGGACTCGGGCACGAGCACCTTGCGGACGACGGTCCAGGTGTTGCCGCCCATCGACTGCACGGCTTCGACCAGACCGCCGTCGACCTCACGCACGGACGTCTCGACGAGCCGCGCGAAGAACGGGATGGCGCCTACGGCGAGCGGCACGATGGCGGCCTCGCGGCCGATGGTCGTACCGACGACCCAGCGGGTGAAGGACATCAGAGCGACCATCAGGATGATGAAGGGCATCGAGCGGACGATGTTCACGACCTGCCCGATGACCTTGTTCGCGACGGTGTTCTGCACCAGGCCGCCGCGGTCCGTGAGAACCAGCAGGACACCCAGCGGAAGGCCGGCGAGGACGGCGATCAGCGTGGACCAGCCGACCATGTAGAGCGTGTCCCAACACGCCTGGGACAGCAGCGGCTGCATCTCGGACCAGGTCACTTGGCACCTTCCTCGACCAGTACGGGCTCCTGGCCCAGGACGTCGATCTGCAGACCCTGCTCGCGGAGGAAGCCGATCGGTACGACGTTGTCCTCGTAGCGGCCGGGCAGTTCGATGCGCATACGGCCGACCTGCTTGCCGCCGACGGTGTCCATCGCGGCGCCGAGGATCGAGATGTCGATGTTGTACGTACGGGCGAGCTGCGAGACGACGGGCTGGGTGGCCGCCTCGCCGTGGAAGGTGACGTCGATGACGGTGCGGTCGTCGCCGGAGGCGTCGCCGCTGACCGGGAAGAGCGCGGAGGCGAGCTCGGAGCCGGGCGTGGCGAGCAGTTCGCTGACGGTCCCGGACTCGACGATCCTGCCCTTCTCCATGAGCGCGGCGGAGTCGCAGATGCTCTTGACGACGTCCATCTCGTGGGTGATGAGCAGGACGGTCAGGCCCAGTTGCCGGTTCAGGTCGCGCAGCAGCTGGAGGATGGAGCGGGTGGTCTCCGGGTCGAGGGCGCTGGTCGCCTCGTCGGACAGGAGCACCTTGGGGTCGCCGGCGAGGGCACGGGCGATGCCGACGCGCTGCTTCTGGCCGCCGGAGAGCTGCGCCGGGTAGGCCTTGGCCTTGTCGGAGAGGCCGACCAGGTCGAGGAGTTCGAGTGCCTTGCGGCTGCGTTCCCTGCCGGAGACGCCGAGGATCTCGAGCGGCAGCTCGATGTTGTCCTGGACGGTGCGCGAGGACAGCAGGTTGAAGTGCTGGAAGACCATGCCGATGCCGCTGCGCGCCTGGCGCAGTTCCTTGCCTGCGCGGGGGCCGCGGCCGGCGAGCGCGGTGAGGTCCTGTCCGGCGACGGTGACCGTGCCGGAGGTGGGGCGCTCCAGGAGGTTGACGCAGCGGATGAGCGAGGACTTGCCGGCGCCGGACTGGCCGATGACGCCGTACACCTCGCCTTCGCGGACGTGCAGATCGACGCCGTCGAGGGCGACGACCTCTCGGCCGCGCGAACGGTAGACCTTGGTGAGGCCCGTTGTCGTGATCACTGGGGTTTCCGTCACTGTCGAGTGCAGGGCGTGGGTGTGCGCCGGGCACGGGTGCATGCGGTGGGGAACGCGGCACGGTTCTCGCGATGGCGAAGGAACCGGAAGGAGAACGTGTGCGCGGGGCAGCCGGTGTCACGTACGCGGTACGGACACGGCGCGGCGGTCTCGCTTCGGGGCGCGAGACCAGGCGGTGGTGCGGGGGCCCTCTAGAAGGCGCACATTCGACACATACAACGAGCACCGGGCGTCATGGTCGCCTCGGTCGCAAGGATGCGGCTGCTCGTCGTGGTCATGGATGCAAGTAAAGCAGACCCACAGGCGGGGCCTGCCACCGCTGTCCGAATAGCGGACAGCGGTGGACACGTCGTTCCGTCAGGCGGAGATCTCCACGCCGTGGTCGGTGACCAGTACGGACAAGGCGGAGAGGTCCTCGACCACCAGGTCGGCGTCCAGCTCGTGGGCGCGGTGCGTTGTGGTCAATGCCACTGTCGTCATTCCGGCCGCGCGGCCGGCCTGGAGACCGGCCGGGGCGTCCTCGAAGACGACGCAGCGCGCCGGGTCGACGCCCAGCTCACGGGCCGCGAGGAGGTAGGGCTCGGGGTCGGGCTTGCCGCGGGTGATGTCGTCCGCGGCGATCATCGTCTTGGGGCGGATGCCGACCTCTTCGAGCCGGGCCTCGGCCAGCCGGCGGGTGGCCGAGGTGACCACGGCCCAGCGCTCGGCGGGCAGTGCGTCGAGCAGCGCGAGGGTTCCGGGCAGCGCCACGACCCCGCCGGGCACGTCCTCGACCTCCAGCTGTTCGATGCGCGCGAGGGCCTCGGGCACGATGCCGGCGGGCAGCAGGTCGGCGGCTATCTCGACGGCGGGGCGGCCGTGCAGCTCGATCCGGGCGAAGTCGTCAGCCGTGATGCCGTACTCCGTCGCCCATCGCGTCCAGCAGCGGTTCACCGACTCGAGGGATGAGACGAGCGTTCCGTCGTTGTCGAACAGGAGGGCATCAGCATGGATCTTCATGCCGTCGACCCTACGGGGCACCCCGGGGGCGAGCGCATCGGGCCTTTTGGCCCGTAATAGGGTCACGGCATGCTTGATGCCCTGACGGTCGCCACCGCCGTCGCCGCGCTCGCGCTCGCCGCCTGGTGCGGCTGGGCCGCCTACCGTGATCAGCCCACCAAGGACTGGCACTTCATCGGCATGGCCGTGGTGTCGCTGCTCGCCGTGGTCCAGCTGGTGATCGGCATCGTCCAGCTGGCCCGCGGCGAGAAGCCGGAGCAGGGCACGACGATCTTCGTGGCGTACCTGCTCGGCGCCTTCGCGTGCGTTCCGGCCGCGGGCTTCATGTCGCTCGCGGAGCGCACCCGCTGGGGTTCGGTCACGGTGGCGGCCGGCGGTGTGGTCCTCGCCGTCCTCGAGGTGCGGCTCTATGACATCTGGGGAGGCTGAGATGACGGCCACGGACGAGAACGGGATCGTGCCCGGCGGGACGGGCGTGCCGGACGGGACGCCGAAGAAGCGGACACGGCTCATCAGCGGCCCCGGAATGCTGCTGCTGTGGCTGTACGGCGTGATGGTCGTCGGCGCCGTCTCGCGGTCCGCCGTGCAGATCTCCACGGAGTTCGGCAAGGCACCGCTGGCCTACTCGCTGTCCGCGGTGGCGGGTGTCGTCTACGGCTTCATCACGTACTCGCTGGTGCGCGGCGGCGAGACGGCCCGCAGGGCGGCGCTGGTGTGCTGTGCCGCCGAGCTCGCGGGCGTGCTGATCGTGGGGACCTGGACGCTGGTGGAGCCCTCCGCCTTCCCCGACGCCACGGTGTGGTCGGACTACGGGATGGGCTATCTGTTCATTCCGGTGCTGCTGCCGCTGTCGGCGATGTACTGGCTGCGCAAGGCCCGCACGGCGACCCGGCCCGACGCTGAACAGGCCTGACGCTGAACCGGCCTGAGCGTGACCGCTGAACCCGGTCGGCCGCCGAGTCCGACAAGCCGCACGGCCACGGGGGGCGGGCGCACCGGAGAGCCGACCCGTTGCCCTCCCGAGTCGCGGTGACACCCGGCCGTTCGCGGGTGGGCCCGCGGTGGCCCCGGTCGGCGACCGGGGCCGGAGCCGGTCAGGCGCTGGTCGCGTACGCGCTCGCGTCGGCGCCCTTCGCCAGTGTCACCAGCGTGAGCCGCTCGTCGACGCGCTCGGTGGAGACGGGCGCGTAACCGTGCTTGCGGTACAGGCGCAGATTGCGGTCGCTGCGGTGCCCGGTGAAGAGCTGGAAGGACTTGGCCGCGCCGTCCGCGCCGAGCTGTGTCTCGATCGCGGCGAGCAGCCGTCCGCCGAGCCCGTGCCGCTGCATGCGCGGGTGGACGATGAGCTTGTTGATGCGGGCCGTGCCGTCGTCGTCCACCGCGCCGCGGACGGAGGCCACCACCTCCGCCCCGAGCCGCGCCACGAGGACGGTGCCGCCGGCGAGTTCCGCCCTGAGGGAGTCGAGCGGCTGGGTGAGCGGCTCGATTCCGTAGTCGCCGTAGAGCTCGGCCTCGCTCTGGTAGCAGAGGTACTGCAGCTTGAGGATCTGTTCGGCGTCCTCTTCGGTCGCCGCCGAGATGGTCACGCTCATGCCCATGTGTGCATGCCTCCCGCTCACCTGTTCCACCGGTAGTCCCTCACTCCTATCCCCGCCGTCAGCGAGCCGCAACCTCCACCGTCAGCAATCGCCGCAGACATCCCAGGCATCTGGAACGTTCCGGGCCCAGACTGCCCTGTGAGATACCCAACTCCCCCGCGATCTCCCGGTATGTGAGGTCTTTCGGCGAGAGCAGCGCCGCCATGAGGCTCGGGCAGCGGCCCGGCAGCCGGCGCACCGCCTCGTGCAGCGCGCGCCGTCGTTCGGACGTCATCGCCTGCTGCTCGGGCCCGGGCCCGCCGAGGTCCGCGGGCTCGGCGGAGAAGGGCTGCTCGACACGGGCCGTGCGACGGCTGCGGCGGGCCTCGGAGCGCACGGCGCGGCGCAGCCAGCCCTGCGGGTCCTCGGGCGGACCGCCCGCGTCGAGGCGCTCCAGCAGGCGGAGCCAGACGGCCTGTTCGAGGTCTCCCTGCTCGGCGCCGGAGGCGTACGCCTCGGCCGAGGCCTCGGCGGCGAGGAGCGGGCGCAGGGTGGAAACCATCTCGTGGGTCATGTGCGGCACGACGCGGCCGCCCCGGCGTCAGGTTGCCGGGGCGGCCGTCTGTCACCCCATCCAGGGTGACCGGGTCATCCGTTGACGAAGTCGGCGCGGGCCAGCAGCGCGGTGTCCGCGTTGTCGGAGAAGACGCCGTCGATGCCTGTCGCGAAGTACGTCTTGAAAGCACCGAACGCGTCGCCGTAGGCGGTCGGATCGGTGCCCTTCCGGAAGTTCGCGGGGAGGAAGGGGTTCTCGTTGCGCATGGTGTAGGGGTGCAGGATCAGGCCCGCCTGGTGCGCGTCGGCGACGAGCGTGGTCGGCGTGGTGAGGTTGCCGCTGGCGTCCTTGGGGATGACCAGGTCGAGCGTGGGGCCGATGCCCTGCGCGTACGAGGCGATCCACTTCAGCCCCTCGGGTTCGACCAGGTCGGCGACCGTGCGTGGGTCGCCCGCCTCGACGAAGTCCCAAGGGCGGCTGCTCGCGCCGGACAGCAGCACGACGAGCGGGTTGTCGACCAGCTTGTCCAGCCGCTGCATGCTGCTCGGCTCGAAGGACTGGAGGATGACCGGCGCGTTCTTCCCGTCCTTGCCGTACTTGCGCAGCAGCTTGGCGACCCGCTCCTCCAGCCCGAGACCGAGCTTGCGGAAGTAGGTGGGGTGCTTGGTCTCGGGATAGATCCAGACCTGCCTGCCGCGCTTGCGGGTCTGCTCGTCCTGCCAGCGGAGCACCTCCTCGAAGGTCGGTATCTCCCAGCGGCCGTCGTAGAGCGTGTTGTGCGGACGGTTGGCGGGGATGCGCTCGACGGCCCGCAGCGTCTTCAGCTCGGCGAGGGTGAAGTCCTCGGTGAACCAGCCGGTGGTGGCGACGCCGTCGAGCGTCTTCGTGGTCTTGCGGTCGGCGAACTCGGGATGTGCCGCGACGTCCGTCGTCCCGCCGATCTCCGGTTCGTGCCGGCACACGAGGTGGCCGTCCTTGGTGGGCACCAGGTCGCCCGCCTCGACGACGTCGGCGCCCATGTCGAGGGCCAGCTGGTACGAGCCGAAGGTGTGCTCCGGCCGGTAACCACTCGCCCCGCGATGTCCGATGACGGTCGGTTTGGGCAGGCTCCGGTAGCCGCCCGAGCCGTGCCGCCCGTCCGCTCTCGCCGTGCCCGTCGCGCCGAGGACGGCTCCGCCCGCCCCGAGCACCGCCGCACCGAGCAGCGCGCGCCGCGCCGTGCCCCGTCCCTGTCCGTCCGACTCCTGCGCCACCATGAGCGCTCCTCCCGCTGTAGGGCCCCGCCTGTCGAAAGCGGGACGATCGTAGGTGCCGCGGTGTGACCGGAGGGAGGCCTGCGGTCGAACACGTGGGTGACCCTGGATGTCGTACGGGAAGCGGAAGATGACGGTCCGTCGGCTTCGCGGCGGCAGCGGCGGGTAGGCGGGAGGGCAGTGGCGGACGACGGCCGACCGCGACACGTTCACTCGTTCGCCGCCGCGACGCGCGATGTCCGTCACATCGTGTCGACCGCGTGACAGCCGCCCGCTGAGGCGGCACCGCAGGTAAACAGGTGTCAACAGTGCGTATCCACTCGGTGAACCCGATGTGCAATCACCGGGTGGCCGCGAGTATCGTCCTCACCTGCACAGACTTCATACCGATCCCTTGACACCGGAGGGCCCGTTGTCCCGCTTCGCGCTCATCAAGGCAGTGCTCGGACCGATCATGCGCCTGATGTTCCGCCCACGGGTGGAAGGCGTGGAGAACATCCCGGGCGAGGGCCCGGTGATCCTGGCCGGCAACCACCTCACGTTCATCGACTCGATGATCATGCCGCTGTTCTGCGACCGTCAGGTCTTCTTCATCGGCAAGGACGAGTACGTCACCGGCAAGGGCATCAAGGGCAAGGTGATGGCCTGGTTCTTCACCGGCGTCGGCATGATCCCGGTCGACCGCGACGGCGGCCGCGGCGGTGTCGCGGCGCTGATGACCGGCCGCCGGGTGCTGGAGGAGGGCAAGGTCTTCAGCATCTACCCGGAGGGCACCCGCTCCCCCGACGGCCGGCTCTACCGGGGACGCACGGGCATCGCCCGTCTGACCCTGATGACCGGCGCTCCCGTCGTCCCCTTCGCCATCATCGGCACCGACAAGATCCAGCCGGGCGGCGCCGGCATCCCGCGCCCGGGACGCGTCACGGTCCGCTTCGGCGAAGCCATGGAGTTCTCTCGGTACGACGGTATGGACCGTGACCGCTACGTCCTGCGGGCGGTGACCGACTCCGTGATGGCCGAGGTCATGCGGCTGTCCGGCCAGGAGTACGTGGACATGTACGCCACGAAGGCGAAGGCCGCCTGACGCCTCGCACGAGGCACCGCGAATCTCACGGGTGAGCCCCGGCCGGCGACTGCCGGCCGGGGCTCACCCGTTTCGTACGGTCATGCCTCCAGCTTCTGCCCGCGCAGCAGGAACCACGCGGCCACCGCCGTGGCGAGCAGCACCAGCGCTCCGGCGCCCGCCGCGATCGCGAGGCCGTCGACGAACGCGGTACGGGCCGAGTCCATCAGGGCCGCCGCGGTGTCCGCGGGCAGCTCCGCGGCCGACTCGACGGCGCCGCCGAGCGATTCGTGAGCCGCGGCCGGTGTGCCCGCGGGGCCCGCGAAGCCGGCGTAGACGCTCGTCACGATGGAGCCGAGCAGGGCGATGCCCAGTGCGGCGCCGAGTTCGTACGCCGTCTCGGAGACCGCGGAGGCGGCACCCGCCTCCTCCTTCGGGACGCTGGAGAGGATGACGTCGGCGGTGACGGTGAAGGAGAAGCCCGCACCGACGCCGACCACCAGCAGGGCGGTACCCAGCAGTGGATAGCCGGTCGACTGGCTCAGCAGGGTCAGCGAGCCCAGCGCCAGACCCACCGCGGCGAGACCACCGGAGACCACGGCGCGCACCGAGAAACGCCGGGCGACGCTGCCCGCGACCAGACCGGCCGCGACCGCGCCCACAGCGGCCGGGATCTCGGCGAGCCCGGCCTCGAACGGCCCCCTGCCCTGCACGAGTTGCAGGTACTGGGAGAGGAAGAAGACGAGCCCGGACATCCCGAGGACGGTCAGCAGGTCGGCGAGCACGGCTCCCGAGAAGCCGCGGTTGCGGAACAGCCTGACGTCCAGCAGCGGTGCGGGCAGGGTGAGCTGGCGGCGCACGAACCAGTAGAGGGCGGCGGCCCCCAGCAGGCCCGCGCCGGCCGGCTCCGGGGAGAGCCCGTGCGCGGCGGCCTCCTTGACGGCGTAGACGACGCCGATCACACCGACGAGCGAGAGGACGACGCTGGACAGGTCCCAGGGCCCGTGGTCCGGGTTCCTCGACTCGGGCAGCAGCTTGATGCCGACGAGGACGAGGACGACCATCACCGGCAGGTTGATGAGGAAGACGGAGCCCCACCAGAAGTGTTCGAGCAGGAACCCGCCGACGACGGGGCCGACCGCCGTACCGGCGGAGGCCGTCGCACCCCAGATGCCGACGGCGAGGCTGCGCTCGCGCGGGTCGTGGAAGAGGTTGCGGATCAGGGCCAGCGTGGCGGGCATCAGGGTCGCGCCCGCGACACCGAGGAGGGCCCGCGCCAGGATCATCATCTCCGGCGTCGTGGCGTAGGCGTTGAGCACCGATATCAGGCCGAACACCGTGGCACCGACGAGCAGCAGCCTCTTGCGGCCGATGCGGTCGCCGAGGCTGCCCATGGAGACGAGCAGTCCGGCGATGACGAAGGAGTAGACGTCGCCGATCCACAGGAGCTGGGTGCCCGAGGGCCTCAGGTCCTCGCTGATGTACGGGGTGGCCAGGCCGAGGACGGTCGCGTCGACGGCCACCAGCAGCACGGCCAGGACGAGGACGCAGAGCGCGAGCCAGCGGCCCGGACGCTTCTCCGCCTCCGCCGTGAACGCCGGCTGCAGGGTGCTGGTCATGGTTCCTCTCTCCGTAGTGCGCCGCCGAGCAGCAGCTCGGCGATCATGTGGTGGAAGTCCTTGGCGGCGACCCGGCCCTCGGCCACGGCCCAGGCCGCCGAGGCCATGAGTCCGTAGAGCGCTTCGGTGAGCCAGGCCGGGGTGAGGTCGATGCGGAACTCGCCGCTGTCCTGGCCGCGCCGGAACAGCGCGGCGATACGGGCGTCGAGCCGGGCCCAGCCCTCGTTCTGTCCGTCGCCCTCGAAGAGCTGGTTCTCGGTGTAGAGGAAGGCGAGCAGGCCTGCCGCCGTCTCGAGCTCCTTCACCAGGCGGCTCACGGCCTCCCGAGCGGTGCCCTCGCCGAGGCGTGCGGCGTCCAGGGCTGCCTCGCACTCGGCGATGCCGAGCGACTCCAGCGCGCGCACGAGCGCGTCCCGGCCCGCGAATTGGCGGTGCAGGGTGGCCCGGCTGATCCCGGCCGCCTTGGCGACCTCGTCCATGGTGGCGGTGGATTTGCGGGTGAGCAGGGCGGCTGCACTGCGCAGCACGTGTTCACGGTCGACGGCCATGAGACAAGGATAGCGCATATGAGACACGAGCGTCTCATTAAGTATGTGAGCGTCTCACCGATGTGTGCGGGTGGGACGCCTGCCGCTCAGTGCCAGGGCAGCCGGCCGCGCCGCTCCCAGTACGCCTGCGGGCCCTCGACGAGTTCGTCGAGGCGGGCGAGCTGGTCGTCGTCGAGGTCGACGACCGCGGCGTGCAGGTTCGACGCGAGCTGGTTCGCGGTGACCGCGCCGGAGAGGACGACCCCGGCCCAGGGCTGCCGCAGGACCCAGGCGAGGGCGACGGCGTCCGTGCCCAGGGAGGCCTCGGCCGCGACGGCCTTCAGCTCCTCCGGCGCGTTCGGGTCGGCCAGCCGGCCGTTCCCCAGGCCCTCCTTGACGATCACCGTCAGCCCCGCGTCGTGGGCCTCGGCGAGCGCGGGGGCGGCGGAGGTCTCCAGCATGTTGTACGTCGACTGGACGGTACGGAAGAGGGGCTCGCCGTCGACCGTCACGGCGAGCGCGGCGCGGATGGCGTCCGCCTGGGCCGGCCCGCTGGTGGAGAAGCCGACGGTGATGCCCGCCGCGGCGGCCTCGGCCAGCCCGGCGTGCAGCTCTTTGTCGGTGAGGGCCGGACTGTCCGGGGTCACCGAGTGGATCTGGTAGAGGTCGAGCCGGTCACCGAGCAGCTCGGCGGTCTCCGCGCGCTGACGCTCGTACGTCGCCGCGCTGTGGTCCTTCACCTCGTGGCTCTCGGCCTCGATGGTCCAGCCCGCCGTGTAGGTGTAGCCCCATTTGCTGCCGACCACGACGTCGTCGGCGTTCGGCCGCTCGTTCAGCCACTCGGCGAGGAACTCCTCCGAACGGCCGTAGGAGCGGGCGACGTCGAAATAGCGCACGCCCTGCGCGTAGGCGGCGTCGAGGAGCTCGTGGGTGCGGGCGCGCAGCACGTCGACGCTGCGCACGGAGGGCAGGTCGGCCTCACGGCCGAGGTTGATGTAGCCGGGGCGGCCCACGGCGGCGAGCCCCAGACCGATGTGGCAGGTGGGAGTCGTCGCAGTGGCGAGACGGGCGAAGGACATCGCTGGCTCCGTTTCGGTCGGCTCCGGTACGGCTCATGACCAACGTAACCGCGATGACGGTGCTTCACGCGTGGGTCGGGCCGCGAATGCCGTGCGGCGGCCCCGCGAGGGCGCGCCCTGGGCGCCGCCTCCGCGGGATACGCGCGCGGCCCGCGACCGGCGCACGCGCACGGGGTCACCGAAGAGGGGTCACCGAAGGGCCTATCTCGCGCGGCCCGCTGACACCCGTACGGGTTCCGGCGAACGGCACGCGCCGCGGTGTCCGCGAACCCCCGTACGAGGCAAGGTGAACGGCACGCGCGCGTGGGGCTCCGTGAACCCCACGCGCGCGTGCCGACCGTCTCAGTCCTGCTTCGCGTCCTTCGCCGTCGCCCACGCGTGCTGGGCCGCCACGTCCGCCTTGACCTCGGCGAGCTGGACGGCGACCGCCTCGGGTGCCGTACCGCCGCGGCCGTTGCGGGAGGCGAGGGCGCCCGGGACGTTCAGGACGGAGCGCACCTCGGGAGTGAGGTGGGCGGAGATCTTCGCGAACTGCTCGTCGGTCAGGCCGTCCAGCTCCTTACCCTCGGCCTCGGCGACCTTCACGCACTCGCCGGCGACCTCGTGCGCGACCCGGAAGGGGACGCCCTGCTTGACCAGCCACTCGGCGATGTCGGTGGCGAGCGAGAAGCCGGCCGGGGCCAGCTCCTCCATGCGCTCGCGGTGGACGGTGAGCGTGGCCATCATGCCGGTGAAGGCGGGGAGCAGGACCTCCAGCTGGTCGCAGGAGTCGAACACCGGCTCCTTGTCCTCCTGGAGGTCGCGGTTGTACGCGAGCGGGAGGGCCTTGAGGGTCGCCATCAGGCCGGTCAGGTTGCCGATCAGACGGCCCGACTTGCCGCGCGCCAGCTCGGCGATGTCCGGGTTCTTCTTCTGCGGCATGATCGACGAGCCGGTCGAGAACGCGTCGTGGAGGGTGACGAAGGAGAACTCCTTCGTGTTCCAGATGATGACCTCCTCGGCGATCCGGGAGAGGTTCACGCCGATCATCGCGGTGATGAACGCGAACTCCGCCACGAAGTCGCGGGAGGCCGTGCCGTCGATGGAGTTGGCGGCGCTGCCGTGCTCGAAGCCGAGGTCCTTCGCCACCGCCTCCGGGTCCAGGCCGAGGGAGGAGCCGGCCAGGGCGCCGGAGCCGTAGGGCGACACGGCCGTCCGCTCGTCCCACTGGCGCAGCCGCTCCGCGTCCCGGGAGAGGGACTGGACGTGGGCGAGGACGTGGTGCGCGAAGAGGACCGGCTGGGCGTGCTGGAGGTGGGTGCGGCCGGGCATGGCCACGTCCGGGTGGGCCTCCGCCAGGCCGACCAGCGCGTCCTGGAGCTCGGCGACGAGTCCGCCGATGATCCGGGCGTGGTCGCGCAGGTACATGCGGAAGAGGGTCGCGACCTGGTCGTTGCGGGAGCGGCCGGCGCGCAGCTTGCCGCCGAGATCGGGGCCGAGGCGCTCCAGCAGGCCGCGCTCCAGGGCGGTGTGCACGTCCTCGTCGGCGATGGTGCCGACGAACGAGCCGTCGGCGACGTCGGCCTCCAGCCGGTCGAGCCCCGCGATCATGCGCGTGAGCTCGTCCTCGGTGAGCAGGCCCGCCTGGTTCAGCACGCGCGCGTGGGCACGCGAACCGGCGATGTCGTACGGCGCGAGACGCCAGTCGAAGTGGACCGACGCGGACAGCTTGGCCAGGGCCTCGGCGGGACCGTCGGCGAAACGGCCGCCCCAGAGCCGAACGTCACCGCTGTTGCTGCTCACTTGCGTTGCTCCTCGGAAGGTCTGGATGTGCCGCCGCCTCCCCACCCAGGAGTGAGGAGGCGGTTGTCAGGCTAGTGCGTGTGAGGTGTCTCGCAGGCCGTGCCGGGCCCTAACCGAGGTCCCGCTTCGCGGCGATCTTCGACGACAGGCTGTAGATGTCGATGAAGCCCTTGGCCGCGGCCTGGTCGAAGGTGTCGCCCGTGTCGTACGTCGCGAGGTTGAAGTCGTAGAGCGACGACTCGGAACGCCGGCCGGTGACGACGGCGCGACCGCCGTGCAGGGTCATCCGGACGTCGCCGTTGACGTGCTGGTTGGCCTCGTCGATGAAGCCGTCCAGGGCGCGCTTGAGCGGGGAGAACCACTGGCCGTCATAGACCAGTTCGCCCCAGCGCTGCTCGACCTGCCGCTTGTAGCGGGCCAGTTCACGCTCGACGGTGACGTTCTCCAGCTCCTGGTGGGCGGTGATCAGGGCGATCGCGCCCGGGGCCTCGTACACCTCGCGGGACTTGATGCCCACGAGCCGGTCCTCGACCATGTCGATCCGGCCGATGCCCTGGGCGCCGGCGCGCTCGTTGAGCTGCTGGATGGCCTGCAGGACGCTGACGGCCTTGCCGTCGATGGCGACCGGGACGCCGTGCTTGAAGGTGATGATCACCTCGTCGGCCTCGCGGACCTCGGCCGGGTTCGAGGTGTACTCGTAGATGTCCTCGATCGGCGCGTTCCAGATGTCCTCCAGGAAGCCCGTCTCCACGGCACGCCCGAAGACGTTCTGGTCGATGGAGTACGGGGACTTCTTGGTGGTGGCGATCGGGAGCTGCTTCTCCTCGCAGAAGGCGATCGCCTTGTCCCGGGTCATCGCGTAGTCACGGACCGGGGCGATGCACTTGAGGTCGGGGGCGAGGGCGACGATGCCGGCCTCGAAGCGGACCTGGTCGTTGCCCTTGCCGGTGCAGCCGTGGGCGACCGTGCTGGCGCCGTGCTTCTGGGCGGCGGCGACCAGGTGCTTGACGATGGTCGGCCGCGAGAGGGCGGAGACCAGCGGGTAGCGGTCCATGTAGAGAGCGTTGGCCTTGATCGCCGGGAGGCAGTACTCGTCGGCGAACTCGTCCTTGGCGTCGGCGACCTCGGCCTCGACGGCACCGCAGGCGAGCGCGCGCTTGCGGATGACGTCCAGGTCCTCGCCGCCCTGGCCGACGTCCACGGCAACGGCGATGACCTCGGCGCCCGTCTCCTCGGCGATCCAGCCGATGGCGACGGAGGTGTCCAGGCCGCCCGAGTAGGCGAGTACGACGCGCTCGGTCACGGGTTTCTCCTCACAGTGCATTCGCTGACATGCATGAGTATGCAGGACTCTGCATGGTTCGTCAATCCGAGTGGGCCGGGCATGCCGGGCCGGACGGCAGGGGCAACCCGCCGGGGATGCCGGAAGGCCAGGTCAGCCGGGCATGCGCGGGGTGACGACCCCACAGTGGGGACGTGACGGGATGCGCCGCACGGGTGATGACCCGGACCCGTCGGACCCGGCGCCCCGGCGCCGGCCACAGGCGCCACGTGGCGATGACCGGCGGCGCGTCCGCCGTGGCGTTGTCCGGAGCGGTGATCGCCGGCTCCACGCTCGCGGGGGAGGCGCCCGGTCGCGGGCCATCGGAACGCGCAATTCCCTTAGACAGACGAAAGACTTTCCCCGATAATCGTTAGACATGGGAAAGACCTATGAGCGCATCGACGGCCGCCTGCGCACCTTCATCGAGGCGCAGCCCCTCTTCTTCACCGCGACCGCGCCCCTGTCCGGGGACGGCACGATCAATCTCTCCCCCAAGGGCCTCAGCGGATCGTTCGCCGTCCTCGACGAGCTGACCGTGGCCTATCTGGACTTCGCGGGCAGCAACGCCGAGACCATCGCGCACCTGCGCGAGAACGGCCGTATCACCCTCATGTGGTGCGCCTTCCAGGGGCCGCCGAACATCGTCCGGGTGCACGGCCACGGCGAACCGGTCTTCCGCGACGACCCGCGCTTCGGCGAACTGCTCGGGCACTTCCCGGACATCGACCCGGCCTCGCACGGCCTGCGCGCGATCATCGTGGTGAGCGCCGAGCTCGTCCGGGACACCTGCGGCTACGCGGTGCCCTTCATGGAGTACGAGTCGGACCGCGATCTGCACGGGAAGCGCTTCGCCCGCGAGGACGACGCCTCGCTGAGCGCGTACTTCACCAAGAAGGAGCACATCGCGAGCAGCCTCGACGGCCTTCCCGGACTGCCGTTGCCGCTGCCGCCCAGTACGTTCTGAATCATGCGCCTCGGAGCCGTCGCCCTCGCGTCCGTGTCCCTTCTCGCCATGGCTCCGGGCGGTCCGCCGCCCCTGCCCGACCGGATGACGGACACGGGCGGCGGCACCCAGCTGATCACCGCCGAGGCGTCCCGCGCCGACGCCACGTCGGGCACGCTCACCTGGTGGGACCTGCGCGACGGGCACTGGGTGAAGTCCGGTTCGGCGGCGGCCCGCTTCGGCGCGAAGGGGCTGACCGAGGGCGCATCACGCCGCCAGGGCACGAACACCACCCCCACGGGGCTGTACGACCTCCCCTACGCCTTCGGCATCGGGCCCGCGCCCGGCGGGACACGGGCCCCTTACCGCCGGGTGCACCAGGGCTCCTGGTGGTGCCAGGACAACGACTCCCGCTCGTACAACCGCTGGACCGAGCCGCGCCCCGCCGACTGCCGCGCCGCCGAGTCCGAGCACCTGATCGCGTACACGACGCAGTACGAGCACGCCTTCGTGATCGGCTTCAACTACGCGCGGCCCGTGCGCGGGCGCGGCGCCGGAATCTTCCTGCACGTCAATGGGCGCGGCGCGACCGCCGGTTGTGTGTCCGTGTCCCGGGAGGCGATGCGGCACGTGCTCGCGTGGGCCGATCCGGCGCGACACCCGCACATCGCGATCGGAACGGCGGACGGCCCCACGGCGATCACCAAGTACTAGTGCCGCGGCACGGGCACCGGCGGCACGGGGCTCCGGGCTGTGGTCGGCACGTCCTCGGCGGTCCGCTGAACACACAGCGGCCGTGGGCCGTATCTCTGGGCCAGGGAGCCACTCCCCTCGCCCCGTCCCCACGGACGCACACGGAGGAACCGTGTCCACGATCGCCGGTGGTCGCGCCGCGCGGCGCCAGACCATGCGCCGAATCCGCCCACGCCGCTCGCCCGCCGTCCCCTTGCTCGTCGCCGTCTGGGCGGGTGCGGCAGGTGTCGTCTGGCTGTGGTGGAACAACACCCCGTCCATCGCGGACGACAACAGCAGGATCCTGAACGCGGGCCGGATCACCGGGCTGCTCGCCGGCTATCTGATGGCACTGGTGGTGCTCCAGATGGCCCGAGTGCCCGCCCTGGAGCGGCGGGTGGGCTCGGACCGGGTCGCCCGCTGGCACGCCATGAGCGGCCGCTACACGATCTGCCTGGTCCTCGCCCACCTCTTCCTCACGATGTGGGGCTACGCCCTGCAGTCGGGCAAGGGGCTCGGCGGGATCGTGCAGCAGACGGTCGACTCCGTCAACCAGCTGCCCGACATGGGCAAGGCGGCCATCGGCACGGGCCTGCTGGTGCTCATCGCGTTCATCTCGATCGGCGGTGTCCGCCGCCTGATCCCGTACGACACCTGGTACCACGTCCACCTGCTGACGTACGCGGCCGTGTTCCTGACGTTCTGGCACCAGCTCTCCACCGGCAACGACTTCGCCGTCGAGCCGACCGCGAAGACCGTCTGGTACGGGCTGTACGGGTCGGTGACCGCGCTCGTGCTCTGGTACCGGATCCTGGCGCCGATCCGCCTCAACCTGAAGCACCGGCTGCGGGTCGAGGCGGTGATCGAGGAGACGCCCGGGATCGTGTCGGTGCTGATCAGCGGGCGCAAGCTGCACCGGATGGGTGCGGAGGCGGGACAGTTCTTCCGCTGGCGCTTCCTGGCGCCCGGGATGCGGCTGAGCTCCCACCCGTACTCGCTGTCCGCGGCGCCCCGGCCCACCATGCTGCGCATCACCGTGAAGGCGATCGGCGACCACAGCGAGGCGCTGCGCGACCTGGAGCCCGGCACCCGGGTGTGGGCCGAGGGCCCGTACGGGGCGCTGACGGCGTCCAGGCGCAGCCGCGGCAAGGTGCTCCTGGTGGCGGGCGGTGTCGGCATCACGCCGATGCGGGCGCTGTTCGAGACGCTGCCCGGCGCGTCCGGCGACCTGACGCTCCTGTACCGGGCCAACAGCACGCAGGACCTGGCCCTGTGGGACGAGCTCGCCGCCATCGCCAAGGAGCGCGGAGCCCGCCTGATGTACGCGGTGAACAGTCCCGAGGGTGAGCGTCCGGACATCTCGCCGGACAGCCTGCGCCGGAAACTGCCGGACATCGAGCGCCACGACGTGTTCCTGTGCGGGCCGCCCGGCTTCGCACAGCAGGTCTACGAAGCACTGCGCGGGGCGGGCGTTCCCGCCCGCCGCATCCATCACGAGTCGTTCGAGATGTGAGCGACGGGAGTCAGGAGCGATGAAGAAGAGTCACCCCATTCGGCGTGCCGTGCTCGCCACCGCCGCCACCGTGTCCGGGATCGTCCTGCTGCTGTCGCTGAAGCCCGCGTCCGACCCGGCCTCCGCGTCGGCGGCGGGCGGCCCGGCACCGCAGCAGAGCGCCGCGGCCCAGGAATCGCCCCAGGGAGGTGCCTCGAACGCACAGTCCGGCAGCGTCACCGGAGACGTGGTGAAGACGCAGTACGGGCCCGTCCAGGTCCGCATCACCATGAACGGCGGGAAGATCACCGAGGCCGAGGCCGTGCAGGCGCCGAGCGGCGGGACCAGCGACCAGAAGACCGAGCTGGCCGTGCCCAGGCTCAACCGGGCGACGGTGGCGGCACAGAGCGCGGACATCGACGTGGTCTCCGGAGCCACCTACACCAGCGGCGGCTACAAGCAGTCACTCCAGTCCGCCCTGGACAAGGCGAGGACCGCGGGCGGCGGAGCGGCGTCCACGCCGTCCTCCCCCGCCGGCGGCGGTGCGGCGACGCAGGCGAAGACGGTCACCGGAGACGTGGCGAAGACCCAGTACGGGCCCGTCCAGGTCCGTATCACGGTGAGCGGCGGGAAGATCACCAAGTCGGAGGCCGTGCAGGCCCCGAGCGGCGGACGCAGCAGCGAGGTGACGAACGATGCCGTACCGAAGCTCGACCAGGAGGCCGTCGCCGCAGGCAGCGCGGACATCGACGCGGTCTCCGGAGCCACCTACACCAGCGGCGGCTACAAGGAATCCCTCCAGTCCGCCCTGGACAAGGCCGGTGGCTGAGCCGGCCGAGGCTCCGCCCGCGCTGCGCCATGCCGAGGAGGTCATGGGCACGGTCTTCTCCTTCGACGTACGGGGAGGCGAGCCGCAGGCCGTGCGGACGGCACTGGAGGAGGCGGTCGCCGGACTCCACCGGGTGGACGAGGTGTTCAGCACCTACCGCGACGACAGCCAGATCACCCGGCTCGTACGCGGTGAGCTGAGCGTCGAGGAGTGCGACCCGGAGGTGGCCGAGGTGCTCGGCCTCGGCGCGGAGGCGGAGCGCCTGAGCGACGGCTGGTTCAGCACGACGTACGAGGGACAGCTGGATCCGACGGGGATCGTCAAGGGCTGGGCCACCGAGCGTGCGGCGGAGCGTCTCGTCGCGGCCGGGGCGAGCGGGGTGAGTGTCAACGGCGGCGGTGACGTCCAGCTGTTCGGCGTTCCCGGGCCGCACCGCCCGTGGCGGGTCGGGGTGTCGGACCCGTTGCGGCCCGGGTCGCTCGCCGCGGTGGTCTCCGCGGCCGGCGCCGCTGAGCTGGCCGTGGCCACGTCCGGGACCGCCGAGCGCGGCGCCCACATCGTCGATCCGCGCACCGGCAAGTCCGCCGTCACCGATCTCGTCGCGGTGACCGTGGTGGGCCCCCGGCTCACCTGGGTGGACGCCTGGGCCACGGCGGCCTTCGCGATGGGCTCGCGGCAGGCTCTGGACTGGCTGGAATCGCTCCCCGACATCGAGGCGCTGCTCATCACGGCGGGCGACGAGGTCAGGTGCACGGGCGGTCTCGCCCACCGCCTGGGGTGAGCAGAGGGGCCCGCGGGCCGCACGGCCCGGCGCCGCGTGGGCGTACCGACCGCCCGCGGCCGGGATCACGAACGTGGGAAGCGGGGGGGGGGCCCCGGGGCGGGGGGGCCCCCCCCCGGGCCCCCCCCCCCCCCCCGGGGCGGGGGGGGGGGGCCCCCCCGCCCCGGGGCCCCCCCCCCGCTTCCCACGGATCAGTGCCCGTTGCCGTTCTGGGCCAGCCGCAGCAGGTGGTCGGCCAGTGCCTGACCGCCCGTGGGGTTGCGGCTGATCAGGAGCAGCGTGTCGTCACCGGCGATGGTGCCGAGGATGTCGTGCAGTTCGGCCTGGTCGATCGCGGAGGCCAGGAACTGTGCGGCCCCCGGCGGGGTGCGCAGGACCACGAGGTTCGCGGACGCCTCCGCGGAGATCAGCAGCTCCGCGGAGAGGCGCCGCATCCGCTCCTCCTTCGCCGACTCGCCCAGCGGGGCGCGCGGGGTGCGGAAACCGCCCTCGCTCGGCACCGCGTAGATGAGGTCGCCGTCGTTGTTGCGGATCTTCACCGCGTTCAGCTCGTCCAGGTCCCGGGAGAGCGTCGCCTGGGTGACGCTCAGTCCGTCGTCGGCGAGGAGTTTCGCCAACTGGCTCTGCGAGCGCACCGGTTGCCGGTTGAGGATGTCCACGATCCGGCGGTGGCGTGCGGTGCGGGTCTGCGGCACGGCAGGCCCGACGGGCTCGTGGTCGTGCGCCTGACTCATCGTCGTCGTCCCATTTCTCAGGATCCGTCCCCGTTGGCTGCGTCGAGGACGCCGGGAAGGGCCTGGAGAAACGCCTCCACCTCGTCGTCGCCGAGGTTCAGCGGCGGCATCAGCCGTACGACATCGGGGGCGGGCGCGTTCACCAGGAAACCGGCGTCCTGAGCCGCCTGCTGCACCTGAGGCGCGAGCGGCTCGGTGAGCACGATACCCAGGAGCAGCCCCGCACCTCGGACATGGTCGACCAACGGGTGGCCCAGGGACTCGATCGAGCCGCGCAGCTTCTCGCCCTGCCGCTTCACGTTGTCGAGCAGGCCCTCGCCCGCGATCGTGTCGAGCACGGCGAGCCCGGCGGCGCAGACGACCGGGTTGCCGCCGAAGGTCGTGCCGTGGTGGCCGGGCTTGAGCAGGGCGGCGGCCCGGCCGAAGGCGACGGTGGCGCCCAGGGGCAGCCCGCCGCCGAGGCCCTTGGCGAGCGTGACGACGTCGGGCAGGACGCCCTCGTGGGCCTGGTACTCGAACCAGTGGCCGGTCCGTCCGATGCCGGTCTGCACCTCGTCGAGGACGAGGAGGGCTCCGGTGGCGGCGGTGATGGCGCGGGCGGCCTTGAGGTAGCCGGCGGGCGGCACGACGACGCCGTTCTCGCCCTGGACGGGCTCGATGATCACCAGCGCGGTGTCCTCGGTGACCGCTTCGGCGAGTGCCTGAGCGTCGCCGTACGGGACGTGCGTGACGTCGCCGGGCAGCGGCAGGAAGGGCTCCTGTTTGGCCGGCTGCCCGGTGAGCGCGAGGGCGCCCATGGTCCGGCCGTGGAAGCCGCCCGTGGTGGCGACCATGTGGGTGCGGCCGGTGAGCCGGCCGATCTTGAAGGCGCCCTCGTTGGCCTCGGCGCCCGAGTTGCAGAAGTAGACCTTGCCGTCGCGGCCGAAGAGCTGGAGGAGCCGTTCGGCGAGGGCGACGGGCGGTTCGGCGATGAACAGGTTGGAGACGTGGCCGAGGGAGGCGATCTGCCTGCCGACGGCCTCGACGACCGCGGGGTGGGCGTGGCCGAGCGCGTTGACCGCGATGCCGCCGACGAAGTCGACGTACTGCTTGCCGTCGGCGTCCCAGAGCTTCGCGCCCTCGCCGCGCACCAGGGGCAGCCGCGGGGTTCCGTAGTTGTCCATCAGCGCGCCCTGCCACCGCTGGGTGAGTTCGGCGTTCGTCGCGTTGCCGGTCATACGGCGTCCCCCTCTGCGTCGGGCACGACCATCGTGCCGATGCCCTCGTCGGTGAAGATCTCCAGCAGGATCGAGTGCTGGACCCGGCCGTCGATGACGCGGGCCGTGTTGACGCCGTGGCGGACGGCGTGCAGACAGCCCTGCATCTTCGGCACCATGCCGCTGGCCAGCTCGGGCAGCAGTTTCTCCAGCTGGGAGGCGGTGAGGCGGCTGATCACCTCGTCGCTGTCGGGCCAGTCCTCGTAGAGACCCTCGACGTCCGTGAGGACCATGAGGGTTTCGGCGCCAAGTGCCGCAGCGAGAGCCGCAGCCGCCGTATCAGCATTGACGTTGTAGACATGTCCGTCGTCCTGGGAGCGGGCGATCGAGGAGACGACCGGGATCCGGCCGTCGGCGAGCAGCGCCTCGATGGCACCCGTGTCGATGTCGGTGATCTCGCCGACCCGTCCGATGTCGACGCGTTCGCCGTCGATCTCGGGCCGGTGCTTGGTGGCGGTGATGGTGTGGGCGTCCTCGCCGGTCAGTCCGACCGCGAGCGGTCCGTGCTGGTTGAGCAGTCCGACGAGCTCGCGCTGCACCTGTCCGGCGAGCACCATCCGTACGACGTCCATGGCGTCCTCGGTGGTGACGCGCAGGCCGGCCTTGAACTCGCTGACGATGCCGTGCCGGTCGAGAGCGGCGCTGATCTGCGGGCCGCCGCCGTGCACCACGACGGGCTTGAGGCCCGCGTGCCGCAGGAAGACGACGTCCTGGGCGAAGGCGGCCTTCAGCTCGCCGTCGACCATGGCGTTGCCGCCGAACTTGATGACGACGGTCTTGCCGTGGTGCCGGGTCAGCCAGGGCAGCGCCTCGATGAGGGTCTGCGCCTTGGGCAGGGCGGTGTGTTTCCGGGTCAAGTTCGTCATGAGGAGTACGCGCTGTTCTCGTGGACGTAGTCGGCGGTGAGGTCGTTGGTCCAGATCGTGGCGGTCTCGGCGCCCGCGGCCAGGTCGGCGACGATGTGGACCTCGCGGTAGCGCATGTCGACGAGTTCGCGGTCCTCGCCCACGCCGCCGTTCTTGCAGACCCAGACGCCGTTGATGGCGACGTTCAGCTGCTCGGGTTCGAATGCGGCGCCGGTGGTGCCGATCGCGGACAGCACCCGGCCCCAGTTGGGGTCCTCGCCGTGGATCGCGCACTTGAGGAGGTTGTTGCGGGCGATCGAGCGGCCCACCTCGACGGCGTCGGCCTCGCTCGCCGCGTTCACCACCTCGACCTTGATGTCCTTGCTGGCGCCTTCCGCGTCGCGGATGAGCTGCTGGCCGAGGTCGTCGCAGACGGTGCGGACGGCCTCGGCGAACGCCGCGTGGCCGGGGGTGACGCCGGAGGCACCGGAGGCGAGCAGCAGCACCGTGTCGTTGGTGGACATGCAGCCGTCGGAGTCGACCCGGTCGAAGGTGACCCGGGTCGCGTCGCGCAGCGCCTGGTCCAGCGTCCGACTGTCGACGTCCGCGTCCGTGGTGAGGACGACGAGCATGGTGGCGAGTCCGGGGGCGAGCATGCCCGCGCCCTTGGCCATGCCGCCCACGGTCCAGCCGTCCTTCGTCACCACGGACGTCTTGTGGACGGTGTCGGTGGTCTTGATGGCGATGGCGGCCTTCTCGCCGCCGTGCGCGCTGAGCTGGGCGACGGCCTGGTCGACGCCCGGGAGCAGCTTGTCCATGGGCAGCAGGACGCCGATCAGGCCGGTCGAGCACACGGCGACCGTGCCCGCGCCCACCTCGCCGGTGCCCGCCGCGGTGAGGGACTCGGCGACCTTCTCGGCGGTGGCGTGCGTGTCCTGGAAGCCCTTCGGTCCGGTGCACGCGTTGGCGCCCCCGGAGTTGAGGACGACGGCGGTCAGCTCGCCGCTGCTGAGGACCTGCTGCGACCAGAGCACCGGCGCGGCCTTCACACGGTTCGAGGTGAAGACGCCCGCGGCGGCGCGGCGCGGACCGTCGTTGACCACGAGGGCCAGGTCCGGATTGCCGTTCTCCTTGATCCCGGCGGCGATGCCCGCCGCCTGGAATCCCTTGGCTGCCGTGACGCTCACGGTGCGACTCCGATCGTGGAAAGCCCTGTGGTCTCGTCGAGGCCTAGGGCGATGTTCATGCTCTGGACGGCACCGCCCGCGGTGCCCTTGGTCAGGTTGTCGATGGCGCTGATCGCGATGATGCGGTGCGCGGCGGCGTCATACGCGACCTGGATCTGAACGGCGTTGGAACCGTGGACGGACGCAGTGGCGGGCCACTGCCCCTCGGGCAGCAGGTGCACGAACGGCTCGTCGGCGAACGCCTTCTCGTACGCGGCCCGCACGGACTCGGCGGTGACGCCGTCCCGCGCCTTGGCGCTGCACGTGGCGAGGATGCCGCGGGGCATCGGCGCGAGGGTGGGCGTGAAGGAGACGGTGACCGGCTCGCCCGCCGCCCCGCCGAGGTTCTGGATCATCTCGGGGGTGTGCCGGTGGACGCCGCCGACGCCGTACGGCGACATGGAGCCCATGACCTCGCTGCCGAGGAGGTGCGTCTTGGGCGCCTTGCCGGCACCGGACGTGCCGGACGCGGCGACGATCACGGCCTCGGGCTCGGCGAGCCCGGCCGCGTACGCCGGGAAGAGTGCGAGCGTGGCGGCCGTGGGGTAGCAACCGGGCACCGCGATGCGCTTGGACCCCTCCAGCGCAGCGCGGGCACCCGGCAGTTCGGGGAGGCCGTAGGGCCAGGTCCCGGCGTGCGCGGAGCCGTAGAACCGTTCCCAGTCGGCCGGGTCCTTCAGCCGGAAGTCGGCACCCATGTCGACCACGAGGACGTCCGGGCCGAGCTGCTCGGCGACGGCGGCGGACTGTCCGTGCGGGAGGGCGAGGAACACGACGTCGTGACCGCCGAGCACCTCGGTCGTGGTCTCCTGCAGCACGCGGTCCGCGAGCGGCAGCAGATGCGGCTGGAGCGCGCCCAGGCGCTGGCCCGCGTTGGAGTTGCCGGTCAGGGCGCCGATCTCGATGCCGGGGTGCACGAGGAGCAGGCGCAGCAGTTCTCCGCCCGCGTACCCGCTCGCTCCCGCCACTGCCGCTCGTACCGTCATGGAACCCTCCTCTTGGATGGCATGACTATACGTATCGATGCACGTTTATGCAATCCACTGCATGAATACGCGCGCTCTATTCATGCTCATGACAATCGTTGGGCCCGGAATCGCGTCGACACACTCGGGGCACGGCGCGAGGCGTGCCCCGACGACGGGACGGGGCGCGCCGCCGCCCCGGCGACGGCGACGGACCAGGAACGTTAGTCGCGGGCTCCCGCGGCGCGGGCCGCCTGCTCCGCCTTCTTCTCCTTGATCCGGGCGGCCTCCTTGCGGACGTCCGCCTGCGTGGCGCGCTCGCGCCGCAGCCACTCCGGGTCCTCCGCCTTCAGCGCCTCGATCTGCTCGGTGGTGAGCGCCTCGGTGACCCCGCCCCGGGCGAGCCCGGCGATGGAGACACCCAGCCTGGACGCGACCACGGGCCGCGGGTGCGGGCCGTCACGGCGCAGGTCACGCAGCCACTGCGGAGGGTCGGCCTGCAGCGCACTCAGCTCGGCACGCGAGACGACACCCTCCCGGAACTCGGCGGGGGTGGCCTCGAGGTACACACCCAGCTTCTTGGCCGCGGTGGCGGGCTTCATCGTCTGGGTGGTCTGGTGCGACGTCATGCGTCAAGGGTAACGAGCGTGCGAGGCGCCACCGACCAGGACCTCCGCCCGCCGCCGCGGCCCTCACGACCGGTAGCCTGACGAGGTGACTGGCTCCGAAGCACCCCCCTCGTTCCGGCTCGCCTACGTTCCGGGGGTCACACCCGCCAAGTGGGTGCGGATCTGGAACGAGCGGCTTCCCGACATCCCCCTGACCCTGGTCGCGGTGACGGCCGCCGAGGCGTTCGGGCTGCTGCGCGGCGGGGGCGCCGACGCGGGCTTCGTCCGCCTGCCGGTCGACCGGGCCGATCTCAGCGCGATCCCTCTCTACACCGAGACCACGGTGGTCGTGGTCCCCAAGGACCACGTCGTGGCGGCCGTCGACGAGGTCACCACGGAGGATCTCGCCGACGACATCGTGCTGCACCCCCTGGACGACACCCTCGAATGGGAGCGTCTGCCCGGGAAGCCGGCCTTCGAGCGGCCGGCCACCACGTTGGACGCCGTCGAGCTGGTGGCGGCGGGCATCGGCGTCCTCGTCGTGCCGCAGTCGCTCGCCCGTCTTCACCACCGCAAGGACCTCACCTACCGGCCGGTCACGGACGCGCCGGAGTCGCGCGTCGCCCTGTCCTGGCCCGCGGACGGGACCACCGACATGGTGGAGGACTTCATCGGGATCGTCCGCGGCCGCACCGTGAACAGCTCGCGCGGGCGCACTCCGGCCGCCGCCCGGCCGAAGGCCGAGCCCGCCGCCAAGACGTCGCCCAAGCGGTCCGGCACCGGGAGCGGCTCGCGGCAGAAGTCCACGGGCGGCACGTCGGGCGGGCAGGGCCGGCGCGGCGGCGCGCAGGGCGGGGCGGGCGCGAAGGGCGGGGCACGGCGGGGCAAGCCGCGCCGCCGCTCCTGACCCGGGCGGTCGCGCACACCGTTCGTCCAGCGGCAGTCGCGGGCGGCGGCCGTACGAGGCGGGGTGTGCCGCCTACGGCGGACGCGGGGGCGGCGTAGGCCGCCGATGACGGACGCGGGGGCGGCGTAGGCCGCCGATGACGGACGCGGGGACGGCGTAGGCCGCCGATGACGGACGCGGGGACGGCGTAGGCCGCCGATGACGGACGCGGGGGCGGCGTAGGCCGCCGATGACGGACGCGGGGACGCGGGATGCCGCCGACGGCGCGGTGGTTCGCCGCTTTCGGCGCCCGCGCACAGAGGGGGCCGACGCCGAGCACCTGCCCGCAGCGGCTCGACGCCTACGGCGCGAACACCAAGACGGCCGGTGCCGAGCACCCGTCGGAGCGGCTCGACGCCTACGGCGCGAACTCGCAGAGGGCTGGTGCCCAGCACTCGCCCCCCCCGTCCCGGAGCCTCGCGACCGGCCCGTCGGAAGTGATCGCCGACGGCGCTTGACCTGGAGCGTGCTCCAGGTTCTACGGTCTTGTCATGACCAGCGGACAGCCCCTTCCGGGCGGCCAGGAGCCGACGCTCACGATCTCAGAGGTCGTGGAGCGCACCGGCCTCTCGCACGACACGCTGCGGTACTACGAGAAGGCCGGCCTCATCGAACGGGTCGGCCGGACCACCGGGAACCAGCGGCGCTACGCGGCGGCCGACCTGGCCTGGCTGGAGTTCCTGATCCGGCTGCGCGGGACGGGCATGTCGATCGCGGACATGCAGCGGTTCGCCGAGCTGCGCTCGCGGGGCGGGACCACCGTCCCCGACCGGCTGACGATGCTCCGCGCGCACCGCGCCGACCTCGCGGAGCGCATGCGCGCGCTGCGCCGCAACGCGGCCGCCCTCGACGACAAGATCGACCACTACGAACGGCTGCTCGACCAGCCGGGAACGGACGACGAGACATGAGCGACGCCACCACCCGCGAAGAGCGTTTCGAGCACGGCATGGACGTCCTGAAGCGGGTCGACGGCGAGGTCGGGCAGCGGGTCGTCGACTCGCTCTCCGACATCAGCCCCGAACTCGGCCACCAGATCGTCGCGTGGGCCTTCGGCGAAATCTACGACCGGCCCGGACTCGTCGCGCGTGACCGCCAGTTGGTGACGCTCGGCATGCTCACCGCTCTCGGCGGCTGCGAGCCCCAGCTCGAAGTGCACGTCAACGCCTCGCTGAACGTCGGGCTTTCGCCCGAGCAGATCGTGGAGGCGATGCTGCACTCGGTGGTGTACTGCGGGATACCGAAGGCGCTGAACGCGACGCTGGTCGCGAAGAAGGTGTTCGCCGAGCGTGGGCTGCTGCCCGTCGGGCAGCGGCCCACGCCGGCCGCCGCTACCTCTGCCTGATCCGCAGGAAGGTGACGGAGCTCGCCGGGAAGGTGTACGTGAACCTGCCGGCGACCCCTTCGAGGGTGGACGTCACCGGAGCGACCGGTGTGGCCGTCTCCGTGTTCACCGCCTCGGGCGCGGCGGCGAGGGTGGTCACCCGGGCCTTGGCGGCGACCTTCGCGCCACCGAGGTCGATCGCCGTACGGGCGGCCGCCGCCTGGGCGTTGACCACCTTGACGACGAGGTCGCCGCTCTTCGCGTCACGCGTGACGACCTGGCGGAACGGCTCGGCGGGCTTGTCGTCGGTGAAGCTCCCCCACTCCTGGCCGTCCAGGTAGAGGGTCACCTGGCGTCCGCGGATCTTGATGTCGATGTCGTAGGCGCGGCCCGTCTCGATCGAGCCGGGCTTGGAGATCAGCGACGACTTGCCACCGTCCACGGCCTGTTCGACGGCGGAGGTGGTGTTGTTCCAGCCGCCCAGGTTCCACCAGTAGTAGTTCCCGGTGTCCTTGACGCCGAAGGCGACGAGGAAGCCCTCCTTGCCGGACTTCTTGGTGGCCCTCACGTGCAGGTCGTAGTCGTGCCAGGCCGGATCGCCCGCCGTGACCATGGTGTTCTCGGCGGCCACGTCGGTCTGCACGTACTGCCCGTCCTGCACGCTCCAGCTGCCGCCGCCCGTGTGGGTCCACTGCGAGGCGTCGCCGCCGAAGTCGTCGCCGAGCAGCGTGCCGCCGTCGGCCCCGGTGACCAACACGTCGTCGTACGCCGCCGTGGTCGCCCAGGTCGACAGGCCGACGGCGCCCGACAGGGGTCCGTTCAGCGCGGGTGTGCCGGTGGCGGTCGACGGTACGACGCGGTCGCCGACGTTGTTCATGAAGAGCTTCTGCACCTCGTAGTCGGCCGAACCCCAGGATGCGTGGTTGTTGAACCAGATCATGTCCGGACGCCACTGCACGTAGTCCTCGTTGGCGAGCAGCGGGGCGTACGAGGCGAGCTTCACGACGTCCGCGTTGCGCTCCAGGCCGGTCATGTACGCGGCTTCGGAGAGGGCGTTCTTGAAGGTGTTGCCGCCGGAGGCGTACTCGCCGAGGAAGACCTTCGGGCCGTTCCTGTCGTAGGAGTCGTAGCGGTCGTTGTTCTGCAGGAACCACTGCGGGCTGTTGTAGTAGTGCTCGTCGACCATGTCGACGTTCGCGTCCCTGTTGAGCTGCCAGGCCGTGTCGAAGATGCTTCCGGAGTCGTCGGGGCCCGCGTTCGAGATCACGGTGACGTCGGGGTACGCGGCCTCGACGGCGGTGCGGAACTTCTCGAATCGGGTGAAGAACTCGCGGGGCAGGTTCTCCTCGTTGCCCACTTCCAGGTGGGTGAGGTGGAAGGACTCGGGGTGGCCCATGCGGGCGCGTCGCGCGCCCCACTCGCTCGTCACCGGCCCGTTGGCGAACTCGATGAGATCCAGGGTGTCCTGGATGTGCCGCTGGAGCAGGGCGTCGTCGTCGACGGCCTTGTTCTGGCCGCAGCCGGTGACGAGTGCGGGCACCACGGGCAGCGGCAGCGCGCCGATGTCCTCGGCGAACTGGAAGTACTCGTAGTAGCCGAGTCCGTAACTCTGGTTGTAGCCCCAGAAGTTGGCGTTGGTGGCGCGCTGCTCGACCGGGCCGACGGTGTCCTTCCACTGGTACGCGCGTTTGCGCTGGTAGCCGGACGCCTCGTCGTACCCCTGCATGCTGCCGGTGTTGACGAGGCAGCCGCCCGGGAAACGCACGAAACCCGGGTGGAGGGCGGCGATCTTCTCGGCGAGGTCCTTGCGCAGGCCGTGCCCCTTGTAGGTGTCCCGGGGCAGCAGCGAGATCATGTCCAGCGCGACGGCGCCCTCGGCCCCGACGGTGAGGCGGCCGGTGGTGGTGGTGCGGTCGGGTGTGAACCGCGCCCGGTACCGGGCCCAGCCGCCGCGCACCGTGAGCCGGCGGGCCTCGGCGAGCGTGCCCTCGGCGTCCCGCAACGTCACGGTGAGGGGGGTGCTCACGTCGGCGCGGGCCCGGACGGAGAAGTCGTACGCCTTGCCGCTCTCGACCCTGATGCCGGTGTTGTAGCCCGCGTTGGTGACGGACGAGCCGCCGTCCAGGGCGAGGTAGGTGCGGTTGCGGGCGCCGAGGCGTCCGTCGTCGCTGACGGCGCGGGCGGCGCCGGAGACGGTCCACGAGGTGAGTGGCGTGTAGGAGGAGTTGTCCGCGGTGCTGTACTCGAACGACCGGTTCTGCACGAGCTCGGGGTAGAGGCCGCCGTCCGCGGCGCGGTTGATGTCCTCGAAGAAGACGCCGTACATGGTGTCGTCGATCTTCGCGCCGGACCGCTCGGGGTGCACGGTGATCGCGTAGTCGGTGACGTCGTCCGCGGCGGCTCGCGCCGGTCCCGGGGCGACGGTGGAGGCCACCAGGAGGGCGGTGGCGGTGAGTGCGAGTCTCCAGCGGGTGCGGGTGAGTGACATGAATACTCCGCGGCTCTGAGGTGTGGAGTTGTTCGAAATATCGCACGTCGATCAGTACTTCGAACGGCAAGATAGGGAGGGGGCAGGAGCGCGTCAATGGGCCGCGCGGCATCGCACGGGACGGAGAGCGGGACATCATGGGCGAGTTCTGGCCAGTGCCGGACGTGCTCTCGTACCTGGCCGGGAACTGGCGGGTGAGGCGCACCGTGCGCGACCTCGCGAGCGGCGCGGAGGGACACTTCACCGGCATGACGGTTTTCGGACCGCCGGAGGGTGCGGAACACGCGGGGCTGCTGCACCACGAGTCGGGCACGTTCACCTGGCAGGGCGTCGCCCGGCCCGCCGAGCGGACGCTGCGGTTCCTGCCGGGGGCGGTCCCGGCTGCCGCCTTCGTGCGGTTCTCCGACGGCCGTCCCTTCCACGACCTGGATCTGACGACCGGCCGGCACATCGCCGACCATCCCTGCTCGGCCGACCTCTACCGGGGCGAGTTCTCGGTGTACTCGGAGGACCGCTGGCGCACGGTGTGGCGGGTCGGGGGGCCGGCCAAGGACCTGGTGCTGACCACGGACTACGCGCGCGGGGACTGACCGGCCGGGGTCGGGGAGCCGGGGCGCGACGGACGGACGGGGTCGGCGGACACACGTGAACGCCGGGATCCCCTGCCCGGAGGCGGTGTGCGCGCCGCACGCGTCGCTACGCCGCCTCCAGGCGCATGTTCCAGCGGCGGTTGTTGCCGGTGAGGGTGACGGTCGACAGGGGGCGCACGTCGATGTTCCAGTACGTCGACGGCTGGGCCTTGAGCGCGTAGACGAGGGCGGCGCGCACCACCGACGGCTCCGCCACCGCGACGATGCGGCTCCCGTCGTCGACGGGCCGGGTGTCGAGCCATCCGCCGACGCGCTGGATGAAGCTCAGCAGCGACTCGCCGCCGTGCGGGGCCGAGCGCGGGTCGGTGAGCCAGGCGTCCACGGCGTCGGGCTCGCGGGCCATCGCCTCGCCGAGCGTGAAGCCGCGCCACCGGCCCATGTCGCAGTCGCGCAGCGCGAGCTGCACGAGGGGCGCGTAGCCGAGGGCGTCGCCGGTGGCCCTGCTGCGAGGGGTCGGCGAGCAGTAGCGCAGCTCGGACGCCGCCAGAGGCACCAGCCCGGCGGCCGAACGCTGCACCTCGTCCCAACCCGCCTGGTCCAACGGCCTGTCGTCCTCGAAGCGCTCCGCGAGCAGCGAGGAGCTGCGCGCGGCGGCGACGAACGTGACCCGAAGATGCATGGGCAGATCGTGGAACGCGGGACTCCGCAGGTCAAGGGCCGTTACGCAAGGTATACGCGGACTTACCGAAGCATGAGCGTCATCCACTGGTCCGGCCGGTCGAGCGGCGTGAAACCCAGCTTCTCGTAGACGCCGTGCGCGTCGTGCGTGGCGAGCAGGACGCGGCGCAGCGCCAGCGGGCCGAGGTGGTCGCGGACCGCTGCGACCAGCGCGGTGCCCAGTCCCCTGCCGCGCGCCGAGGGGGCGACGTAGACGTCGCAGAGCCACGCGAAGGTGGCCTCGTCGGTCACCACCCGGGCGTAGGCGACCTGCTCGCCGGACGCCTCCTCGTACACACCGAAGTCGAGCGACCCCGCGATCGCGCGGTCCTGCTTCTCTCGGGGGCGGCCGAGCGCCCAGTACGCGTCCGCGGCCAGCCACCGGTGGACACGGTCGACGTCGATCCGGGCGGTGTCGGCGGATATCTCGTAGCCCTCGGGGAGGGGGTGCACATCGCTCATGGCGGGGAGGGCCGCAGTCACGGGCCCGGGGCGTCGAGCCGTTTTCGTCGCTCCGCCCGGTTGCCCGGAGACCGCCGAGGGTCCGTTCCACCCGGTCGGCGCGGGCCCGCGCCGGCGGTCAGCCGAGCACCTCGTCGCAGGCGGCCCGGAGCCTGCGCACGCCCTCGGCGATCTCCTCCGCGTTCGCGACCGCCGCGAAGCTCAACCGGAGGTGCGCGGCGGGGGGTTCGGCGCTGAAGTAGGGACGGCCGGGCGTGACGGCCACGCCGCTGCGCAGGGCCGCGGCGACCAGCGTGGCCTCGTCCGTGCCGTCCGGCAGCCGCAGCCAGAGGTGGTAGCCGCCGGACGGGACGTGGGGCAGGGCGAGTTCGGGCAGTCGCAGCCGCAGCGCGGCGGTCATCGTGTCGCGGCGCGCCTTCAGCTCGGCCGACAGGGAGCGCAGATGACGCGGCCAGGCGGGCGAGCCGACGAGTTCGAGCGCGGCCTCCTGGAACGGGCGCGGCACGAAGAAGCTGTCGACGATCTGGATGGCGCGCAGCCGCTCCAGGACCGGACCGCGCGCCACGAGCGCGGCGACCCGGAAGCTCGGCGAGGTCGCCTTGGTCAGGGACCCGACGTGCACGACGACCCCGTCGGGGTCCTCGGCGGCCATCGGGCGCGGCAGCGGACCGCTGTCCTCGTGCACGAGGCGCCGCACGAAGTCGTCCTCGACGACGAAGGCGCCGGCGTCGCGCGCGATGCGCACCACCTCGCCCCGGCGCTCGGGGGCGAGGACGGCTCCGGTCGGGTTCTGGAACAGCGGCTGGCAGACGAAGACCCGCGCGCCGGTCGCGGCGAAGGCGTCGGCGAGCAGGGCGGGCTTCACGCCGTCGGCGTCGACGGGCACCGGCACGGGCCGCAGCCCGGCCGCGCGGGCGATCGCCAGCATGCCCGGATACGTGGGTGACTCGACGAGCACGGGCGCGCCGGGCGGTGCGAGCGCGCGCAGGGCGGTGGTCAGCGCCGACTGACCGCCCGCGGTGACGAGCACCTCGGCCGCGGTGATCGTGCCGCCGATGCCCCGCGCGAACCATTCGCGCAGGTCCGCGAGTCCCTCCATGGGCGGCCGCGACCAGGCGCCGGGGCGGCGCCCCGCCCGGGACAGGGCCGCGCCCATCGCCCGCTCGGGCTGGAGCGAGGGGTGCAGATAGCCGCCGTTGAACTCGACGACGCCGGGGGCCGGGGCGTCCAGGGAGACCAGGACTCCGGACGCGTCCACCGTGCGCGGTACGAGTTCGGCGGCCGCGTCGGCACTGAGCGCCACCTCCTGCCAGGAGGTGTCCCCGGTGGGCTCGACAGCGACGCGCGGCCGGGCGCGGAACGCCCCCGCGCCGGGGCGGGTGACGACGAGTCCTTCGGCGGCGAGCTGTGCCAGTGCCCGTGACACGGTCACCGGGCTGACGCGGAACCGCTCGACCAGCGCGCGACTCGACGGCAGCTTTCCACCTGGCGAGTAGCGGTCGAGTTCTCGCCGCAGCTGATTCGCCAGCTCGGCCACACTGCTACGCTCTTGCATGAGAGCACAGGATAGCGCTACTGCCGAAACCCCGATAGCGGTCACCACCGCCGGGGCCGGCACCGCCGGAGACGGCCACGAGACCCCGGACAGCGGCGCCGCGACCGCCCGGGACGACCGCCCCGCCGGTCCCGTCGCCACGGCACGCACCATCGCCACCGTCGAAAGCACCTGCGCCGGCACCGTCACCGCCCGGAGCACGTCCGCCGCGGGCCGCGATCAGGTGCCGGGCCGCACCGACGCCCACCGCACGCCCACGGACGGCAGCGCACCCACCGCCGACAGCGGAGCCGGCCGCGCGATCCGCCGCGCCGGCACCCTCCAGGCAGCCCTCGGCGTCACCGCCTTCTCCCTCACCTTTCCGGCCACCGCCTGGGGCCTGGAGGGCTTCGGCCCCTGGTCCCTGGTCGCCGTCCGCAGCGTGCTGGCGGCGGTGATCGCCGGCGGCTGCCTGGTGGCGCTGCGAGTGCCGTTGCCGGGCCGTCGGCACTGGGCGGGGCTCGCCGTCGTGGCAGCGGGCGTCGTGCTCGGCTTCCCCCTGCTGACGACGCTCGCCCTGGAGACCTCGACCACCGCGCACGCCGCCGTGGTGGTGGGGCTGCTGCCACTGACGACGGCGCTGTTCTCCACGCTGCGCACCGGCGCGCGGCCCTCACGGATGTTCTGGATCGCGGCCCTCGCGGGAGCGGCGGCGGTGATCGCGTTCACCGTGCAGCAGAGCGGCGGCGCCCTGACCGGGGCGGACGCCTATCTCTTCGGCGCGCTGCTGGTCTGCGCGGCGGGCTACACGGAGGGCGGCCGGCTCGCCCGGGTCATGCCGGGCTGGCAGGTCATCGGCTGGGCGCTGGTCCTGTGCCTGCCGCTCACCGTGCCGGGCATGCTGGTCGCGCTGTCCCACGAGCCGGTCCGGCTGACCGCGCACAGCGTGACGGGTCTGCTGTGGGTGGCGGCCGGTTCGCAGTTCCTCGGTATGGTCGTCTGGTACCGGGGCATGGCGTCCATCGGGATTCCGAAGGCCAGCCAGTTGCAGCTGGCGCAGCCGCTGCTCACACTGGTGTGGTCGGTACTGCTCCTGGGCGAGCAGCTCACACCGGCCGCACCCCTGACGGCCGCCGCCGTTCTGGTCTGCATCGCGCTCACCCAGCGGGCGCGGAGCTGACCGGCACGCACGGGCCGGTCCAACCGGCGCCACCAGCCGTAGACTTGCGGCCACGGACCGCACACTCCCGTACACGACGAGGAGACCGTTCAGATGCGTGCAAACAAGGGCGACCAGCTTGTGCAGCACGGCAGGGTTGTCGGTCAGCACGACAAGGTCGCGGAGATCACCGAGGTGATGGGAGCGCAGGGCGCTCCCCCGTACCGCGTGCGATTCGAGGACGGGCACGAGGCCGTGTGCTCACCGGGCCCCGACTCCGAGATCCGCCACAAGGACATGAGGCAGCAAAGGACCTGAGGCAGCAGCGACGATCGGCTCTCAGACCCGGCGCGCTCGGCGCGGAGGTGTCGCCGGCCGCTGGTAGTGGTCGGCGACGACCCGCGCCATCGCGCCGATGCGGTCGGAGCCTGCCTCCGTCGCCGAGAAGAAGGCGTGCCCTCGCACCTCGGCGCAGTCACCGGCGAGGGTGAGGTGCCGGGAGAGTTCGGCCGGGTCCCGCCAGGCTTCGGGCTGCCCCGGTGCGCCGGCCTTGTACAGCGCCTCTCCGACGTAGAGCCGCACGCGCGTGCCCCGGGTGACGTCCGCCCACCAGGGCAGCAGCTCGGCGTAGTCCGCGTCGGCGAAGCCGATGTTCCAGTAGAGCTGGGGACAGATGTAGTCGATCCACTGCTCCTCGACCCACTTCCTGGTGTCGGCGTGCAGGTCGTCGTACGTCTGGATGTGGGCCGTCGTCGACGATCCGAGCGGGTCGGTCGTCATGTTGCGCCACACCCCGAAGGGGCTGATCCCGAAGCTCGCGGCGGGCCGGGCACACGCGAGGGCCTCGGACATCTCCCGCACCAGCCGGTCGATGTTGTGACGCCGCCAGGAGGCCCGGTCCGCGAAGCCGACGCCGTGTTCCGCGTACGCCGCGTCGTCGTCGAAGGCCTCGCCGTCGACCGGATACGGATAGAAGTAGTCGTCCCAGTGGACGGCGTCGACCGGGTATCTGCGCACCGCGTCGAGCATCGCCTCCTGCACGAAGGCCCGGACCTGCGGCAGTCCGGGGTTGTAGTAGAGCCGCCCGCCGTACGGCACGATCCAGTCGGGGTGTCTGCGGGCGGGGTGCGCGGGGGCCAGCCGGGCGGGGTCGGTGTGATTCGCGACGCGGTACGGGTTGAACCAGGCGTGCAGCTCCAGACCTCGTAGGTGCGCCTCGCGGACCGCGGTGTCCAGCGGGTCCCAGCCGGGGTCCTGACCCTGGACGCCGGTGAGTACCTCGGACCACGGCTCGTACGGCGAGGGCCACAACGCGTCCGCCGCGGGGCGCACCTGGAACATCACCGTGTTCAGCCTCAGCCGTACGGCCGTGTCGAGACGGTCGAGGAGCTCGGCGCGCTGCTGGTCGCTGCTCAGTCCGCCGCGCGAGGGCCAGTCGCGGTTGGAGACCGTGGCCAGCCACAGGCCGCGGAACTCGCCCGCCGTCCGGCGAGGCCGCGTCGGAGCCGGCCTCGGGACCGGGGCGGGGTCCGGGCCTGCCGCGGCGTCCCCCTGGGCCGCCAGCCCCGACAGTGCCCCCACCGCGGTCGCCGCGAACGCCCGGCGTGACAACAGCCCCATCTCCGCGTCCCTTCACGCACCCGGTCCGCGCCGTCACGGACCGCCATTTCGCCCCAGGATGCCGGACCCCGGCGATCGATCATCGATACTTGGCGGTAACGTGCACGTTCGGAGCAGGCACCGAAACACGGACGTCCTGCCGGCCGTGCAGATCAGCGAAGGGGACGATGTGACCGACATCGAACGCGTCGGAGTGGTGGGCTGCGGGCAGATGGGTGCGGGCATTGCCGAGGTGTGCGCCCGCGCCGGTCTGGACGTCAAGGTCGCCGAGACCACCGGCGAAGCCCTGGAGATCGGCCGTACCCGGCTCTTCAACTCCCTCTCCAAGGCCGCCGAGCGCGGGAAGATCTCCGAGGAGGAGCTCAAGGCCACCCAGGACCGGCTCAGCTTCACCACGGACCTCGGCGAGTTCGCCGACCGCGACCTGGTGATCGAGGCCGTCGTCGAGAACGAGCAGGTCAAGACCGAGATCTTCCAGGTCCTCGACCAGGTGGTGACACGGCCCGACGCGATCCTGGCCTCCAACACCTCCTCGATTCCGCTGGTGAAGCTCGCGGTCGCCACCTCGCGGCCCGACCAGGTCATCGGCATCCACTTCTTCAACCCGGCGCCGGTCCAGAAGCTCGTCGAGCTGATCCCGGCGCTGACCACCTCCGAGGGCACCCTCAGCCGAGCCCAGCTGTTCGCCGAGAAGGCGGTCGGCAAGCACGCCATCCGCGCCCAGGACCGCTCGGGCTTCGTGGTCAACGCGCTGCTCATCCCGTACCTCCTGTCGGCGATCCGGATGTTCGAGTCGGGGATCGCGAGCCGCGAGGACATCGACAACGGCATGGAGCTCGGCTGCGCCCACCCGATGGGCCCGCTCAAGCTGTCCGACCTGATCGGCCTCGACACGGTCGCCTCGGTCGCCCACTCGATGTACGAGGAGTACAAGGAGCCGCTGTACGCCGCTCCCCCGCTGCTCCAGCGCATGGTGGACGCGGGTCGCCTGGGCCGGAAGTCGGGATCGGGCTTCTACACCTACGCCTGACACGGACTGCACGGTCCACGGCCGACACCCCTGGCCGACTACGGATCGTGAGCTGATCACGAGCATCGGCTCGCGCGGGCCCGGCACCCTTTTCGGTGCCGGGCCCGCGCCATTCACACACCGTGTGCGCGCCGGGCCCGCATATGCCCGTCGCACACGCTCCCCACGCGTCCACCAGGCGAGTTGACTTTCCGTGCGCAGGTAAGGGATGGCACGACTACGGAAAGGAGCGGACTCGTGACCGCCGACCCCGAGCATCCCGTGGTCCCAGGGGAACTCGCAGAGTTACGCCGGTCCCTCGAAGTGGGGCTCACTCGCATAGAGGGGGGACTGGCACTGCTCACTCAGCGCGACGACCAGACCGCCAAGGATCTCGACGACCTGAGCGCACGGGTCGTCGCCCTCGAACACACCCGCTGGCCACTGCCCACCCTCGCCGTCCTCGCGGCCGTGGGCGCGCTGGCCGTGGCGGTCTGGCAGGCTCTGGGCCACTAGGTCCCCGGACGCCGTGGGGGGACGGATCAGGGCAAGGCGTCCTGCCCGAGCCTGAGATGGTGCAGAAGGAGCAGTGCGGCAGCCATGTTGGCGGCCGGGACCTCGCCGCGGGCGACCATGTCGGGGACGAGCTTCAGGGGAACCCATTCCCGACGGTCGGACTCGAAGTCGTCCACGGGGTGTCCGATGTACGCACCCTCGTCGGCCCAGAAGATGTGGTGCCGGGCGTCGGTGAGCCCGTTGGAGGGCTCGACGCTCATCAGATGCCTCAGGGGTCCCGGCCGCCAGCCGGTCTCCTCCTCCAGTTCGCGGGCCGCCGCGACGGCGATGTCCTCGCCGTCCTCGACGACACCCGCAGCAAGCTCCCATCCCCAGCTGTCGGTGATGAAGCGGTGCCGCCACAGGAGCAGCACTTCGTTGGCCTCATTCACCACAGTGGCCACGGCCACGGGCCGCAGCCGTATCAAAAAGTGATCGAGGTGCCGACCGTCCGGCAGCTCGACATCTGCGAGATTGACGCTGAACCAGCGGTTTGCGTACACAGTTTGTTCGTTCTGTTTCGTCCACTGCACGGTTCTGCCACCTTCCGCCGAGTAGATGGCAATATCGCAGCAGGAGCGTCCTGACAGCAGGCTCACAGCGGTCGGGGCACGGTGCAGCGGCGGTCGAACCTTTTCCTGGCGCCTTCCCTACAGCGGTACGCGCAATGCCCCGTCGATGAGCTCGGCGGCCTCGGCCGTGCCCGCGCAGCCGCTGCGCACCAGGTGCTCGCGCACCGCGCGCAGTCTGTCGCGCAGCCGCTGGGACTCCATTCCCCGCGCCTGTTCGGCCATTTGAACGGCGGTGGCCACCGCCTTGTCGGCGTTGCCCTGGCGCAGCTCGATCTGGCTGAGCATCGCCAGCCGGTGCACCCGCCCCCGGTCGTGCGCCGGGTTGTCCACGGCGGCCGCGGCGTGCTCCCCCGCCGCCACCAGGTCGCCGAGGCTGAGCAGGGCCTCCGCCACCTGCACGTTGACCAGGCCCGGCTGAACATAGCCGGTCTCGTCCGGTTCGTACCCGCGCCGGATGCGCTCGGCGGCCTGCTCGGCACGCCGTATGCAGGACAGCGCGCTGCTGCCGTCGCCGAGGTGTGCGTACGCCTTGGCCTGCATCGCGTAGAGGTCGGAGGCGAGCGCCGGCGTGATGTGCCGCCCGGCGGCGCGCAGCGCGGCCTCGGCGAAGGCCACCGCCTGCCGGTACTCGCGCATGAACAACGACTGGTTGACCAGCAGGGCTATGACGTAGGCCCCGAGTCCCCTGTCCCCGCTGGCCTTCGCCAGGCGCAGCGCCTGGTGGAAGTAGCGCTGGGCGAGTCCGTGCGCGTCGGAGTCGTAGGCGCAGATGCCCGCGATGGCGACCAGGCCGCCCGTGGCACGGTGCAACTGACGGCCGGTGGCATCGGTGTAGCTGCCGCGCAGCAGCGGCGCCGTCTCGGAGTTGAGGAACCCGACGATCCGGGTGCGGGTCGCGATGCCGCCCGCCTTGCGGTACATCTGCTCGTAGTGGGCGCGGGCCGCCCGCAGCATGTCGATGTCCGCCATGCTGACGCGGTGCCGTCCACCGCGCGAGACGTCCACGTCCTCGGGCGGGTTCTCCCACTCCCACACCGGCATCACGGCGGGCGTACCGGTGACGGCGGGCGCGCCGAGTATGTGCGGGCGCTGCTGCTCGTCGGAGCGCCACAGGGCGGTGGCCCGCTCCACGAAGCCGGACAGCGAGGTGCCGTGCGCGGTGGCCGGTTCACCGGGCACGCCCAGTCCGATGTCGTCGAGCGTGACGGGCCGGTGCAGCCGGCCCGCGAGCACCTCGCAGATCAGGTCGGGTACCTGGCCACGGGGGCGCTGCCCCTTCAACCAGCGCGCCACGGCCGTGTGTTCGTACCGCAGCGCCAGTCCACGTGCTCTGCCCGCCTGATTGACATGGGCGGCGAGTCCCGCGTGCGAGATGCCGGCCTCGTCGAGTATCGCGTCGAGCAGTGTGTTGGGCTGCATGGAGGCCCCCCGGGTGGCTCGGTGCCGTCAGACTAGTGCGTCCGCTTTCACACGGGGTGTGAAAGGAATGCCCGTATCCGGGCAGTGCGCGCGCTGTCGCAGAGCGTTTCTGGCCGGTTGACTGAAATGCCTCGCAAGAGGCCGGCCGGGCCGCCGGCTCCCCCTCGTACAGTGCGGCGGCCCGCTTCCGCGCCGTCCGCCCAGCTGCCTGCCCGACACTCCGTGGCGGGGCGGACGGCGCACGCCGCGGCGTCAGGTCACCTGCTGGGCGACGGAGGCGCCCTGTTGCACAGGCACACGTCGGCGGTCGTTGCGCAGCACGAGCAACGCGACGTCGTCGGCGGGCGTTCCGCCGGCATGGCGCAGGACCCGGGCGAGCACACCACGCAGGACGGATCGGGGTGAGGCGGACTGGACACGGACCACGTCGGCGAGCACGGCCTGCAACGGGAAGAAGCGGCCGTGCCCGTCGCGCGCGTCCTCCACCCCGTCGGTGTACAGGAAGAGCCCTTCCCCGGGCAGCAGTCGGCCGCAGTGCTCGGCGGGCAGCTCGGCCGGCAGCGGGAACGGCCCGAGCGGCGGCAGGGGTTCAGCCGTGGACAGCCGTTCGACGTGACCGGACGCACCCGCCCGTTCCGTGTGGCTGCGCAGCAGATACGGCCAGGGATGGCCGCAGTTGAGGGCGTACATGTCGCCGTCTCGGCGGATCTCCAGCAGCAGCACGGTGACGAACTCCTCGGCGACCGGACTGTCCGGATCGGTCCCGGCCGAGGGGTGCTCGGCGCGGGCCCGCTCACGCAGATACCGGGCCAGCGCGCGTTCCAGCCGCTGGAGGACGGAGCCGAGTTCGGGCTCGTCGTGCACGGCCTCGCGGAAGCTGCCGAGGACGGCGGCGACGGTTCCGATGGCACCGATGCCGTGGCCCCGGACGTCGCCCATGACGATCCGTACCCCGTGCTCGGTGGCGATCACCTCGTACAGGTCGCCGCCCACGTTCGCGCCGCGGTCGGCGGACAGTTGTGCCGCCGCGACGTTCAGCCCGTCGATATGCGAGGGCAGGGGGCGCAACAGCACGTTCTGGGCGGCGCCCGCGACCTTGCGGATCTGCCGCAGCTCTCGCAGCAGCGCGCCCCTGACGTGCAGTATCAGGCCCGTGCCCACCGCGAAGAAGACCGCGCTGGTGACGATCCGAGCGCCCAGCCCGTCCTCCTGCGCGAGCGGGCAGGCCATCTTGTACGTGATCGCCATCGCGCCCCACACGGTGGGCAGCCCCAGGCTCAGCACCCGGCGCAGCGGGCGTCGCCCGTCGCGGCGGACCGTCGTCCCGGGGCCCGGGTACGCGACACGCCCCCGGCCGATCCGGGGCCCTCTTCGCCGCACGGCCCGGGTGAGTCCGGCTCGCAGTCCGTCGCCTCTGCCCCGCGACCCCAGGCCCGCCCGGGCCGGCACCCGCGAATGCGTCCGGGGCTTCGCCCTGCGGGGAGCCCCAGCCTTGATACGGATCACGCCGATTGGCCCCCCAATAGGCCCTGACAGCACGGAAGGCCTCCGAGAGACCGGTCCGATTCTTTCGACCGCATGCCCCGATCGGGCCAGATCGCCCGGAGTTGTCACCCCAAAGAGTGAGGGGTACATCCGGACTACCGGATGTACCCCTCATCACGCCTTCGACTGTGCCGGGCTCACGCCCCGCGCAGCACCGCCCCGGTGCGCTCGGCCGCCAGGGCGACGGCCGCGTCGCGGGCCGCGGAGGCCTCGTCGACGGTCAGGGTGCGGTCGGTGGCACGGAACCGCAGCGCGTAGGCGAGGGACTTCTTGTCCCCGCCGAGCTGCTCGCTCTCGTAGACGTCGAAGAGCCGGATGGACTCCAGGAGCTCACCCGCGCCCTCGCGCAGCGCGGCCTCGACGTCGGCGTGCGGGATCTCGCGGGAGACCACCAGCGCGACGTCCTGCGTGGCGACCGGGAAGGTGGAGATCTTCGGGCCCTTGGGCAGGCCCGCGCTCGCCTCCTCCAGCGCGTCCAGGTCCAGCTCCATCGCACAGGTGCGCGGGGCCAGGCCCAGGGTCTTCAGAACGCCCGGGTGCAGCTCACCGGCGTAGCCGATGACCTTCTCGGCGCCGTCGACGAGCACGGCGAGCTCGGCGCAGCGGCCCGGGTGCCACGGCCCGTACTGGCCGGAGCGGACGAGGAGTTCGGTCCCCGCCTCACGGGCCAGGATGCGCGCGGCCTCGACGGCGTCCGCCCAGTCGGCAGGGCGGCCCCTGCCCCACCAGCCGGCCTGCTCGCGGGCGCCCGCGAGGACCACGGCGGCGTGCCGGGGCTGGAAGGGCAGCGCGGCGGTGAGCGACGCGATCTCCTCGTCGGTGGGACGGCGGTCGACCGGCAGCCGTCCCGCGACGCGCAGCTCCCGCTGCGGGTGGAAGACCAGACCGGTCTCGAAGAGCGCCAGGTCGTGGCTGCCGCGGCCGTCGTTGCGGCGCAGCGCGCCGAGCAGGCCCGGCAGCAGCGTCGTACGGAGCGCGGGCTCCTCGTCGGAGAGCGGGTTGACCAGCTTGACGACCTTGCGCTTCGGGTCGTCGGCGGCGAGGCCGAACTGGTCGAAGACGTGCTCGCCGATGAACGGGTAGTTCAGCGCCTCGACGTATCCGGCACCCGCCAGGGCGCGGCCGATACGGCGGTGCAGGCGCTGCCGGCCGGTGAGGCCGAGGCCCGCCGGGGGCTTGGGCAGCGTGGAGGGCAGGTTCTCGTAGCCCTCCAGCCGGATGACCTCTTCGGCCAGGTCGTTCGGGTCGGTCAGGTCGGGCCGCCAGGACGGCACGGTGACGATCAGCTCGTCCTGTCCGTAGACGTCGCAGCCGACCTGCTGGAGACGGCGGACGACGGTCTCGCGGCCGTAGTCGACGCCCGCGACCTTGTCCGGGTGGTTCGCCGGGATGGTGATGGTGTGCGGCGCGGACGGCGCGATGACCTCGGTGACGCCGGCGTCGGCGGTACCCCCGGCCAGCAGCACGAGCAGGTCGACGGTCCGCTGGGCCGCGGCGGACGCGGCCTGCGGGTCGACACCGCGCTCGAAGCGCTTGGACGCCTCGGAGGCCAGCTTGTGACGGCGGGCCGTCCGCGCGATCGAGATCGCGTCGAAGTGCGCGGCCTCGACGACGACCTCGGTGGTGGTGCCCTCGGTGTCGTCGATCTCCGTGTTGGCGCCGCCCATCACGCCCGCGAGGCCGATGGGACCGCGGTCGTCGGTGATCACCAGGTCCTCGGCGTCGAGGGTGCGCTTGACGCCGTCGAGGGTGGTGAGCTTCTCGCCCTGCTCGGCGCGGCGCACACCGATCGCGCCCTGGACGCGGGAGCGGTCGTAGGCGTGCAGGGGCTGGCCGAGCTCCAGCATCACGTAGTTGGTGATGTCGACGGCGAGCGAGATCGGGCGCATGCCCGCCTTCTGCAGGCGGCGCCGGAGCCAGATCGGGGAGCGGGCCTCGGGGTCGAGACCGGTCACCGTGCGCGCCGTGAAGCGGTCGCAGCCGGCCGGGTCGCCGACCTGCACCGGGTAGCCGAACGCGTTCGGGGCCGGTACGTCGAGGAGCGCCGGGTCGCGCAGCGGCAGGCCGTACGCGATGGCGGCCTCGCGGGCGATGCCGCGCAGCGAGAGGCAGTAGCCGCGGTCGGGGGTGACCGCGATGTCGAGGACCTCGTCGACGAGCTGGAGCAGCTCGATCGCGTCGGTGCCGACCTCGACCTCGGGCGGCAGCACGATGATGCCGCCGCTGCCGTCGTCGCCCATGCCCAGCTCGTCGCCGGAGCAGATCATGCCGTGCGAGGTCTTGCCGTACGTCTTGCGCGCGGCGATCGCGAAGTTGCCGGGCAGGACGGCGCCCGGCAGCACCACGACGACCTTGTCGCCGACCGCGAAGTTGCGGGCGCCGCAGACGATCTCCTGGGGCTCACCGGTGCCGTTGGCCGTGCCGACGTCGACGGTGCAGAAGCGGATGGGCTTCTTGAAGCCCTCCAGCTCCTCGATGGTCAGCACCTGGCCGACGACGAGGGGGCCCTTGAGGTCGGCGCCGAGCTGCTCGACGGTCTCGACCTCCAGGCCTGCCGAAATGAGCTTGGCCTGGACGTCGCGCCCGGTCTCCGTCGCCGGCAGGTCGACGTACTCCCGCAGCCAAGAAAGCGGGACCCGCATCAGATCTCCATCCCGAACGGCCGGGTGAACCGGACGTCACCCTCGACCATGTCTCGCATGTCTTCGACGTTGTGGCGGAACATCAGCATCCGCTCGATGCCGAACCCGAAGGCGAATCCGCTGTACTTCACCGGGTCGACGCCGCAGGCGACAAGCACCCGCGGGTTGACCATGCCGCAGCCGCCGAGCTCGATCCAGCCCTCGGAGGAGCAGGTCCGGCAGGGGCGGTCGGGGTTGCCGACGGACTCGCCCTTGCAGACGTAGCAGAGCATGTCCATCTCGGCGGACGGCTCGGTGAAGGGGAAGTAGTTCGGGCGCAGCCGGGTCTTCATGTCCGAGCCGAAGAGCGACTGGACCATGTGGTCCAGGGTGCCCTTGAGGTCGGCCATGGTCAGGCCCTCGTCGATGGCCAGCAGCTCGATCTGGTGGAAGACCGGGGTGTGCGTGGCGTCGAGCTCGTCCGTGCGGTACACGCGGCCGGGGCAGACGATGTAGACGGGCGGCTCACGGTCGAGCATGGCGCGGGCCTGCACGGGCGAGGTGTGCGTCCGCAGGACGACACCGGACTCGCCGTGGTCACCCTTCGGGCCCTCGACGAAGAAGGTGTCCTGCATCTGCCGGGCCGGGTGGTCCGGGCCGAAGTTCAGGGCGTCGAAGTTGAACCACTCCGCCTCGACCTCGGGGCCCTCGGCGACCTCGTATCCCATGGACACGAAGACGTCGGCGACCCGCTCCATCATGGTGGTCAGCGGGTGGCGGGCGCCGGCCGGCACGCGGTCGTAGGGCAGTGTGACGTCCACCGCCTCCTCGACCAGGACGCGGGCGTCGCGCTCGGCCTCCAGCTCGGTCTGGCGTGCGGCGAGGGCCTTGTTCACGGCGCCGCGGGCCTGGCCCACGCGCTTGCCGGCGTCGGCCTTGGCGTGCGGGGGCAGGGCGCCGATCTCGCGGTTGGCGAGGGCCAGCGGCGAGGTGCCGCCGGTGTGGGCGACCTTGGCCTCCTGGAGCGCGTCGAGGTCACCGGCGGCCGCGAAGGCGGCGAGCGCCTCGTCCCGCATGCGCTCGATCTCTTCCGGTTTCAAGGCCTCGACCTCTACAGGGTCGTACGACTTATTCGGTGCCGACATCTCTTCCCGTGCTTCCGGTTGGCTGGCTGAGGGTCCCCGTCCCGACTCGGGGGACGCGTCGTCCCTGAAACGGGGACGCAAAGGTGCCAAAGGCCGAGTCTAACGGGGTGGGAGACAGCCTTGGACGCGCAGTCCAAGGGGTGGCTCCCTCATGCGTGCGCCCGTGGGGCCTCTTCGGCGTCAGAGGAGATGCGCCGGGGTGCCCACGGGCAACGTAAATCGGAACTCGGCGCCGCCGCCGGGGGCGCGGCCGACCGTGATGCTGCCGCCGTGGGCCTCGACGATGCCCTTGACGATGTAGAGCCCGAGGCCGGTGCCGCCGCGCTTGCTGCCCCGCCAGAAGCGGGTGAAGACGCGGTTCATGGACTCCTCCGGGATGCCGGTGCCCTCGTCGCTCACCGTGACCGACGTGGCGGTGTTCTCGCCGTCCTCCCGCTCGTGCGGGGACACCGAGGGTGCCAGATCAATGGTGACGGTTCCCTCGCCGTGCCGCACGGCATTTTCGAGCAGGTTGCTGAGCACCTGGTCGATCTTGTCCGGGTCGGCCCACAGGGCGGGCAGCGGCTGCTCGATGCGCAGCAGGAAGCGGTCGGCCGACTGGCCCGAGGCGACGTACGCCTGGATGTGCCGGCCGACGGCCGCGCCGATGTCGACGGGCTGGCGGCGCACCTCGAGACGGCCTGAGTCGATGCGGGAGATGTCGAGCAGTTCGGCGATGAGCCGGGTGACCCGGTTCGCGTCGGCGTCGACCGTCTCCAGCATGAGTTTCTTCTGGTCGTCCGTGAACCTCTCCCACTTCGCCAGCAGCGTCGCGGTGAAGCCCTTGACGGAGGTCAGCGGCGAACGCAGCTCGTGGGCGACCGTCGCGATCAGTTCGGCGTGGCTGCGCTCGGTGCGGCGGCGGGCCTCGGTGTCACGGAGGGAGACGACGACGCGGTGCACCGGGCCGGTGGGGCGCGTCCGCACGTAGCGCGCGGAGACGAGGACCTCGCGCGCCCCGGGCAGCAGCAGATTGCGCTCGGGCTGGGCGTTGCGGATCGCGAGACCGCCGTACGGGTCGGTCAGCTGCCACCACCTGCGGCCCTCCAGGTCCTCCAGCGGGAGCACCGTGTCGAGTCTGCGTCCGAGGGCGTCGGCGGAGGGGACCGCGGTGATCCGGGCCGCGGCGGCGTTGAAGCAGATCACCACGCCGTGCTCGTCGGCCACGACGAGCCCGTCGGGCAGGTCGTCGGGGTCGATGCCGAGGTCGGCCGGGACACGTCCGGTGGTGGGGTCGCCGTGCCGGGACGTGGGTGTGCCGCGCACCTCCCGTGCTCGCGGCGCCTTCTGCGCACCGCTCGTGCCGACACTCATCCCCGTACCCCACCTCTCGTCTGGCGCAGGGCCCCCGAGCCCGTCACCCTACTAGCTGTCGGTGACGGAGCGGCACCCTCCGGAGGCGCGCTGTGCACGGGCGGACGCGTAGAGACATACGGCGGCGGCCGTGGCGAGGTTCAGGCTCTCGGCCTTTCCGTGGATGGGTACGCGCACGACGGCGTCGGCCAGCGCCCGGGTCTCCTCCGGAAGCCCCCAGGCCTCGTTCCCGAACACCCAGGCGGTGGGGCCGCCCATGGTGCCCTTGTCCAGTTCGTCGTCGAGGTCGTCGTCGCCCGCGCCGTCCGCGGCGAGGATCCGCACCCCGGCGTCCTTGAGGCCCTGCACGGCCCGCTCCACGGGCACGCCGACCGCGACGGGGAGATGGAACAGCGAGCCGACCGAGGCGCGCACGGCCTTGGGGTTGTACAGGTCCACGGAGGCGTCGGTCAGGACGACGGCCTCGGCGCCGGCGGCGTCGGCGCACCGCAGCACGGTGCCGGCGTTCCCGGGGTCCCGGACGTGGGCGAGGACGGCGACGAGCCTGGGCCGGGCTTCGAGGATGTCCTCGAAGGGGGTGTCGAGGAACCGGCAGACGCCGACGAGTCCCTGCGGGGTCACGGTCGTGGAGATGTCGGCGATCACCGTCTCGTCCGCGAGGTGCACACGGGCGCCGGCGTCCCGGGCCTCACCGATGATGTCGGCGTACCGCTCCGCCGCCTCGACGGTCGCGAAGAGTTCCACGAGGGTGGCCGGACCGTGCGCCCGGTGGGCCGCCGCCTCCCGTACCGCCTGCGGGCCCTCGGCGAGGAACAGCTGCTCCTTGCCCCGGAAGTTCCGCTTGGCCAGCCGCCGCGCGGCCAGGACGCGGGGCGAACGCGGGGAGATCAGCTCGGGGGCGGCAAAGGGCATGGGCTCACCTTCGGAAGTTCACGGGTACTTGTCGGGCGCGGGCCCGCGGTCGACGGGTACGTGCCGGGATGCGGGCCGCCGTGCGCACGGCATGTCCGGCCGCCGGCGCGCACGGTCCGCCGCCCGTCCGGACGCAGCAGGACCCGCAGGCCTCGGGCCTGCGGGTCCTCCGGTCGCACCGGCCTAGAGCCGGTGCAGCGTCACGCGGCCTTCGGCGCGTTGACGTCCGACGGCAGCGCCTTCTGCGCGACCTCGACGAGCGCGGCGAACGCGTTGGCGTCGTTGACGGCCAGCTCAGCGAGGATCTTGCGGTCCACCTCGATGTTGGCGGCCTTCAGACCCTGGATGAGGCGGTTGTACGTCATGCCGTTCTGGCGGGCCGCAGCGTTGATGCGCTGGATCCACAGCTGACGGAAGTCGCCCTTGCGCTTCTTGCGGTCGTTGTAGTTGTAGACCAGCGAGTGGGTGACCTGCTCCTTGGCCTTGCGGTACAGGCGCGAACGCTGACCGCGGTATCCGGAGGCCTGCTCCAGGATCGCCCGGCGCTTCTTGTGGGCGTTGACTGCCCGCTTGACGCGTGCCACTTTGTTTAACTCCTTGTAGCGGGGCCGTGGTGGTCGTCACACGGCCCGAAATCGATTGGGTCCCGGTCCAGACGCGCGGCGCCGAGGCGCCGGTACGTCACTTGCCGAGAAGCTTCTTGATCTTCTTGGCGTCGCCCGGGGCCATCTCGGCGTTGCCGGTGAGGCGACGCGTCAGACGGGACGACTTGTGCTCGAGCAGGTGGCGCTTGCCGGCGCGCTCACGGAGCACCTTGCCGGAGCCGGTGACCTTGAAGCGCTTGCTGGCACCGCTGTGCGACTTGTTCTTCGGCATAGCGCCGTTATCTCCTCGTCAGTGGCGTTCCGGTGCCCGGTCGTGAAACCGGGCACGATGGAACGTCATATGTATCGATTGACATCCCCGGACTGCTGTCCCGGACGCCTCGGACTCCCGTCCTGAGCACTCCCGGGGCGTGGGTCCTGGGATCAGGCCTCGGCGGAAGCCTCGGCCGGAGCCTCGACCGCAGTCTCGGTCTCGGTCTCGGTCTCGGTCTCGACCTCGGCGGCGTTCTGCGAGCGACCGGGGTTGGCCTTCGCTTCCGCCTTGCGGGCCGCCTGGGCCTCACGGGCCTCGGCCATCGCCTCGGTCTTCTTCTTGTGCGGACCGAGAACCATGATCATGTTCCGGCCGTCCTGCTTCGGGTTCGACTCGACGAAACCGAGGTCCTGGACGTCCTCCGCGAGACGCTGCAGCAGTCGGTAGCCCAGCTCGGGCCGGGACTGCTCGCGACCACGGAACATGATCGTGATCTTGACCTTGTCGCCCTGCTTGAGGAACCGGACGACGTGACCCTTCTTCGTGTCATAGTCGTGCGGGTCGATCTTCGGCCGGAGCTTCATCTCCTTGATGACCGTGTGCGCCTGGTTCTTGCGCGCCTCACGGGCCTTCATGGCCGACTCGTACTTGAACTTCCCGTAGTCCATGAGCTTGCAGACGGGCGGGCGAGCGTTCGCCGCCACCTCGACCAGGTCGAGGTCGTACTCCTGAGCAAGCTCAAGGGCCTTGGCAAGCGGAACAATCCCGACCTGCTCGCCGCTGGGACCGACAAGTCGCACTTCGGGAACGCGAATCCGGTCGTTGATGCGGGGCTCGGCGCTGATGGATCCTCCTCGGTAGCACCACACGGCGGTCTGGCGGACAGCCGCGTATGTCTCTGATGACACGTGGACCAACCACCGCGGGGCATGAAAAATGCCCCGGGACGGTACACAGGCGGGGCTCCATGACTACCGGAGCACCGCCGCGGTGAACCGCGGGGCGCACTATCGGGCGACTCCACCGTCCGTACGGAACGGTGGTGGCCGCCTGACCGGGTGACCCGCCGCCCCGGAGGGCGGTCAGGTGGGAGATCGGAGCCTCCACTTGTGGGTCGAGCACATACGTGTCCGACCGGTCGTTACACAAGGTTAGCAGCTCCCCGGAGCCCGCGCTAACCGGGCGTCTCGGACTCCCCCGCGCGGACGGCCGCGCACCTGGGCCTATCGTGTCAGGTATGAGTGACACCCCTCCCCAGACCCCCGACTACGACACCATGGCCCGCGACATCGCCGAGGTCCCGGCGGTCGAGGTGATCGTGACGGTCGCCGTGAACCTGATGAGCGCCGCCGCCGTGAAGCTCGGTCTGACCGAGGAGGGGGACGAGCACAAGGACCTGGACGAGGCGCGCAAGCTGGTCACCGCGCTGGCCGGGCTGCTCGACGCGAGCGCGACCGAGATCAGCTCGTTCCACGCGGCGCCCCTGCGCGACGGTCTGAAGTCGCTCCAGCTGGCGTTCCGCGAGGCGTCGATCGTCCCGGACGAGCCGGGCCAGGGCCCGGGCGAGAAGTACACGGGCCCGGTCTACGGCTGACCTTCACTCACCGACGTACGTACAGGGGCTCGCCCGGCGGCGTCGCCTCGGCCGGCAGCAGCGCCAGGTCGAGGCCGCGCACCAGGCGGGCCCTCAGTGTCTCGTCGGCCGCGAGCCGCTCGGCGACGGAGCGGGCCGCCTCGGCCGGGGCGGCGGACGGGTCGAGCACGAGGGCGAGGGTGCCGTCGGCGCGGCCGGGCCCGAGGTGGGCGCGCAGGACCAGCGGCTCGGCGGCGACCGCGGCCCGCACCGCGGCCACGACGGCCGGGTCGGCGAGCGGGTCGGTCGAGGTGCGCCCCTCGGCGAGCGCGAGCAGCGCCGGGCCCGTCAGCTCGTAGGGCACGGGACCCGCCATGTCCAGGACGATCGTGTCGGCCTTCTCGTGCGCGGCGGCCTGCAGCGCCTGGTGCAGGGGTACGGCGACAGGGCGGGCCGCGGGGTCCCAGCGGGCCAGCGACTCGGTGGACGTGAAGGCGGGCAGCGCCGTGCGGTGGCCGGCCTTCAGGGTCGGCACCGCCATGTCGCTGGTCTTCTCGTGACGCAGTCCGTTCTCGTCCTCCTCGACCTCGCCGAGTACGGCCACCACGGGCACGAGCAGCCGGGCGCCCTTGAGCGCCTCCAGGACGGGCCCGACGGCGGTGCGGTCCTCGGCCCAGGCCGCTAGCGCCGCGCTGAGCTTCGGGTCGGCGCTGCCGTCGTCGTCGGAGAAGCCGGAGTCGGGAATGTTCTTGTTCGCCACGGTCCTGACCCTATCGGGGTGATGCTGCTGCGCTTGTGCGGCCCCGGTAACCCGGCGGTGACGCGGCTCATGCGTTTCTCAGCCTTCCCTGACACACATCTCACATGCGTCTAACCACGGGCACAGCCCCGGCGCCCAGCATCGCGGGATGGACCGTCACAGAGCCCGAGGGCGCCGCGCCCGCACCGCCCGACGCACGCCGCTGCTGTCCGCCCTGGTGGCCTCCGCCGTACTGGTGGGCGGCACCGCGGCCGGCACCTTCTACATGAAGGCCCAGGCGCACGACGGCTCCGGGCCCGTATCGTCGCCCGGGTCCCCGGCGGCGTCCTCGGCGTCGCCCGCCGTCAGCGAGGAGGCGTCGGTGGAACCCGTGGCGGAGCCCTCGGTCGATCGTGAGGCGCTGCTCGCCGCGGCGATGAAGTCGGTGGCGGCGGAGGGTGGGGCGAAGGTGTCGGTCGCGGTCCTCGACCTCACGTCCGGCGAGAGCTCCGTGTACGGGGACGGCTCCTTCGACACCGCGAGCATCGTGAAGGTCGACATCCTGGCGGCGCTGCTGCTCCAGGTCCAGGACGCGGACCGGCATCTCACGGCGCAGGAGAAGGCGTACGCCACCGCGATGATCGAGAACAGCGACAACGCGGCTGCGTCCGCGCTGTGGGACGAGATCGGGCGGGCGGACGGCCTGGACTCCGCGAACGCCCGCTTCGGCCTGTCCGGCACACAGGGCGGCGACGGCGCGCTGTGGGGGCTGACGCAGACCACGGCGAACGATCAACTCACCCTGCTCCGTCAGGTGTTCGGCGTCGGCGACGCCGAGCTCTCGAGGAGTTCGCGCGCCTATGTGCAGGGGCTCATGGGCGGTGTCGCGGCCGGCCAGCACTGGGGGGTGTCGGCGGTGGCGGACGGCTCCGCGTGGGCCCTGAAGAACGGGTGGCTGGCGCGCAGCACGACCGGGCTGTGGGACATCAACAGCATCGGGCGGGTCACCGCCGACGGACGCTCCTACCTGGTGGCGACCCTGTCGAACGGCAACTCCACGCAGGCGAAGGGGATTTCGCTGGTGGAGGCGGCGGCGCGGGCGGCGGTGTCGGCGTTCCGGGACACGGACGCGGGCTGAGACCCCGGTTTCGCTCGGGGCGCCACGGGGGGCATGCGCCGCGACACCCGTACCGCCCGCACGGCTTGCCCGAGGCCCACGGTGGCCGACCGGGCCTGCCGGTGAGCTCCGGAAGGACCGGTTCAGTTCGGGGCCCGCCGTCAGGCGCGGGCGCCGGGCGCCACCGGGCCGGCCCGGGTCCCGCGATCACGCGTGTGCCGCTGGGGGCCGCCGTACCCGCCCAGGTCCCGTCGTCCGGCTAGGCGTCGCCGTACCGGCCCGGGTCACGGCGGCCGCGCCACAGCACGACCGCCGCCGCCAGCAGGGCCGCGCCGATGCCGCCCGCGAGCGGGCCCGCCCAGCCCGAGGAGTCTCCGTCGCCCTGGGCGGCGTCGGGACCCGAGCCGAAGTACTTCCCGCCGTACGCCTCCGAGTGGAGCCCTTCGGGCTTGAGCCGGCCACCCGCCTTGATGGCGGCGGCGGGGTCGACGAAACCGAACCCGCGGGAGTCGTCGTGGCCGCCGGCCGGGGCGTTCCGGGCGGTGTCCTCCAGGAGCTGTTTGATCTGCGCCGGGGACAGACCGGGGTGGGCCGCCTTGATGAGCGCGACCGCGCCCGAGACGAAGGCGGACGCCGCGCTCGTGCCCCAGCCCTCGTAGTAGCGGTCGTCGGGGTCGGCGATGACGACGTCGACGCCGGGCGCGCTCACCGTGGCGTACCAGCGGCGGGTGGAGAAGGAGGCGCGGGTGCCGTAGCGGTCCACGGCGGTCGCCGCGATCACACCCGGGTAGGCGGCCGGGTAGGAGATGCGGTCGCCCTTCTCGCCCCCGTTGCCGGCCGAGGCGACGACCACGGCGCCCTTGCGCAGGGCGTACTGGACGGCCTCGTCCTCCGCCGGTTCGGGGTGGGCGGACTTGGAGTCGTCGCCGAGGGAGAGGTTGATGACGTCGGCGCCGTGGTCGGTGGCCCAGCGGATGCCTTCGGCGAGTGCGTTGCCGCGGGTGTTGCGGGCCTTCGTCCGGGCGGAGTCGCCGTCCTCCAGGATGACGCGGACCGGGAGGACCTTCGCCTCCGGGGCGATGCCCATGACTCCGTCGTCGTCGCCCGGCCCGTGACCGTGCCCGGCGATGATGCCCGCCATGGCCGTGCCGTGCCTGGCCCACGCCCGGTCGCCGCGGCTCGCGCCGAAGCCGACCATGTCCCTGCCGGTGAGGACGTTCCCGTCGAGGTCCGGGTGCCGGGCGTCGACGCCCGTGTCGAGGACGGCGACGGTGATGCCCTTGCCCTTGGTGGTCCGCCAGGCCTCCTGGGTGTGCATCGCGTCCAGGGCCCACTGCTTGGCGCGTATGCCGTCGGCGTACGCCGTGGTGGACGGCACCAGGGCGAGGGAGCCGGCCAGCAGGACACCGAGCAGCCCGGCCCGGCGGGTCGCCCCGGTCGGGCGGGCCCGCCCCGCGGTGCGGGCCGGTCCGGCCTTGCGGATCATGACGGCTTCTCCGTGACCGAGGTGACGGTCTTGCGGAAGCCCCGCTCGACACGGTCGGCGAGGCCCTGGGCCTCGTGGCCGAGGCCCGCCTGAGCCGGGGTCGTGGTCGCGCCGGGCTCGATGGCGTCCTCGGCCGCCTGCGGCGTGGTGACGGCACGGCCGTCCGCGAAACCGGAGACGGCGTAGACCACGACGGGGGCGTCGGTCAGCACCGACACCGTCCAGGAGGCGCGCTGGGCGTTGCGGAAGTGGTCGGCGACGGTTCCCTCGGCGGCGTACGGGCGGGGCATCAGGTCGGTGCGGCGCTCCAGGCCCTCCTTCTCGAAGCGGGCCTTGAGGGAGGTCATCGCCGCCGCGTCCGCCTTGGTGAACAGCAGGCCGACGGTGGTGACGTGGCTGCGGGTGGCGTCCGTGTAGGTGGCGCGCAGCAGCCGCAGACAGCCGACCGGGGCGAGGGCCTTGCGCAGGAGCGGGTCGAAGGCGTCCTTGCAGCCGGTGTCCGGCGCGACGGCGATCCGGGTCCAGACGCGGTCGGCGCCTCCGGGGCCGGCTCCGTCCCCCCGCACGGTGGGCGGGAAGAGCCGGTCCACGGGCACGCTGTGCCACAGGTCGCCGGCTGAAGCGAACGCGTCGCCCGAGCCCTCGCCGTCGGTGCCGCCGGTGAGCCAACTGCCCGTCGCCGCGCCGCCGATGAGCCCGACTCCGAGGACGACGCAGGCCGCGGCGGCCACGATGCGGGGGCGGGTCCTGCCGCCGCGGGAGGCGGGCGGACGCATGCCGGTCCCGTCGTGGGTGTCCGGTTCGGCGAACGAGACGAAGGGGCGCTCCGCTCCCGGGGTGCGCGACGGGGGTACCGGGGCGCGGGGCGGGGTGTGCGGGGGCGCGGCCGGCTCCTGGGCCGGGACGGGCCGCAGCCGCCTGGTCGTCTCCGTGCTGTTCTCCTCGGGCGGGCCGGTGCGCGGCGGTACGCCGGGCCGGGCGGGGCCGGGTGTGACCGGAGGAGCGTCCGGGAAGCGGGCGGAGGCGGGGGGCGGCGGCGGGGTGACGGTGCCCGGCCGGCGCGCGGCGGGCAGGCCGGACGCCGTGCCGGTGGAATTCTCCGCGTCCCGCTCGGGTGCCCCGGCGGGACGGGCGGGCCCGTCCCCGGGCCCGTGGGCCGGAGTACCGGGCCGGCGCGGCGACTGGTCACCGGGGGTGCCGGTGCCGTGCGCCGCCACGTCGGTGGACGGGGCGAAGAAGTCGTACGAGCTTGGTGGCGACGGCACCCGCGCAGCGCTTCCGGCCCGTGGCACAGCGCCGGCGCCCGTGGAAGGGGGTTCCACCGGGCGGGGCGGGAATGCGGGTCCGTCGGCGGGTCGGGGTGGGGTGAGCCGCGGCGGGGCCGCCGTGTCCGGCTGCGCGCCCGCACGCAGCGACGGGAACGCCGGAGCGCCGTCGGGCAACGGGTCCGCCGCGCGGGGCGGCGTGGTGTCCTGTACGAACCGGTCCTGCCGGTGGCGTGCCGGGGTGTGCCCGGCGGGGGCGCCGGTGGGACGCGGCGGCACCTGACGCTGCGGGTCGGACGCGGCCGGGCGGCCGGACGTCCCGGCACGGAAATCGGTCCGACGCGGCGGCACCTGACGCTCAGGGTCCGCCGGGGTGTCGCCGGTGGGACGCGGCGGCACCTGACGCTGCGGGTACGCGGCCGGGCGGCCGGACGTCCCGGCACGGAAATCGGTCCGACGCGGCGGCACCTGACGCTCAGGGTCCGCCGGGGTGTCGCCGGTGGGACGCGGCGGCACCTGACGCTGCGGGTCGGACGCGGCCGGGCGGCCGGACGTCTCCGTGCGGAAATCGGGCGCGGGACCCGCCTCCCGGGACTCCTCGCGGACCGGGGGCCGCGGCGGGGCCGTCCCCTCCGCGGTGGCCGACGGGGTCTGCGCGGCCTGCTCCGGGAGGACGTCCGGGGACGGCGGCGACGCGGCCGGGGACGACTGCGGCGGGGTCGTCGGGCGCGGAGGGATGGAGGCGCGACGCGCTTCCGTGCTCATGCACCCCCCGTTTCCTCGTACCCGGGCAATCGGTCCGCCGCGGAGCTCGGCGGGGCCGTGTCGTGTCTGCGCAAGCCCGCCACGGGCACGCATACCCGCACCGGTGGACCGTCACCCCGGGCAGGGCCCGCCGGGGCAAGGTCGTTCCTCCCTGCGTGCGCGTCACTCTACGGGTTGACGCGCGTCCGGAGGGAACCAGTCCGGGGCCCCGGGGCATCTGCCCGGAACGTCCCCCTACCCTGCGGTAATCGAGTCTGGCAGGCTTCGGACATGACTGCCCGCGCCGCAGACCGGGCCCGGTACGACCGGGCCACCGCTCACCTCGACGCGCCTGTCGCGATCGTGGACCTGGAGGCCTTCGACGCGAACGCGGAGGACCTCGTCCGCAGGGCCGGGGGCAAGCCGATCCGTGTCGCGAGCAAGTCCGTCCGCTGCCGCGCCCTCCTGGAACGCGTCCTGGGCCGGGACGGCTTCGCGGGCATCATGTCGTTCACCCTCGCCGAGTCGCTGTGGCTCGCGCGCTCCGGCTTCGACGACGTGCTTCTGGCCTACCCGTCGGCGGACCGCGGGGCCTTCGCCGAGCTGGCCGGCGACCCGAAGCTCGCCGCCGCGGTGACCGTCATGATCGACGACCCGGCCCAGCTGGCCCTGATCGACGAGGCCCGGCAGGGCGGCACCGAAGTCGTGCGTGTCTGCCTGGAGTTGGACACGTCCCTCAAGCTGCTCGGCGGGCGGGTCCGGGTGGGGGCCCTGCGCTCGCCGCTGCACTCCCCGGCCCAGGTCGCCGATCTGGCCCGCGCCGTCGCCCGGCGGCCCGGGTTCCGGCTCGTCGGGATCATGGCGTACGAGGGGCACATCGCGGGCGTGGGCGACGCCGTCGACGGGCGGCCGCTGCGGTCACGCGCGATCCGGCTGATGCAGGCCACCGCACGCAAGGAACTGGCCCGGCGGCGCTCCGAGGTCGTCCGGGCCGTGCGGGCGGTGGCACCGGACCTCGAATTCGTCAACGGCGGAGGCACGGGCAGTGTCCAGCACACGGCCGCGGAGGACTCGGTCACGGAGATCGCGGCGGGGTCCGGGCTGTACGTGCCGCGGTTGTTCGACAACTACACGTCCTTCAGCGGGCGTCCGGCCGCGCTGTTCGCTCAGCCCGTCGTCCGCAGGCCGGGCGTGGGGATCGTGACAGTCCTCGGCGGCGGCTACCCGGCCTCGGGGGCTCCGGGCGCCGACCGGCTTCCGGTCCCCCATCTGCCGGAGGGACTGAGGTACGACCCTCAGGAGGGTCCCGGTGAGGTGCAGACGCCCCTGATCGGCGCGCCCGCGGACGACCTGCTGATCGGCGACAAGGTGTGGTTCCGGCACGCCAAGGCCGGCGAGCTGTGCGAGCGGTTCGACACGCTGCACCTCGTGGAGGGCGAGGCGGTGACGGCCGCGGTCCCGACGTACCGGGGCGAAGGGCACACCTTCCTCTAGGCCGGTCCCACGTCGACCCTCCGGGCCGGTCTCACGTCGACGGTCCGATGCTGCTGCCCACTCCCCCGCCGGTGCCCGAGTCGCCGACCGGGCGGATGCCCTCGGTGATCCTGTCCATGTCGGCGAGGGGCGGTCCGTCGGGGCCCGCGTCGAAGGCGAAGCGGACGATGACGAGGGACTCCGAGCCGACGCTGGACGGAAAGGCCAGCGACTCGACGTACCCTCCCGGCCCCACACCGGTCCTGACGCGCCAGCGCACGAAGTAGCCCGCCCGCCCCGCGACGGCGACCTGGCCCGACTTCACCACCTGGTGGGAGGTGATGCCGCGGTAGGGCCTGCTGTCGACCAGGTCGCGGTCGTACGAGGCGTCCGCCGCGTCCTCGATGTCCCGCTCGGCGAGGATCTTCGGGGACTTCTCGTCGTTGGCCGTGACCGTGCGCGACAGGACCCGGCCGTGGCGGCAGAGGCCGGGGTCCCCCGGGCAGTCGTAGGTGCCCGGCGTCGTCATCACCATGTCGTCCTCGGCGACGTACTGGGGCCGGACCCAGCCGTCGAGCAACGGCAGGGTGATGCCGTTGAGTTCGTCCACGACCTTGGACGGGTCCTCGGACGGGCTCGCGGAGGCGGAGGCCGACGGTGAGCCTGTTCCGGTGGCGGGTGCCGGGGCGGTCGGCGTGGTCTTCGTGGCCGCCTCCCCCTTCCCGTCGTCCTTGCGGAGGAGCACGGCGCCGGTGGCGATCGACGCGACGAGGACCGCTCCGGCCGCGGTCAGCGCGACGGCCTTGGCCCGGCCGGAGCCCCCGTTCCCGGACGCTGCCGGGGGTGCCGGGGGCTGCGTGGGGACTTCGGGCTGGCGCCGGTGGTCGGTCCACGCGGTTCCGTCCCACCAGCGCTCGACGAGCGGGTACGACGGGTCGCGGTACCAGCCGGGCGGAGGTGTCATGCTCATCCCGGCACTCTAGGACGTGGCTCTGAAGATCAGTACACGGTGTCCGTCCGGTCGGGCACGACGGAGCCGTCCGGTCTGCGTACGGGGCCGCGGCCGCCGTCCGGCGCGTTGTAGGCGGTCGTCGCACACGGGTAGGCGTCCGGCTTGCGGGGCAGTGGCTCGATGAACATCGGGTTGACCACCCAGCGGCCGTCGCCGTCGTCGTAAGCCCGGCACATCAGTTCGCTCTTGTTGCGGTTGAGGACCAGGTGGGCGCCGGTGGCGTCGCCGACGAAGGTGACGTCGGTGTCGGCGTCGCCGCCCGCGACGACGGGGCGGTGGCGGGCGTCCTGCCGCTGCCAGGCGGCGGCTCCGCGCACTCCGTAGATCTCCTGGTTGATCCAGCAGCGTTTGCCGTCGATGTACGGGATGGCCCCGCCCCTGCTCGCGGGGACGCCGCCGCAGCCCTCGTTGCGGGTGGTGATCCGGCCGTGGCGGTCGAGGACGGAGCGGATCGCGAGGGTGTGCCGGGCGTCGACCCCGACTCCGCGGGACCAGACCTCGGTGACGGGTTCGGAGCCCGCCGAGACGATGTACACGTCGAATCCGGCCCGTTGCAGGGTGCGGATCAGGTCGCGCTGCTGGTCGTAGTAGCGGACGTACGCGGGAACGGTGCGGGTGCCGACCCGCTGCACCGAGCCGACGGGGGCCGCGAGGGCGCGCTCGCGTGCGCGACGGGCGTAGGAGGAGAGTTCCGCGGGGGTGCGACCGGCGAAGAGCTGGGGCACCCATGCGTACTGGGGCACCGTGCGCCGGTGGTTCCAGGTGCCGGCGAAGGCCGGGGCCCCGCTCACGGTGGTGCCGCTCTCGCGGATCTGGAGGATCTCGTCGGCGCAGCGGGGGTTGGTGGAGGTTCTCAGGGGGGCGCCCGCGCCCGAGCCGCACGCGGCGGTGAGGGCCTCGTCGGCGGCTGCGGTGAGCCAGGCGCTGGTGTCCTTCCAGCGGGCCGGGCGCAGGAGTTCGTCGTGGGTGAGGGCCCAGACGAGGGTGGCGTCCGTGACGTCGTTCTTGGTGATCGTGTTGTCCCAGTCGAAGGCGGCGACCGGGCGGCTGTCCCGGGGGCGGCCGGCGCAGGTGCCGTGGGCGTCGATCACCTGTTGCAGACGGGCGCGGTTGTCTCCGTACCAAGTGCCGGACAGCCGTGGGCAGTCGGCGCTGCCCGTCGTGGCCGGGGCGGCGACGGGGGCGGTGGGCGCGGCCGCCAGGGCGGCGGCCGCTGCCAGGGTCCACACGAGGAGGTGTCGCATATGACGTGGACCGTACACCTTTGCCCGCTACAGGGGCGTCACGTACGCGCCCGAGATCCCGCCGTCGACCAGGAAGTCGGTGGCGTTGACGAACGAGGAGTCGTCGCTGGCGAGGAACGCGACCGCCGCCGCGATCTCGTCCGCCTCCGCGAACCGTCCTACGGGGATGTGCACCAGCCGCCGCGCGGCCCGTTCCGGGTCCTTGGCGAACAGCTCCTGGAGCAGCGGGGTGTTGACCGGTCCGGGGCACAGGGCGTTGACCCGGATGCCCTCCCTGGCGAACTGCACGCCCAGTTCGCGGGACATGGCCAGCACACCGCCCTTGGAGGCGGTGTAGGAGATCTGCGAGGTCGCCGCGCCCATCCGGGCGACGAAGGACGCCGTGTTGATGATGGAGCCCCTGCCCTGGCGCCGCATGTAGGGGATGGCCGCCTTGCAGCACAGGTACACGGAGGTGAGGTTGACCTCCTGGACGCGCTTCCAGGCCTCCAGTCCGGTCTCCAGGATGGAGTCGTCGTCGGGCGGCGAGATGCCGGCGTTGTTGAAGGCGACGTCGACCGAGCCGTACGTGTCGTACGCCGTCTTGAAGAGCGCCTCGACCTGTTCCGGGTCGGTGACGTCGACCTTGACGAAGGTGCCGCCGACCTCCTCGGCGGCGGCCTTGCCGCGCTGTTCGTCGACGTCGCCGCAGACGACGCGCGCGCCCTCGGAGGCCAGTCGGCGCGTGGTGGCGAGGCCGATCCCGCTGCCGGCGCCGGTGATGACGGCGGTACGGCCGACCAGACGGCGGCAGATGTTTCCCTCGGTGGCTTCGGTCACTGTGCGGGGCCCTCCGTACTGATGAAGACGTTCTTGGTTTCGGTGAAGGCGGTGAGCGCGTCCGGGCCCAGCTCGCGGCCGATCCCCGACTGCTTGAAGCCGCCGAAGGGGGTCCAGTAGCGGACGCTGGAGTGGGAGTTGACGGAGAGGTTCCCGGCGCGGACGGCGCCCGAGACCCGCAGTGCCCGGCCGATGTCCCGGCTCCAGACGGACCCGGCGAGACCGTACGGCGTGTCGTTGGCGAGCCGGACGGCGTCCGCCTCGTCCTCGAAGGGGATGACCACGGCGACCGGGCCGAAGACCTCCTCGACGGCGACACGGGCGTCGGGCGCGACGTCGGTGAGCACGGTGGGCGGGAACCAGAAACCGGGTCCCTCCGGGGCCTTGCCGCGGATGCCGGGCGCGTCGGCGTCGACGTAGGAGCGCACGCGTTCCAGCTGCGCCCGGGAGATCAGCGGGCCCATCTGTGTCTGCTCGTCGGCGGGGTCGCCGACCCGGACGGACTCGATCGCGGGGGCGAGCAGGTCGAGGAAGCGGTCGTGCACCGAGCGCTGGACGAGGATGCGGGTGCGGGCGCAGCAGTCCTGGCCGGAGTTGTCGAGGAAGGACATGGGCGCGGCGGCAGCGGCGGCCTCGACGTCCGCGTCGGCGAAGACGATGTTGGGGCTCTTGCCGCCGAGTTCGAGGGTGACGCGCTTGAGGAGGGCGGAGCCCTTCGCCAGCACCTGCTTGCCCACGGCCGTCGACCCGGTGAAGACGATCTTGGCGACGCCCGGATGCTCGACGAGGGCGTTGCCCGCGACGGGTCCGGCGCCCGGCAGCACCTGGAAGAGGTGCTCGGGAAGCCCTGCCTCCAGGGCGAGTTCGGCCAGCCGCAGGGCGGTGAGCGGTGTCGTCTCGGCGGGCTTGAGGATCACCGCGTTGCCCGCGGCGAGGGCCGGTGCGGTGCCCCAGGCGGCGATCGGCATGGGGAAGTTCCAGGGCGCGACGACACCGACGACGCCGAGCGGTTCGAGCAGGGTGACGTCGAGGCCGCCGGGGACCGGGATCTGACGGCCGGTCAGCCGCTCCACTCCCCCGGCCGCGTAGTCGAGCAGGTCGCGCACGTTGCCCGCCTCCCAGCGGGCGTTGCCGAGGGTGTGGCCGGCCTCGCGGACCTCCAGCCGGGCCAGTTCCTCGATGTGCCCGTCGACGACGGACGCGAAGCGGCGCAGCAGCCGGGCGCGGTCGGCGGGCGCGAGCGCCGCCCATGCCCGCTGGGCGTGTGCGGCCCGCGCGACGGCGGCGTCCACGTCGTCCGCGGTGGCGGCCGGGACGGTGGCGACGACCTCCTCGGTGGCCGGGTTGAGGACGCGGAGTTCGTGCTCGTTCGACAAGAGGGGCCTCACATGCGTTCGAAGGAGCGGCGCAGCTCCCAGTCGGTCACCGCGGCGTCGAAGGCGTCCAGTTCGACGCGTGCCATGTTGCGGTAGTGCGCGACCACCTCGTCGCCGAAGGCGGCCTTGGCGATGGGGCTGTTCTCCCAGAGCTCGGCGGCCTCGCGCAGGGTGGTGGGCACGTGCTCGTACTCGGCGGCGTACGCGTTGCCCGCGCACGCCTCGGGGAGCTCCAGCTGCTGCTCGATGCCGTACAGGCCGGCCGCGACCAGACCGGCGACCGCCAGGTGCGGGTTGACGTCGCCTCCCGGCAGGCGGTTCTCGAAGCGCGTCGACCGGCCGTGGCCGACGACACGGAGCGCGCAGGTGCGGTTGTCGTGGCCCCAGGCGACGGCGGTCGGCGCGAAGGAGCCCGGCTGGAACCGCTTGTAGGAGTTGATGTTGGGGGCGTAGAGGAGCGAGAAGTCGCGCAGGGCGGCGAGCTGCCCGGCGAGGAAGTGCCGCATGACCGGCGACATCCCGTCGGGGTCCCGGTCGGAGCCCGCCATGACGTTCCTGCCGTCGGCGTCCGCGAGCGAGAGGTGGATGTGGCAGGAGTTGCCCTCGCGTTCGTTGTACTTGGCCATGAACGTGAGCGAGACGCCCTCCTGGGAGGCGATCTCCTTGGCGCCGGTCTTGTAGATCGCGTGCTGGTCGCAGGTGACGAGGGCCTCGTCGTACTTGAAGGCGATCTCGTGCTGGCCGGGGTTGCATTCGCCCTTCGCGGACTCCACGGTGAGGCCGGCGCCCTGCATCTCGTTGCGGATGCGGCGGAGCAGGGGCTCGATGCGCCCGGTGCCGAGGACCGAGTAGTCGATGTTGTACTGGTTGGCCGGGGTCAGGCCGCGGTAGTGGGCGTCCCAGGCCTGCTCGTAGGTGTCCTTGAAGACGATGAACTCGAGCTCCGTGCCGACCTGGGCGGTGTAGCCGAGTTCCGCCAGGCGGTCGAGCTGGCGGCGCAGGATCTGGCGGGGCGCGGCGACGACCGGTGAGCCGTCGTTCCAGGCGAGGTCGGCGATGAGCAGGGCGGTGCCCGCGTTCCACGGGACGCGGCGCAGGGTACCGAGGTCGGGGCGCATCGCGAAGTCGCCGTAGCCGCGGTCCCAGGAGGACATGTCGTATCCGTCGACCGTGTTCATCTCGGTGTCGACGGCGAGGAGGTAGTTGCAGCCCTCCGTGCCGTGGTGCAGGACCTCGTCGAGGAAGAAGCGCGCGGCGAACCGCTTGCCCTGGAGTCGCCCCTGCATGTCGGGGAAGGCCAGGACGACCGTGTCGATCTCGCCGCCCGCGACGAGGGTGTGCAGTTCCTCTACGCCGAGCGGGGGTGTGCGGTCTGCCACCGGAAAAGCCTCCTTGGGTCAGCCGAGAGCCATAAGGTATTGCCGAGAACCATTGCTTGGGAAGGGGGCACGACCGGATGGCGCAGGCGAGTCCAGACAGCGGCCCGGGGCGCGGTCCGGGCCGCGCCGCGAGGGGTCCGGGCGACGGGCTGACGGCCGTGCTGCGGCCGGTGCGGGCGGGCAACGGCTTCGAGGAGGCGCTGGAGCAGATCCTCCAGGTCGTCCGGCTGGGCCTGGTGCCCGGCGGCGAACGGCTGCCCGCCGAACGGGACCTGGCGGAACGGCTCGGGATCAGCCGCGTCACCCTGCGCGAGGTCCTCAAGGTGCTCCAGGACCAGGGCCTCGTCGAGTCACGGCGCGGCCGGTACGGCGGCACGTTCGTGCTGCCGCGCTCGCAGGCCCCGGGCGAGCAGGAGCTGCGGCGCCGGGTCGCCGCGGTCGACATCGAGGACGTGCTGCGCTTCCGCGAGGTCCTGGAGGTGGGAGCCGCCGGACTGTGCGCCGCGCACGGGCTCGACGGCGAGCGGGCGAAGCGGCTGCGCGAGGCGCTCGCCCGCACGAACGACGCTCCGCTGACCGAGTACCGACGGCTGGACACGGGGCTCCACCTCACCCTCGCGCAGCTGTGCGGTTCGCCGTCGCTGGCGGCCCAGTACGCGGCCGTGCGCGCCTCCGTCAACGACCTTCTCGACTGCATCCCCCTGCTGGTGCGCAACCTGGAGCACTCCCAGCACCAGCACACGGCACTGGTCGAGGCCGTGCTCGACGGGGACGCGGACGGCGCGCGGGAGATGATGCGGGAGCACTGCGCGGGGACGGCGGCGCTGCTGCGGGGGTTCCTCGCGTGAGCCGGACACGACGCGCACCCGTCCGCCTTGGCGTCCCGCGTCCCGCAAAGGTATGGATGCGTTCCATTGATCGGGGATCGATGCGAGGGAGAGCCGCGTGGACAGGCCGCTGATCGGCGTCAGCACGTATCTGGACGGGGCCCGCTGGGGTGTGTGGGAACTGGAGGCCGCGCTGCTGCCCGCCGGGTATCCGCGGCTCGTGCAGCGGGCCGGCGGGCTCGCCGTGATGCTGCCGCCGGACGATCCGGACCGGGCCGCCGCGGCCGTGGCCCGCCTCGACGGGGTGGTCGTCGCCGGCGGGCCGGACGTCGACCCGGGGTGCTACGGCGCCGAGCGGTCGCCGCGCACGGGGCCGCCGGCGCCCGCGCGCGATGCGTGGGAACTGGCCCTGATCCGGGCCGCGTTGGCGTCCGGCACCCCGCTGCTCGGCATCTGCCGCGGCATGCAGCTGCTGAACGTCGCCCTCGGGGGCACACTCGTCCAGCACATCGACGGGCACACCCAGGCCGTCGGGGTCTTCGGGCGGCACGAGGTGACGCCCGTACCCGGGACGCTGTACGCCGGTGTCGTGCCGGAGGCTTCGGCCGTGCCCACCTATCACCACCAGGCGGTGGAACGGCTCGGCGAAGGACTGCTCGCCTCGGCGCACGCCGCGGACGGGACGGTGGAGGCCGTCGAACTCCCCGGGCCCGGGTGGGTCCTCGGGGTGCAGTGGCATCCGGAGATGGGCGAGGACGTGCGGGTGATGAGGGCGCTGGTCGGGGCGGCGTGCCGGCACGCCCCCCGGGGGCTCCGCACCCAGACCCGCGGATCGACCTGAACGACCTCGTCCTCGAAGGCCGGACGGGCTGGATTTCCAGCCCGGCGCCGGAAATCCAGCCCCGCCGCGATGGAGGAGCGGGGTGCGGGGCGGAGCTCCGGGGCAGGACGGGTGGACCGGGGGACCCTCGGCGACGGGACGGGCGGAACGCCGGCGGCGGGACGGGCGGTACCCCGGTACGGGATGGGCGGTACCCCCGCGGCGGGACGGGCGGAGCCCCGGTACGGGATGGGCGGTACCTCGGCGGCCGGACGGGCGGAGCCCCGGTACGGGACCGGCGAGACCCCGGTACGGGACCGGCGGGACCCCGGCGGCAGGACGGGCGAAGCCCCGGGGACGGGACCGGCGGGACCCCGGCGGCAGGACGGGCGGAGCCCCGGGGACGGGACGGCAGGGGCGGCGGGGCGAGGGCCGGTCGTCAGCGGGCGGCGCGGGTCAGGGACAGGAGATCCCGGGCCGGGCCGGTGGGGCGGTGGCCGGTGGGCCAGACCGCGCGCAGGGCACGGTCGAGCCGGACGTCGGCGAGCTCCACCGTGACCAGCCGACGGGCGGACAGTTCCTCCCCGAGCGCGAGCTCGCTGAGGACGGCGGGCCCGGCCCCACTGACCGCGGACGCCTTGACCGCGGTGGTGGAGGACAGCTCGATCAACGGCCGGGCGAGCCCTCCGAGCGCCGCGTCGAGCACCTGCCGCGTACCCGACCCCTCCTCCCGCAGGATGAGCGGCGTCGCCGCGAGCTCGCCCGCGGACAGCGGTGCCCGTCGCCGCGCCCACGGGTGCCCGGGCGCCGTGACGACGATCAGCCGGTCCCGCGCGACGACCACCGAGTCGAGGCCCACCGGAACCGACAGCCCTTCGACGAAGCCGAGGTCGGCCTCGCCCGCGAGGAGCCGCTCCGCGACGGCGGCGGAATTGCCGGCCAGGAGCGACACCGCCGTGTCGGGGCGCTGCGCACGCAGCGCGATCAGCCAGCCGGGGAGCAGGTATTCGGCGATGGTCATGCTCGCGGCCACCCGGAGCCGGGAGTCCCGCCGGTCACGCAGGGCCTGCGCCCCGGCGTCGAACGCCTCGGCCGCCTCCACCACCCGCCGGGCCCAGTCGGTGACGAGCGCGCCCTCGTCGGTGAGCCGCGAGCCGCGGGGTGAACGGTCGACGAGGGCCACCCCGAGCCGGCGCTCCATGGAGCGGATACGGCTGCTGGCCGCGGGCTGGGTGATGCCCAGTTCACGCGCCGCGCGCCCGAGGCTGCCGAGCCGCGCCACGGCGAGCAGCAGTTCCAGCGCGCCGAGGTCCGGCACCCGGTGCGCGATGCCGCTGCCGGCCGTCTCTTCGCCTCTGCCCGCGGCCGCTTCGTGCTCGGTGTTGCCGGTCGTCGATTCCGTCCTGCTCATAAACCCAGCTTATGCCCTCATAGAACGGTGCTCCCTGGTGGGGAGGCCTTCGGCGCGGGACGGTGGAGCCATGGTCACCGCTGCCCAGCCCCTCGCCGTCCGCACATCGGGATCCCCTCGCACGGCCGGAACCCCCCGCGCCGCCACCGTGCGGCACCTGGGGCCGAACTGGTACGCCTCGGTGATGGGCACGGCCATCGTGGCCACGGCGGGCGCCGGACTTCCCGGGCACGTGCCGGGCCTCGGAGCCGCGTGCGCCGCCGTGTGGGCGCTGTCGTTCGCGATGCTCGTGACACTGCTCGCCGCCCGCGCGGTGCACTGGACCCGTCACCGCGACCAGGCCCGCGCCCATCTCCTCGACCCGGCCATGGCGCCCTTCTACGGCTGTCTCGCCATGGCACTGCTGGCCGTCGGCGGCGGGGCGCTGGTCGTCGGCCAGGACTGGATCGGACAGCGGGCCGCGCTCGCGCTGGACGTCGTCCTGTTCACCGTCGGCACGGTGGTGGGGCTGCTGGCCGCGGTGGCCGTCCCGTACCTGATGGTCGTGCGGCACCGCATCGAGCCCGGACAGGCCACACCGGTGTGGCTGCTGCCGCTCGTCGCGCCGATGGTCTCCGCCGCACTCGGCCCGCTGCTCGTGCCGCATCTGCCGGCCGGGCAGGCCCGCCAGACCCTGCTGCTCGGCTGCCTCGCGATGTTCGGGCTGAGCCTGCTGGCCACGTTCCTGGTACTTCCGATGATCTTCGCGCGACTCGTCACGGCGGGCCCGCTGCCCCTCGCGCTCACCCCGACCCTGTTCCTGGTGCTGGGACCGCTGGGTCAATCCACCACGGCGACGGGCAAGTTCGCCGACGTCGCCCCGGGGGTCATGCACGCCCCGTACGACCAGGGATTCGGCCTCCTCGCCGTCCTCTACGGGGTTCCCGTGACCGGCTTCGCACTCCTGTGGCTCGGGCTCGCCGGCGCGATGGTGCTGCGGGCCCGCCGCCGGGGCATGGGCTTCGCGATGACCTGGTGGGCGTTCACCTTCCCGGTCGGGACGTGCGTGACCGGCGCCGAGGGGCTGGCCCGGCACACCGGCCTGCTCGCCTTCGACGGCCTGGCGGTCGCCCTGTACGCGCTGCTCGTGGCCACGTGGGCGGTGGCGGCCGGGTGCACGGTCCGTGGGCTGGTCAGCGGCGAGCTGCTCGCAGCGCCGCGCTGAGCACGCCGGGCGCCTCCGCGAGCGAGGGGCCGTACCAGGTCAGCATGCGGCCGTCGACGAGCGCGCAGGGCAGGCCCTCGAAGGCCTCGGGTCCGTCGTCCGCGGTGAAGCGGTACGGCTCGTCGGGCAGGACGACGAGATCAGCCCCCGCTGCCCTGAGGTCGGGGAGCGGCACACGGGGGTAGCGGTCCGTGTGGCCGGCGTAGGCGTTGTCCACACCCAGTCGTGCCAGGACGTCGCCGGCGAAGGTGTCCCGGCCGAGGACCATCCAGGGCCGCCGCCAGACCGGCACGATCGCGGTCGTGCGGCGGGCCGGTTCCGGCAGCTGCGTCCAGGCCGCCTCGGCCTCGTCGAGCCAGCGCGGGCGTGTTCCGGGGCGGCAGGCGTCCAGCACGCGGGCCAGTTCGCGGAAGGCTCCCGGCACGTCGCGCACCTCGGTGACCAGCACCTCGATCCCGGCCTCGCGCAGGGCGGTCAGATCGGGTTCCCGGTTCTCCTCCTCGTTGGCGACCACCAGGTCGGGGGCGAGCCGCACGATCCGGCCGACGTCCGGGTTCTTGGTGCCGCCGACGCGCACGACGTCGAGGTCCACGGGTCGGCTGCACCAGTCGGTCGCACCGACCAGGGCACCGGGCACGGAGAGGGCCACGGCCTCGGTGAGCGAGGGTACGAGCGACACGACACGCGGCGGGGTGCGGCCGGACGGTGGAACGGCGGACCGTTCGTCGGCAGGCGTGGACGCCGGTGTGGGGGCGGACGTGCGGACGGTGTCACCGGAGGTGCCGGACATGGCGTCAGTATCGCAGCGGGCCGCGGCACGTGCGGCCGCCGCCCGGCGGGGTCAGCGCTTGCCGGAGCTGCGGCGGTCCTCGACCGCGTCGATGTGGTCGGCGACCTCGACGACGACGACCCGGGTGTCCGGCACCGTCGCCCGCCAGCGGTGGCGCACCCCGCCCGTCAGGTAGAGCGTGTCGCCGCGTCCGAGGCGATGTGCGCGCCCCTCCGCCTCGACCTCCACGGCGCCGTCGGCGACGAACATCAACTTGTCGTTGCGGTGCTGGAGTTCGCGTCCCTCTTCGTGGTCGCCGGTGAACTCCGTGGCGTGCATCTGGTGGTGACCGCGTACCAGGGGGCGCACCTGGGCCTCGGGGGTGAACTCCGCGCCCACGTCGGCGCGCACGACGTCGACGCTGCACGCCGGGTCGGCCGCGGCGAGCAACTCGACGGCGGTGGTGCCGAGCGCGTCGGCGACCCGCTCCAGGGAACTCCTGCTGGGCCGGGCGCGTTCGTTCTCGACCTGGCTGAGGAAGGGGACCGACAGGCCGCTGCGCTCGGCCACGACGGCGAGGGTGAGCCGCAGTGCCCGGCGTCGCCGCCGGACGGCCGCGCCCACCCGAAGGGGCTGATCTTTGTGGTCGCCCATCGCTCCGGCTCCCTCCCTTGCGTCATCGGTCCGATACGGATGCCACGGTCCGCCGGTTCGACGGGCCACTACTTCTGATGAGTTGTTTGCACCCTACGCATGTTCGGCAAACCGTTTCATGCACCCGTCACATCGCTGTCACATCGATGCAGGGCCAGGGTTACAGTTCGCGCCATCGGACGCGTTGCCCCGACCCGTCCGGCACGCACCCGCCGCACGGGACGAAATCGCTGGCCGGTGGGGCCGGATGGCCCGGCGGGGCGCGTGGCTGGTCTGCTGCGGGTCCGGCGGGACCGGACCGGCGCCGTGGGGGCGACGGTTCTCCGGCAGGCTCGCCCAGCCGCGGGATCGTAGGCACGGGTGCGAGGGGTTCCGCAACGCTCGCCGTACGAGCGCGCATCGGCCAACTCGGCTTCCGTACAGGCTGGTTCGGGACGTCGGGCGACGTCCGGAGCGCCGGCGCCCCTCGGAGGCCGAGGGCCGGCCGGGAGGGCGAGCGGACGCCCGTGGCGCGGCTGGTGAAGTCACCTCTTGGGCACGCGAGTTGACGGCCCGTCGAGTGGGTCGGCGCTGCGGGGTCCGAGGTGGCGGCACAGGCGATGCGGTTGTCCGGATCTTTCTCGTACGCCAGTACGCCACTGCCGCCGCCGTCGGGCGCGAGTACGGGCCCGCGTCCAGCCGGGGCCGGAGTCGGAGGCGGCGCGTTCATTCGCGCCCTTGGCGCGCGTCCGCCGACGGCGCGAGGCCGGGAACGAGGACGGGGTGGCCTTCGGCACGGGTCCCGTGCGAGGAAGACCACCCCTGGGTGGATCACATCCGGTGGACGACCGGTGGAACTACTGCGGCGTCATCCGCCCCACCATGTCCGGGTGCTCCTTGAGCCACGCGGCGACGGCGTCCTCCTCGTGCCCCTGTCCGCGCTGCTTGATCTGGCTCTCCAGGCTGCCGAGTTCGTCCTCGGTCATCCGGAAGTTCTTGATCCACTCGGTGAGCTGCGGGTACTGGTCCGGGAACTTCTCGCTGGAGATGGTCCGGATCGTGTTGCCCTCCCCGAACAGCTTCTTGTCGTCCGCGAGCTTGGTGAGCTCGTACTCGCTGTAGGCCCAGTGCGGCGACCACAGGACGACGGCGACGGGCTCCTTCTTGGCGTACGCGCGCTTCAGCTCGGCCAGCATCGCGGGCGTGGAGCCGTCGACGACCTTGTACTCCTTGTCGAGGCCGTACCCCGGAAGCACCTTGTTCTTGAGGAGGTTCATCTCGCCGGTGCCCGGCTCGATGCCGATGATCTTCCCGCCGAAGGTGCCGGACTTCCCCTTGAGGTCGGCGAGGGACTTGACGTCCTTCACGTACGACGGCACCGCGATCTCCAGCGACGTCGGCCGGTACCAGGTGCCGAGGTCCTTGAGGTCGTCCTTGTGCTGGTCCCAGTAGTTGGCCTGGGCGTACGGCAGCCACGCGTCGAAGTTGAGGTCGATGTCGCCGGAGGCCAGGCCCGTGTAGACGGGACCGACGTCCATCTGCTTGAGGTTCAGCGTGTAGCCGCGACGGGCCAGCACGTTCTTCCACAGGTAGGTGACGGCGACGTCCTCGTCCCAGGGGAACCAGGCGACGTCCAGCGGGCGCTTCGCCTCGGCCGGGGCTGCCGCGCTCTTGACCGGCGCCAGCTTGTCGACGACACCCGGGTTCTTCTTCAGCCAGGCGCGCACCGCGTCCTGCTGCTTGCCCTTGCCCGCCTTGTTGATCTCCGCTTCCAGACTCGTGAGCTGCTGCTCGCTCATCCTGAAGTTCTTGAGCCACTGGCCGACGACCGGGTTGTCCTGGGCGAAGCCCTTGCGGGAGAGGGTGTGCACCCCGTCACCCTTGCCCCAGGCGCCCTTCGGGTCCTTGAGCTTCTTCAGCTTGTAGTCGCTGTAGGCCCAGTGCGGCGACCAGAGGGTGACCACGACGGGCTCCTGCTTGGCGTACGCGCGCTTCAGCTCGGCCAGCATCGCGGGCGTCGAGCTGTCGACGACCTTGTACTCCTTGTCGAGGCCGTACTCCTTGAGCACCTTGCTCTTGAGCAGGCTCATCATCCCGGCGCTGGACTCGATACCGGTGATCTTGCCGCCGAACCGGCCGGCCTTGCCCTGGAGGTCCGCCAGGGAGTCGACGTCCTTCATGTAGGCGGGCACGGTGAGCTCCAGGGAGGTCGGGCCGTACCAGGAGCCCAGGTCGTCGAGCTGCTTGCCGTACTTCTTCCAGTACTGCTCGTGCGTGGTCGGCAGCCAGGAGTCCGTCTCGAAGTCGATGTCGCCCTGGGCGAGGGAGGTGTAGAGCGGGCCCGCGTCGAACTGCTTGGCGTCGACCTGGAATCCGCGCTGTTCGAGGACCTCCTTCCACAGGAAGGTGGAGGCGACGCCCTCGTCCCACGGGATGTAGCCGATGGTGACCTTCTTGCCCTGTCCGACGTTCTTGCCGTCGGCCGCGGTGGACTCGCTCGCCCCGCCGCCGAAGACGCTCATGCCGCCCGCGACGAGCGCGAGCACGACGACGCCGACCACGGCCACCGCGGGCCGGGGACGGTAGGACCAGATCTTCAGGCCCTGCGCGGCACGCAGCTTGGCGGCCGCACGGCGGCCCAGCGGCGAGACCTGGCTGCCGAGCGAGCTGGTCATGCGGTCGAGGTAGATCGCCAGGATCACGATGGCGACACCGGCCTCGGAGCCGAGACCGACGTTCAGCTGGCCGATGGCCTCGTTCACGTCGCCGCCGAGGCCGCCCGTGCCGACCATGCCCGCGATGGCGGCCATGGACAGGCCCAGCATGATGACCTGGTTGACGCCCGCCATGACGGTGGGCAGCGCGAGGGGCAGCTGGATGCGCAGCAGCGTGCTGCGCGGTGTGGTGCCGAACGCGTCGGCGGCCTCGACGAGTTCCTTGTCGACCTGGCGGATGCCCAGCTCGGTCATGCGGACGCCGGGGGCCAGCGCGAAGATCAGTGTGGCCACGATGCCGGCGGGGCCGCCGGTGCCGAAGAACAGGATCGCCGGGATGAGGTAGATCATCGCGGGCAGCGTCTGCATGAAGTCGAGCACCGGCCGCACCAGGCCGCTGACCCGGTCGGAGCGTGCCGCCCAGATGCCTACCGGCACGGAGATCACGAGTGCGATGAGCGTCGACACGAGGACGAGCGACAGGGTTACCATCGCGTCCTCCCACAGGCCGAGGGAGTCGATGAAGGCGAATCCCGCGAAGGCGAGTACACCGGCGGAGGCGCCGCGCAGCCAGAAGGCGACGACCGCGAAGATGCCGGCGAGGAGGAGCGGCTGAGGAGCCTGGAGGACGGCGTTGATGCCGTCGTAGGCGCCCTCGAAGACGACCTTGAAGAAGTCGAAGAGCCACGCCATGTGGTGCAGCAGCCAGTCGACCGCGTCGTTGACCCAGTCGCCGAAGGGAATCCTAGGCATCGGCCTGCACCGCCTTGTTCAGCTTGCCGTCGCCGTCACGCGGGGTGACGCAGGGCTGAGGCGCCCCCTGCTCGTCGCCGAGGAAGCCGACCAGCCGCTGCCGGGGCACGACGCCGACGAGGTCGCGCTTCTTGTCGACCACGGCGACCGGGTGCGACAGCCTGGCGCTGATGGCGCACAGGTCCACGAAGGAGGTGTCGGGCGTGGCGGTCTCGCAGGAGCAGTCCGCCTCGTCGCCGCGTACGTCGGTGTCCATGACGGCTCCCGCGGTCAGGACGCGCGAGCGGTCGACGTCCTGGATGAAGGAGGCGACGTAGTCGTTGGCCGGGCGGACCAGGATGTCCTCGGCGGTCCCGATCTGGACGATACGGCCGTCACGCATGACGGCGATCCGGTCGCCCAGCCGCATCGCCTCGTTGAGGTCGTGCGTGATGAACACGATGGTCTTCTTGAGCTTGCGCTGGAGCTCGATCAGCTGGTCCTGCATGTCGCGGCGGATCAGCGGGTCGAGCGCGCTGAAGGACTCGTCCATCAGCAGCAGGTCGGCGTCGGTGGCGAGCGCGCGGGCGAGGCCGACGCGCTGCTGCATGCCTCCGGAGAGTTCGTCGGGCCAGGACTTCTCCCAGCCCGCGAGGCCCGCGAGTTCGAGTGCCTCGGTGGCCCGCTTCCGGCGTTCGGCGGTCGGCACGCCCTGGACCTCCAGGCCGTAGGCGGCGTTCTCCAGGACACTGCGGTGCGGGAAGAGAGCGAAGTGCTGGAAGACCATGCTGATCTTCTTCGAACGGACCTCGCGCAGCTCACGGGCGCTGAGTTCGGTGAGGTCCTGGCCGTCGAAGCGTACGTGTCCCGCGGTGGGCTCCAGCAGTCCGTTCAGCATGCGCAGGAGCGTGGACTTGCCGGATCCGGACAGGCCCATGACGACGAAGATCTGGCCGGGCTCCACCGTGAAGGATGCGTCGATGACCGCGGCGGTGGTGCCGTCGGCCCGCAGCTCCTCGCGGTCGGTCCCCTCGCGGAGCCGCTCCACGGCCTCTTTCGGTCGTCTGCCGAACACCTTGTGCAGATGTTCGGCTTCTAGCCTGGATGACACGTGTACCTCTCGTTCGCCCGGTTGGAACGGTCCGCACGGCCGCACGGCCGCACGGCCTGTGCGGTTGAAAGCGCAACCGACTTCGCTCAGAGGCGGCGCCTGCCCCCGCTTACGCGGAGCAAACACGAGAGTGGCCCACGTCACCGCCGGTGCCACGGCACTGTCGGTGGCGTACGGCATGATGCGGAGCGTGACAGAGCAGACGCGACGACTCATGCTTCTCGACACCGCCTCGCTGTATTTCCGCGCCTATTTCGGTGTCCCGGAATCCGTGAAGGCCCCGGACGGCACACCGGTCAACGCCGTGCGCGGGCTGCTGGAATTCATCGACCGCCTCGTCAAGGACCACCGCCCCGACGCCCTGGTGGCGTGCATGGACGCCGACTGGCGCCCGCAGTGGCGGGTCGACCTCATCCCGTCCTACAAGGCCCACCGGGTGGCCGAGGAGCACGAGGGAGGTCCGGACGAGGAGGAAGTCCCGGACACGCTGTCACCGCAGGTCCCGGTCATCGAGGCCGTCCTGGACGCGCTCGGCATCGCCCGCGTGGGCGTCGAGGGGTACGAGGCGGACGACGTGATCGGCACGTTCGCCGGCCGCGCCACCGGCCCGGTCGACATCGTCACCGGCGACCGCGACCTGTACCAACTCGTCGACGACAAGAGGGGCGTTCGCGTCCTGTATCCCCTGAAGGGCGTCGGCACGCTCCAGCTCACCGACGAGTCGTGGCTGCGTGAGAAGTACGGCGTGGACGGCGCCGGATATGCGGATCTGGCGCTGCTGCGCGGCGACCCGAGCGACGGTCTGCCGGGCGTGCCGGGCATCGGCGAGAAGACGGCCGCCAAGCTGCTCGCCGAGTTCGGCGACCTCGCCGGGATCATGGCCGCCGTCGACGACCCGACGTCCCGGCTGACGCCGTCGCAGCGCAAGCGCCTCGACGAGTCGCGTCCGTATGTCGCGGTGGCGCCCAAGGTGGTCCGGGTCGCGGGCGATGTGCCTCTGCCGGACGTGGACACCACACTGCCGCACGCGCCGCGGGATCCGGCCGCCCTGGACGCGCTGGCCACGCGCTGGGGTCTGGGCGGCTCGCTCCAGCGACTGCTCTCCACCCTGCACGCATAGCCGAACTCTTCCGGCATGAGTGATACCGCCCCACGCATAGGTGACGCAGAGAAGAGGGTGCTAACTTAGGTAAACCTAAGCATGTGATCCAGGAGGCCGTCATGGCAGAACGCCCCGCACGCAAGCCCCGGAAGCCCCACTCCGCGCAGGTCGTGCGGACGGAGCGGCTGAGCCCGCACATGCAGCGTGTCGTGCTGGGCGGCGACGGTCTGGCCGACTTCACCGCGGGTTCCTGCACCGATCACTATGTGAAGCTTCTGTTCGGCCCCGAGGGCGTCACGTATCCCGAACCGTTCGACATGGAGCGCGTCCGGGCGGAGTTCCCGCGCGAGCAGTGGCCCGTGACCCGGACGTACACGGTGCGGGCGTGGGACCCCGAACACCGCGAGCTGACCCTGGACTTCGTGGTGCACGGCGACGAGGGGCTGGCGGGGCCCTGGGCGCTGCGGGCCCGGCCGGGCGAGGTCGTCCGGTTCATGGGTCCCGGTGGCGCCTACGCCCCCGACGCGGACGCCGACTGGCATCTTCTGGCCGGTGACGAGAGCGCGCTGCCCGCGATCGCGACCGCCCTGGAGGCGCTGCCCGACGGCGCCGTGGCGCACGCCTTCGTAGAGGTCGCGGGACCGGAGGAGGAGCAGAAGATCGACTCCGACGTGGAGGTCGTCTGGCTGCACCGCGGAAACCGGCCGATCGGCGAGGCGCTGGTGGAGGCGGTTCGCGCGCTGGAGTTCCCGGCGGGTCGGATGCAGGCGTTCGTGCACGGCGAGGCGGGCTTCGTGAAGGAGCTGCGCCGGATGCTGCGCGTCGAGCGCGAGATCCCGCGCGAGGACCTGTCGATCTCCGGCTATTGGCGCCTCGGCCACAACGAGGACGGCTGGCAGGCGTCGAAGCGCGAGTGGAACGCACAGGTGGAGGCCGAGCAGGAGGCGTCCGCGTAACCCGCACGGGGCGGCCACGCACACGTGACCGCCCCGGTGAGCACCGGCGGGCACCGGTGGCCACGGGTGGGACCGGTTCGGCCTTCGCCCGGCTCGCCCGGTGCACGCTGCCGCACCGACCGCCGCCCTTAGCCCTTAGCCCTTCCTACACCGACCGCTGGTACGAGCGGAACGTGCGGATCGACAGCCACACCGACACCACCGCCAGCGCGAGCAGACCGCCTCCCCTGCCGAACACGTCGCTCCAGTCGGGGTGTTCGGACAGTGCCGAGCGGCCCGCGACCATCGCCCAGTCGAGCGGGTTGAAGTCGGCGATGTGCCGCATCCAGCCGGGCATCCCGGACGGGGCCATGAAGGCGCTGGACAGGAACGTCAGCGGCAGCAGCAGGAAGGTGTTGATGCCGATGATCGACTCCCGCTCCCGGACCAGCATGCCGAGCGCGTTGGACAGTGCCCCGAAGACCGTGCCGAGCAGCACCGAGGCGACGACCAGGACCGCGACGCCACCGAGGCCGCCCGGATAGTCGGCGCCGCCGAGCAGCCCGAGCAGCACGATGACGACCGACTGGAGCGCGGTCACCACGCCGTTGTTGACGACGTTGCCGTTCATCAGGGCCGCACGGCTCACGGGTGTCGTGAGGAACCGGTCGAGGGTGCCGCGCTGGATCTCGTCGAGCGTGGTCATGCCCGCCCACATGTTGGAGCTGAGCGCGCTCATCACGACGACCCCGGGCACGAGGTAGTCGAGGTACGAGGTGGTGCCGAAGCCGCCGAGCTCGACGACCTTCTTGAAGAGACTGCCGAACAGGAACAGCCAGACCACCGGCTGGATCAGAGTGATCAGCAGGTACGCGGGCTGCCGTACGAACACCATGAGCTGACGCTGGGTCATGTACCAGGTCTGGGAGACGGCGGTGCTCATCGCACACCTCCGGCGACGGCGAGGTCCTGGGCGGACTCGGCGTCCGCCTCGGAGTAACGGCGGCCCGCGTAGCGCAGGTAGACGTCGTCGAGCGAGGGACGGGCCACGGTGGCGGAGGCGACACCGACCCCGGCGCGCTCCAGCGTGCCCAGCAGGGCCGGCACCGCGCCGGCACCGTCGTCGGCGCGGACGCTGACGCGCCGGCCGTCGAACAGCGCCTCGTGCACGCCCGGCAGCGCGGTGAGGGCTCCGCTCAGCAGCGTACGGCCGTCTTCACCGACGGCCTCCCGCAGCTCCACGTGGACGGCGTCACCGCGCAGTTCGCCCTTCAGGCCGTCGGGGGTGCCCTCGACGACGACCCGGCCGCGGTCGACGATCGCGATGCGCTCGGCGAGCCGGTCGGCCTCTTCGAGGTGGTGCGTGGTGAGCAGGACGGTCAGTCCCTCGTCGCCCGCGAGCCGGGCGATCTCGTCCCACATCGCGGTGCGCGCCTGTGGGTCGAGTCCGGTGGTCGGCTCGTCCAGGAAGAGCACCTCGGGGCGGTGGACGAGCCCCAGGGCCACGTCCAGACGGCGGCGCATGCCTCCCGAGTAGGTCTTGACCTGGCGTTTCGCCGCGTCGGCGAGAGTGAAGCGGTCCAGCAGTTCGTCCACGCGACGGCTCAGCGCCGCGCCCTTGAGGCCGTACAGCCTGCCCTGGAGCCGGAGGTTCTCCCGGCCGGTGGCCACCGGGTCGGCTCCGGAGTTCTGGGCGACCACGCCGATCGCACGGCGCACCCGGTCCGGGTGGCGCCGCACGTCGTGGCCCGCGACGGTGGCGGAGCCCGAGTCGGGGCGGGCCAGGGTGGTGAGGATCTTGACCGTGGTGGACTTGCCGGCGCCGTTCGGACCGAGGAGTCCGAGCACGGTTCCGGTCGCGACGGTGACGTCCATGCCGCTGAGCGCGGTGACGTCGCCCGGGTAGGTCTTGGTCAGTCGGCGCGCCTCGATGGCGGGCGCGCGGGTGGTACTCATGTCGACGGCTCTCCTGAGTGAGCGGTGATCTCGGGCAGGGCCGAGCCGATCCGCGTGAAGAGCACCGGGCTATCCTGGGTGTGCCGCACCTCGATGGCCCGGTCTGCCGCACGGCGGAGCCGGTTCGGGGTTCGAGACCCTGGCGGGGCTGCTGCAACAGCTCTGCCGGGGTCTGTTTTCTCGGTTACTTTCCTTCGAGGCCGCCGCCCTCCGGATCCTGGAACTCCGGCGGAGCCTCACCCGTTTCGAGGAAGGTCCGCCATTCCTTGACGCCGGGGAACGTGCCGTCCTTGATCTCGGTGAGGAAGCCGCGGACCCAGACGGCCTGCGCCTCGATCATGTGCAGTTGGTACTCGGACTCGACGAGGAAGAGCCGGGGCAGTGTCTCGGACAGCTTCGCCAGGCCGCCGCGCAGGCACGCGGCCTGCACCTCCAGCATGGTGAGCCGCTCCGCGAGCAGCCGCGCCACCTCGTCGGGGTGCAGCACGCACATCAGGGAGAGCGCGGCCTCGAAGATCGGATACTCCCGCGCCGGGACGGCGAGCAGGTCCGACAGCCACTCCATGGCCTCTTCGCGTCCGGCGTCCGTGATGCCGTACAGGGTGCGCTCGGGCCGGTTGCCCTCCCGCTGCACCTCGGCGACCTCGACGAACCCGTGCTTCTCCAGGTTCTGCACGACGGTGTAGAGCGAGCCGTAGTTGATCTTCAGGCTGGCGTCCTTGCCGCGTCGGCGCAGGGTCTGGGCGATCTCGTACGGATGCATCGGCCGCTCGGTGAGCAGCACCATCACAGCGAGGGCGAGCGGGTTGCCGAGCTTCCGGCGTTTGGCCGCCACGGCATCCACCCCCTTCGCCCCGACGGTCGCCAACCGTCGCAACTCGTCACCGAATATCCGTGGCCGAACATATCGCGACCACCGCGAGTCGTCAATACACACGATGTATCGCGTTCTGTGGATCCCCGCAAGGGCGTGAGGAGTTAGGTGCGCCCCGGACACGGACGCGTGACGCCGGCGAAACAGCCCGTCCCTAATTTCTGTCGCTCGACAGGAATCCTCGCGCCGCTGTGCGAAAGCAGGTTGCCGCCATGACGAGCACCGCCCCCGCCGACGTCCGCCCCGACCCGCCGCGGCCCGACGGGGCCACGGGTCTCGCCGAGTTCGGCTACCGCCAGGAGCTGCACCGCAGCCTCGGCCGGTACGCCTCGTTCGCCGCCGGCTTCTCCTTCATCTCGGTCCTCACGACCGTCTTCCAGTTCTTCGCCTTCGGGTACGCGTTCGGCGGCCCGGTCTTCTTCTGGACGTGGCCGGCCGTGCTCGTGGGCCAGTTGGCGGTCGCCGCCTGCTTCGCGGAACTGGCCGCGCGCTACCCCCTCTCGGGCGCGATCTACCAGTGGTCGTCCCGGCTGTCGAACCTGTCCTTCGGCTGGTTCGCCGGCTGGATCATGGTGATCGGGCAGATCGTGGTGGTGGCCGCGGCGGCCCTCGCGCTCCAGATGGTGCTGCCCGCGATCTGGTCGGGCTTCCAGCTGGTGGGCGACGACCCGGCACCCACCAGCGCCGACGGCGCCGCCAACGCGGCCGTCCTCGGCGTGATCCTGCTGACCCTCACCACCCTCGTCAACGTCGTCGACAACCGCGTGATGTCGGCCGTCAACCGGATCGGGGTGACCGCCGAGATCATCGGCGCGGTCCTGATCATCGTGCTGCTGTTCACCCACTCCGAGCGCTCCCCCGGCATCACGTTCCACACCGGCGAGGGCGGCACCGGCCTCTTCGGCGCCCTGATGGTCGGCTCGTTCATGGCCGCGTACGTGATGATCGGTTTCGACAGCGCGGGCGAGATGAGCGAGGAGACCCACAACCCCCGCCGTACCGCGCCGCGTACGATCCTCACCGCACTCGGCGCGGCCGGCCTGCTCGGCGGTCTGATCGTCCTCGGCGGGCTGCTGGCCGCGCCCAGCCTCACCGACGGCCGCCTCGGCGTGGACGGTCTGAGCTACGTCCTGACCAGCAGCCTCGGCGACGGGGTCGGGCGCGCGCTGCTCGCCGACGTGGCGGTGGCCGTCGCGGTGGCCACCCTGGCCATCCAGACGGCCGCCTGCCGCATGCTCTTCTCGATGGCGCGCGACGGACAGCTGCCCTTCTCCGGCCGGCTCGCCAGGGTCGCCCCGCGCACCGGCATGCCCGGTGCGCCCGCCCTCGTCGTCGGTGTCCTCGCGGCCGCGCTGCTGCTGCTGAACTTCGCCTCGCCGGATGCGTTCCTGGCGATCGGCACGACCTGCATCGTGATGCTGTACCTGGCGTACGCGATGGTGACCGGGCCGCTGCTGGTGCGCCGGCTGCGCGGCGGGTTCGGGGCGGGCGGCACCGACGAGACCGGCGCCCCGCTCTTCTCCCTCGGACGCTGGGGCGTCCCCGTGAACGTCCTCGCCCTGCTCTACGGCCTCTTCATGACCGTCAACCTCGCCTGGCCGCGGGCCGCCGTGTACGACCCGGCGGGCGGACACTGGTACTTCCGCTGGTTCACCCTGCTGTTCCTCGGAGTGACGGTGCTCGCGGGTGCGGTGTACCGCGCGTACCGGGTGCGGGCGACGGTCACCGAGGCTCCCGAGGTGGTACCGGCCTCGTACGCTTGACCAGGTGAGACGCAAGCCCCGGATTCCGCCCTCCCCCCTCCCGCAGCGCGACGGGGTCGACCCCGTACGGGTCAGGCTGCCGTGGGACGGGGGCTGGGCCACCGTCCGGGACCATCTGGTCGAGCGGCTCTCGGCGGGGACCGGGGTGATCGACGCGATGATCGGCGCGGGGCTCATCGTCGGGGAGGACGCGCAGCCCGTGACCGCCGACGCCGCGTACGTGCCGGGGATGTTCGTGTGGTTCCACCGGGAGCTGCCCGCCGAGGAGCCGGTGCCCTTCGCCCTCGACGTGGTGTATCGCGACGAGCACATCGTGGTGGCGGACAAGCCGCACTTCCTGGCCACCACCCCGCGCGGCAGTCATGTGGCCCAGACCGCGCTCGCCCGGCTGCGGCGCGAGCTGGAGCTGCCCGCGCTCGGGGCCGCACACCGACTGGACCGGCTCACGGCCGGGCTCGTGCTGTTCACCGTGCGCCCCGGGGAACGCGGCGCGTACCAGACGCTGTTCCGCGACAAGCTGGTCCGCAAGGAGTACGAGGCCGTGGCGCCGTACTCCCCCGGTCTCGCGCTGCCGCGGACGGTCCGCAGCCGGATCGTGAAGGAACGCGGGGTGCTGGCCGCCCGTGAGGTGCCCGGCGAGCCGAACGCCGTCAGCGGGATCGAACTGCTGGAACGGCGCGGCGCGCTGGGCCGCTATCGGCTCACGCCCAGCACGGGGCAGACCCATCAGCTCCGTGTGCACATGAACGCGCTGGGCGTGCCGATCCTCGGCGATCCGCTCTACCCCGTGGTGACCGGCCCGGTGCCGGCCGGCGACTTCAGCCGTCCGCTCCAACTACTGGCGCGCGTCCTGGAGTTCACCGATCCGGTCACGGGGCGGGAGCACCGGTTCACCAGTGCGCGGGACCTGGAGGCCTGGACGTCGTACGAGGCGTGGGCCGGGGCGGACGGGGCCGCGTCGCATCCTGCCGGGCCCTGATCCGGAGCCGGCCCGGAGCCGGCGGAGCCGCCCATCGCCGCCCGCGCCCGGCCCGACCGGCGGCCGGCCATGCCCGGCGCGGGCGACGGCCGGCCACCACTGTGCGGTGCCGTTCGGTCAGTAGCCGCGCCACCAGCGCAGGAAGCGCTGCCAGGCGCCGAGGCGGGCGGCGGGCTCGGGCGTCGGCGGGGCCTGCGGGGCCACCGGCTGCGGCGCGGGACTCGGCTCCGACGCCTCGGTCGTGACCTGCCAGTTCGGCCGCTGACGGGGCAGCGCGTTGACCGAGGGCCGCTGCATGACGTCCTGCGGCGGCCGCGGTGCGAACGTCACCGGCAGCTCCACGAGGTGACGCGACGACATCGACGCCCGCCAGCGCAACTCGTCCTCCTTGCAGTCCAGTTCGGTGTCCGGCAGCCGCAGCAGCAGCGCGTCGACGCCGACATCGGCGATGGCACGGCCGATGTCCTGTCCCGGGCACTCGTGGGGACCGCCGCCGAAGGCGAGGTGGGAGCGGTTGCCCTGCATGTTGGCGGCGAGGTCGGGGCGTACCCGCGGGTCGACGTTGCCCGGGGCGATGCCGAAGAGCAGTCCGTCGCCCTTGCGGATGCGCCGGCCGCCCAGCTCCGTCTCCTGCTTGGCGAAGTAGCCGAGGACCGCGCTGAACGGCGGCTCGTCCCACAGGGACTGCTCGACGGCCTCCGGCACCGTCATCTGCCCGCCGTTGAGCTGGGCACGGAAGCGCGGGTCGGTGAGGACCATGCGCAGCACGTTGGCGATGAGGTTGGCGGTCGCCTCGTAGGCGGCGAGCAGGACGAGGCGCAGGTGCTGGGCGACCTCGTCGTCGGTGAGCCTCGCCGGGTGGTTGATGAGGTGGCTGGTGAAGTCCTCCTCGGGGTTGGCGCGCCGCCGCAGGGTGTGCTGGGTCAGCACGCTCATGACGTACTCGTTGCTGGCGATCGCGGTCTCGGTGCCCTTGAGGAGGTCGCGGGCGGCGTGCACCATGCGGTCGTTGTAGTCCTCGGGCATGCCGAGGATCTCGCACAGCACGGACATCGGCAGGTGCTCGGCGAACTGCCCGACCAGGTCGGCCTTCCCGAGCTCGCAGAACTCGTTGACCAGGCGCTGCGTCGCTCGGTTGATGTAACGCCGCAGACTGCGGAAGTCGATGGTCGACATGGCGCCGGTGACGGCTCCGCGCAGCCGCAGGTGCTCGTCGCCCTCGGCGTGGGAGCAGATGGGCTGCCAGGCGATGTGCGGCGCGAGCGGATGGTCGGCGCCCGCGGTGCCGTCCTGGACGGCGGTCCACAGCCTGCTGTCGCGCGCGTAGTGCTGGGGCGTGCTCACCATGTGCAGGTTCTCGCCGTGGCCGAGCACCACCCAGATCGGTACGTCGTTGTGGAGCAGCACGGGGGCCACGGCGCCGTGTTCCGCGCGGAGTTTCTCGTAGAGGGCTCCCAGGTCCTCCGCTTCGGGTCCGTACAGGCGGTGCAGCCCGCCGGGGCCGAGGCCGTGGGCGGGGCAGCCGGGCGGCGGTCCGAGCGTGGGGTCGTCCGTACCGGTCGGGGAGTGGGATTCAGACGTCACGGTGATCGCTCCGAAACTGAGGGGGATCCGGGTCTTGGGGAGTGGCAGAAGGGGTGTGCGGCGCCGTCGTCGAGATCGCGTCAGACCCGCGCCGAGGTGATCGCCAGGGAGTGCAGGAAGCGCATCAGCGTCATCAGGGTGTCCCGGCTGGAGGCCCTGCGGCGCGCGTCGCACTTCACGATCGGGATCTCCTCGGGCAGGTCGAGCGCCGTCCGCAGGTCCTCGATCGGGTAGCCGGGGGCGTCGGGGAAGTCGTTTATCGCCACGACGAACGGCACGCCGCGCTCCTCCAGGCGGCCGATGACGTCGAAGCTGACCTCCAGACGGCGGGTGTCGATGAGCACCACGGCGCCGAGGGCTCCCTCGAAAAGGCCGTTCCACAGGAACCAGAAGCGCTCCTGTCCGGGCGTGCCGAAAAGGTAGAGCACCAGCTGGTCCGTGATGGAGATGCGGCCGAAGTCCATGGCGACGGTGGTGGCCGTCTTGCTCTCGGAGCCGTAGTTGTCGTCGACGCCGATGCCGGCCTGCGTCATGGTCTCCTCGGTGGTCAGCGGTTTGATCTCGCTGACGGAACCCACCATGGTCGTCTTGCCGACCCCGAAGCCGCCCACGATCACGATCTTCACCGCGGCCTGTGCCGTGTGCGGCAGATGGTCCTCGGCGCGAGGGCCCGTGATGGTGTCAGAGCTTTTGAAGTCCATGCATCACCGCTTCGAGGAGGGAACGGTCGGGCAGCGCCGAGCGGACGATCGGGGCGCGCGCGTGTACCAGTTCGGCCGCCAGCATCTCGGTGAGCAGGACGGTCACCACGCTGAACGGCAGGTTGAGATAGGCCGAGAGCTCGGCCACGGACAGGGGGGCCTGGCAGAGCCGCAGCAGCGCGGACTGCTCCGGCTGGGCGACGGGGGGTGACGCGTCGGCGCGCGCCACGACCAGGGTGACCAGGTCGAGTTCGGCCCGGTCACCGCCCTCGCCGCCACCCGTGAGCACGTACAGGCGCTCCGGGTTCTTCGACTTTCCCTCGCCCTCCTCGTCCGTGCCCTCCGCGCCTTCCTGGACGTGGGGGGACTCCGGTGTCGGGGGATCCGGGGCCTCTTCCTTGGGATGGCGCCGCCGGCGCTGCGGAGGAGTCATACGGTCTGCCCGTTGCGCCGCGGCGGGCTGGTGAGATGGGCGCCGATCCGGACGACGAGGTCACGCATGCGGTTGCTCATCAGTCCGGGCTCCGCGGTCTGGTTGGCGAGGACCGCGAGGTAGGCGTTGGGTCCGGCGGACATCAGATAGAAGTAGCCCCCGTTGATCTCGATGATGACCATGCGCATCCGGCCGTCGCTGTTGGGGATCTCGCTCGCGACGGCTCCGGCCAGGCTCTGCAGACCCGCGCAGGCCGCGGCGACGCGGTCCGCGGCGTCCGGCTCGCCGCCGTAGCGGGCGATGCGCAGTCCGTCGGCCGAGAGCACCACGATCTGCCGGATGCCCGGTACGCCGTCGGCGAGCTCCTTGAGCATCCAGTCGAAGTTGGCTCGCTGCTGGATCACTTGAGGTCCCCCTCGTCGTCGGCCTCGGCAGGGGCCGCCTGGTTGTTCATCGTGAATGCGGTCGGGTCCGGGTCACCCTTGAGGCCGTTCATGAACGCTTCGACCCACAGGCCGGGTTCGGGCTCCTTCTCCTGCGGCTCGGGCTCCCGCGCCCAGGCGGGAGCAGCCGCCGCGGCGGCCTCGGCGGCCTCGGCCTCGGCCCGGGCCTCGGCGATCCGCTGGCTGAGCGGAACCTTGACACGGCTGCGGCGCTGCGGCAGCCCGTTGGGGGTCCATTCGGTGACCACGGGCACGTCGTCGTCGTGGGACCCGTCGTTCGAGGAGGGGATGCGCGGTCCGGTGGTCGGCTTGCGCTTCTTCGGCTTGCGCGCCGGTCCCTCCACACCGCCGGTGTCGATGCCCGCGGTGGAGTTCACCCCGACGCCGTGCGCGAGACCGGGGGCGAAGTCGTTGGTGAGCATGTCGCGCGGGGCGACGAGGACGGCGCGGACACCGCCGTAGGCGGACTGCCGCAGCGAGACCTGCATGTTGTACATCTGGGCGAGTCGTCCGACGACCGCCATGCCGAGCCGGGGGGCCTGGCCCATCACGTTCGGGTCGACGCCGGCCGCGGCCAGCCGGAGCAGTTCCTCGATCTTGCCGCGGGCCTCGTCGCTGAGGCTGACACCGCCGTCCTCGATCTCGACGGCGATGCCGGTCTGCACCTCGATGGCGGTGACGTGCACCTTGGTGTGCGGGGGCGAGTAGCGCGTGGCGTTGTCGAGGAGTTCGGCGAGCGCGTGGATGATCGGTTCGACGTGTTCGCCCTTGACGGCGATGTCGACGATGTTGTGCAGCTCGATGCGGCGGTATTCGAGGATCCGTGACATCGCGCCGCGCAGCACGCTGAACAGCGGTACGGCGTTGGGCCACTGGCGGCTGGGACGGCCGCCGCCGAGCACGGCGATGGAGTCGGCGAGGCGGCCGATCAGCGCGGTGCCGTGGTCGATGCGCAGCAGGTCGTCGAAGACCTCGGGGTTGCGCCCGTGGTCCTCCTCCATCTCGCGCAGTTCGTTGTTCTGCTGGTGGACGATGGCCTGGACGCGCCGGGCGATGTTGACGAAGGAGCGCTGCGCGGCGTCGCGCATCGACTCCTCGACGTCGATGGCCTTGAGCACCTTCTTCAGGAGCGCACGCTGCGACGCGGGGATGTCGGCGTACTCCGGGTTGTCACGGTCCAGGGTGCGGACCACCTCCGCGGGTGAGTCACCGCCGTGCAACCGGTCCAGCGCGGTCGGCAGGACGTCCTCGGAGAGGCGCACGATCTCCTGGTCGTGGGCGGCGATGCGCTGTTCCAGCAAGGCGGAGCGCTGCGCGAACTCGGCGCGCAGATCACGGGCGACGCGGCCGCGGCGTACGGCCTCGGCGCCGATCGCGATGACCAGCAGTGTGGCGATGCCGCCGCACACACCGACGGCTGGTCGCGCCGACTCCGTCACCAAGGCGACGGCGGCGCCGCTTACCGCTGCCATCAGTATGGCCGGCAGCAACAGGACGCGCGCGTAGGGAAGTTCACGGCCACCGGGAGGCGATTGAACACTCACCATGTATGCCCTCTGAGACAGGTCGACTGGGGGTGGGGAGGTTTGTGGGGGAAAATGCACGGATCAAACTGAATCTTCGGAACTTTTGGGAACAAGCGCCCGAATACATCTCAACTCGGTGCGCTGCGGGCGAGCTTAGTCCGACCGGATCATCGCTGTGTCATATTCAGCAAGCACCTGAATTCGCCCTCGCGACAGGAGTACCCTCGGCTCCATTTGCACGCTGCGGCTTCATTCGTACACGGTGTGTAACGGTGTACGGGCATGTGAAATCCACACCTCGACCAGGTGAAATCGCCGTCGGAGGCGGAACCCTGGAGGAGATCCGGAAGGTGCGGAAGGGGGCAGCGGCGGGCTCCGACCGGCACCCGGGCGACACGCACCGCTCAGGCTCGGGCCGGCACCCGAGCGACACGCACCGCTCAGGCTCCGGCCGGCACCCGAGCGACACGCACCGCTCAGGCTCCGGCCGGTACCCCGGCGATGCGCAGTGCCGCGTCCGCGGTCGCCTCCGCGAAGGTCGACACCGGCCGGTCCGGATCGGAGCGGTGCACGAGGATGACACCCTCGATCAGACCGAACAGCAGATCCGTCCGAAGATCGAGCTCGCTCTTCGCGAGCGCTCCCCCGGCTGCCGTCGCGGCCAGCAACTGCCGGTAGGCGTCCTTGAGTTCGGCCCGCACGGCATGGAAGCCGGCGAACCGCTCGGCCCGCACCTCGGGCAGCAGATAGAGACCGCCCAGGTTGTACGGCCCGCCGCAGAGGAGCGCCACGTCGGTGCGGCAGAGCTCCCACAGCCGGCCCTCGGCCGGCGCGGCGTCGTCCGCGAGGAGTTCACGGGCGAGGGTCAGCGAGGGCGTGACCGTGGACTCCAGGAGCTCGGCGAGCAGCTCCTCCTTGCCCGACACGTAGTGGTACATGGACGCCTGGCGCATGCCGGCACGCTCGGCGACGGCCCGGGTGGTCGTGGCCGCGTATCCGCGTGTGGTGAACAACTCGGCCGCGGCGGCGAGCAGTTCGTCGCGCGGCGACAGACCGCTGTCCGGCCGCTGCGCGGCGCGCGGCCTGCCGACCCGCCGCCCGCCGGGCGCGTCTGCTGTTCCCATGCGTTCGATCCTCGCACAGTGCACCGCCCGGCGATCTCCGGACGATCCCGGTGAGGGATCGGTAACCGGGCGGCAACAGCCGGGCAATGCCCGGGACCCGGCCCGCCCCTAATTTCTGTCGCGCGACAGAAATGACACCCGGAGCCGGAGGTCCCGCGATGGCGACAACGACCACTTACGGAGCCCGCGCCCATGCGCGCGCCCAGGAGGGCACGCGCACCGAGGCCATGCCCGTCGTCCCGGCGAGCGCCTGGCCCGCCCCGCCCTGCGAGGCGGGCCACCTGGTGTGGGCCGAGACGGTGGCGGGCGGCAACTACACGCACAAGGTGCTGGCGCGCGGCACCGAGATGCGGCTGACCGACCTGGCCGGCGACGCCTGCGCGCACCTCCTGCTCCATGTCGCCGGCCGTCCCTGGGAACGGCTCAACGTGGCGGACACCGTCAAGGTCCAGTGGAACGCCTACCTCGGCGAGGGGCAGTTGCTGCTGTCCGACCAGGGCCGGGTGCTGGCCTCGGTGGTCACCGACACCTCGAGGCGCCACGACGCCCTGTGCGGCACGTCCACCCTGCTGCGCAACACCGAGCGGTACGGGGACGGGACACCGCAGTCCGCCTCCCCGGCCGGCCGTGAGCTGTTCAAGCTGGCCGCCGCGAAGAACGGACTCGCCCCGGGTGATCTGCCGCCCTCGCTGTCGTTCTTCCAGGGGGTGGAGGTGGGCGACGACGGTTCGCTGCACTTCACCGGCTCGTCCGGACCCGGCGGGAGCGTGACGCTGCGCGCCGAGCAGGACGTGACCGTGCTGATCGCGAACGTGCCGCACCCGGCCGACCCCCGCCCACGGTACGTGAGCGGCCCGCTGGAGGTGCTCGCCTGGCGGGCGGCGCCGACCGAGCCGGGCGACCCGCTGTGGGAGGCCACACCCGAGGGCCGCCGCGCCTTCCTGAACACCGCCGAATTCCTCGCCGCGAGGGGGCTCGCATGAGCACGACCGTCGTTCCCGCCCGAGCCGCCTGGTCGGCCGTCGTCCGCTCCGGCGAGACGCTCACCATCACCGATCTGCACGGCAACCAGGCCGTCGACTTCCTGCTGTACGACGCCGCGGACACCGCCGTGCGCTACAGCGCGCCCGACACGATCCACGCGCAGGGCAACATCTTCCTGACCACCGGAAGCGTCCTGATGTCGAACGAGTACACACCGCTGATGACCGTCGTCGACGACGAAGTGGGCCGGCACGACACGGTCGGCGGCGCCTGCTCCAAGGAGTCGAACACCCTCAGGTACGGGCACCACACCTGGTCCCAGCACGCGTGCGTGGACAACTTCCTGGCGGAGGGCGCCCGTTACGGCCTCGGCAAGCGGGACCTCGTCTCGAACGTCAACTGGTACATGAACGTGCCGGTCGAGAAGGACGGCACGCTCGGCATCGTCGACGGCATCTCGGCCCCCGGACTCAGGGTGACCCTGCGCGCCGAGCGCGACGTGATCGTCCTGGTCTCCAACTGCCCGCAGATCAACAACCCCTGCAACGGCTTCGAGCCGACCGCCGTGGAGATGACCGTCGGGGCGGCGCGATGACCTTCGACACGCTTCTCGTCGCCAACCGCGGGGAGATCGCGGTACGCATCATCCGCACGGCGCGCGAACTCGGCCTGCGCACCGTCGCGGTGTACTCCGACGCCGACCGCGGCGCGCCCCACGTCCGGCTCGCCGACGAGGCGGTACGACTGGGGCCAGCACCCGCCAAGGAGTCGTACCTCGACGCCGACCTCGTCCTGAAGGCGGCCAAGGACACCGGCGCCGGCGCCGTCCACCCCGGGTACGGCTTCCTCTCCGAGGACGCCTCCTTCGCCCGCCGCTGCGAGGACGCCGGAATCGTCTTCGTGGGCCCGACGCCGGAGCAGCTGGAACTGTTCGGGGCGAAGCACACGGCCCGCGCGGCGGCCCGGGCCGCGGGGGTACCGCTGGCACCCGGCACCGGCCTGCTGGACTCCGTCGGGGAGGCGCTCGACGCGGCCTCCCTGATCGGCTATCCCGTGATGCTCAAGGCCACCGGCGGTGGCGGCGGAATCGGCATGTCGGCATGTCGTTCCGCCGGCGAACTGACCGAGGCCTGGGAGCGGGTGCAGCGCGTCGTCTCGGCGTCCTTCTCCTCCGCCGGCCTCTTCCTGGAGCGCCTCGTCGAGGACGCCCGCCATGTCGAGGTGCAGGTCTTCGGCGACGGTGCGGGCCACGTCGTCACCCTCGGCGACCGGGACTGCTCGCTCCAGCGCCGCAACCAGAAGGTCCTGGAGGAGGCGCCCGCCCCGGGACTCCCGCCGCGGGTGCGCGACCGGCTCGCCGCCGGCGCCCGAGACCTGTGCGCGAGCGTCGGTTACCGCTCGGCCGGCACGGTCGAGTTCGTGTACGACGCCGCCCGCGAGGAGGCGTACTTCCTGGAGGTGAACACCCGCCTCCAGGTGGAGCACCCGGTGACCGAGGAGGTCCTCGGCATTGACCTCGTGGCCTGGATGCTGCGGCTGGCACGCGGCGAGTCGGACGTCGTGCGGGACCCGGGGCCGCCCCGCGGTCACGCCGTCGAGGCGCGGGTGTACGCCGAGGACCCCTCCCGCGGTCACCGGCCGAGCGCGGGCCTGCTGACCCGGGTCGAGTTCCCCGGCGGCGTCCGGGTGGACGGCTGGGTCGAGACGGGCACCGAGGTGACCACGTCGTACGATCCGATGCTCGCGAAGGTGATCGCCCGCGGTCCGGACCGTGCGCAGGCCCTGCGACGGCTCGACGAGGCACTCGCCCGCACCCGGATCGACGGCATCGAGACGAACCTGGGCCTGGTGCGGGCAGCGCTCGCGGAGCCGTCCTTCCGGGCGGCGGCGCACTCGACGGCGACGCTGGCCGGCGTCACCGACCCGACGCCGCGCATCGAGGTGGTGTCCGGCGGAACGCTCACCACCGTGCAGGACTGGCCGGGCCGTACCGGTCACTGGCAGGTCGGCGTACCCCCGTGCGGGCCCATGGACGACCTGTCGTTCCGGCTGGGCAACCGGGCGCTCGGCAACCACGAAGGCGCGCCGGGCCTCGAATGCACGCTGCGAGGACCGTCGCTGAGGTTCACCCACGCCACCACGGTGTGCGTCACGGGCGCCCCCGCCGCGGTCACCGTGGACGGCACGGCGGTCGCCCAGTGGGAGCCGGTGACGGTGCCCGCCGGGGCCGTGCTGGACGTCGGTGCCCCCGACGAGCACGGGCTGCGGACCTATGTGCTGTTCGCGGGCGGCGGTCTGGACGTGCCCCTGTTCCTCGGCAGCGCGGCCACCTTCACGCTCGGCCGGTTCGGCGGGCACGGCGGGCGGACGCTGCGCACCGGCGACGTGCTGCACGGCGGCTCGGTGGTGTCCGGAACACCGGTTCCGGCCGCCGACCGGCCGGTCCTCGGCTCGCGATGGCAGGTCGGCGCGCTCGAAGGCCCGCACGCCGCACCCGAGTTCTTCACCGAGGACGACATCCGCGACTTCTACGCCGCCGACTGGAAGGTCCACTTCAACTCGGCACGGACGGGGGTGCGGCTGGTCGGACCGAAGCCCCGCTGGGCGCGCAAGGACGGCGGCGAGGCGGGCCTGCACCCGTCGAACATCCACGACACGCCGTATTCGGTGGGCGCCGTCGACTACACGGGCGACATGCCGGTGTTGCTCGGCCCCGACGGCCCCTCGCTGGGCGGCTTCGTCTGCCCGGCGACCGTCGTCAGCGGCGAACGCTGGAAGCTCGGGCAGCTCCGCCCGGGAGACACGGTGCGCTTCACCCCGCTCGCCGAGGACGGCTCGGTGCGCCCGGCGATCGTGGACGGCGGCGTGCTCGCGCGGGACGGCGATGTGACCTTCCGCCGCAGCGGCGACGACAACCTGCTGGTCGAGTTCGGTCCCGCGCAGCTGGACCTGGCCCTGCGGATGCGGGCGCACGCGCTGATGGAGGCGGTCGCCGCGGCCGGGATCGACGGTGTCACGGATCTGACACCGGGCATCCGCTCGCTGCAGATCCAGACGGACCCGGGCAGGCTGCCGCAGCGTGAACTCCTCGCCACCGTGCGGGAGATCACGCGGACGCTGCCGGCCGGGGACCAGCTGACCGTGCCGTCCCGGACGGTCCACCTCCCGCTGTCCTGGGACGACCCGGCGACCCGTGAGGCGATCGCCCGCTACATGGCGGGGGTCCGCGACGACGCGCCCTGGTGCCCGTGGAACATCGAGTTCATCCGCCGGGTGAACGGCCTGGACTCGGTCGCCGACGTCTACCGCACGGTCTTCGACGCGGAGTACCTCGTCCTGGGCCTCGGGGACGTGTACCTGGGCGCGCCGGTCGCGACGCCGCTCGACCCGCGCCACCGGCTGGTCACCACCAAGTACAACCCGGCGCGTACCTGGACCGCCGAGAACTCGGTCGGCATCGGCGGGGCCTACCTCTGCGTCTACGGCATGGAGGGGCCCGGCGGCTATCAGTTCGTGGGGCGCACCACCCAGGTGTGGTCGGCCTGGCAGCAGCGTGGCGCGTTCGAGCCGGGCTCACCGTGGCTGCTGCGCTTCTTCGACCGCATCAAGTGGTACCCCGTCGAGGCGGACGAACTGCTCGAACTCCGGGCGGACATCGTCTCGGGCCGGTTCGTCCCCCGCGTCGAGGAGGGCGAGTTCTCGCTCGCCGGCCATCAGGCCTTCCTCGCCGAGCACGCCGAGTCCATCGCGGAGTTCCGGGCCCGGCAGGGCGCGGCGTTCGCGGCGGAACGGGACGCGTGGGAGGCGGCGGGCGAGTTCGCCCGCGCCGATGCGGCGTCCGCCCCGGCGGCCCCCGCGGCGGAGGTCCCCGTGCCGGAGGGCGGCCGTCTGGTCGAGGCCGAGTTCGCCGCGTCCGTCTGGCAGCTGAACGTCCGCCCTGGCGACACGGTGACCGCCGGTCAGCCGCTGCTGGCCCTGGAAGCCATGAAGATGGAGTCGCGGATACCCGCGCCGATGGACGGCCTGGTCCACGAGGTACTCACCAGGCCGGGCGACCAGGTGGAGGCGGGCACCGCGTTGCTGATCCTGGCTCCGCACGAGTCGTAGCACCACCGCCCGTACCGCCGTACCTCCAGCGCAAGGAGCACCGATGTCCGCCGTGACCAGGGTCCGCATGGCATACGCCCGCATCGAGGCGACGGACCGCCCGGAGATCTGGATCGACCTCCGCCCCCGCGCGGAGGCCGAGGAAGAGGCCCGAGGGATCGACGAGCGCGTGGCCGCGGGCGAGCGGCTGCCGCTCGCGGGCCGCCTGTTCGCGGTCAAGGGGAACATCGACGTCGGGGGCCTGCCGACCACCGCGGGGTGCCCGGCCTACGCGTACACCCCGGAGGTGGACGCCCCGGTCGTCGCCCGGCTGCGCGCCGTCGGCGCGATCGTGCTCGGCACCACGAACCTGGACCAGTTCGCCACCGGCCTGGTCGGCACCCGCTCCCCTTACGGTGCCGTCCGGGGTGCGCTGGCCCCGGACCGCGTCAGCGGCGGCTCCAGTTCGGGTTCGGCCGTCGCGGTGGCCCTGGGCATCGCCGACTTCGCCCTCGGCACGGACACCGCGGGCTCGGGCCGTGTCCCCGCCGCGTTCAACGGCATCGTCGGACTCAAGCCGACCCGGGGTCTGGTCCCCACGGCCGGGGTCGTCCCGGCCTGTGCCTCGCTGGACTGCGTGACCGTGTTCGCCCGTACCCTGCCGGAGGCCGAGCGGGTGCTCGCCCAGATGGCGTCCCCGCCGGGCCGCGACCTGCCGGCTCTCCCCCAGCGGCTCCCCGGCCCGTGGCGGATCGCCGTACCGCCGACCCCGCAGCTGGGCGACCTCGACGAGGGGTGGGCGCAGGCGTACGAGGCGGCCGTCGAGCGGCTCGTCGCGGCGGGCGCGGAGGTGTCCACGCTCGATCTCACCGCGTTCACCGAGGCCGCCGAGATGCTCTACGGCGGTGCGTTCGTCGCCGAGCGCTACGCCGCTGTCGGGAGCTTTGTCGACAAGTTGCTGAGCGAGGGCGGCGCGGGGCTCGACCCGACCGTCGCCGGGATCATCACCCGCTCCCGGGACATCCCGGCCCACCAGGTGTACGCGGACCAGGAGCGGCTGGACGTGCTACGGGCCCGGGCGCTCGCCGAGCTCGGCGACGCGGACGCCCTGCTGCTGCCGACCGCGCCCGGCCACCCCACCCTCGCCGAGGTCGCCGCCGACCCGCTCGGCGCCAACGCCCGGCTCGGCCGCTTCACCAACTCGACGAACCTCTTCGACCTGGCGGCCGTCGCCGTACCGGCCGGTCCCACTCCCTCCGGTGGGCCGTTCGGTGTGATGCTGATCGGCCGCGCGTTCACCGACGAGCGCCTCGCGCACATCGCCCGGTTGCTCCAGCCGCTGCTGAGGATCGCCGTGGTCGGCGCGCATCTGTCCGGTCAGCCGCTGAACCCGCAGCTGCTGTCCCTGGGCGCCGAACTGGAGCGGACGACGACCACGGCACCCGTCTACCGCCTGTACGCGCTGTCCACGACCCCGCCCAAGCCCGGGCTCGTCCATGTCGGCCCCGAGGAGGGCGGGGCCGTCGAGACCGAGGTGTGGCGGCTTCCCGCGGAGGGGCTCGGCCGGCTGCTCGACGCGCTGCCCCGGCCGATGGCGCTGGGCCGGGTGGAGCTGGCCGACGGCAGCGACGTCCCGGGCTTCCTCTGCGAACCGGCCGCGCTCGAAGGCGCCCAGGACATCACGGACCTTGGGGGCTGGCGCGCCCACCTGCGCGCCGAGGACTGATCCCCTGGCCGCCCACGGTCGGCCGGGTGCCGCTCACCGGGGAGCCTGCGCCCGAGGACGCGTCGCGCCGCCTCCCGTCCGGGACCGGACTGCCTTGAACCGACGCCCGGGGAAGTGCGCCGCCGCCCGGTGCGGAAGGCGGCGCGCCCTGCGGGGGCTCCGCGGCGGGCCGCCGTCGACATGTCCCGGCGGGGCCGCCTGTCATCCGGCCCCGCCGGACGCACCCCGGCGGGGAGCGCCCGGCCCGGTCTCAGCCCACCGAGGAGTAGGCCACGACCCCGCGCAGCAGGGCGTCGACCGCCTTGCGCGCGTTCTTCGCGACCGTCGAACCCTCCGCGCCGGCGGGCGCCGCGGCGGCGATCTGCCCCAGGACGTCGATGACCTGCTTGCACCAGCGCACGAAGTCGCCCGCGGGCATCTCCGCCTCGCGCAGCACCTCGTCGAGTCCCTTGCCGGAGGCCCACTCGTAGGCGGCCCAGGCGAAGCCCAGGTCCGGCTCGCGCTGGCCCACGCCCTCCGTCTGGGTGATCCGGAACTCCTCCTCCAGGGCGTCGAGCCGGCCCCAGATGCGCACCATCTCGCCGAGCGCGGCCTTCGCCTTGCCGGACGGCACCTTGGGCGCCATCGCGTCGTCGGCGACCCGGGACTCGTACACCAACGCCGATACGCAGGCGGCGAGTTCGGCGGGGTCGAGTCCCTCCCAGACCCCGGCGCGCAGGCATTCGCTGGCGAGCAGGTCCAGTTCGCCGTAGAGCCGGGCGAGCCGCTTTCCGTGTTCGGTGACGTCGTCGCCGCGCAGATAGTCCAGCTCGGTCAGCAGGGCCACGATCCGGTCGAAGGTGCGGGCGATGGTGTTCGTCCGGCCCTCGATGCGGCGCTCCAGCTGCGAGGTGTCGCGCAGCAGCCGGTGGTAGCGCTCGGCCCAACGGGCGTGGTCCTCACGGTCGTTGCACCCGTGGCAGGGGTGGGCGCGGATCTCCGTGCGCAGCCGGGAGATCTCGCGGTCGTCGGCCGCCTGCGAGCGCTTCTTGCGGTGCCGGTCGGGGACGATGTGCCCCGCCTTCGTGCGCAGTGCCGACGCGAGGTCGCGTCGGGACTGCGGCGAGCGCGGGTTGAAGGACTTCGGGATGCGCATCCGCTCCAGCGCCTCGACCGGCACCGGGAAGTCCATGGCGGCCAGCCGCTTGACCTGGCGCTCGGACGTGAGGACCAGGGGACGCGGGCCGTCGTGCTGCTCGAAGCCGCGGTGGCCGTTCGACCGGCCCGCGGGCAGGCCGGGGTCCAGGACCAGTGCCAGGCCCGCGTACTTCCCGGTGGGCACGTGGATCACGTCGCCGGGCTTGAGCTTCTCCAGCGCGACCGCCGCCTCGGCCCGACGCTGCACCGCGCCCTGCCGGGCCAGGTCGGTCTCACGGTCCTTGAGCTCGCGGCGCAGCCGCATGTACGAGTCGAAGTCCCCGAGGTGGCAGGTCATGGACTCCTTGTAGCCCTCGAGTCCCTCCTCGTTGCGCTGGACCTGCCGGGAGATCCCGACGACCGACTTGTCGGCCTGGAACTGCGCGAAGGACGTCTCCAGGAGCTCCCGCGAGCGGTGCCGCCCGAACTGCTCGACCAGGTTCACCGCCATGTTGTACGACGGCTTGAAGCTGGAGCGCAGCGGATAGGTGCGGGTGCCGGCGAGGCCCGCCAGGTGCTCGGGGCTGAAGCCGCGCTGCCACAGCACGACCGCGTGGCCCTCGACATCGATGCCGCGGCGCCCGGCGCGGCCGGTGAGCTGGGTGTACTCGCCGGGTGTGATGTCGGCGTGCTGCTCGCCGTTCCACTTGACGAGTTTCTCCAACACCACCGAGCGGGCGGGCATGTTGATGCCGAGTGCGAGGGTCTCCGTCGCGAAGACGGCCTTGACCAGGCCCTGTACGAAGAGTTCCTCGACGACCTCCTTGAACGTGGGCAGCATGCCCGCGTGGTGGGCCGCGATGCCGCGCTCCAGGCCCTCCAGCCATTCGTAGTAGCCGAGGACGTGCAGGTCTTCCCTCGGGATGGTGGAGGTGCGCTCCTCCACGATGGCGCGGACCTTGGCGCGTGCGTCGTCGTCGTTCAGCCGCAGGCCTGCGTACAGGCACTGCTGGACGGCGGCCTCGCAGGCCGCGCGACTGAAGATGAAGGTGATGGCGGGCAGCAGGCCCTCGGAGTCGAGCCGCTCGATGACCTCGGGGCGGCCCGGCGTCCAGATGCGGGAGCGCTGTCTGCGCTCCCGCTCACGGTCGGCCTCGCGCATCGCCCGGCCCCGCCTGCGGTCCTGGTACGACGGCCGGCTGGCCTCCATGCGCGCCATCCGCGTGAGGTCGGGGTTGACGGCCTTCTTCTGGCCCTCGCCCTCCTCGAAGAGGTCGTGCATCCGGCGCCCGGCCAGCACGTGCTGGAACAGGGGCACGGGTCGGTGCTCGGAGACGATCACCTGGGTGTCGCCGCGGACGGTGTCCAGCCAGTCGCCGAACTCCTCCGCGTTCGACACGGTCGCGGAGAGCGACACCAGCGTCACGGACTCCGGGAGGTGGATGATCACTTCTTCCCAGACGGCGCCGCGGAAGCGGTCGGAGAGGTAGTGCACCTCGTCCATGACGACATAGCCGAGTCCGAGGAGGGTCTGCGAGCCCGCGTACAGCATGTTGCGCAGCACCTCGGTGGTCATGACGACCACCGGCGCCCCGGAATTGACGCTGTTGTCCCCGGTGAGCAGACCGACCTTGTCCGTGCCGTAACGGCGGCACAGGTCGGCGTACTTCTGGTTCGAGAGCGCCTTGATCGGGGTCGTGTAGAAGCACTTCTTGCCCTGCTGGAGGGCGAGATGGACGGCGAACTCGCCGACGATCGTCTTGCCGGAGCCGGTGGGCGCGGCCACGAGCACACCCTTGCCCGCTTCGAGGGCCTGGCAGGCCTCGATCTGGAAGGGGTCGAGGCCGAAGTCGTACATCTCGCGGAAGGAGGCGAGCGCGGTGGCCTGCTCGGCAGCGCGCCTGCGTGCTGCCGCGTACCGCTCGGCCGGTGAGAGGTCCTCTGTCATCGTGCTTTCGAGACTACCGGGCGGCACTGACAACACGACGATCAATATCCGGATCAGATGCTGTGAGACAAGAGGTCCCCGCAGCTCAGGCGAGCACCACCCGCACCGCCGCCGGGATGCACTCCGCGGTCAGCGGCAGCGGCCCGAGCGGCTCCCCGTCCGCGTACCCGGTGATGCCCTCGGCGAGCAGTTCGACCTTCGCGGCCCGGTGCACGCTCACCACCGGATGATCGAGGTGCGTGCCCTTGTAGACCTTCGGGAACACCTTGAGCAGCGTCGTCCGGCTGCAGTCACCGACGACGGTGACGTCGAACAGCCCGTCCTCCAGGTCCGCGTCCGCGCAGATCCTCATGCCGCCGCCGTACGACGATCCGTTGCCGACCGCCACGAGCGTCGCCTCGATCTCCCGGGCCTCGCCGTCGTCGAGCGTGATCCGGAACGGGAAGGGCTTGAAGGCGGCGAGCTCGGCGAGGATCGCGAGGTCGTACTTGAAGCGGCCGGCGGGCAGGCGCATGCGGTTGCCGCGGTCGTTGACGCGGGAGTCGAAGCCCGAGGCGAGGACCGTGCCGAACCACGTGCCGTTCACCCGGCCCAGGTCGATGTCGCGCAGCCGCGACGCCTTCAGGGACTCGGCGATCCGCCGGCCCGCCGCTGCGGGGTCCTGGACGGGCAGGTCCAGGGCGCGCGCGAAGTCGTTGCCGGTGCCGACGGCGATCAGACCGAGCGGGGTGCGGGTTCCGGCGACCGCTTGGAGGGCGAGGCTCACCATGCCGTCGCCGCCGACCGCTATGAGCGCGTCGGTGCCGCTCTCGACGGCGGCACGCGCCTGCGCGAGGGCGTCGCGCGGATTCTCGCCGAGGACCGTACGGACGGTGAATCCCGCCGCCCGGAGAGCCGAAGCGGCCGGCTGCGCCGCTCGGGCGCCCCGGCCGCGTCCCGCGGTGGGATTGACGAAGAGGGTGATCTCGCTGGCCACAGGGTGACCCTACGAGGTCGACGGGCTTCGTCAGGTCACGTCGTCATAACCGTTCACCCGGTCCGTACCCGCCTGCTCCGGCAGGGCCCGGCTGGCCGACACGGATTCGACCGCGCCGATGTCCTCGGGCGTCAGGTCGAGGGCGGAGGCCTCGTCGTCGCCCGGTCCCTCGGCCTCGCGGCGCTTCTTGCGCCGGTCGTTGAGGAGCGAGAAGACGACGGCCCCGAAGTACAGGATCCAGATCGGCCCGGCGAGCGCCAGCATCGTCAGCGGGTCGGTGCTGGGGGTGGCGAGCGCCGCGAAGACGGTGATGCCCATGATCATGCCGCGCCACCAGCCGAGCATCCGCTTGCCGGTGAGGACGCCCGTGAGGTTGAGCATGACCAGCAGCAGGGGCAGCTCGAACGACAGGCCGAAGACGACCACCATGCGCGTCACGAGGTCGAGCAGGTCGTCGAGCGGCAGCAGGTTGCTGACGCCGTTCGGCGTGAAGTCGATCAGCACCTTCGCCGTGGTGGGCAGCACCTTGTACGCGAAGAAGGCGCCGCCGAAGAACAGCGGGACGCCGGTCCCGACGAAGGCGTACGCGTACTTCCTCTCGTTCTTGTGCAGGCCCGGCGCGACGAACGCCCAGAGCTGGTAGAGCCAGACCGGCGAGGCGAGCACGACACCCGCCATCAGGGAGACCTTCAGCGCCAGGGTGAACGGGGCCAGCAGACCGTTGATGGTGATCTGCGCGCACTGGTCGCCCTTGGGCATCTTCGCCAGCTCGGCGAACGTCTTCGGACACCCGACCGAGTCCAGGACCGGCTTGGTGAAGAAGTTGATGATGTCGTTGTAGTAGAAGGCGGCGACGACCGTGACCAGGACGATGGCCAGCATCGCCTTCGCGAGCCGGTTCCTCAGCTCACGAAGGTGCTCCGCGAGGGGCATCCGCCCCTCGGGATCCTTCTCCGTGTTGCGGGCAGACTTGAGCAACCCACGTTCCCATCTCGTGCAGCGGGCCGGACGTCACCGGCCCTGCGTCAGCGCTTGGTCGTGTCCGTGGGCTCGCTGACCGGACGGGAGCTGGTCACGTCGCCGGGCGCGGCCTGGATCGTGCGCTGAGCCGGGGGCTGCTCGTCGGTGTTCGGCGGGCCCGCCGGAGCAGGGTTGCTGCCCTCGTCCTTCATCGCCTTGGCCTCGCTCTTGAGGATCCGGGCGGACTTGCCGAGGGAGCGCGCCATGTCCGGAAGCTTCTTCGCGCCGAACAACAGGATGATGACGACGAGGATGAGAATGATCTCGGGAGCTCCGAGCCTTCCGAACATAAGTCTTTACCTTCTCACCGAGGCTGCATGGTCGGGGTGCTGTGCGATCGGCCGGACATGTGTCCGATCGTCGTGCTGACAGCGATCGTAACGCTCAGGGGTGAACGCGCGGCAATCCCTGTGCGTACTCCCAGTTCGCGACCCGCGCCTCGTTCTTCGGGCCACGACCAGCAGCGTACCTGTCGTTGCCCGAAAGGTGACAGGGCGAAAGCCCCTCGAAACGCATCACACCCACGTCTTACAGTGCGTCGACCGAGCTCGCGGCGCGTGCGGCGGCCGTCTCCAGTTCCTCGGCGGCCCCTCCGATCCGGCGCGCGGACTCGGAGACCTGGCGGCCCAGACGCTCCGCTTCCACAAAGACACGGACGGCGAGGACGCCGAGCACGGCGATTCCCAGGAACCCCGCAGCGATCGCAAACATCGGCCAGAACATGACGTCGACCCTAGAGGTTCTAGACGGTGGAGTGCAGACGCAGGGTGCGCACCCCGCCCCCGGTGAGCAGCTCGACGATGCGCTCCCCCGCCGGCTTGCGGACGGCCGAGCCGCACTCGGGGCAGGTGAAGGAGTAGAAGGTGGTGCGGCTGCTCGCGCCGATGGCCAGGCGCAGGGCGCCGGCCCCGAGCTCGAAGCCCGCCCGGCAGTCGGGACAGGCGGCCTTGAACATCACCTCGACCACCCTTCGCATCCCCGCGAAGGCCGTCACGGCCGACATCTCGGGCGCGCCGGTCCGGTGCGCCACGGTCGCCTTCTCCTGCCCGCCAGACTTCGACGACGTGCTCAAAGCTCCTGCTCCTGCCTGTCGTACGGCCCGTCCTGAACCCCTCGCGGCGCGTCGAGCCCGTCGTAGGCCGCGAGCGCGTCGCGGGCCGCCTGACGGGCGCTGTCCGCGAGGCCCTGCGGCGACACGATCCGGCCGTCGCGGCCCAGACGCAGTGCCAGCCGCCGCAGCGACGCCGGATCGGGGGTCCGCAGGGTGATACGCAGCCCGCCGTCCGGAAGCTCATCCGCACTGTCGTGCGGGTAGTACTCGGCGACCCAGCGCCCGCCCGGACCGACCTCGACGACCACCTCGGGGTCCTCCGCGGCGGGCTGCACAAGCCCCTCGGAGAGGTCCCTGAGCTCGATCTCGGGCGGCGCCGACGGCTCGTCCAGGATGCGGATCTCGGCGACCCGGTCGAGCCGGAAGGTGCGGCGCGCCTCGGAGCGGCGGCACCAGGCCTCCACGTAGGTGTGACCGACGCTGACCAGCCGGATCGGGTCGATCTCGCGCTCGGAGAGCTCGTCTCGCGACGGCGAGTAGTAGCGGATCCACAGCCGGCGACGCTCGGAGATCGCCCGGTCGACGTCCGCGAAGACCCCGCCCTCGGACTCGAAGGTCACCGACAGGCGGGAGCTCGCGCCCGCCGCCTCACCCGAGGCGGCCTCCACCTTGGCGGTGGCGCGCAGCAGCGCCTGCCGGTCGCCCTCGCGCAGGCCGGGCAGGGTGGCCACCGCGCGGGCCGCCACGAGCAGCGCGGTCGCCTCGTCGGCGGCGATACGCAGCGGCTCCGCGACGTCGTCCGGGTTGTGCCACCAGATGCGGTCGCCGTCGGTGTCGATGTCCAGCAGGTCGCCGCCGCGGAAGCTGGTCCCGCACAGGGGCAGCACGTCGAGGTCGGAGATCAGCTCGTCCTCGGTGATCCCGAAGGCACGCGCGACGTCGCCGACGCGCGCGCCGGGACGCTCGCGCAGATAGGTCACCAGGGAGAGCATCCGCCGGGTCTGGTCGATCGCGTTCGCGGGCCTGGCCGGTTTTCCTGCCACTTTCTTACGTTCCCCCTCAGCCCTTGGCCACGGCGCGCAGCCGGTCCACGACGTCGGCCCGCAGCTCCGCGGGCTCCAGGACCACCACGTCGGGCCCGAACTCGACGAGCCAGGCGTCCAGGCCGTGCCCGTACGGAATCTCCAACTCGTCCCAGCCGTCGCCCAGTTCCCGTACGGAGACCGCCTTGGCGCGCAGCGGGTAGCCGGCGCCGGTCCGCAGCCGGATCAGCGCGGAGCGGTCGGCGATCTCCCCCGCCCAGCCCGCGACGGTCTCACGCACGGTGACGACGTCGGGCACCTCGGCCGTGAAGCGTCCGGCGCGGGTGCGGACCCGGCCGGTGATCCGGGAGAGCCGGAAGACGCGCTCGGCACCGCGGTCGCGGTCCCAGCCGGCCAGGTACCAGTGGCCGCGCCAGCATTCGAGGGCCCACGGCTCGACCTGGCGGGACTCCGGGTGTGCCGCGGTGGCCTTGCGGTAGTCGAAGACGACCGGGCGGCGGTCGCGGCACGCGAGCATCAGGGGCTCGAAGGCCGCCTCGTGGACGGGGATGTGCGGCTCCAGGGCGCCATGGGCCTCGTAAGGGTCCACGTCCTCGGGCAGTCCGGCGGCGCGCAGCTTCTGCAGGGCCCCGCTCGCCGCACCGGCCAGCCGGGCCTGCTGCCAGACCTTGGCGGCAAGGCCGAGGGCGGCGGCCTCCTCGGCGTCGAGCGTGATGGGCGGCAGCCGGTTGCTGTCCCGGCGGGCGAGGTAGCCGACCTCGCCGTCGAGGTTCTCCACCGTCTCGATGACCAGGCCGAGTTCGCGCAGATCGTCCTTGTCGCGCTCGAACATTCTGTTGAAGGAGTCGTCCGAGCTCGCTTCGAGGTAGGCCTCGATGGACTCGCGCAGCTCTCGCTTGCTCAGCGGCCGGCGTGTCCCGAGCAGACACAGCGCCAGGTTCATCAGCCGCTCGGCCTTGGCAATGGCCATCGACGCCCTTCCCTATGGTGCTTCCGATCGTCGACCGTACCGCCCCGGGGTGTCGTGGCAAAAGCCGAGGGCCCATGCCTGTACAGGCATGGGCCCCAGGTGATCGGGTCCGGTCGCCGGACGATCAGACCGCGACCAGGTCCACGACGAAGATCAGCGTCTCGCCGGGCTTGATCGCCGGCGTCGGGCTCTGGTTGCCGTAGGCGAGGTGGGCCGGAATGGTCAGCTGGCGACGGCCGCCGACCTTCATGCCCTGCACGCCCTGGTCCCAGCCCTTGATGACGCGGCCGCCGCCGAGCGGGAAGCGGAACGGCGTCCCGCGGTTCCAGCTGGCGTCGAACTCCTCGCCGGTGCTGAAGGCGACACCCACGTAGTGGACGGTGACGTTCTGGCCCGCCTGGGCCACCTCTCCGTCACCCTCCCAGATGTCCTTGATCTCGAGGTCCGCCGGGGGCTCGCCGCCCGGGAAGTCGATCTCGGGCTTCTCGATGCTCACGTCTTTGGCTCCTGCTTGTTCGCTTGGTTGCCTTACGGCAACACCGACAGTCTCACATCCCTGGGAGGGTTACATCTTCGCCAGGATGTCGACGGAGAAGACCAGAGTGGAGTCCTTCTTGATGCCGCTGCCGCTCGGCGGGTTGTCGCCGTAGCCGAGGCTCGGCGGGACGACGATGAGGACGCGGCTGCCGACCTTCTTGCCCGTCAGGCCCTGGGCCCAGCCCTTGACGACCTGCTGCAGGGAGAACGAGGTCAGCTGACCCCGGCCGTAGGTCGAGTCGAACTCCTTGCCGCCGTCCCAGAGCACGCCCTTGTACTGCACCAGCACGCTGCTGTCGGCCTGGACCTCCTCGCCGTCGCCCTCGATGACGTAGTTCGCCACGAGCTTGGTGGGCGCGGCGGCCTTGGGCACCTCGATGGAGGGCGCCTTGCCGTCGGTGTTGGTGCCGACCTTCGGGAGGTTCGCGTCCGTCTGGGGGACGTCCTTGCCCTTGGCGGAGCTCTTCGCGTTGAAGGTCTGCTGGATGTCGACCACGAACACCAGCGTGTCGGTGCCCTTGATGCCCGCCTGGGTGTTGCCCTGCTTGCCGTAGCCCCAGGTCGGCGGGACGGCCATCTCGACGCGGCTGCCCGCCTTCTTGCCGACCAGGCCGTACCGCCAGCCGTCGATGATGCCGCCCTGCGCCAGCTGGATGACCAGCGGCGTCTTGCGGTCGTAGGAGTTGTCGAAGACCTTCGCCGTGTCCCAGATCTGGCCGAGGTAATTGGCCTGGATGTAGTCGTTCTCGGCGACTGTCTGGCCGTTGCCCGCGATGACCGTGCGGACGGCGAGGTTCTCCGACGGCTTGCCGGTGCCCTTGGCGACGGTCGGCTTCTCGTCGAACTTCGTGCCGGCGGTGATGCCGGGCAGCGGACCGTCGACGATCTTCGGCGGCGGCGCTGCGGAGGCGGAGCCCGAAGGAGAGGGGCTGGCACTGGACTTCGCCGTGTCTGACTTGCCGTCGTCACCGCATCCGGCGAGTGTGACCAATCCAGCGGGTACGGCGAGAAGGAGTGAGCGTCGGCGCACGGTGGGGGCCTCGTATCGGTCGATCTTGGTTGATGGCGTGCGCGCAACTCTACGACGTGAGAAGGGCGCCGTACGGAAAACGTACGGCGCCCCGCGTTGCGTTCCGGAATCACTTTCGGAACATGCGGCTCACATTCCCGCGATCAGCTTCTCCACCCGGTCGTCGACGGAGCGGAACGGGTCCTTGCACAACACGGTGCGCTGCGCCTGGTCGTTCAGCTTCAGGTGGACCCAGTCGACCGTGAAATCGCGGCGCTGTTCCTGGGCGCGCCGGATGAAGTCGCCGCGCAGTCGCGCCCGAGTGGTCTGCGGCGGTACGGACTTGCCCTCGAAGATCTTCAAGTCGTTGCAGATCCGGGTGGCTTGCCCCTTCTTCTCCAGCAGGTAGTACAGGCCTCGGCGACGGTGGATGTCGTGGTAGGCGAGGTCTATCTGCGCGACCCTGGGGTGAGACATCGTCATGTTGTGCTTGGCGCGGTACCGCTCGATGAGCTTGTACTTCATCACCCAGTCGATCTCGGTGCCGATCCGGTCGAGGTCCTCGGCCTCGATCGCGTCCAGCGTGCGGCCCCACAGCTCCAGGACCTGCTCGACCGTCCCGGTGCGGATGCCGCGGCGCTCGCAGAAGTCCACGGCCTTCTCGTAGTACTCGCGCTGCACTTCGAGGGCGGATGCCTCCCGCCCGCTGGCCAGGCGCACCTTGCGGCGGCCGGTGATGTCGTGGCTGACCTCGCGGATCGCCCGGATCGGGTTCTCCAGGGTGAGGTCGCGCATCACGGTGCCCGCCTCGATCATGCGCAGCACGAGGTCCGTGGCCCCCACCTTCAGGAGCATCGTCGTCTCGGACATGTTCGAGTCGCCGACGATGACGTGCAGGCGGCGGTAGCGCTCGGCGTCCGCGTGCGGCTCGTCCCGGGTGTTGATGATGGGACGCGAGCGGGTCGTCGCGGAGCTGACGCCCTCCCAGATGTGCTCGGCCCGCTGGCTGACGCAGTACACGGCGCCGCGCGGGGTCTGGAGCACCTTGCCCGCACCGCACAGCAGCTGCCTCGTGACCAGGAACGGGATGAGGATGTCCGCGAGCCGGGAGAACTCCCCGTGCCGGGCCACCAGGTAGTTCTCGTGGCAGCCGTAGGAGTTGCCCGCCGAGTCGGTGTTGTTCTTGAACAGATAGACGTCGCCCGCGATTCCTTCCTCGTGCAGGCGTCGTTCGGCATCGACCAGGAGTCCTTCGAGAATGCGCTCGCCGGCCTTGTCGTGGGTGACGAGTTCCGTCACGTTGTCACATTCGGGTGTCGCGTATTCCGGATGTGATCCCACGTCGAGATAGAGGCGGGCACCGTTCCGCAGAAAGACATTGCTGCTGCGGCCCCATGACACGACACGGCGGAAGAGGTACCGCGCCACCTCGTCGGGAGACAGGCGCCGCTGTCCCCTGAACGTACACGTGACGCCGTACTCGTTCTCCAGCCCGAAAATGCGGCGGTCCATGACTGAACATTACGCCCGATCCTCCGAGCTGAAACGGGGTTCGACGGCACGGTTTGGATCATTTTCCGATGAGACCGCAACGACCGCACCCCGTCCGGCAGCTGCGAGGACCCGCCCCGTGGCCAGCAGAACCACCAGTGCGGCGGCCCCGGCGGCACTCGGCACGGCGAAGCCCCACACGGCCCCGCCCCGCTCGACCACGGGGCCCGTCAGGCCCGTTCCGACCGACGCGCCGACGGTGAACGTGGTCACGAGCCAGGAGAACGCCTCCGTGACCGTCCCCTTCGGTGCGTGCCGGTCGACCAGGACGAAGGCGCAGGCGATGCAGGGCGCGAGGAAGACGCCGGCGAGGGTGGTGAGCGCGGTCATGGCGACGGGGCCCGGCACCAGCGTGAGGGGCAGGTAACACACCGCCAGGAGGGCCACGAGCCCGCGCAGTCGCCGCTCCGGCGCGCCGCCCCACTGCCGCATGCCGTACACGGTGCCGCCGAATAGTGCGCCGAGGCCGATGCCGGCCATCAGCCAGCCGTACACCGCGTCCCCGCCGTGGTCGTCGGCGTACGACACGGCGGCCACGGTGATGGAGCCCAGGGCCACCCCGATGCACAGGAAGGCGGCGAGCAGGGCCAGCAGGCCCGCGGAGCGCAGCGCGCCGAGCCAGTGCGCCTCGCGCGGGGCCGAGCGCCATGCGCGCGAGGGCGGCGAGACGACCACGGAGAGCGCGCCGAGCACCCCGATGACGTTCAGGACGAGCAGCGCGGCCTGGGCGGACCAGAGCGCCACGCACAACGTCACGAGCAGCGGTCCGACGGTGAACATGACCTCCTGCGCCACCGCGTCCATGGCGTACGCGGTGTGCACCTGCTCCTCCCTGCGCAGCACGGAGGGCCACAGCGCCCGCAGACCGCCCTCCAGGGGCGGCGTGAACAGTCCGGCGACGGCCATGGAGACATGGGCGAGCGGCAGCGGCTCCGTGCCCGCGAAGGCGAAGACGCCCATTCCGAGGGCCGACACGAGCGCGGCGGGCAGCTGGACGCGGGGCTGGCCGTGCAGGTCCACCAGGCGCCCGAGCAGGGGCTGCCCCACGGCGTTGGCCACGCCGTACACGGCGGCCAGCGCGCCGGCCAGGCTGTAGGTACCGCCCTCGGCGCGGACGAAGAGCACCACGGCGATGGCGGCGGTGGCGTTCGGCAGTCGCCCGACCAGGGTGCCGACGAGGAGCCGTGCGGCGTGCCTCGCCCTGAGGATCTCCAGGTATCCGGCGGCCATGCCCTGCCCTTCCGTCGTGCGTGACGTTTGAGGTTTTACGTATAACGTCGTCTTCCATACGTACCATGTGCGCTGACCGGGAGTCCAGACGAGGGAGCAGGTCGACGGTGGCACGAGGTAGCACGCGCCCCACGAGCCGGGACGTCGCCCAGGCCGCCGGAGTGTCCCAGGCCGCGGTCTCCCTGGTGCTCGGCGAGAAGTGGCGCGGCCGGGTCTCCGAGGCTACGGCGGAACGCGTCCGGGCGGCGGCCCAGGAGCTCGGTTACCGCCCGAACCTCGCGGCCCGCAATCTGCGCCTGGGCCGCACCCGCACCGTCCTCCTGGTCGTCCCGGCGCTCACCACGGAATTCTTCGCGGGCGTCTACACCGGTGCGGCCCGGGTGGCGGCCGCGCACGGCTTCGGCGTGGTCCTGTACCCCTCCCCCGAGGGCATCGGCCCCGCCCGGGACCCCTTCGGCTCGGCGGCGGCCGCGCTGGACGGCGTGATCGCCTCGTCCATGGCCGCGGACGCGCTCTCCGCGTTCCGCGGCGACCAGCTCCCGCTCGTGATGCTCGACAGCGATCCGGCGGGCAGCCTCGGCGCGGCCACGGTCAATCTCGACATCGCGGACGGGGTACGGCAGGTCGCCGATCACCTGCTCGCCCTGGGGCACCGCCGCTTTCTGCACCTCGCGGCCGACATCGCCTCGTGGACCTTCGAGGTGCGCGCACGGGAGCTGGCCGCGCGTCTCGCCGCGGTCCCCGGGACCGAGCTGCGCACGACACGGGCCCCGATCTCCATCGAGGGCGCCCTGACCGCCGCGGCGGCCGCGCTCACCACCGATCCCCGGCCCACCGCGCTGGTCTGCGACGACGACAAACTGGCGGCCGGTGCCTACAAGGCGGCACGGCGCCTGGGGCTGCGTGTCCCGGACGACCTCTCCATCACGGGCCTGGACGATCTGGCCCTGGCCCGCGCCATCGATCCCGAGCTGACGACCGTACGGCTGGACGCCGAGCTCTTCGGGGAACGGGGCATGGAGGCCCTCCTGGCGGTCCTGGAGGGCCGGACTCCCCCTCAAGGCGACATCCCGGTCACTCTCGTCGTACGGGGCTCCACGGCCCCGCCAGGCGCTCCAGCCACCTGAGCGGGCCCGCACCGGCACCCCCGAGCCCCTCCGGCACAGCGGCGCGCCCCGGCCGAACGGGCGGCCGGGGCGCGCGGAGCACTGCGGAAGAAGCCGAGGTCACTCCTCGTCTTCGGCCGACTCCTCGGCCTCCGTGGCGGTGGTGGCGCCGCCCGCCTCCAGCAGGCGGGCGAGCTGACGTCCGACGATCCGCTTGAACTTGCGCTGCTGCGGGCGGGTGCGGTCCAGCACCGCGACCTCCAGGCGCTCCGCGGGGATCTCCCGCTCACCGCCGTTCGGTTCGCGGGACAGCGACTGCACGGCCAGCTTCAGGGCCTCCGCCAGCGTCATGCCGTCCTGGTGACGCTGGTCCAGATAGCTGCTGATCTGCTCGGCATTGCCGCCGACGGCGACCGAGCCGTGCTCGTCGACGATGGATCCGTCGTGGGGCAGCCGGTAGATCTGGTCGCCCTCGGGCGTCTCGCCCACCTCGGCGACGACGAGCTCCACCTCGTACGGCTTCTCGGCCGCGCTGGAGAAGATCGTGCCCAGGGTCTGGGCGTACACGTTGGCGAGACCGCGGGCGGTCACGTCGTCACGGTCGTAGGTGTAACCGCGCAGGTCGGCATAGCGGACGCCGCCGATCCGGAGGTTCTCGTACTCGTTGTACTTGCCGGCGGCGGCGAAGCCGATCCGGTCGTAGATCTCGCTGAACTTGTGCAGTGCGCGGGACGGGTTCTCACCGACGAACACGATGCCGTCGGCGTACTGCAGCACGACCAGGCTGCGGCCGCGGGCGATGCCCTTGCGGGCGTATTCCGCCCGGTCGGCCATGGCCTGCTGGGGTGAGACGTAGAACGGCGTCGACACCGGTTATCCATCCCTTTCTGTCGAAGTCACTGGATCACCTTGATAAAGAGGCCGGGCTCAGAGCAGTGCGGCCCGCGGGCCGTCGGGCTGCTCCAGACGCCGCTCCAGGATCGAGCGGGCGATCTCGGAGGACTCCTCGTCGGTGAGCCGGCGGAAGCCGTCCTCGGTGATCACGGTGACGATGGGGTAGATCCGGCGGGCGACATCGGGACCACCGGTCGCCGAGTCGTCGTCTGCCGCGTCGTACAGGGCCTGGACGACCAGGGTCGTGGCCTGCTCCTCGGTCAGGTCCTTGCCGTAGAGCTTCTTCATGGCACCGCGCGCGAAGATCGAGCCGGAGCCGGTGGCGGCGTACCCATGCTCCTCGGAGCGGCCGCCGGTGACGTCGTAGGAGAAGATGCGCCCCTTGCCGCGGTCCACGTCGAACCCGGCGAAGAGCGGCACCACGGCGAGGCCCTGCATGGCCATGCCGAGGTTGGAACGAATCATCGTGGAGAGGCGGTTCGCCTTGCCCTCCAGGGAGAGCTGGGCGCCTTCCACCTTCTCGAAGTGCTCCAGCTCCAGCTGGAACAGCTTCACCATCTCGACGGCCAGACCGGCCGTGCCCGCGATGCCCACCGCCGAGTACTCGTCGGCCGGGAAGACCTTCTCGATGTCGCGCTGTGCGATGACATTGCCCATGGTCGCGCGCCGGTCACCGGCGAGGACCACACCGCCGGGGAACGTGGCGGCGACGATGGTGGTGCCGTGCGGGGCCTCGATCACGCCCTGGGTGGGCGGCAGCTGCCGCATACCAGGGAGCATGTCCGGCTGGTGCTCGGCCAGGAAGTCCATGAACGAGGACGAGCCGGGCGTCAGGAAGGCAGCCGGCAGACGCCCGGTGCTGCGAGGGTTGGCTTCCACGCGATTCCTTCCACGTAGGCTGCGGCCCGACGTGGACGGCCGAGCCGATCATCAAATCTGTGCACGGACCATACCCGCGCGTACGCCGGTCATCCGTCCCGGCGCCGACCTAATGGATCAGACCGGCCCCGGGACGGACAACTGGCGCTACTCCCCGCCCTTTTGGACGAAGGAACGCACGAAGTCCTCGGCGTTCTCCTCGAGGACGTCGTCGATCTCGTCCAGTACGGAGTCGACGTCGTCCGACAGCTTCTCCTGGCGCTCCTTGAGGTCGTCGGAGGCCTGCGCGTCCTGCGCCTGCTCCTCGACCTCCTCGGTGGAGCGCGTCGCCTTCTGCTGTCCGCCGCCGGTGTCCTTGGTCGCCATAACCCTCACCCCGCTCGGTTCGACGTTCTTGATCAGACCCTACAAGCAGGGTCCGACATCGGCCCCGCAGTTGCTACAACGTACGGGGGCCACCTCGATGATTCCCGTGCGCCGGGTTTTCCACCCTGTCCGGCCCCTCCCCGCACGGGCGGCCGGTCAGCCGCCGGACAGCACCCTGACCAGGTCCTCGGCCGTGCGACAGCGGTCCAGGAGCTCCTTGACGTGATTACGCGTTCCGCGAAGCGGCTCCAGGGTTGGGACGCGCTGGAGCGAGTCCCGGCCCGGCAGATCGAAGATCACGGAGTCCCAGGACGCGGCCGCCACGTCGTCCGCGTACTGCTCCAGGCAGCGCCCGCGGAAGTACGCGCGGGTGTCCTCCGGCGGCTTCGTACGCGCCCGGTCGACCTCGGCCTCGTCCAGCAGGCGCTTCATGCGTCCACGGGCCGCCAGGCGGTTGTACAGGCCCTTCTCGGCGCGCACGTCCGCGTACTGGAGGTCGAGGAGGTGGAGCTTGGCGGCGTCCCAGTCCAGGCCGTCACGGCGCCGGTAGCCCTCCATGAGCTCCCGCTTGGCGACCCAGTCGAGCTCTCCGGCGAGGCTCATCGGATCGTTCTCCAGGCGGTTCAGGGTGTCCTCCCAGCGCAGCAGGACGTCCTTGGTCTGCTCGTCGGCGTCCGCCCCGAACCGTTCCTCCACGTACTTCCGGGACAGCTCGAAGTACTCCATCTGCAACTGGACGGCGGTGAGTGTCCGGCCGCTGCGGAGCGTGACGAGCCGCTTGAGCGTCGGGTCGTGGGAGACCTGGTGGAGGGTGCGTACGGGCTGGTCGACGGCGAGGTCCACGGCGATGAAGCCGTCCTCGATCATGGACAGGACCAGGGCCGTCGTGCCCAGCTTGAGGTAGGTCGAGATCTCGGACAGGTTCGCGTCGCCGATGATCACGTGGAGCCGGCGGTACTTCTCCGCGTCCGCGTGCGGCTCGTCGCGGGTGTTGATGATCGGGCGCTTCAGGGTCGTCTCCAGACCCACCTCGACCTCGAAGTAGTCGGCGCGCTGACTGAGCTGGAAGCCGTGCTCGTGCCCGTCCTGGCCGATGCCGACGCGGCCCGCTCCGGTGACGACCTGGCGCGAGACGAAGAAGGGCGTCAGGTGGCGCACGATGTCCGAGAAGGGGGTCTCCCGCTTCATCAGGTAGTTCTCGTGCGTGCCGTAGGAGGCGCCCTTGTTGTCGGTGTTGTTCTTGTAGAGGTGGATCGGCTGGGCGCCCGGGAGCTGGGCGGCCCGCTCGGCGGCCTCGGCCATGATGCGCTCGCCGGCCTTGTCCCAGAGGACCGCGTCGCGCGGGTTCGTGACCTCGGGAGCGCTGTACTCGGGGTGCGCGTGGTCCACGTACAGCCGCGCGCCGTTGGTGAGGATGACATTGGCCAGGCCGATGTCCTCGTCGGTGAGCTGGCTGGCGTCGGCGGCCTCCCTGGCGAGGTCGAAGCCTCGCGCGTCCCGCAGCGGATTCTCCTCCTCGAAGTCCCAGCGGGCGCGGCGCGCCCGGTGCATCGCCGCCGCGTAAGCGTTGACGATCTGGGACGAGGTGAGCATGGCATTGGCGTTGGGGTGGCCGGGGACGGAGATCCCGTACTCCGTCTCGATGCCCATTACTCGCCGTACGGTCATGCGGCCCTCCTTGCCCGGCGGCGCCCTCGGTCGGGGGCGCTGCTCAAGTACCGCTGGCGCTCCGGTGCGTGTGCGGTGCCCGTCCCCGCACTGCGCGACTCGGCGGTACGAAAGAGCCTAGAACGCCTCTGCGCTGGTGGGGAGATCATTTGCGTCATTGCTGTGCTCCAGCCGTGACCCGCAAAACAGTCGGCTGCGGGTACCCATGAAGGGCACCCGCAGCCGCCCTGTCTTTTACAGGTACTGACCGGTGTTGGCCACCGTGTCGATGGAGCGTCCGGTGTCCGCGCCCTGCTTTCCGGTGATGAGGGTACGGATGTACACGATCCGTTCGCCCTTCTTTCCGGAGATCCGGGCCCAGTCGTCCGGGTTCGTCGTGTTCGGCAGGTCCTCGTTCTCCTTGAACTCGTCCACGCAGGCCTGGAGGAGGTGGGAGACCCTGAGACCCTTCTGGTTGTGTTCGAGGAAGTCCTTGATCGCCATCTTCTTGGCTCGGCCCACGATGTTCTCGATCATGGCGCCGGAATTGAAGTCCTTGAAGTACAGGACTTCCTTGTCACCGTTGGCGTAGGTGACCTCCAGGAAGCGGTTCTCCTCGGTTTCGGCGTACATCTGTTCCACGGCGGTCTGGATCATGCCGTGGACGGTGGCCGCCTTGTCGCCGCCGTGCTCCCCGACGTCCTCGGAATGCAGCGGGAGGCGCTGGGTGAGGTACTTCCCGAAGATGTCCTTCGCCGCCTCGGCGTCCGGACGCTCGATCTTGATCTTCACGTCGAGCCGGCCGGGCCGCAGGATGGCGGGGTCGATCATGTCCTCGCGGTTCGAGGCGCCGATCACCACCACGTTCTGCAGGCCCTCAACACCGTCGATCTCGGCGAGCAGCTGCGGGACGATGGTGTTCTCCACGTCCGAGCTGACACCCGAGCCACGGGTGCGGAAGAGGGATTCCATCTCGTCGAAGAAGACGATGACGGGCGTGCCCTCGCTGGCCTTCTCCCGAGCACGCTGGAAGACGAGGCGGATCTGCCGCTCGGTCTCACCGACGTACTTGTTCAGGAGCTCGGGGCCCTTGATGTTGAGGAAGAAGCTCTTGCCGGTGGCCTGACCGGTCACCTCGGCGACCTTCTTCGCCAGCGAGTTGGCGACGGCCTTGGCGATGAGCGTCTTGCCGCATCCGGGAGGCCCGTACAGCAGGACACCCTTCGGTGGCCGCAGCTCGTGCTCCTTGAAGAGGTCGGGGTAGAGGTACGGGAGCTCGACCGCGTCGCGGATCATCTCGATCTGGTTGCCCAGGCCGCCGATCTGCTCGTAGCCGATGTCAGGGACCTCTTCGAGGACGAGTTCCTCGACCTCGCTCTTCGGGACGACCTCGTAGACATAGCCGGAACGGGGTTCGAGCAGCAGGGCGTCGCCGGGACGGATGGTGACGTCCAGCAGCGGCTCGGCGAGCCGCACCACCCGCTCCTCGTCGGTGTGCCCCACCACGAGGGCGCGCTCGCCGTCCTCCAGGATCTCCTTGAGGGTGACGATGTCGCCGACGCTCTCGTACTCCATGGCCTCGACCACGTTGAGGGCTTCGTTGAGCATCACTTCCTGGCCACGCCTGAGCTCGTCGAGCTCCACGCTGGGGCTGACGTTCACCCGGAGCTTGCGGCCCCCGGTGAAGATGTCCGCCGTGCCGTCCTCGTTCGCCGTGAGGAAGACACCGAAGCCCGCCGGCGGCTGTGCCAGCCGGTCGACCTCCTCCTTGAGGGCCACGATCTGGTCGCGGGCCTCACGGAGCGTGTTCGCGAGTCGCTCGTTCTGTGCGGACACGCCGGCCAGGTTGGTCTGCAGCTCGACGATCCGCTCTTCGAGAATCCTCGTGTGACGCGGAGAGTCGGCGAGCTTGCGTCGCAGGACGGCGATCTCCTGCTCAAGGTAGGCAATCTGTCCGGCGGGGTCATCGGACCCCCGTCCCGGGCGGATGCCGCGGTTCATGTCGTCGTCGTGGGCTGCCACGGTCCTCACCTCCTCCAAGGGGAGCTGGACGCTTCCAGACCCTACCTGGGTGGGTGTCGATTGAAACCCCTAGATCACAAAGACTGTCGGGGTGTGTCCGATCTTCACCCTTGCGCTCTCCCTCACGCCAGGGGAATACCCACCCAACATGATTGGGAAGCGGACGGAGGTAGGGTCGAAGCGTTCAACACCCGTCAGAGCTGGCCCGACTTGCAGCCACTTCGGGTCGCTCGACGTAGGAAACGGCAGGAGAAATGACCGTGCAGCAGGAGGCCGGGGTAAACGGCGAGGCGCTTGAGGTCTGGATCGATCAGGACCTCTGTACCGGCGACGGGATCTGCGCCCAGTACGCTCCGGAGGTCTTTGAGCTGGACATCGACGGGCTGGCGTACGTGAAGAGTCCCGAGGACGAGCTGCTCCAGGCCCCCGGCGCCACAACGCCCGTGCCGCTGCCGCTTCTGCGCGACGTGCAGGACTCCGTGAAGGAGTGTCCCGGCGAGTGCATCCACGTACGTCGGGTTTCGGACAGGGTCGAGGTCTACGGCCCCGACGCGGAGTGACCTCACGGCCACCTTCGGTCACCGGCTGTACGCCGTCTCACACCCCCCGCTCCGCGGGGGGTGTTCTTTTTTGTTCGGAACCGGTCGGGGTCACGACGGGACGACGCCGGGACTACACGGAGTGTGCTCACACACTCCGTGCTTCGGACGGGGTGGAGCGGACGAAAGCGCCGCCCTTCCACTGCCACTTGGCGAGGTCCTTCACGTCCGGACAGCAACTCGGTACGTCGGTCGAGGAGTAGCCGAGCAGGGTCGCGGTGACCGCCCGGTCGCGCACCGCGAAGTCCGTGACGCTCAACCGGTCCTTGGGATCGACCAGGGTGGCCACGACTCGGGGCTTCTTCTGGCCCGTGCCCTGGGTGAGGACGTAGACGCCACTGGGCGGGGTGCCCGAGCCGGCGTCGCAGCGGACGACGGCCACGGTCTCCGGGCGGCCGTCGCCGTCGAGGTCGCCGGACGCCTTCTTCTGGACGAGGGCCTTGGCCGGGCCGCACTCGATCGGGAAGGCGACGCCGGTCGGGTCGGGGGCCGCCGCCGGGGCCGCCGCGGTCCTGACGCCCGGGCCCGGCTGGGCCGCTGTCGCGGAGTCGGGCTGCAGGACGGAGGAGAACGCGACCACACCGGCGATGGCGGTGGCCGTGGCGACCCACTGGATGGGGCTGGTGTGCGTGTGTGCCAGTTCCGGGACGGCGGATTGCTGCACTAGGAGTGTCTCCCGTGAGGGCTGTGCCGGTGGGGGTGTCCCGCATGGTGCCACACGTCACACCGTGGTGGAACGGCGGGGTCGGTACTTCTGGCTGCGTGTCAACAGAAAAGGGCCGTGGCCGAGTTCCCGGGCGCTCCCGGGAACTCGGCCACGTTCGTGGTGCGTTGGGCGGGTGTGTACCGCTCGCGTCAGCGGGCGGCTCCACCGTCGGCGTTGGGGCCGGCGTAGTCCTCGCCGTAGGCGCCCTTGGCGGGGCGGCGGCGGCGCATGGGCGGCTCGACGCCGTCCGCGAGGCGGCGGGCGGTGAGCAGGAAGCCGGTGTGGCCGATCATCCTGTGGTCCGGGCGGACGGCCAGGCCCTCGATGTGCCAGTTGCGGATCATCGACTCCCAGGCCGTCGGCTCGTTGAAGCAGCCGATCTCGCGGATGGACTCGACGGTCCGCGCGAGCTGGGTGGTGGTCGCGACGTAGCAGCAGAGGATGCCGCCGGGGACGAGCGCCTTGGAGACGGCCTCCAGGCACTCCCAGGGGGCGAGCATGTCGAGGATGACACGGTCGACGTCCGTGTCGGACAGGTTGTCCTGGAGGTCGCCGACGGTGAGCTGCCAGGCGGGGTGCGGGCCGCCGAAGTAGCGCTCCACGTTCTGCTGGGCGATCTCGGCGAAGTCCTCGCGGCGCTCGTAGGAGTGCAGCATGCCCTGGTCGCCGATGGCACGCAGCAGGAAGCTGCTGAGCGAGCCGGAGCCGACCCCCGCCTCCACGACGCGTGCGCCGGGGAAGATGTCGGCGAAGGCCAGGATCTGCCCCGCGTCCTTGGGGTAGACCACGGCGGCGCCGCGGGGCATGGACAGGACGTAGTCGGGGAGCAGGGGGCGCAGCGCGAGATAGGCGACGTTCCCCGTGGTGCGGACAACGCTGCCCTCGGGAGCGCCGATCAGCTCGTCGTGCGGGAAGGAACCCTTGTGGGTGTGGAAGTTCTTCCCCGCTTCGAGCGTGAACGTGTAGTGGCGGCCCTTGGGGTCGGTCAGCTGAACCTGGTCCCCGACCTTGAAGGGCCCGCGCCTGCGGGCGGCACCGGTCGGTTCGGACATGTGAACAGCCTACCGGTCCCGGCGGGGGCCACCGACCAGCCCGAGGGAGACGGTGCATGACCCTCGGGGGCTTCGTTCGGATCAGGCCGCGCCGATCCGAACGAAACGAAACCCCCTAGGAGGGGTGCCGCGCCATCGCCTTCACGAAGGCGCGCTCCACGTCCGCGGCCGACAGCACTCCGTAGATCTCGCCGGACTCCTCGACCACCAGGTACTCGGTGGCCGGCGTCGCGCGGAGCACGTCCAGGAGCTCCTCGCCGGCGAGCTCGGCGGACACCCGCATCCCGTCGGTCAGGTCCTGGGCGAGGCCGCTGACCGCGACCCAGGGCCGGCGGTGCTCCGGTACGCCGACGATGGCCGCCTCGCGGACGAGGGAGAGCGGTTCGCCGTCGGCGTCGACCACGACCAGGGCGCGGGCGCCGACCTCGTTGGCGCGGCGCAGCGCCTCCGAGAGCGGGGTGTCGGTCTCCACCGGGACCGCGCGCCGGGTGAGCGAGCGGGCGCGCAGCTCGGGCAGGTGCTCGCGCAGGCGGGCCATCCGCAGACTGTTGCCCGCGCCGGTCCAGATGATCGCGGCGAGGATCGCGGCGAGCAGGGCGTCGGTGACGGTGTCCATGCCGCCGATGTCGTCCGGGGCGTCTCCGATCATTCCGGACTGGGTGAGCAGGGGAAGCCCGATCAGTACGGAGACGGCGAGGGCCCGGCCGAACCAGGCGGCGGCGACGGTGCCGCTCATCGGCTTGCCGGTGAGCTTCCACACCACGGCGCGGAGCATGCGGCCGCCGTCGAGGGGCAGGCCGGGCAGCAGGTTGAAGGCCGCGACGATGAGGTTGGAGATCATCAGCCCGGCGAGCAGGACGCCCGGTACCGTGCCCGGTTCGACGGTCTGCATGGCCAGGTAGAAGACGCCGGACAGGACGAGCGAGAGCAGCGGGCCGACGAAGGCCAGTACGAACTCCCGGCCCGGGGTCTCGGCCTCCTTCTCGATCTCCGACACCCCGCCGAAGAACTGGAGCTGGATCCGGCGCACCGGCAGCTTGAAGCGGAGGGCGGCGACGGTGTGGGCCAGCTCGTGGACCAGTACGGACGCGTAGAAGGCGACGGCGAAGAAGAGGGAGACCAGGTAGCGGGCGGCGCCGAGCTCCGGCAGCACGCGGTCGAGCTGGCCGCCGAACACCCAGGTGATCAACGCGGCCACGAGGAACCAGCTCGGCGCGACGTACACCGGGACCCCGAAGGGCCGCCCCATCAGCAGTCCGCCGCCGGGCTCCCGGCCGCGCCGCGGGGGCTGTCCCCCGCCGCCCTCCGACCGTGCGCGGGTCCGGGCCTCTCCCACCGGGGCGGCGGACGCGGACGTCGGGTGCTCCCGCGGCTCGGCGGTCCCGGCCGGCTTCGTCAGGATGCTCGTGGGGGCGTCGTCGGAGCCGTCGCCGTCGGACGGCGCCTCGCGTACCGGGCCCGACGGGGCGCGGGCTCCGTCGGGAACTTCGGTGACAGTGTCGCGCTCGGACGGGTCGGAGGTGTGGCCGGCCGGCTCGGAGCTGTCGGTGCGGGAGCGCTTCACGGACCCCTCGGAGTCGTCCCCGGCACCGCGCGGGGCACTCCCGGCGACCTCGTCGTCCGTGCCGTGCGAGGCACCGCCGGTGGCACCGTCCCCGGCGCTCCCGTGCGACGTGTCCGAGGCGGACGCGCGGGCTCCCGGGCCGCCGTTCGCCGCCGTGTCGGCGCCGGGGGCGCCGGAGGGGGGCCGGGGCTCGTCGTCGCCCGGCGCCGCGGGCTCCGGCCCGCCGTGCGGGTCGGACCCTGCCGGTCCGGGGCGCGGGGCGTCCGCGGCCGGAACCGGGGAGGCCTGGGGCCTCTCGTGGCGCTCGGTCGCTTCGTCGGTACGCGGCTGCCCGCTCCCGCCGCTCTCGTCCACGATGTCCCCTCGTTCGAAGCGTCCCCCGCCCCGGTCCTGCGGAACGGGAGGGTCTCTGGTCGATGGTATGCGGCCGTCGCGATGCGTTCCGCCCCGGCACCCCCTCCGTTTTCCGTGCCTTCGCCCGCACCCGGGCCCTCTGCCGTCACGGCCGTCCGCGTCACGGCCGCGCGCGGGTGCGGCACTGTCAGTGGCGGGCCGTAAGGTCTTCGTCATGGAAACCAGCACCGAGGGCACGGGGACGGGCGCCGACAGCCCCGCGGGCCCGGCCGCCGCGCCGCCCGCGTCGCTTTCGCCCTCGCGCGCCAGTGACTTCATGCAGTGTCCGCTGCTGTACCGGTTCCGGGTGATCGACCGGCTGCCCGAGAAGCCGAGCGAGGCGGCGACGCGCGGCACGCTGGTGCACGCCGTGCTGGAGCGGCTCTTCGACGCCCCGGCGGTCGACCGGACCGCGCCACGCGCCAAGTCGCTGATCCCGGGTCAGTGGGACCGGCTGCGGGAGACCAAGCCGGAGGTCGCGGAGCTGTTCGCCGACGACCCGGAGGGCGAGCGGCTGGCCCGCTGGCTCGGCGAGGCCGAGCAGTTGGTGGAGCGCTGGTTCACGCTGGAGGACCCGACCCGGCTGGAGCCCGCCGAGCGGGAGCTGTTCGTCGAGGCGCGGCTGGACTCCGGGCTGAAGCTGCGCGGCATCATCGACCGCGTCGACGTGGCGCCCACCGGCGACGTCCGGATCGTCGACTACAAGACGGGCAAGGCCCCCCGCCCCGAGTACGCGGAGGGCGCCCTGTTCCAGATGAAGTTCTACGCCCTGGTGGTGTGGCGGCTGAAGCAGGTGGTCCCGCGCCGGCTCCAGCTCGTCTACCTCGGCAGCGGTGACGTGCTGACGTACGACCCGGTGATCGCGGACCTGGAGCGCGTCGAGCGCAAGCTGCTGGCCCTGTGGGACGCGATCCGGCAGGCCACCGAGACGGGCGACTGGCGGCCGCGGCCGACCAAGCTCTGCGGCTGGTGCGACCACCAGGCGGTGTGTCCGGAATTCGGCGGTACTCCCCCGCCGTATCCGCTCCCCGTCAGGGCGCCGCAGTCCGGTGGCACCGAGCAGGGCAGAATGGGGCCGGACTAGCGAAGGAGACTTACGTGGCCATCCGCGTCCTACTGGTCGACGACCAGCCGCTGCTGCGCACCGGCTTCCGGATGATCCTGGAGGCGGAGCAGGACCTCGCGGTCGTCGGCGAGGCCGGAGACGGCCTCCAGGCCCTCGACCAGGTCCGTGCCCTGCAGCCCGATGTGGTTCTGATGGACATCCGTATGCCGCGGATGGACGGTGTCGAGGCGACCCGGCAGATCACCGGTCCCGGCCGGGACGGTCCGGCGAAGGTCCTCGTGCTGACGACGTTCGACCTCGACGAGTACGTGGTGGAGGCGTTGCGCGCGGGCGCCAGCGGCTTCCTCCTCAAGGACGCCCCGGCCAATGAGCTGGTGCAGGCGATCCGGGTGGTCGCGGCCGGTGAGGCGATGCTCGCGCCGAGCATCACGCGCCGCCTGCTCGACAAGTACGCGGGCCATCTGCCGTCGGGCGACGAGCCGGTGCCGGACACCCTGCACACGCTGACCGAGCGGGAGGTCGAGGTGCTGAAGCTGGTGGCCCGCGGCCTGTCGAACGCGGAGATCGCCGCCGACCTGTTCGTCAGCGAGACCACGGTCAAGACGCATGTGGGCCATGTCCTGACCAAGCTGGGGCTCCGCGACCGGGTGCAGGCCGCGGTGTACGCGTACGAGAGCGGGCTGGTGCGCCCCGGCGCGCAGTAGGGCCCGCACACCTGGAGCGGCGCGCAGGCGGCCGCACCTGGACGGGACGAAGGGCGCCCCCTCCGGAGAGATCCGGAGGTGGCGCCCTTCGTCGTCCGCGCGGGCCGCGCACGGCCGGCCGCCCGGCGCGGTCAGCCCTTGCTGATCTCCCAGAAGCGGAAGACGGTCGAGGCGTCGAGGCAGTACTCCAGGCCGTAGACGTTGTCGCGGACGACGGCGTACTGCTTGGCCTGCCAGATCGGGATCATGGGCAGCTCGTCGGCCACCACGTCCTGGAGTTTGCCGTAGTCGGCGTCGGTGGAGGCGCGGTCGCTCTCGGCCGCCGTCTTCGGGATGAGGTGCCCGGTGATGGTGCTGTTGGTGAAGTTGTTGCTCAGCACGTTGCCCTTGCCGAAGAAGGGGGCGGTGAAGTTGTCCGGGTCCGGGTAGTCCGGCACCCAGCCCTTCACGTACACGCCGTACTTGCCCTTGGCGACGTCCTTCTCGTACTGGTCGTACGGGACGGACTTCACGGTCGCGTCGAACAGCCCGCTGGCGTCGAGCTGCTTGGCGATCGCGGCGAACTCCTGGTCGGTGGCCGGTCCGTAGCGCGAGGGCGTCGACCAGAGGGTGAGGCGCACCTTGCCGGTGATGCCCTCGGCGCGCAGCGCTGCCTCGGCCTTGGACTTCGACGGGCGGGCGCCGTAGGTGTCGAAGAAGGACGTGTTGTGGCCGGTGATGCCCGCCGGGATGATCGAGTAGAGGGGCGTCGCCGTGTCCTCGTAGACCTTGGTGACCAGGGCCTCACGGTCGAGGAGGTAGGCGATGGCCTTGCGCACGCCCAGCTTGCCGGTGATCGGGTCGTCCATGTTGAAGACGAGGTGCTGGACTTCGGCGCTGTTGCCCTCGACGACGTTGATGCCCATGCCGGTCGAGGTGTCGCCCTCGATGTCCGCGATGTCCTTGGCGGAGAGGCCTCGGTAGGCGAGGTCGATCTGGTCGCTCAGCAGCGCGTTCTTCAGGGCGGCCTGGTCGCCGTGGAAGAACTTGAGCGTGACACCGGAGTTGTTGACCTCGGCGTTGCCCCGGTAGCCGTCGTTGACGGAGAAGACGGCCTTGTCCTTGCTGAACGAGTCCAGCTTGTACGGGCCCGAGCCCACGGCCTGGTCGTCCTTGCGCAGTCCGTCCGAGGAGTACTGCCGGTGGTCGACGATCGAGCCCGCGCCGGAGGCGATCTTGCTCGGGAAGGTGGCGTCGGCGTACTTGAGGTGGAAGACGACGGTCTTCTCGTCCGGGGTCTGCACCGAGCCGAGCATGGGGAACATGATCGCCGGTCCGGCCGCGTCGTCGATCTTCAGCAGGCGGTCGAAGGAGTACTTCACGTCCTTCGAGGTGAGCGCGTCGCCGTTGCTGAACTTCAGCCCGTCGCGCAGCGTGCACTTGTAGACGGTGGTCGCCGTGTCGGTGAAGGCGCAGTCCTTGGCCGCCTCGGGCTCCGGTTCGGTGCCGCCCTTGGGGAAGCTCAGCAACGACTGGAACACGTTGTTGAACAACAGCCAGGAGCCGGGGTCGTAGCCGGATGCGGGGTCGGTCGCCAGGACGTCGTCCGACATTCCCATGACGATGGCGGAGCCTTCGTCCGAGGAGCCGCCCGTGTCCGAGCCGCATCCGGTGAGAACGCCGACGGCCAGCCCCGTCGCTATGGACAGAACCGGCCACTTCTTGCGCATGTTCACGTGCATGAGCCTTGTCGTCGGGTCCCGGCGCCCCGGGGCCGTGAAGGCCCCGGGGCGGGGAGGTCTGTCAGCCGCTCACGCCTCGGCCGAGCTCCCACAGCTGGAGCGTCGAGGAGGAGTTGAGCGCCCACTCCGAACCGGTGATGTCGTCCCGGGTCGCGATGTACTGCTTACCCTGCCACAGCGGCAGCACGGGCACATCGTTGGCCACGATGTCCTGGATCTCGGTGAGACTCTTCGACGCGGTGAGGCGGTCCGCCTCGCGCCGGGACTCCGGGATCAGGTTGTTGTTGACCTGGCTGTTCGTGTACGGCGAGCCGAGGAAGTTGTCCTTGTCGAGGAACGGCGCCAGGTAGTTGTCGGCGTCCGGGAAGTCGGGGAACCAACCCATGCCGTAGACGTCGTAGTCGCCCGCCTTCTCGGCCGGACGGAACTTGTCCCAGGTCGTGCCGGCGATGCTGACGTCGAACAGACCGCTGTCGTTCAGCTGCTTCTTCAGCACCTGGAACTCGGGCTTGGTGGCCGCACCGTAGTGGTCCGTCGTGTAGTGCAGGGTGAGCTTGACCGGGGTGGTGATGCCGGCCTTGGTCAGCGTCGACTTGGCCTTGCCGACGCTCGGGTCCCCGTACTTGTTGAAGAACGAGTTGGAGTGACCGGTGATGGTCGCCGGGACGAGCGAGTAGAGCGGCTCGGCCTGGGAGCCGTACACCTTGGCGACGAGCTCGCCGCGGTTGACGATCTGCGCCATGGCCTGGCGGACGGCCCGGGTCTTCACCGCAGGGGCGTCGGTGTTGAAGGCCAGGTAGCGGATTTCCAGACCCGGCATCTCGTTGAGGTCGATGTCGCTGTCGGTGGCGGTGCCGAGCTTGTTGATCTGGTCGGGCGTCATCGAGCGGGTCATCAGGTCGATGTCGCCCTTCTCGAGCGCTGCGCCCATGGCGTCGGCGCTGTCGAAGGAGCGCATCTCGACCTTGGAGTTCTTCACCGTCAGCTGCCCCTTGTAGTTGGGGTTCTTGGTGAAGACGGCCTTGACGAGCTTGTCGCCCTTGACCTCGGACTCCAGGGTGTACGGGCCGGAACCGTCCACGGCGAAACCGTCGCGGAGCTTGTTCTTCTCGTAGTCCTTGGCGCTCACGATGCCGGCGACCGGCGTCGACAGCTTGAACGGGAAGGTGGCGTCCGCCGTCTTGAGGTGGAAGATCACCTCTCGGTCGCCCCGCGTCTCGACGGTGTCGATCGTGGACAGCAGCGCGAACACGCCGCTGTCGGCCTTGATGGACCGGGCGCGGTCGATCGAGAACTTGACGTCCTTGGCGGTGATGCTGTCGCCGTTCGCGAACTTCAGGCCCTCGCGGAGCGTGCAGCTGTAACGCTCGTTGCCGGTGTCCGTGAAGCCGCACTTCTCGGCGGCCTCGGGCTCGGGCTCGCCGTCGCCGCGCGGCTGGATCATCAGCGTCTGCACGGTCTGACGAAGGATGTTCCAGGTACCGACGTCGTAGGCGTAGGCCGGGTCGACCGGAGCCGGCGCTTCCTTCGATTCGGTGAACACGTCCGTGGTACCGACAACGATGGCATCGCCGCTGTTGCTGCCGCTGTCGGACCCACCACACGCGGCGAGCACAGGGGCGAGCAGGCCGACCACGGCCGGCAGCACCAAAGTCTTGCGGTTCATGCTCGAAGTTCTCCAGAGCTGTAGATTCCACGGGCCCGCGGGCGAGGGTGTGCGGCGGGTCACGGGGATACGGCGATGTTCTCGCGATGAGATTAGTCCGCACCAGCACGACCGCCCGCAGGTACCGGAGTTGAGCCCCCATCACGCTGCGAAACCGGGCGCGGACGCACCGATAACCCGACAGCGGAAGGTTTAGTGCAGCATTCCACCAATCGGGACACAAGGGCGCGCCGACCACCCCGAATTGGCGGATGGCGGCATATGGGGGGCCGGTTGTCGACCCCCTGGAAAGTGACGAACGTCACAGCATCAACTGGGTTGGCGAGTACCGGAATTCAGCCATCCGGTCGGGAAATGCATGACCCGGGGAGCCTCCCTCGGGCCACTTCGGAGGTCCGTGTGGGCTTCCTGTGGGATCCCTGTGGGGCTCCTCAGGCAATTCCATGGATTCGACCCCACGCGCTCGCCGATTCGGGTAAACACGCTCGGTGGCGCGCATTCACACACTGAGTGATTCGATCGCGCCCACTCCGACCCCGGGAGCGGTACGCAGGGTGTTCCCCTTTCGCACGCAGGGTGATTCCGCTTCCGTGCCGACGCATCCGTTCCGCACGGTCGGTGCACGGGTCAGTGCATGTGCGTCATCAGGCCGTGGAGAAAAGGCAGGTCCACCTGTTCGAGCGAGTTGACCACGGTGCGTCCGGCGGCCGGTGCGATCGGCGCGACCGAGGGGACCGCCACCACCCGGCAGCCCGCGGCCTCGGCGGCCGCGACACCCGTCGCGGTGTCCTCCACGACGGCGCATCGAGCCGGGTCCGCGCCGAGCCCCGCGGCCGCGAGCAGATACGGGTCGGGGAACGGCTTGGTCCGCTCCACCTCGTCGCCCGCGACGCTCAGGGCGAAGTACTGGGGGCCCAGGGAGCCCAGGATGCGGTCGATGATCCGGCGGTGCGAGGCGGAGACCAGGGCGGTGGGGATCTCGTGGGCCGCCAGCTCGGCGAGCAGCCTGGCCGCGCCCGGCATCAGCGGCAGTGAGTGGCCGATACGGTCCTCGAACCCGTCGTTCAGCAGGACGGTCAGCTCGGCGAGGGGGATGTCGGCTCCGGTGGCCTCGATGAGGAAACCGGCGCTGCGGGTCATCGGACCGCCGACCACCACATGGCGCCAGGACTCGTCGAGCGTGTGACCGAGTGCCTTGAAGACCTCGACCTCCACGTCCCACCAGAAGCCCTCGGTGTCCACCAGGGTGCCGTCCATGTCGAGGAGCACGGCCTGCAGGGCGGAGCCTTCGGCCGTACGGGTACCGAGCGCGGGAACCGTACTGGTCATCCGGGCGCACCTCCTTGAGGGACGATCAGGCCGGCCACCCCTTTTGGGCAAAGGGACAGCCGGCCTGCAGTGGACCGACCAGTGTACGACTTATCCGATCAGTGCGCGTTGCGACGCGCGGCGGTGTGCCGCGCGGCACACTCAGCGGGCGTTGAAGTACTTCGCCTCCGGGTGGTGGATGACGATGGCGTCCGTCGACTGCTCCGGGTGCAGCTGGAACTCCTCGGACAGGTGGACGCCGATGCGCTCCGGCTCCAGCAGACGGGCGATCTTGCCCCGGTCCTCCAGGTCGGGGCAGGCCCCGTAGCCGAGCGAGAAGCGGGCCCCGCGGTACTTGAGGTCGAACATGTCCTCGATGGCGGCCGGGTCCTCGCCGGCGAAGCCGAGCTCGGACCGTACGCGCGCGTGCCAGTACTCGGCGAGCGCCTCGGCCAGCTGCACGGACAGGCCGTGCAGTTCGAGGTAGTCGCGGTAGGAGTTGGACTCGAAGAGCTTGGCGGTCTCCTCGCCGATGCGCGAGCCCACGGTGACGACCTGGAGGCCCACGACATCCGTCTCACCGGACTCCTCCGGGCGGAAGAAGTCGGCCAGACACAGGCGGCGGCCGCGGCGCTGGCGGGGGAAGGTGAACCGGGTCCGCTCGTTGCCCCGCTCGTCCAGGATGATCAGGTCGTCGTCCTTGGACACGCACGGGAAGTAGCCGTGGACCACCGCCGCTTCCAGCAGGTTCTCGGTCTGGAGCCGGTCCAGCAGTCCGCGCAGCCGCGGCCTGCCCTCGGTCTCGACCAGTTCCTCGTACGTCGGCCCGTCGCCCGTGCGGGCCTGCTTGAGGCCCCACTGCCCCTTGAACAGGGCGCCCTCGTCCAGCCAGGAGGCGTACTCCTTGAGCTGGATCCCCTTGATGACGCGGGTCCCCCAGAACGGCGGCGTCGGCACCGGGTTGTCGACGGCGACGTCGGAGCGGACGTGGCCCTCCTCGGGCCGCTCCTCGACGACCGTGTTCGCCGCGGCCCGCACCCGGCGCTGCTTCAGCTCGGGCAGCGCCGCGCCGGGCACCCCGCGCTTCACGCCGATCAGCGCGTCCATCAGGCGCAGGCCCTCGAAGGCGTCCCGGGCGTAGCGCACTTCGCCCTCGTAGATCTCGTGCAGGTCCTGCTCGACGTACGCCCTGGTCAGGGCGGCACCGCCGAGGATCACCGGGTAGTCGGCGGACAGGCCCCGCTGGTTCAGCTCCTCCAGGTTCTCCTTCATGATCACCGTGGACTTGACCAGGAGCCCGGACATGCCGATGACGTCGGCGCGGTGCTCCTCGGCCGCCTCCAGGATCGCGGAGACCGGCTGCTTGATGCCGAGGTTGACGACGTTGTAGCCGTTGTTGGACAGGATGATGTCGACGAGGTTCTTGCCGATGTCGTGGACGTCGCCGCGCACGGTGGCCAGCACGATGGTGCCCTTGCCCTCGGCGTCGGACTTCTCCATGTGCGGTTCGAGGAAGGCGACGGCCGACTTCATGACCTCGGCGGACTGGAGCACGAAGGGCAGCTGCATCTGGCCGGAGCCGAACAGCTCACCGACGACCTTCATGCCGTCGAGCAGTGTCTCGTTGACGATGTCCAGGGCGGGGCGGTCCGTCAGCGCCTCGTCGAGGTCGGCTTCCAGACCGTTCTTCTCGCCGTCGATGATGCGCCGCTTGAGCCGCTCGTCCAGCGGCAGCGCGGCCAGTTCCTCCGCCTTGCCCGCCTTCAGCGACTTCGTGGTGGCGCCCTCGAAGAGGGCCATCAGCTTCTGCAGCGGGTCGTAGTCCTCGGCACGCCGGTCGTAGATGAGGTCGAGGGCGGTCTTGACCTGCTCGTCGTCGAACCGGGCGATCGGCAGGATCTTGGACGCGTGGACGATCGCCGAGTCGAGGCCCGCCTTGACGCACTCGTCGAGGAAGACCGAGTTGAGCAGGATGCGGGCGGCCGGGTTGAGCCCGAACGAGATGTTGGACAGGCCCAGCGTGGTCTGCACGTCCGGGCGGCGGCGCTTGAGCTCGCGGATCGCCTCGATCGTCGCGATGCCGTCGCCCCGGGACTCCTCCTGGCCGGTGCAGATCGTGAAGGTGAGGCAGTCGATGAGGATGTCGGACTCGTGGATGCCCCAGTTGGCCGTCAGGTCCTCGATGAGCCGCTCGGCGATCGCCACCTTGGTCTCGACGGTGCGGGCCTGCCCCTCCTCGTCGATGGTCAGCGCGATCAGCGCGGCTCCGTGTTCCTGCGCCAGCCGGGTGACCTTGGCGAAGCGGGACTCGGGGCCGTCGCCGTCCTCGTAGTTGACCGAGTTGATGACCGCGCGGCCGCCCAGCTTCTCCAGGCCGGCGCGGATCACGTCCACCTCGGTGGAGTCGAGGACGATCGGCAGCGTGGACGCGGTGGCGAAGCGCCCGGCCAGCTCCTCCATGTCCGAGACGCCGTCGCGGCCCACGTAGTCGACGCACAGGTCGAGCATGTGCGCGCCCTCGCGGATCTGGTCGCGGGCCATCTCCACGCAGTCGTCCCAGCGGCCTTCCAGCATGGCCTCGCGGAACTTCTTGGAGCCGTTGGCGTTGGTGCGCTCGCCGATCGCCATGTACGCGGTGTCCTGGCGGAAGGGCACGGTCTGGTAGAGGGAGGCCGCGCCGGGCTCCGGCTGCGGGCGACGCTCGCCGGGCCGGGCCTCGCGGACCCGCTCGACCAGCTGGCGCAGGTGCTCGGGGGTGGTACCGCAGCAGCCGCCGACCAGGGACAGGCCGTAGTCGCGTACGAAGGTCTCCTGCGCGTCGGCCAGTCCCTCGGGGCCGAGCGGGAAGTGCGCGCCGTCCTTGGTGAGGACGGGCAGGCCGGCGTTCGGCATGCACAGCAGGGGGATACGGGAGTGGCGGGTGAGGTAGCGCAGATGCTCGCTCATCTCCGCGGGGCCGGTCGAGCAGTTCAGGCCGATCATGTCGATGCCGAGCGGCTCAAGCGCGGTGAGCGCCGCGCCGATCTCGGAGCCCAGCAGCATCGTGCCGGTCGTCTCGAAGGCCATCGAGCACAGCAGCGGCAGGTTCGCTCCGGTCGCGTCCATCGCCCGGCGCGCGCCCAGCAGCGAGGCCTTGGTCTGCAGGAGGTCCTGGGTGGTCTCCACGATCAGGGCGTCGGCACCGCCGGCGATCAGGCCCTCGGCGTTCGCCTGGAAGCCGTCGCGCAGCGTGGTGTAGGAGACGTGACCGAGCGTGGGCAGCTTGGTGCCCGGGCCGATCGAGCCGAGCACCCAGCGCTGACGGCCGTCGCGGGCGCCGAACTCGTCGGCGACCTCACGCGCGAGCCGGGCACCCGCCTCGGACAGTTCCTGGACGCGGTCGGCGATGTCGTACTCGGCCATCGCCGAGTGGTTCGCGCCGAAGGTGTTCGTCTCGACGCAGTCGACGCCCACCTCGAAGTAGGCCTCGTGGACGGAGCGGACGATGTCGGGGCGCGTGAGGTTCAGGATCTCGTTGCAGCCTTCGAGGTTCTCGAAGTCCTCCAGCGTGGGGTCCTGCGCCTGGAGCATCGTGCCCATCGCGCCGTCTGCCACCACGACACGGGTGGCCAGCGCCTCCCGGAGGGCGTCGGTTCGCCTCCGGCTCTCGGAGAGATCGGACGAAAGGGACGGGTTCGGCAACGAGGCCATGAAGGTGCTCCCTGGAGTGCGACGGCTGTCGGCTTTGCGCTTCCCATGGAAGGCGCACGCCGTCAGGGTAGCCCGGAGCGCCGTTGGAGGGTCAGGGGCGTCCACGGGGCGGACGGGTGTGGCGCGCGGGGCGGGGGTGCGGGCACGGACCGAACATGTGACGAGCACCCATTAGCGGGAGATCGGCAACGACCGGTAGTGTTCGACATTGCCGAACGGCGGCAGTGAGTTGCGCGCCGACGGTCGAAGGGGACGGAGGCAGCACGGCGATGGCACGGAACATCCAGTCGCTCGAACGGGCGGCGGCGATGCTGCGGCTGCTCGCGGGCGGCGAGCGGCAGCTGGGCCTGTCGGACATCGCCTCGTCGCTGGGCCTGGCCAAGGGTACGGCCCACGGCATACTGCGGACCCTCCAGCAGGAGGGGTTCGTCGAGCAGGACACGGCCTCCGGGCGCTATCAGCTCGGCGCGGAGCTGCTGCGGCTGGGCACCACGTACCTGGACGTGCACGAACTGCGGGCGCGCGCGCTGGTGTGGACCGACGACCTCGCCCGCTCCAGCGGGGAGAGCGTCTATCTGGGTGTGCTGCACCAGCAGGGCGTGCTGATCGTGCACCACGTGTTCCGGCCCGACGACAGCCGTCAGGTCCTGGAGGTCGGGGCCATGCAACCGCTGCACTCCACGGCCCTGGGCAAGGTCCTGTCGGCATACGACCCGGTGGCGCACAGCGAGGTACTGGAGGCCGAGCGCAAGACGTTCACGCCGCGTACCGTCAGCGAGCTCGACCAGTTCGAGGGCGTGCTCGACATGACCCGGGCGCGCGGGTACGCCGAGGACGTCGAGGAGACCTGGACGGGGGTCGCCTCGATCGCCGCGCCCATCCACAACAGGCGGCGGATGCCTGTGGGAGCGGTGGGCATCACCGGTGCGGTGGAACGGGTCTGCAAGGATGGCGAGCTGCGGCCGGACCTGATCGCGGCGGTACGGGACTGTGCGCGTGCGGTGTCCCGGGACCTGGGCGCCGGCCGCTTCTGACGCCCACGCGGCCCCCGGAACCTCTGCGTTCCGGGGGCCCGTGCTTTTGGCGCCGCGCACAGCGCCCGGCACACCCGCCCCGGGGCCGCCGGCGCACGCGCCTGCGACCCCGCGCGGGCCGAGCGCGCCGCCCCCACGGAGCCGCGGGGCAGCCCCGCCAGGGGCGCGGGGAACGGCGCGAGCAACCCACCACAACCCGCACCCGCCCACGAACCACCCCAGGCACACGCGACCGCGCCCCCACGCGGGCCGAGCGCGCCGTTCCCCGCACCCCCGATGGGGCGCCCCCCCTCCCCCACAGCACCGGCCCGCCAGGCGCCCGACACGGGCGCGGGGAACGGCGCGAGCAACCCACGACAATCCGCACCCGCCCACGAACCACCCCAGGCAGACGCGACCGCGCCCCACGGGGGCTGAGCGCGCCGTTCCCCGCGCCCCTGAAGGGGCGCCTTCCTCCCCCGCAGCGCCGGCCCGCCAGGGGGCGAGGAACCCGCCACAGGCCACACCCGCCCAGGAACCACCCCCGGCACCCGCGCCCGCGGCCCCGCAAGGGCCGAGCGCGCAGAAACACCGACCACCAAGCGGAGCGCAAAGTGCCCGGTCGGACGCGGTGCGGAGCCCCTTCAAGATCGATAGCCCGCATCGATCAATAACGATCGAGTTTTCGATACCAGAGCTCTTGACGGGGCGCTTACACGAGAGCAAGACTCCCGTCCATCGGTCGGCATTGTCGAACACCTACCGGCAATACGCGCTAGAGTGTGGCAACGCCAAGGGCCGGCATCGCTCTCATTCCCCGAGAGCACGAACCACCGGAGGGACCCGGGGTTCGGCTTCCCCTGGACGAAGGACAAAGGAGTCGCGGGTGTCCAGCTCCGACATCTTCATCGGCGAGACCATCGGTACCGCCGTACTCATCCTGCTGGGCGGCGGCGTCTGCGCCGCCGTCACACTGAAGGCCTCCAAGGCGCGCAACGCCGGATGGCTCGCCATCACCTTCGGGTGGGGCTTCGCGGTCCTCACCGCGGTCTACATCTCGGCGCCCCTCTCCGGCGCGCACCTGAACCCGGCCGTGACGCTCGCGCTCGCGATCAAGGACAACGACTTCAGCAACGTCGCCACCTACTTCGCCGGACAGATGCTCGGCGCGATGATCGGTGCCGCACTGGTCTGGGCGGCCTACTACGGCCAGTTCCACGCGCACCTCACCGACCGCGAGATCGTCGGCGGTCCGGGCGCGCAGGCCACCAAGACCAAGGCCGTCGAGGCCCAGGAGACCGGCGCGGGCCCCGTGCTCGGCGTCTTCTCCACCGGCCCCGAGATCCGCAACGTGGTGCAGAACCTCGCCACGGAGATCATCGGCACCGTCGTGCTCGTCCTCGCGGTCCTCACCCAGGGCCTGAACGACAACGGCAACGGCCTGGGCACCCTCGGCGCCCTGATCACCGCGCTCGTGGTGGTGAGCATCGGCCTCTCCCTGGGCGGGCCCACGGGCTACGCGATCAACCCGGCCCGTGACCTCGGTCCGCGCATCGTGCACGCCCTGCTCCCCCTGCCCAACAAGGGCGGTTCCGACTGGAGCTACGCCTGGATCCCGATCGCCGGTCCGCTCATCGGCGGCGCGATCGCGGCAGGCATATACAACGTCGCCTTCGCTTAAGAGGACAGCCTGTAAGCGCACAGCTTGAGCAAGGCTCGGAGCACCCGCTCGCAAGCCCGCAAGCCGTACTGCACCACAGCACCGCTTGAAGCACCGCGCCGTAGAAAAGCCCCTCTCATACGGAACTTCCAGGAGCACACCGTGACCGACGCACACACCGCCGGCCCCTTCATCGCCGCGATCGACCAGGGGACTACCTCGTCCCGCTGCATCGTCTTCGACCGCGACGGACGCATCGTCTCCGTCGACCAGAAGGAGCACGAGCAGATCTTCCCGAAGCCGGGCTGGGTCGAGCACAACGCCGCCGAGATCTGGACCAACGTCCAGGAGGTCGTCGCCGGGGCCATCGAGAAGGCCGGCATCACCCGCGACGACATCAAGGCCATCGGCATCACCAACCAGCGTGAGACCACGCTGCTCTGGGACAAGAACACCGGTGAGCCCGTCCACAACGCCCTCGTCTGGCAGGACACCCGCACCGACGCGCTCTGCAAGGAACTCGGCCGCAACGTCGGCCAGGACCGCTTCCGCCGCGAGACCGGCCTGCCGCTCGCGTCGTACTTCGCCGGCCCCAAGGCCCGCTGGCTGCTCGACAACGTCGAGGGCCTGCGGGAGCGCGCCGAGGCCGGGGACATCCTCTTCGGCACCATGGACACCTGGGTCATCTGGAACCTGACCGGCGGTGTCAACGGCGGCAAGCACGTCACCGACGTGACCAACGCCTCGCGCACCATGCTGATGAACCTGCACACCATGCAGTGGGACGAGAAGATCGCCGAGTCCATCGGCGTCCCGCTGGCGATGCTGCCGGAGATCCGTTCCTCCGCCGAGGTGTACGGCGAGATCACCGGCGGGAAGCTCGGCGATCTGCTCGGTGGCATCCCCGTCGCCTCCGCGCTCGGCGACCAGCAGGCGGCCCTGTTCGGCCAGACCTGCTTCTCCGAGGGCGAGGCCAAGTCCACGTACGGCACCGGCACCTTCATGCTGATGAACACCGGTGACAAGATCATCAACTCGTACAGCGGACTGCTGACCACCGTGGGCTACCGGATCGGCGACGAGGCGCCGGTCTACGCCCTGGAGGGCTCCATCGCCGTCACCGGTTCGCTGGTGCAGTGGATGCGGGACCAGATGGGCCTCATCAAGTCCGCCGCCGAGATCGAGACCCTCGCCTCCTCGGTCGAGGACAACGGCGGCGCCTACTTCGTGCCGGCCTTCTCCGGTCTGTTCGCCCCGTACTGGCGCTCCGACGCCCGCGGTGTGATCGCCGGCCTGACCCGGTACGTCACCAAGGCGCACATCGCGCGCGCCGTCCTGGAGGCCACCGCCTGGCAGACCCGTGAGATCACCGACGCCATGACGAAGGACTCCGGCGTCGAGCTCGCGGCCCTCAAGGTCGACGGCGGCATGACCTCCAACAACCTGCTGATGCAGACCCTGGCCGACGTCCTGGACGCCCCCGTGGTGCGCCCGATGGTCGCCGAGACCACCTGCCTCGGCGCTGCCTACGCCGCCGGTCTCGCCGTCGGCTTCTGGTCCAACACCGAGGACCTGCGCGCCAACTGGCGCCGGGCCGCGGAGTGGACCCCGAACATGGCCGCGGAGACCCGCGACCGTGAGTACAAGAGCTGGCTCAAGGCCGTCGAGCGGACCATGGGCTGGATCGAGGACGAGGAGTAAGAACCCGCATGACCAGTCAAGCCACCCTGCAGTCCGTGCCTGCCCTCGGTACGCACCCGGCCTCCGGCTCGAACCCGAGCCGCGCCGAGACCCGGGAGCAGCTCTCCAAGGCGACGTACGACCTCCTCGTCATCGGCGGCGGCATCCTGGGCATCTCCACCGCCTGGCACGCCGCGCAGTCCGGGCTGCGGGTGGCTCTGGTGGACGCCGGCGACTTCGCCGCCGCCACCTCCTCCGCCTCCTCCAAGCTTCTCCACGGCGGCCTGCGCTACCTGCAGACCGGCGCGGTGAAGCTGGTGGCGGAGAACCACTTCGAGCGCCGTGCGGTCTCCCGCCAGGTGGCCCCCCACCTGGCGAATCCGCTCACGTTCTACCTCCCCGTGTACAAGGGCGGGCCGCACGGCGCCGCGAAGCTCGGGGCGGGCGTCTTCGCCTACTCCGCGCTCTCCGGATTCGGTGACGGCGTGGGCCATCTGCTGAGCCCCTCGAAGGCCGCGCAGGACGTGCCCGAGCTGCGCACCGACAACCTCAAGGCCGTCGCCGTCTACGGCGACGACCAGATGAACGACTCCCGGATGGCCCTGATGACGGTCCGCGCGGCCGTCGAGTCGGGTGCCGTCGTCCTCAACCACGCCGAGGTCACCGGCCTGCGCTTCACCAAGGGCCGGGTCACCGGCGCCGACCTCAAGGACCGGCTGTCCGGCGACGAGTTCGGCGTGAACGCCCGTCTCGTGCTCAACGCCACCGGCCCCTGGGTCGACCACCTGCGCAGGATGGAGGACCCGAACGCGGCTCCGTCCATCCGGCTCTCGAAGGGCGCGCACCTGGTCCTCAAGCGCACCTCCCCCTGGAAGGCCGCGCTCGCCACGCCCATCGACAAGTACCGCATCACCTTCGCCCTCCCCTGGGAGGACATGCTGCTCCTCGGCACCACCGACGAGGAGTACGAGGGCGACCCGGCCGAGGTCGCCGTCACCGAGAAGGACATATCCCAGATCCTGGACGAGGCCGCCTTCTCCATCCGCGACCAGCAGCTGTCCCGGGACCTGATCACCTACTCGTTCGCCGGTCTGCGAGTGCTCCCGGGCGGCCCCGGTGACACCTCGAAGGCCAAGCGCGAGACGGTCGTCACGGAGGGCCGGGGCGGGATGCTGTCCGTCGCGGGCGGCAAGTGGACGACCTTCCGGCACATCGGCCGTACGGTCATGAAGAAGCTGGAGTCGCTGCCGGGCCACCCGCTCGGCGAGGACTTCGAGCCGATCTCCGAACTGCCGAAGAAGCTTCCGCTGCCGGGTGTCGCCAACCCGCGCGCCGTGGCCCACCGGCTGCTCGTGGACGGACCGGCGCCCGGCCCGCGCATGGCGGCCGACACCGCCAAGCACCTGGCCACGCACTACGGTTCGCTGGCCTTCGACATCGCCCGTCTGGCGAACGAGAACCCCGAACTCGGCGAGCGCGTCCACCCGGACGCTCCGGAGATCCTCGCCCAGGTCGTCTACGCCCGTGACAACGAGTGGGCGGAGACGGCGGACGACGTGCTGCGACGGCGGACGACGCTGACGATCCGCGGTCTCGCCACGGACGAGGTCCGGGGCAAGGTGCAGGACCTGCTCGACGAGAAGTAGGCGTCTGCTCGGTCCGAAGGGGCGGCTCCCACGGGGGAGAGCCGCCCCTTCGGCGTGTCCGACGCACGGGAGACATGACCCGAGAGGGCCCCGGCAGCGCTGGCACACCGCACACATACGCCCGCAATGTCCCGCGGCGAGAGTGGGAGGATGCCTCCGGTTCCCCTCCGGGCCGGGGCGGCCTCGCCGAAGGGACGCCATGAAGTTCCAAGTACTCACGATCATCGGGCACTCCCCGCACCCCCTGAGCGGTGATCTCCCCTCCCCCGCCGACCGGTTGGCGCAGGTCGTCGACGTCGGGACGGCGGCGGAACGCCTGGGGTACGACGCCTTCGCGGTCGGCGAACGGCACGCGGGAGCCTTTCTGTCGTCCGCCCCGACCGTGGTCCTGGGCGCGCTCGCGGCCCGGACGCACCGCATCAGGCTGCTCACGGGCGTCACCGTCGTCGCGATCCTCGACCCCGTGCGCGTCGCGGAGGACTACGCGACGCTCGACCAGCTCTCCCGGGGCCGCATCGAGCTGGTGGTCGGCAAGGGCGCGGAGGCCGGGCACTTCGACCTGTTCGGCCTCGCGGAGGAGCGGCAGTGGGACCTCCAGAAGGAGAAGTACGAGCTGCTGCGCCGGCTGTGGAGCGAGGAGAACGTCGACTGGGAAGGCGAGTTCAGGACCCCTCTGAAGAACGTGACCACCGTGCCGCCCCTACGCCGGACCGCCGCGTGTCTGGCACGGTTCGGCGACCTCCCTCAACTCCCCCGAACTGGCGGCGCGGCACGGCGATCCCCTGTTCACCGCCAACGCGATCCAGCCACGCGCCGCGTACGCCCGGCTGATCGACCACTACCGGGAACGCTTCGAGGCCCACGGGCACGATCCGGCACACGCGCATGTCGCGGCCGGCTCGGGCGGGCTGCTCGTCGCGGACACGCACGAGCAGGCCGTCGCGCGCTACAAGGACCTCTATGAGGCCAGGGTGCGCCAGTCCTTCCGTCCGCACCTGGAGGGCCGGGCGGGCTACAACACGCCGTTCCGCACCATCGAGGACGCCCTCGCGGACGGACCCCAGCTCATCGGCTCGCCCCAGCGGATCATCGACAAGATCCTCGGTTACCACGCGGTGTACCGGCACGACCTCCAGTCGATCACCGTGGACGCCTTCGGGCAGTCGACGGCGGAACAGGTCGAGACGCTGGACCGGTTCGCGCGGGAGATCGCACCGGTGGTGCGCAGGGAGGCGCCGAGCACCCTGTGGGGGTAGGCGGTCCGCGGTGGAGCCGTCCCGTCGCGCGGGTGCGCCCGGTGCCTCGGTTTTCGTCCCGTTCAGCCTGCTGAAACCCCATAATGAGGCCGAGACATCGGATGTCTGAACGGCATTCTGAGGACCAGGGAGGCCCGGCATGGCAGTCACCGACGAGGCGATCGAGAAGATCAAGGGAATGATCGTCTCCGGCGCGCTGCGTCCCGGCGACCGACTGCCGAAGGAGAGCGAGCTCGCAGCCGAACTGGGGCTGTCGCGCAACTCCCTGCGGGAGGCGGTGCGCGCGCTCTCGCTGATCCGCATCCTGGACGTACGGCAGGGCGACGGCACCTATGTGACCAGCCTGGACCCCCAGCTCCTGCTGGAGGCGCTGAGCTTCGTCGTCGACTTCCACCGCGACGACACGGTCCTCGAATTCCTCGCCGTGCGCCGCATCCTGGAGCCGGCCGCCACGGCCATGGCGGCCACCCGCATCGGCGAGCAGCAATTGGACGCGCTGACCGCCCAGCTGGACGCCCTCGGCGCGGCGCCCTCGGTGGAGGAGCTCGTCGCCTGCGACCTGGAGTTCCACCGGGGCATCGTGCAGACCTCCGGCAACTCGGTGCTGTGCTCCCTCCTCGACGGCCTCTCGGGGCCCACCACCCGGGCCCGGATCTGGCGCGGCCTGACCCAGGAGGACGCGGTCAGCCGCACCCTGCACGAGCACCGCGCGATCCTGTCCGCCCTGCGCGACCGGGACGCGGAGGCCGCCAGGTCGTGGGCGACGGTGCACATCGCGAGCGTGGAGCAGTGGCTGCGCTCGACGCTCTAGCCCCGTCCGCCGGCCCTCCCGGGACAGCTCGGATGACTGCGGGGCGGCGCGAGGCGGCGATCACGGGTGTTTCCGGCCCCCGGGCGGGGCAGTGATCCGTTCACTCCCCCGTGCAAGGGGGCTGCGGTGGGCCCCTCGGCACGCCGTAAGGTTGGGGCGTACGCGAGGGCACGTCGGAAGGAGGCGCTGGGTGATCGAGCTGGAGGGGGTTCCCGAGCTGATCGACCCAGTCATGGTGGCCGCGTTCGAAGGCTGGAACGACGCCGGCGACGCCGCCTCCACGGCTGTCGCGCATCTGGACAAGGAGTGGAAGGGCGAGGTCTTCGCGGCGCTGGACGCCGAGGACTACTACGACTTCCAGGTGAACCGTCCCACGGTGTGGCTGGACGCCGGTGTCCGCAAGATCACCTGGCCGACCACGCGCCTGTCGGTGGTCCGGGTCGGTGGCGAGAAGCCGCGCGACCTGGTGCTGGTCCGCGGCATCGAGCCGTCGATGCGGTGGCGCTCGTTCTGCAACGAACTCCTCGGTTTCGCGCACGAGCTGGGCGTGGAGCTGGTGGTCATCCTGGGCGCACTGCTCGGTGACACCCCGCACACACGTCCGGTGCCGGTCAGCGGGGTCACCTCGGACCCCGACCTGGCCCGCACGATGGACCTGGAGGAGACCAAGTACGAGGGCCCCACGGGCATCGTCGGCATCCTCCAGGAGGCGTGCACGCACGCGGGCGTCCCCGCGGTGTCGCTGTGGGCGGCCGTGCCGCACTACGTCTCGCAGCCCCCCAACCCGAAGGCGACGCTGGCCCTCCTCAACCGCCTGGAGGACCTCATCGACCTGCGCATCCCGCTGGGCGAACTGCCCGAGGACGCGCGGGCCTGGCAGCTGGGCGTGGACCAGCTGGCCGCCGAGGACAGCGAGGTCGCGGAGTACGTGCAGACGCTGGAGGAGGCCCGGGACACCGCCGAGCTGCCGGAGGCCTCGGGCGAGGCGATCGCCCGCGAGTTCGAGCGCTATCTGCGCCGGCGGGACGGCGGCGGTCCGACGGCTCAGGCCGGCGGTCACGCCACGGAGGGCGGCGAGTCCGCGTTCCTGCGGGACGGCACCGCCGGCCGCACCCGGCCGCCGAAGCCGCTGCGTCCGGACACGGACACGGACGCGGACGCGGGCCCCGCTACGGACTCCACCGCGGACACCGGCCCGGAATCGGGATCCGCCGGGGACTCCGGCCCGGCGTCCGATGCGGACTCGGCCGCTGAAACCGGTCCGGACGCGGGCAGGGACACGGACGGCGACCCGTCCGAGGACTCCTCGGAGGACTGACCGTCCCCGGGGGCTGAGGCCCCCGCACGACCGGCCAGGAGGGGCGGTGCGCATCAGGCGCACCGCCCCTCGGTCGTCCCCGGATGCGCCCACGGCACAGTTACCCCTGCCACCACGGCAGTTGCCGTACACCTCGACAGCCTTTGGCCGGATTGCGACGGGACAGCTGTTTCCAGGCAGATTGCACAGGTTTCCCAATTCAACTTGTTTTCAAACCAAGTTGGCGAAGACGGGGTGGACGAGTCGCCGTGGGCGTGCCAGGTTGTGCCCCGAAGACGCGGACCGGGGACGGGACACGGCAACGCGTCGCCCCGCGACAGCGGACGGCACCGGGCAGGACGGCGGCCCGCGGCACGGCACCGCACAGGACAGCGCACTGCACCGCACAGCACACGCAGGGACCGGCACCCGCAGGGATCGAAGGGAGCGGTACGCGATGACCGACCAGGTACAGCCGGCGCAGGGCCCGGGGACCTCCGGGCCGGGGCCCGACGGAGCGGGATTCACCTACCGAGGAGCCGAGCAGGAGCTGATCGTCGTCGCACGTCCCGAGGCCCGGCTCCGTGCCCGGGCCGAGGGCGTCCGCTCGGCGGTGGGCGCCGACGTCTCGGCCCTCAACATGTTCCTCAGCGACGAACAGCTCGCCCTGGAGCCGCTGTTCGGCAGCGAGGACCGGCTGCACCAGCAGTCCGTGGCACCGGGCGCCGAGAGCGGCCCCGACCTCGCGCTGTTCTACCGGGTGCGCGGCGGCGCGAGCCGGGCCCAGGAACTGCGCTCGCGGATCGCGGCGCTGCCGGAGATCGACACGGCCTACGTGAAGCCCGGTGCCGTTCCCGCCTCGGCGGGCCCGGCCGGGTGGACCGACGACAGCACGGACGAGAGCCGCCGGCTGAAGGAAGGGGCGCCCGTCACCCCCGACTTCACCAGCCGTCAGGGCTATCTGCGTCCGGCGCCCGAGGGCATCGACGCGTACTGGGCCTGGCAGCGGCCGGGCGGCACGGGGCAGGGCGTGACGGTGATCGACGTGGAAGGTGCCTGGCAGCTCGGGCACGAGGACCTGGCGGCGAAGCTCGCCGGAGTCGTCGTCGGCACCCCGTTGCAGGATGTGGCCTGGCGCAACCACGGCACCGCCGTCATCGGGGTGATCGGCGGCGACCGCAACGAGCACGGCGTCACCGGCATCGTGCCCGACGCGGTGACGGCCGCCGCGTCCTTCCAGCCCGGCGGCACCGCGGCGGCGATCCACGCGGCGGCCGACCGGCTCGGCCCCGGCGACGTCCTGCTGGTCGAACTGCACGCCCCGGGGCCGCGGTTCGACTTCGAGCAACGCGACGACCAACGCGGCTACATCGCCATCGAATGGTGGCCGGACGACTTCGCGGCCATCCGGTACGCGACCGCCAAGGGCGTCCTCGTGGTGGCGGCCGCGGGCAACGGCGGCGAGTCGCTCGACGACGCGCTGTACGAGCGCCGCCCCGCCGAATTCCCGGAGTGGTGGCGCAATCCGTTCAACCCCTCCAACCCGTCCTCCGGCGCGGTCCTGGTCGGCGCGGGCGCGCCGCCGCCCGGCACGCACGGCCGTGACCACGGCCCGGACCGTTCACGGCTCGCGTTCTCCAACTACGGTGCGCGCGTGGACGCGCAGGGCTGGGGACGTGAGGTGACGACCACCGGCGGCTTCTGGGACCGGCCCGGCGATCTGCAGGGCGGCGCCGAGGAGATCGCCTGGTACACGGACACCTTCTCCGGGACCTCCTCCGCCTCCCCGGTGGTGGTCGGCGCCCTGGCCGCGCTGCAGGGCATGCTCAAGGCGGCGGGCCAGGAGCCGATGTCCCCGGAGCGTGCCCGCGCGGTGCTGCGGGCCACAGGTTCCCCGCAGCAGGACGCACCGGGCCGGCCCGCCTCCCAGCGGATCGGCAGCCGGCCGGACATCAAGGCGGCGGTCACCCATCTGCTGCCGGAGGCGGTCGGCTCGGGTCAGGCCGAGCGGTACTGGGACGAGCTGCTGCCGTATCCGCGCGAAGTCCCGCCCAGGCTCCGGCTGTACGTGGCGGGCGCATGGCGCAACCTGAACGACCCGTCCCCCGAGATCCGCCAGGCGGTGCACTCCGCCTTCGCGGGGGGACGGCCCGACGTACGTGTCTGGTTCTCGGACGACGAGATCGTCGGCCTGGTGGTCACGGGCTGACGGCATCCGACCACTGCTCACACACGCTCGACCAATGAGGGAAGGTGGCACCCGTATGAGCACCACCCCGCAGATGAGCCAGCTGGGACAGCAGCACGGGCAGCAGGGCCCGAGCACGGCTCCCCCGCAGCAGTTCGGACCGCAGCAGAGCATGGGCCAGCAGCCCTTCGGCCCGCAGCAGAGCATGGGCCAGCAGCAGCCCTTCGGCCCGCAGATGCAGCAGCCGTACGGGCCGCAGGGCATCGGCCAGCAGATCCAGCAGCCGTACGCCCAGCAGGGCATCGGCCAGCAGATCCCGCAGCAGCACATTCCGTCGCACCTGCAGCAGCAGCTCCAGCAGCTCGGCCAGCAGCAGCCGTTCCAGCAGCTGCTCCAGCAGCTCGGCGGGCAGCAGGCGCAGCAGCCGGGGCAGCCGCTCGTGCTGCCGAGCGCCGTCGAGCGGGCGGCGCTGGTGAGCGGCATCGCCACGAAGTTCTGGGACGTCGTCACCCCGCTGCCGGGGCAGCCGTCGATCCTCTACCTGTACATCGACAACGCCTGGCGCCAGCTGGTGAACCCGAACCAGGTGACGCATGACGAGGTCCAGGAGGCCTTCGCCTTCGGGCAGCAGGTCATCGGGATCTACGACTCCGGCACCGGCACCCTGCAGGCCGTCATCGTCAACAGGCAGTAGCACGGCCGGCAACGGGGGACGGCTCCACGCACAGGGCGCCGGGCGGATCGATCCGCCCGGCGCCCGACCGCGTTCGGGGTGCGGGAACCGTTACAGCGCCACTCCCAGGAGGGCGTCCACGGCACGGGACACGACGCCGGGGGCGCCCTCGTCCGTGCCGCCCGACTCGTGCTGGCGCGCGGCCCAGCGGTCGACCGCGGCGAGCGCGGCCGGCGCGTCCAGGTCGTTCGCGAGGGCCTCGCGGATCTCCTCGACGAGCGCGTCGGCGGACGGCCCGTCGGGGCGGGAGACCGCGGAGCGCCAGTTCTCCAGGCGCGCGACGGCGGTCTCCAGGACGGCGTCCGTCCACTCCCAGTCGGCGCGGTAGTGGTGCGCGAGCAGTGCGAGGCGGATGGCGGCCGGGTCGACCCCGTCGCGCCGGAGCGCGGACACGAAGACGAGGTTGCCCTTGGACTTCGACATCTTCTCGCCGTCGAGCGCGACCATGCCGGCGTGCACGTACGCCTTGGCCATCGGGAACTCGCCGGTCAGCACCTGGGCGTGCGAGGCCCCCATCTCGTGGTGCGGGAAGGCGAGGTCGGAGCCGCCGCCCTGGACGTCGAAGCCCATGCCGAGGTGGTCGAGGGCGATGGCGACGCACTCGATGTGCCAGCCGGGCCGGCCGCGGCCCAGCGAGCCGCCGTCCCAGCTCGGCTCGCCCTCGCGGGCGGTCATCCAGAGCATCGGGTCGAGCGGGTTCTTCTTGCCCGGACGGTCCGGGTCACCGCCGCGCTCGGCGGAGAGCAGCCGCATGGCCGCGGCGTCGAGGCGGGACACCTTGCCGAAGTGCGGGTCGGACTCGACGGAGAAGTACACGTCGCCTTCGAGCTCGTAGGCCGCGCCGGCGTCCCGCAACCGCTCCACGAGCGGCACGATGCCGGGTATCGCCTCGACGGCGCCTATGTAGTGCCGCGGCGGCAGCATCCGCAGGGCGGTCATGTCCTCGCGGAAGAGTGCGGTCTCCTGCTCGGCGAGCCCCACCCAGTCGACGCCGTCGCGCTGCGCCCGCTCGAGGAGCGGGTCGTCGACGTCGGTCACGTTCTGGACGTAGTGAACCTGCCGCTTGGTGTCGAGCCACACGCGCTGAACGAGGTCGAACGCGTTGTAGGTCGCCGCGTGACCCATGTGGGTCGCGTCGTACGGCGTGATGCCGCATACGTAGATACGGGCGACGGGACCGGGGTCGAGGGTGACGAGCCCACCGGTCGCGGTGTCGTGGATCCGGAGGTCGCGGCCCTCACCAGGCAGGGCGGGGACCTCAGAAGCGGGCCAGGCATGCATGTCATGAGCCTAACCGGACGGAAGTTCCGTATACGAACCGGCCAGCGACTGATGGCTCGGAAGGCGCTCTTGCGCCGCGACCCGAACGTGTGCCGCTACACCGGCGGCCACGGGATCGCGGGCCATTCCCCGCCCGGTTCCGGGTGTTTCCCCGAGGCGAGCAGTTCCTCCACGCGTGCGCGTGTGGCGTCGGTCTCGTTCACGGTGATGAGTTCCGCCAGCCGGGTGGCCAGCGGCGCCCCGGGCAGCAGTCCGTCGCGGAGCGCGACGAGCACGTCGACCGCCTCCGCCGTCAGGGGCTCCCCGGCCCACCCCCACAGCAGGGTGCGCAGCTTGTTCTCGGCGTTGAAGGTGACCCCGTGGTCGATGCCGTAGAGGCGGCCCTCCCCGGCGGGCAGCAGGTGTCCGCCCTTGCGGTCCGCGTTGTTGATCACGGCGTCGAGGACGGCGAGCCGTCGCAGCCGGTCGTCGTCGGCGTGCACCAGCAGCGCCGTGCGCCCCTCGCCCACCTCGGCGAGGCCGATGGCCTTCCAGCCGTCGTCGGGCTCCTCGCCGTCCACCAGGGCGAGCAGCTCGGTCTCGGGGGCGGCCTCGATCCACAGCTGGCACATGCCCTCGCCGTACGGTCCGTCGCGCAGCACGGTGGGCGGCACGAGCCCCCAGCCGGTCGCCTCGGAGACCTCGTACGCCGCGACCTCGCGCTGCGCGAGCGTGCCGTCGGGGAAGTCCCACAGGGGACGCTCCCCGGCGACGGGCTTGTAGACGCAGAACGCGTCGCGTCCCTCGTACGACACGGAGCAGTACAGGACCGCGTTCGAGGCTTCACGGATCTGTCCGCGCACCTTCAGCTCGCCCTTGGCGAGCAGCTCGGCCGTGGTCACGCTCCGCGGCGGTATCCGTTCTGGCGCGGACATACGTGTCCTTCCGGGTCGAGCGGGAGGCTGCAGAGCGGGCAGGGGGGCCGGCCCGCGTTGACGACGTCGAGAGCGCGCTTGGCGAAGGCGCGGGCCTGTGCTCCGCTGAGCCGGACCCGGAGCATCGGCGGACCGTTCTCCTCGTCCTGGAGGAGCCGTTCCTCGGCCTCCGCGAGGTCCTCCTCGGAGTCCGCGTCCAGCTCGACCAGGGCCTGGGCCTCGACGATCATGCGCTGTTCGTCACCGTCCCAGGCCAGCGCCATGGTGCCGACGCGGAACTCCTCCTCGACGGGGGTGTCGAGGGGGGCGGTGTCGGACACCTCGGTCGGGGCCATGGCCGGCACGGGCGCGCTGCCCCCGGTCCGGCGTACGACCTCGTCGAGGAGCTCGTCCATGCGCTCGGCGAGCGCCGCGACCTGGGTCTTCTCCAGAGCCACGCTGGTCACCCGGTGGCCTGAGGAAGCCTGCAGGAAGAAGGTACGGCGCCCGGGCAACCCGACCGTACCGGCCACGAAACGGTCCGGGGGGTCGTAGAGGAACACCTGACGGGACACGTCCTGTCTCCATTGGATCGGCATGCGGACCGGCTGACTGCGCCGGCCCGCATCGGCTGCTGAGAACCTGCTGACAACTACTGTGCTGCTTCGACCGCTTCACCCTACTGCGGCCGACGATCACGGTGCGCCCGCACCGCCCCCCACCGGAGCGTCGCCGCCCGGGGGCTCCTCGCGCGGCGCCAGGGAGGCGAAGTCGCCGGTGTCCCCGAGGCGCACGAGGAAGGGCCTCAGCCGTGTGTAGCGGATCGCGGTGATCGAACACGGTTCGACAGAGATCCGCTGGAAGAGGTCGAGGTGAAGCCCGAGTGCGTCGGCGACGAGGGACTTGATGATGTCGCCGTGCGAGCACATCAGGTAGACGGCGTCCCCGCCGTGGTCGCGCTCCACGCGCGCGTTCCACTCGCGGACCGCCTCGGCGGCCCTCGTCTGCATGGCCCGCATGGACTCGCCGCCGGGGAACGCCGCCGCCGAGGGGTGCGCCTGGACGACCTCCATCAGCGGCTCGTCCTTCAGCTCGGCGAGCTTGCGGCCGGACCAGTCTCCGTAGTGGGCCTCCCCGATGCGCTCCTCGGTGTGCGCGCGCAGCCCGGGGCGGGCGTCGAGCAGCGGCTGGATCGTCTCCTGGCAGCGCTGGAGGGGGCTGGAGACGACCTCGGAGATCGGCAGCCCGGCGAGCCGGCCGGGCAGCGCCGCGGCCTGCTGGGCGCCGCGTTCGTCGAGGGCGACGCCGGGCGTCCACCCGGCGAGCAGTCCCGCGGTGTTGGCGGTGGAACGTCCGTGCCGGACGAGGATCAGCGTGGGCATGCGGCCCAGGGTAGACGGGCACCCGGGCGACCGGTCCGGGCCGGGCGGGACGGCGCCCGGAGTGCGGCGCGCCCTCGGCGGCGGGAGAATACGCTCCGTGATCGTCGACTGTGCCATCTACCGTCACGGGCGGCGGACGGAGGATCCCGAGGACCTGTCCGACGCCCTGGCGGAGGCCCGCGCCGAGGGCGACGCCTTCGTGTGGATCGGGCTGCACGAGCCGACGGAGAAGGAGTTCGACCTCGTCACGAACGAGTTCGGGCTGCACCCGCTGGCCGTCGAGGACGCGCTGAAGGCGCACCAGCGGCCCAAGCTGGAGGTGTACGACGACTCCCTGTTCATCGTCCTCAAGCCGGTCTTCTACGAGCCGGACAGTGACGAGGTGTCCACCGGCGAGGTCATGGTCTTCATCGGTGACGCCTTCGTGGTGACGGTCAGGCACGGCAAGAGCTCACCGCTGGCCGCCCTGCGTCGGCGGCTGGAGTCGGAACCCGAGGTGCTGCGCAAGGGGCCCACGACGGTGCTCTACTCGATCGCGGACGTCACGGTCGATCACTATCTGGACGTGGCGACCGAACTGGGGACCGACCTGGAGGAGCTGGAGGCGGAGGTCTTCTCGCCGACCGGCGGCGACTCACGGAACACCGCGTCCAGGATCTACCGGTTCAAGCGGCAGATCCTGGAGTTCCGCCGCGCCACGGTGCCGCTCGCGATGCCGCTGACCCGGCTGTCCGGAGGGGGCTCGTACAGCACGGGAGTGCCTTTCGTGAACGAGACGGCGCAGCCCTTCTTCCGCGACGTCAACGACCATCTGATGCGGGTGAACGAGACCGTGGAGGGCCTGGACCGGCTGGTCTCCGACATCCTCGCGGCGCATCTCGCGCAGATGGGCGTGCGGCAGAACGACGACATGCGGAAGATCTCGGCCTGGGCGGCCATGGCCGCGGTCCCCACCCTCATCGCGGGGATCTACGGGATGAACTTCGACCACATGCCCGAGCTGCACTGGCTCCTGTCGTATCCCGCGGTGATTCTGGGGATGGTCGTTCTGGAGGTCCTGCTGTACCGGACCTTCAAACGGCGGGGCTGGATGTAGGACGCGGTACGGCCGTGCGGCCCGGACTCAGGCGAATTCCGGGGCAGTCGTGGCGGGGCCGCCGAGCGCGTCGCGCCGCTCGGGCATCTTCAGGGAGACCATCCGGCGCCATCCGGCCAGCCGCTCGTACGCGTAGACGGCGTGGATGCCGACGGCGAGCACCGCGGCCCTGGCCCTGGACCAGCCGAGGATGCGCCCCATGTGGGCCATCACGGCGAGGCTGACGTCGCGGTAGATGCGGATCTCGGCGAGGGCGCACTGGCGCAGCACACGCTGGATGGCCCGGCCGTGTCCCGCGTACGCGAAGCGCAGCAGCTCCTCGTGGCAGTAGGCGAGGTGGTTGTCCTCGTCGTTGGAGATCATCTTCACCGCGCGGCCGATGTCGGGGTGGTCGGCGAAGTGCTTGCGCAGCAGCTGCATCTGCTCGGAGGCGCGCTGCTCGGTGACCCGGCTGTGGGCGAGGTAGGTGACGATGTCCTGCACGGTGAGGGGCCGGTCGCCCTTGAGCTTCTCGTGGGCGAGACCGATGCCGTGCCGCTCCAGGAGCATGGTGTAGTCGGTGTCGGGCGGCACCGCCACGGGCTGCAGACCGCGCTTCTTCATCAGCGCGTCGAAGATCCTGCCGTGCTTGTCCTCGTCGGCGCCGTGCCGGGCGATCTTGGGCGCGAGCTCGCGCTGCTCGCGCGGGACCAGTGCTGCGATCCGCCCGTTCTCCCATCCCCCCTGCGATTCCCCGCTGGCGGCGATGGAGCAGAAGAGCCGGAACGACTCGTCGTTGTCGAGGATCTCCTCGAAGAGACTCTTGGCCGAAAGCATCTCTGACACCTCTCTGCAGGGCTCCGCAGAAAACGAGTCAAATGGGATGCCAGGAGTGCGGCAACCGATGTGTCGGACAAATCCGCCAAACGACGGACGGCCGGGGTGGCACAGGCGCGTAACCAAGGGGGTGGCGGCGCGTTGTTCCTTGTGACGGCCGTGGCGGGGTAGACCCCCGAGCCCCCACCACGGCCGCAGAACTTTCCGGCGCCCGGCGCCGTCCCGCTACGCGAGCCCGGCCCGCTCCAGCGCCTCGGAACCGGCGCGCAGCGAGGCGAGCCGGTCCTCCAGCGTGAAGCCCGCGGGAGCCAGCGTGAGCGTGGTGACCCCGGCCGCGGCGTAGGCCTTCATCCGGTCGGCGATGCGGTCGACGGAGCCGAGCAGGGTGGTCTGGTCGATCAGCGCGTGCGGGATGGCGGCGGCGGCGCCCTCCTTGTCGCCGGACAGGTACTTGTCCTGGATCTCGGCGGCTTCCTTCTCGTAGCCCATGCGCTGGGCGAGCTGGTTGTAGAAGTTCTGCTTGCGGCTGCCCATGCCGCCCACGTACAGCGCCGTGTAGGGGCGGAACATGTCGGCGAGCGCCGTCACGTTCTTGTCGTCACCGAGGGCGAGCGGCAGCGTCGGGCAGACGTCGAAGCCGTCCATCGTCTTCCCGGCCTTCTCCCGGCCCGCGCGCAGATGCCTGATCGCGGTGTCCTCCAGGTGCTCGGCGGAGGGGAAGATCAGCAGCGCGCCGTCCGCGATCTCACCGGTCTGCTCAAGGTTCTTCGGGCCGATCGCGGCGATGTACAGCGGGATGTGCTCGCGCTCCGGGTGGACGGTCAGCTTGAGCGGCTTGCCCGGGCCGCCGGGCAGCGGCAGGGTCCAGTGCTCGCCTTCGTAGGAGAGCCGCTCCCGCGTCATCGCGCGGCGCACGATCTCCACGTACTCGCGGGTGCGCGCCAGCGGCTTGTCGAACTTGACGCCGTACCAGCCCTCGGAGACCTGCGGTCCGGAGACGCCGAGGCCGAGGCGGAACCGGCCGCCGGAGAGCGAGTCGAGGGTCGCGGCGGTCATCGCGGTCATCGCGGGCTGGCGCGCCGGGATCTGGAAGATGGCCGAACCGACGTCGATCCGCTCGGTCTGCGCGGCGACCCAGCTGAGCACGGTGGCCGCGTCGGAGCCGTAGGCCTCGGCCGCCCAGCAGACGGAGTATCCGAGCCGGTCGGCCTCCTGGGCCACGGCGAGATTGTCCGCGTCCATTCCGGCGCCCCAGTAGCCGAGGTTGATCCCGAGCTGCATGGCCGATTCCCCTTACCGATCAGTAACGTCCCTTGTGCCGGAGACCCTAGCGCGCTGCCGGGCGGCGCGGCAGGCACGGGTCGCGGTCCCACCGGTCCCGGTTGTCCACAGGGCCCCCACGCCGTGAGTTCCGGACAGTAATGTCGGCGTCCATGGAGCAGAGGCATCTCGGCCGTACCGGCCTGCGTGTGTCCCGGATCGGACTCGGCACCCTGACGTGGGGCCGGGACACCGACGAGCATGACGCCGCGGACCTCTTGAAGGCGTTCTGGGAAGCGGGCGGGACCCTCGTCGACACCGCGGACGTGTACGGCGACGGGGAGGCGGAGTATCTCCTCGGGCGCCTCATAGAAGGGCTCGTGCCGCGCCGGGACCTGGTCATCTCGACGAAGGCGGGGAGCGTACCCGACCCGTACCGCCGCTTCGACGGGTCGCGCGGCCATCTGCTGTCCGCCCTCGACGCGTCCCTCGCGCGCCTGGGCACGGACTACGTGGACCTGTGGCACGTCCACGCGTACGACCCCGACACCCCCCTCGAGGAGACCCTTCAAGCCCTCGACATGGCGGTCAGCAGCGGCCGTGCGCGCTACGCGGGCGTGTCCAACTTCTGCGGCTGGCAGCTCGCCAAGGCGGCGACGTGGCAGCTCGCGGCGCCGGGCGCGCGCACGCGGCTGGCCGGCACGCAGATGGAGTACTCCCTCCTCCAGCGGGGCGTCGAGCGCGAGGTGCTGCCCGCCGCCCTCGACCTGGGCGTCGGCCTGCTGCCCTCCTCGCCGCTCGGCCGGGGTGTGCTCACCGGCAAGTACCGGGGCGGGACACCGTCGGACTCCCGGGGCGGCTCCGAGCACCTCGCCCCGTTCGTGGCTCCCTACCTGGACGACACCGCGAGCAGCATCGTCGACGCGGTGACCACCGCGGCGGACGGCCTCGCTGTGACACCGCTCCAGGTCGCCCTCGCCTGGGTGCGCGACCGGCCCGGCGTGGCAGCGCCCATCGTCGGCGCACGCAACGCGCAGCAGCTCACGGCCGCGTTGTCAGTGGAGACCCTTAGTCTTCCTGACGAGATCTGCCGGGCGCTCGACGACGTGTCGGCACCGGTGCACCACTATCCCGATCACGACTGGAGCACGCTGTGAGCACGGAGCCCGAGACCACGGAGGACACCGGGCCGGGGACGCCGGGCGCGGACACGGCCGCCGACACCCCGCAAGCCGGCGGCGACGACGCCGACGCCGGGGCCACCGGGCAGGAGACGGACGCTCCCTCCGAGGACGGGGCAGGGGACGGCGACGCCGCCGGACGCGGGGACGACACCGAGCCCTCCGCGGAGGGGGACGCCGCGAGCTCCGCGGACGACGGGGGCGGTGCCGAGGGCGCCACGGCCTCCGGGGACGCGCCGCAGCTGTCCGAGGCCGAGGCCGAACTGGCGGCCCAGCGCGTGGAGCGGGAGCGGATCGAGCGGCGGAAGGCCGAGAAGCAGGGGCCGGTCGAGGCCGGGGGCAAGCTCAGCGGGAAGGCCGCGGACCTGCTCGCCGCGGTCCGGGCGGTGGAGAGCGGCGAGAAGCCCGTGGCCGGTGCGTTCCACGATCCGGAGCCCGCGCCGCGCAGGGTCGTCGTCCCGGAGCCGGAGCGGCGGCCCCAGCCCGTGACCGCGTCGGCCATCGTGCCCGCGGCCGCCGCGCCGGAGGCCGTGGCGGCCGTGCGTGCCGTACTGACCGCCGCCGGTGCGCCCGACACCCTCGCGCCGCAGGTCGCCGCCGCCCTGGGCGAGGACGCCGACGGGCAGCTGCGCGAGGACCCGTGGCAGCTGCTCCGGGTCGCCGGGGTGCGGCCCGAGCAGGCCGACGGGTTCGCCCGCGCGCTGCTCGGCGCCGAGTGCGGCCCCGAGGACGAGCGGCGCGGCCGGGCGCTGACCGTGTGGCTCCTGGAGCAGGCGGCCCTCGCCGGGCACACCGCCCTCGACGCATCGGCCCTGGCCGCGGCGCTCACCCAGCGCTCCGTGCCGGACCCGGACGCGTCCGTGCAGAGCACCCTCGCGGAGGGCGAGGCCCTGGTGTTCCAGGACGCCCTCGACACGACGGCCCCCTCCAGGGAGGACACGGAGGAGGCCGAGGAACGCCCGGTCCGCGTCCTCATCGGCCTGGAGCGGTACGCGCTGGCGGAGGAGAGCCTCGCCGACGGCCTCGCCCGGGTGATGAACTCCCTGCCCAAGGACGACGGTCCCACCGCCGGCTGGGAGGAGGCCGCCACGTCGGCGCCACGCTCCGCGGCGGAGCTGATCCGCGCGGTCGCGGGCCACGGCCTGGTGCTCCACACCGGCGGCGACGCCTCCGGGGCCGAGGTCGCGACGCTGCTGCACGCGGTACGGAGTCTCGGCCTGCGCGGCTGGGCCGCCACGCACACCCCGGACGGCCGCGGGCGCCTCGCATCCCGGGCGGCCGAGGACGGCCTCCGGGACGGACCCGAGGGGGCACCGGACCTCCACGTCGCCACTGTCGCCGGGCTTCTGTCCGGCGCCGAGGGCCCGGGCCGGGACGCCGACGGCGCCCTGGACCTCGATCTCCTCGTCGTCATGGACGCGCCGCAGCTGGACGTCGAGACGGCGGCCGTGCTCGCCGAGTCACTGCCGGACGGGGCACGGCTCGTGCTGAGCGGGGACCCGGGCGTGCTGTGGTCGGCGGGACCCGGCCGGGTCTTCGCGGATCTCGTCGCCGCCCGCGTCTGTCCGGCGGTCGCCTCGCGCACACCGGACCCCGGGCCCATCGGCGAGCTGGTCTCCGGCATCGGGATCGGTGAGCTCCTCCAGGTGGAGGCGCCGGGCAAGGAGGTCGTGATCGTCCCGGTGCGCGACGCGGGCGAAGCGGTGCACCGGACCGTGCAGCTGGTCGCGGACTCGGTGCCGCGGGCCATCGGCATCCCGGCCGAGCAGACGCAGGTGATCACGCCGGGACACGGCGGCGCCGTCGGCACGCGCGCGCTGAACGCCGCGCTCAAGGAGCGGCTGAACCCGGGCCCCGGCCGTTTCGGCGGCTTCGACCCCGGTGACCGGATCGCCTACTCCCCCGCATCGGGCCGTTCGGTGCCCGGGCACGTGGTGAAGGCCGATGCCGAGGGACTGCACCTGGAGTGCGCAGGTGTCCCCGTCGTCGTACCGAAGGAGCGGGTCGAGCAGTCCGTGCGGCACGGCTGGGCGCTCACGGCGCACCAGGCGGTGGGCACGACCTGGCCCGCCGCGGTCGTGGTGCTGCCCGGTGACGCGGCGCAGTCCCTGACCAGGCCCTGGGTGTACACGGCCTTCGGCCGGGCCGGGCGTCATCTGTCGGTGGTCCACGGGGTGGAGCAGGCCTTGCCGCGCGCGGTGGCCGAGGTCCCGCAGAAGCCGCGCACCACGCGGCTGCCGGCCCTGCTCAAGGCGCAGGTGCCCGCAGCCGGCTGACGGCTGCCCGGGAGGCACCACGGGCGGGCGCCACAGCGGGCTCCGGCCCCGCCCGCGTTCTCCGCACATGACAGTGGCGGCCACCGGCTCCGGTGACCGCCACTGTCACGTCTTCCCGTGCCGCGCCCGGCTCAGCGATCCGCGTCCAGCGGCTCCAGGTCCCCGCGGGGGCCGAGGCCGTCCTCCAGATCGTCGTCCGCCTCCTCGTCGAAGACCGCGCTGACGTCGAAACGGCAGACGACCCGCTGCGGGTCGGTCGACTCGAAGGGGGCCTCCAGCCACTCGCCGGGCTCCGAGGGTTCGTCCGCGGCGGTCACCCAGAGCGTGGAGTCGCCCTCTTCCAGGCCGAACTCCTTGTGCCGGGACGCGATCTCGTCCGGTTCGAACTCGCCGAAGAGGATCCCGAGAGCCCCGTGGACGGTGCCGGACGCCGCGTCGAAGCCGGCGTCCGCGGTGGCTCCGTCCTCCTCCACGGCCTCCACCCGCTGGGCCTGCGCCAGCAGCCGCTGCGGCTCCACCACCGCGTAGTCCCGGCGGATCAGCACGCTCAGCGCGTTCGGCTCCTCGGGGCCCGTGTACGGCGGCAGCGTGTCGTCGGTACCGGGGATCTCGAAGGGGGTGACCTCGTCGTAGCGGTCGTAGAGCAGTTCGTCGTACTCCTCGGCCGCGGCGGCCAGCTCGTTGAACGCCTCGTAGACGGCCGGGTCGTCCTCACCCGTCCTGCGCTCGACCGCGGCCAGGTGGCGGTCGAGCGCGGTCTTGACCGCCTCGGCGGCGGCGCGTACCTCGGCAGCGGTGGGCTGCGCAGCATCAGACATAGTGCAGACGCTATCCGTACCGGGCCCCAGCCCGCACAATAGATGCGATGCCGGAATACGAATTTGTCGACGTGTACGTACCTCGCGGGGTCTCCCGCAAGGAGACGACGCGTCTGCTGACGGACCATGCCGAGTACGGACACTGGGAGTTGGACCGCCTGAGCCTGCTGCGCGACGGCAGCCGCAAGGTGCGGCTGCGCCGGCGGATCATCCGCCAGGTGCGCGCCACATGGTGACGACGGGCGGCTGAAACGGAGCGGGCCCCGCCAGTGGCGGGGCCCGCTCCGTTCTCGACGCCACCGGGGAAGTGTGTGGCGTCGTGGTCACACCTGCACCGGTCGGCTCCGGCGGCCTTCGGGCTACGCCGCCGATCGTGCCCGGCGGTAGAGCACCGCACCGGCCAGCAGCGCGCCGGCGCCCGCGGGTACGACCACGCCGAGCGGCAGCTCACCGCCGGTGTGGGCGAGCATCCCGGCGCCATGGGGCTGGGTGACGGACTGCGCACCCGGCTGATCGACGTGCGAGGAACCGCCCGGGTGATGTCCTCCGGAGCCGGGCGGGGTGCCCGGGTTCCCCGGCTGGCCCGGCGTACCGGGCGTACCCGGGTTCCCCGGTGTGCCGGGACTTCCCGGCGTGCCGGGCCGGCCCGGGTGTCCGGGCGTACCGGGGTTTCCCGGATGCCCCGGCTGCCCGGGGGTGCCCGGAGGCGGCGTCTGGTGTCCGCCGCCGGGCGGGGTCGTGGAGTGTCCGCCGCCGGCGCACTCGTTGCCCGCCGCCGCGTTGCCCACTCCGACGACGTTCACGCTGTTCCCGCAGACGTTCACGGGAGCGTCGACCGGTACCTGGACGTGGTTGCCGGAGCCGACGCCCGGCGAGCCGACGGCGTGACCGTCGGCCCGGGAGCCGCCGGAGTGCGGGTTCCCGACCCCGTGCCCGCCGTTGCCGCCATGGTTGACGCATGTGTTGCCCACCGCCGGGTTGAGCACCCCGATGACGTTCACGGTGTTGCCGCAGACGTTCACCGGCGCGTGCACCGGCACCTGCACCGTGTTGCCCGACAGCACGCCGGGGGAGTTCGCGGTGGAGCCGTTCGCACCCGAGTCGGCGTGTGCGTAGCCGCCGGTGACGGCGAGTACGCCGCTCGCCGCCGCCACGGTCATCAGGCCCTTGCGGGTGACCTGTCGCATAGCTGTAATCCCTGCCTTAGCCGTTGGCTTGGAACGTCCGGAACGCGCACACACCCACCCGACGCGTGCGCGGAAGCCGGTCGGCCCCGGAGTGCATGGCGCGGACTCCGGGGCCGACGGGCTATGACCCTCACGAAGTGACCCTCATGGGGTGAGGCACGACGTCACTTGTTGACGCAGCTGTTACCGAAGGCGGGGTTCAGCAGCCCGATCACGGAGACCGTGTTGCCGCAGACGTTCACCGGGATGTGAACGGGCACCTGAATCACGTTGCCGGACACGACACCCGGGGAGTGCACGGCAGCACCCTGGGCACCCGAGTCGGCGACGGCCAGGCCCGCACCCGCGAGAACCAGACCACCAGTGGCAGCGGCAGCGGCGACGACCTTCTTGATCATTCTTCCTCCATTGTTGGCACATGCGATCCCAGCTTCGGTTCGCATCACGTGTAACGAGGAGGGAGTAATGGAGCTACGAGCTTATCGTCGGATTCACTCTTCTCAGTGGGGCCCGCACGCGCGGTCGATTACAGGAGTTTCGTTTTACCCGAGTAATTCAGGACGCGTCGATGAAGCGGTCGAGCACGCGCACACCGAACTGCAGGGCATCCACCGGGACCCGCTCGTCGACGCCGTGGAACATGCCCGCGAAGTCCAGCTCCGGCGGCAGCTTCAGCGGGGCGAAGCCGAAGCAGCGGATGCCGAGGTCGGCGAAGGACTTGGCATCGGTGCCGGCCGACAGCATGTACGGCACGGCGCGCGCGATCGGGTCCTCCGCGGACAGCGCGGTCTGCATGGCGTCGACGAGCGCGCCGTCGAAACCGGTCTCCAGCGCCTTGTCCGCGTGCACGTCCTCGCGCTTCACCCGCGGGCCGAGAATGCGGTCCAGGTCGGCGAGGAATTCCTCCTCGTACCCCGGCAGATAACGGCCGTCGACATGCGCGGTGGCCTGTCCCGGAATGACGTTGACCTTGTATCCGGCGCCCAGCTGGGTCGGATTGGCGGTGTTCTGGAGGGAGGCGCCGATGAGCTTGGCGATGCCGCCGAGCTTGGCCAGCGTCTCGTCCATGTTCTCGGGGTCGAGCTCGGTGCCGAGCGCGTCGCCGAGTTCGTCCAGGAAGTGCCGCAGCGTCTTGGTGACGCGGACCGGGAACCGGTGGCGGCCGAGCCGCCCGACGGCCTCGGACAGCTCGGTGATCGCGTTGTCCCTGTGGATCATCGAACCGTGACCGGCGGTGCCGTCCACGGTCAGCTTCATCCAGTGCATGCCCTTCTGGGCGGTCTCGACGAGGTAGAGCCGCAGCTTCTCGTTGACCGTGAAGGAGAAGCCGCCGACCTCGCCGATCGCCTCCGTGACGCCCTCGAAGAGGTCCGGGTGGTTGTCCACCAGGTGCCGCGCGCCCCACGTGCCCCCCGCCTCCTCGTCCGCGAGGAAGGCGAGGACGATGTCTCGGGGCGGCTTGCGCCCGGTGCGCAGCCGGTCACGCACGACGGCCAGCGTCATGGCGTCCATGTCCTTCATGTCGACCGCGCCGCGGCCCCACACCATCCCGTCGGCGATCTCGCCCGAGAAGGGGTGATGGGTCCAGTCCGTGGCGTTGGCCGGTACGACGTCGGTGTGGCCGTGGATGAGCAGCGCCGGCCGCGAGGGGTCCTCGCCCTCGATGCGGGCCACCGTGGAGGCGCGGCCCTTGTGCGACTCGAAGATCTGCGGTTCGAGCCCCACCTCGGCGAGCTTCTCGGCCACGTACTCGGCGGCCTTGCGCTCGCCCGGACCCGAGTGGTCGCCGTAGTTGCTGGTGTCGATCTGGATCAGCTCGCGACAGAGGTCGACGACCTCGTCCTGGCCGGAGACGCTCCTGGCCGTGTTCGACTCGCTCACGCTGCTTCCTCCCACTGTCACTGCTGGTGGTCTCCCTCATCCTCTCCCCGACCGCTTCCGGGCCCCAAGGCAGGACCCGGCCCGTCACACGCCGTTCACGCGACGACGGGGGGTGATCGGAGGCCCTCGAAAGCCTGGTAATGTTTCCTCTGTCGCCGCGAGGGAAACCCCGCACGACAGACACCTTGTCCGGGTGGCGGAATGGCAGACGCGCTAGCTTGAGGTGCTAGTGCCCTTTATCGGGCGTGGGGGTTCAAGTCCCCCCTCGGACACACAGGAAGAGCGAGGGCCGCGACCATCAGGTCGCGGCCCTCGCTCGTTGTGCCGATACCGTCGGCCCGCTCCTCGCTCCCCGTGTCCGGCGGGTTACGGACAGATGTGGGGCAGATCTCGTCACGGTGACGTATCGCCATGTCAGAGCCTCGGAAGCAGCGGTTCCGAGACCCCCGGAAGGCCTCCTCGCATGGCTGACGCCCAGGTCCGCGGCTAGCGTCGTACTAAAATTCCACGCTTGTTTGGAGCTGGACCGGAATATCCCCAGGCATACCTGCGGGCCCACCAGCGCCCCGGACTCTCCGGGAAACAACACGTGAGGACCCGATGGCAGCCCTCCAGCAAGACCCCGTGCTCGCGTTGTCGGACGACGAGGTGCGTGCGGAGTTCGGTGACCAGGCTCGCTTCTCCGCCTCCTCCGCCGCCTCGCCGCGCACGCTCGTCGACATCCTCGACGCCTCCGTACGGGCCCACCCCGACGAGCCGGCGCTCGACGACGGCCGGCGCTCGCTGACCTACCGCGCCCTGGCCGTCGAGGTCGAGGTCCTGCGCGGGCGGCTCGCCGCGGCCGGGGTCGGGCTCGGCGACCGGGTCGGTGTGCGGGTCCCCTCCGGCACCAACGATCTGTACATAGCCGTCCTCGCCGTGCTCGCCGCCGGTGCCGCGTACGTGCCGGTGGACGCGGAGGACCCGGACGAGCGGGCCGAGCTGGTCTTCGGCGAGGCGGAGGTGTGCGCGGTCGTGGGGGCCGGGCACGAGCTGACCGTCACCGGCGCCTCGGGCGCCCGCGCCGCCCGGCCGGGCGTCGAACACGACGCCTGGATCATCTTCACCTCCGGCTCGACCGGGAAGCCCAAGGGCGTCGCCGTCTCGCACCGCAGTGCCGCCGCGTTCGTGGACGCCGAGGCCGCGTTGTTCCTCACCGAGGACCCGATCGGCCCGGGCGACCGGGTGATGGCGGGTCTCTCCGTCGCCTTCGACGCCTCCTGCGAGGAGATGTGGCTGGCCTGGCGGTACGGCGCCTGTCTGGTGCCGGTGCCGCGCGCCCAGGTCCGCAGCGGCGCCGACCTCGGGCCCTGGCTGGTGGAGCAGGACATCACGGTCGTCTCGACCGTGCCCACGCTGGCCGCCCTGTGGGAGCCGGAGACCCTCAACGAGGTCCGGCTCCTGATCTTCGGCGGTGAGGCCTGCCCGCCCGAGCTCGCGCAGCGGCTCGTCACGGAGGGCCGGGAGGTCTGGAACACGTACGGGCCGACGGAGGCGACCGTGGTGGCCTGTGCCTCGCACATGAGCGGGGAGGAGCCGGTGCGGATCGGGCTTCCGCTGAACGGCTGGGAGCTGGCCGTCGTCGACGCGGACGAGGAGCTCGTGCCGATGGGCGGCAGCGGGCAGCTCGTCATCGGCGGGGTAGGGCTGGCCCGGTACCTGGACGCGGAGAAGGACGCCGAGAAGTACGCGCCGCTGGACGCGCTCGGCTGGGAGCGGGCGTACCGCAGCGGTGACCTGGTCAGGGCCGAGCCCGAGGGGCTGGTCTTCCTCGGCCGTGCCGACGAGCAGATCAAGCTCGGCGGGCGCCGGATCGAACTCGGCGAGGTGGACGCGGCGCTGCAGGCGCTGCCCGGTGTGGCCGGCGCGGCCGCGGCCGTGCGCACCGCGCGCGGCGGCAATCAGCTGCTGGTCGGCTATGTCGTCACCCAGGACGGCTGGGACCACGCGACCGCCGTGGAGAAGCTGCGGGCCGAGCTGCCCGCCGCCCTGGTCCCGCTGCTGGCCCCGGTCGCGGACCTGCCGACCCGCACCTCGGGCAAGGTAGACCGGGCGGCGCTCCCCTGGCCGCTGGAAGTCCTGGAGACCGGCGGTGCGCAGGAGGAGCTCTACGGCACCGAGGCCTGGCTCGCGGAGCAGTGGAGCGAGGTGCTCGGGATACCCGTGGGCAGTGGCTCCGACGACTTCTTCGCGATCGGCGGCGGCAGCCTGGCCGCCGCGCAGCTGACGACGAGGCTGCGCACCCGCTATCCGAGCGCCGCGGTGCTCGACATCTACGCGCAGCCCGTACTGCGCAAGCTCGCCCGGCGTCTTGAGAAGACCGCGCAGGAGGACGGCACCGCGCGCCTCGTGGCCCCGGTCCCGCTGCGGACGAAGGTGACGCAGCTCCTGCTGCTGGTTCCGCTGTTCACCGTCCTCGGGCTGCGCTGGACGGTGGCGCTGGCCGCGGTGGGGAACGTACTGCACTGGTTCGGTCCGTATCCGTGGGCGCCGGGCGCCTCGTGGTGGCTCGTCGCGGCGGGTACGGTCCTCTTCCTCAGCCCGCCGGGCCGGCTCGCGATCGCGGCGGGCGGGGCGCGGCTGCTGCTGCGCGGGGTCGGGCCGGGCCGGTACCCGCGGGGCGGGAGCGTCCATCTGCGGCTGTGGACGGCCGAGCGTCTCGCCGAGTTCAGCGGCGCGACCTCGCTCACCGGCTCGTGGCTGGAGCGGTACGCCCGCGCCCTGGGCGCCAAGGTCGGCAGGGACGTGGATCTGCACTCGCTGCCTCCGGTCACCGGCATGCTCAAGCTGGGCCGGGGGGCCGCCGTGGAGTCCGAAGTGGATCTGTCGGGGCACTGGCTGGACGGTGACCGGCTGGAGATCGGTGCGGTCAAGGTCGGTGCCGGGGCGGTGGTCGGGACGCGGAGCATGCTGTTCCCGGGCGCGCGGGTCGGCAAGCGTGCCGAGGTGGCCCCGGGTTCGGCGGTGGCCGGCCAGATCCCGACCGGGCAGCGCTGGGCCGGGGCGCCCGCGGTCAAGCTCGGCAAGGCGAAGCGCGCCTGGCCCAAGGAACGTCCGCAGCGCGGCACGGCGTGGCGTGCGATGTACGGGGCGACGGGGTTCGCGCTGAGCGGGCTGCCGGTGCTGGCGGGTGTGGCCGCGCTGCTGGTGGCCCGGGTGTTCGTGAGCGCGGACGCCGGACTGGGCGGCGCGCTGCGCGGGGCGGCGCTCGCCCTGGTCCCGTCCGCCCTCGCCTTCGGTTTCGCGTACGCGCTGCTGCTGCTGGTCTTCGTACGGCTGCTCAGCCTGGGGCTGCGGGAGGGCACGCACCCGACGCACAGCCGGGTCGGCTGGCAGGCGTGGACGGTCACCCAGCTGATGGACCGCTCGCGGGAGACGCTGTTCCCGCTGTACGCGGGGCTGATCACGCCGGTGTGGCTGCGGCTGCTCGGCATGCGGATCGGGCGGGGCGCCGAGGTGTCCACGGTGCTGGCGCTGCCGAGTCTGACCACGGTCGGCGAGGGCGCCTTCCTCGCGGACGACACGCTGACCGCTCCGTACGAGCTGGGCGGTGGCTGGATGCGGATCGGGCGGGCCGAGATCGGGCGCCGGGCGTTCCTCGGGAACTCCGGGATGACGGCGCCGGGCCGCAGCGTGCCCGACGGCGGCCTGGTCGGGGTGCTGTCGGCGACGCCGAAGAAGGCGAAGAAGGGCAGTTCGTATCTGGGGCTGCCGCCGGTGAAGCTGCCGCGCGCGGCGCACGACGGCGACCAGAGCCGTACCTACGACCCGCCCGCGCGGCTGCTGTGGGCGCGCGGTCTGGTGGAGCTGTGCCGGATCGTGCCCGTGCTCTGCTCGGCGGCGCTGGTCGCGCTGACGGTCGCGGCGTTGTGCGCGCTGGGTGCCTGGGCGCCGCTGTTCGGCGGTCTGGTGCTGCTGGGCGCGGGCGCCGTGGCCTGCCTGGTGTCGATCGTGGCGAAGTGGCTGCTCGTGGGGCGGCACCGGAGCGGTGAGCATCCGTTGTGGAGCGGCTTCGTGTGGCGCAACGAGCTGGCGGACACGTTCGTCGAGGTGGTGGCGGTGCCGTGGCTCGCCGGGTCGGTGCCGGGTACGCCGTTGATGACGGCGTGGCTGCGCGGGCTCGGCGCCCGGATCGGCAGGGGCACCTGGGTGGAGAGCTACTGGCTGCCGGAGACGGATCTGGTGTCGCTCGGGGACGCGTGCACGGTCAATCGGGGCTGTGTCCTGCAGACGCACCTCTTCCACGACCGGATCTTGCGGACGGATACTGTTGTCCTCCGTGAGGGCGCCACCCTGGGCCCGGGCGGAATCGTCCTTCCCGGCAGCACCATCGGGGCTCGCTCCACCCTGGGTCCGGCGTCGCTGGTGATGGCGGCGGAGTCCGTTCCCGACGAAACCCGCTGGCTGGGCAACCCGATCGAGGCATGGCGTTCCTGACGGACGTGACCGGATCGGAGACGAAGGGCGGTACAGCGGCACGTCGTACGAGCACAGGGCAGGGAGCAGACGCAGCAGTGAGCGTTCAGCAGACACCGGATTCGGACCCGTACTTCCCGGCCAACGGTGATCCCCGCTACCGGGCGCACCGGTACGAGCTCACGCTGGACTACCGCCCCGGCCCGAACCGGCTCTCCGGCACCGCGCGCATCAACGCCATAGCCGGCCGTGCCCCGCTCGCCGAATTCCAGCTGAACCTGGCCGACTTCCGGATCGGCCGGGTCCGGGTGGACGGCAAGGCGCCGCACTACACGCACCGGGGCGGCCGGCTGCGGATCCGGCCGCCGAAGCCGGTCCGGGCGGGGGCCGCGTTCACCGTGGAGGTCCACTGGTCGGGCAACCCCAAGCCGGTCAGCAGTCCCTGGGGCGGTCTCGGCTGGGAGGAGCTGGAGGACGGGGCGCTGGTGGCGAGCCAGCCGGTCGGCGCGCCGTCGTGGTACCCGTGCAACGACCGGCCTGCGGACAAGGCTTCGTACCAGATCTCGGTGACGACGCCGTCCGCGTACTCGGTGGTGGCGGGTGGGCGGCTGCTCACGCGGACGACGAGGGCGTCGACGACGACCTGGGTGTACGAGCAGTCGGCGCCCACCTCCAGCTATCTGGTCGGGCTGTCGGTCGGCAAGTACCAGACGGTGCTGCTGGGCGACCCGGGCCTGGGCGGTGTGCCGCAGTCGGGCCATCTGCCCGCGCACCTGCTGGCCGAGTTCTCCCGGGACTTCGCACGGCAGCCCGCGATGATGGAGCTGTTCGAGGAGCTCTTCGGGCCGTATCCGTTCGGCGAGTACGCGGTCGTCGTGACGGAGGAGGAACTGGACGTCCCGGTCGAGGCGCAGGGTCTGTCGATGTTCGGCGCCAACCACGTGGACGGGGCGCGGGGTTCGGAGCGGCTGGTGGCGCACGAGCTGGCGCACCAGTGGTTCGGCAACAGCGTGTCCATCGCGGACTGGCGGCACATCTGGCTGAACGAGGGTTTCGCCAAGTACGCGGAGTGGCTGTGGTCGGAGCGTTCGGGTGGCCGTACGGCGCACCAACTGGCCGCCGCCGCGCACCGGAAGCTGTCCGCGCAGCCCCAGGACCTGGTCCTCGCGAACCCGGGCCGCAAGCTGATGTTCGACGACCGGCTCTACGAGCGCGGCGGTCTGGCGCTGCACGCGGTCCGGCAGGCCCTGGGGGACGACGCGTTCTTCCGGATGCTGCGCCGCTGGGCCGCCGTGCACCGGGGAGGTGCGGTCACGACGACGACGTTCACCTCGCACGTCTCGCGCTACACGGCCGAGCCGCTCGACGAGTTGTTCACGGCGTGGCTGCACGAGAGGGCGCTTCCGCCGCTGCCGGTGCCCGGGGCGGCGATTCCGGCGCGGCCCGCCTACCCGCCGGGGAAGGCCGACTCGGCGTAGGCACAATGGCAGCCATGACGAGTCGTTCCTGCCCTTGCGGGCTTCCCGAGCCGTATGCGAAGTGCTGCGGGCGGTTCCATCGCGGTGAGGCCGCGGCACCGACCGCCGAGGCGCTCATGCGGTCGCGGTACTGCGCCTTCGTGAAGGAGGACGAGGGGTATCTGCTGCGGACCTGGCATCCGCGGACACGGCCGTCGCGGGTGGAGTTCGACCCCGGGATGCGCTGGACCGGTCTGGAGGTCCTCGCCACGGAGCAGGGTTCGGCGTTCCACGGCACCGGCACCGTCACCTTCCGGGCTTCCTACCGGGGTGGTTCGCTGCACGAGCGGAGCCGCTTCGAGCGGGTCGACGGCGCGTGGGTGTACGTGGACGGGGACTTCCAGGAGTAGGCGGCGGGGCAGAGTCGCCGTGGTGGCGGTACGGCGCCCGTGCCGCCACCACGAGGGCCGTGCCGGCGCCGGCACGGCACCCCCGCTGCCGCCACGGAGGCACGGTGACAGCGCCCGTGCCGCCGCACCGGGGTCACGGTGCCAGGATGTCGAGCTCCTGGAGCGCGCCGACGGTGATCTCGCGGGTGAGCTGCTCGGCGCGGGCCGCGTCGCCCTCCCGGACGGCCTCGGCGACCTGGACGTGCAGGGTGACGGCGGCCGGGTCCGGGTCCTCGAACATGACCTCGTGGTGCGTGCGACCAGCCAGGACCTCCGCGACGACGTCGCCGAGGCGTGCGAACATCTCGTTGCCCGACGCGCACAGGATCACCCGGTGGAAGGCGATGTCGTGGACGAGATACGCCTCCAGCTGATGACCGCGTGAGGTGGCGACCATGCCCAGGGCGCACTCGGTGAGCTCGGCGCACTGCTCGGCCGTCGCGTGCCGGGCGGCCAGGCCCGCGGCGACGGGTTCGACCGCGGAGCGCAGCACGGTGAGTGAACGCAGCTGGTGCGGGCGGTCGGCACCGGCCAGCCGCCAGCGGATGACCTCGGGGTCGTAGACGTTCCACTCGGCCTTGGGGCGGACGGTGACGCCGACGCGGCGGCGGGACTCGACGAGGTGCATGGATTCGAGCACCCGGACCGCCTCACGCATCACGGAGCGTGACACCTCGAAGCGCTGCGCCAGTTCGTCGGTGCGCAGCACGCTCCCCGGCGGATACTCGCCCGCCGTGATGGCCGGCCCGAGGGTCTCCAGTACATGTCCGTGCAGCCCCCGGCCCCGTGTGGTCATGGGGTCAGCGTACGAGGCAGGCGCCTCGAACAAAAAGTCAGACTTATACGTCACACACTCTTGAATTCGTCGTACCTAATAGGTTTCAGTGTCGTCGACATCAGATGTCGACGAAGACAGCGAGAGCACGATGCAGCAGACGCGTACCCCCCACGTCGTGGTGGTCATGGGCGTGGCAGGCACCGGGAAGACCACGATCGGTCCCCTGATCGCCGACCGGCTCGGCGTTCCGTACGCCGAGGGCGACGACTTCCACCCCGCGGCCAACATCGCCAAGATGTCGGCGGGAACGCCGCTGACCGACGAGGACCGGTGGCCCTGGCTGGACGCCATCGGCCGCTGGGCGCACGACCGGGCCGGGCTCGGCGGGGTGGTCAGCAGCTCGGCGCTCAAGCGCAGTTACCGGGACCGGCTGCGGGCGGCCGCCCCTGGAGTCGTCTTCGTCCACCTCACCGGTGACCGCAAGCTCATCGAGGACCGGATGTCGCACCGCCAGGGCCACTTCATGCCGACGGCGCTCCTGGACTCGCAGTTCGCCACCCTCCAGCCGCTGGAGGCGGACGAGGCGGGCGTCGGCGTGGACGTGTCCGGCAGCCCCGAAGAGATCACCGAGCGGGCCGTGGCCGCGCTGCGGGATCTCGACCTGCCCGCGTAGTCGAGCGCGGAGGCGACCCCGCCCCGCACCGCGTCGCCACCGGCACGGCGCAACCACGGACATGACGTGGCCACCGGTCCGGCCGGTCACGCGCCGGTGTCCGCGAAGCCCGCTGGCCGCGAAGCCCGTTCCCCCGTCCCCCCTCTCCCTCCCCACCCCGTCCCCCTTCCCGCGTACCTCACTCAAGCAAGGGATCAACCGTGACCAGACTCAGCGTCGAGATGCTGGCAGCGGACGCCGTCGAGCCGATCACCTCGGCGGGCCACGCTCAGCTGGGCATTGCCGTACTGACGGGCATCGCCGTCATCGTGCTGCTCATCACCAGGTTCAAGCTGCACGCGTTCCTGGCCCTGACCATCGGCTCGCTCGTCCTCGGTGCCGTCGCCGGGGCCCCGCTCGACAAAGTGATCATCAGTTTCACCGGCGGGCTCGGCTCGACCGTCGCCGGTGTGGGTGTCCTGATCGCGCTCGGCGCGATCCTCGGCAAGCTGCTCGCCGACTCCGGGGGCGCCGACCAGATCGTCGACACGATCCTCGCCAAGGCGGGCGGCCGCGCCATGCCGTGGGCCATGGTGCTCATCGCCTCCGTCATCGGCCTGCCGCTGTTCTTCGAGGTCGGCATCGTCCTGCTGATCCCGGTCGTGCTGATGGTCGCCAAGCGCGGCAACTACTCCCTGATGCGCATCGGCATCCCGGCGCTCGCCGGCCTGTCCGTGATGCACGGCCTGATCCCTCCGCACCCGGGCCCGCTCGTCGCGATCGACGCCGTCAAGGCCAACCTCGGCGTCACCCTCGCGCTCGGCGTCCTGGTCGCCATCCCCACGGTGATCGTCGCCGGTCCGGTCTTCTCCCGCTACGCGGCCCGCTGGGTGGACGTTCCGGCCCCCGACCGCATGATCCCGCAGCGCGCCTCCGAGGACCTGGAGAAGCGTCCCGGCTTCGGCGCCACCCTCGCCACGATGCTGCTGCCGGTCGTGCTGATGCTGGCCAAGGCCCTGGTCGACATCGTCGTGGACGACCCCACGCACATGGTCCAGCGCGTGTTCGACGTCATAGGCTCGCCGCTGATCGCCCTGCTCGCGGCCGTCATCGTCGGCATGTTCACGCTGGGCCGGGCCGCCGGGTTCACCAAGGAACGACTGTCGACGACCGTCGAGAAGTCCCTCGCCCCGATCGCCGGCATCCTGCTCATCGTGGGTGCGGGCGGCGGCTTCAAGCAGACGCTGATCGACTCCGGCGTGGGCCAGATGATCCTGGACATCTCCAAGGACTGGTCGATCCCCGCGCTGCTGCTGGCCTGGCTGATCGCGGTCGCGATCCGGCTCGCGACCGGCTCGGCCACCGTCGCCACCATCTCGGCGGCCGGACTCGTCGCCCCGCTCGCGGCCGACATGTCGACCACCCACGCCTCCCTCCTGGTGCTGGCGATCGGCGCGGGCTCGCTCTTCTTCAGCCACGTCAACGACGCCGGCTTCTGGCTGGTCAAGGAGTACTTCGGCCTGAGCGTCGGGCAGACCGTGAAGACCTGGTCGGTGATGGAGACGATCATCTCGGTGGTGGCCGGCGGCCTCGTGCTGCTGCTGTCCCTGGTGATCTAGCCCCAATGCCGTGTAGTTAGCGTTGGGCGTTGGGCGTCAAGGGGTGCGGGTGGTCAGGATGTCGATGCTGATGGTGGCCTTGTAGCTGGTCCTGTCG